>CBFGTV010000007.1:0-76358 GCA_965652145.1 uncultured Clostridiaceae bacterium
CTGTTAAATCTACCCTTTATTATCTCCAGCAACGCCATCTTACTTGCCTTTATCTTTTCTGTGCTGGTGGGGGTTTTCTTTGGGGTATATCCGGCTAAGAAGGCATCAAAGCTTGATCCAATAGAGGCCCTGCGTTACGAATAAAGGAAAAGGGAGCGATAAAATGATTCAAATAGAAAATCTTAATAAAACCTATCAAAATGGAAGTATATCTGTTCAGGCATTAAAAAATGTCAATTTGACCATTGGTAAAGGTGAATTTGTGGGAATCATGGGGCCTTCTGGTTCTGGAAAGTCTACCTTCATGAACGTATTGGGCTGTCTCGATCGTGCCTCCTCGGGAGTCTATATTTTAGATGGCAAGGCCATTAAAGACATCTCTGACAATGAATTGGCAGAAATACGAAATGAAAAAATAGGCTTTGTATTTCAATCCTTTAACCTGTTACCCAGAACCTCGGCTTACAAAAATGTCGAGCTGCCCATGATCTATAATAAATTATCTAGGCAGGAAAGGCATCGAAGAACCATTGAGGCCTTAAAGTGGGTTGGCCTGGAGGGGCGTATGGATCATAAGCCTAATGAACTGTCTGGGGGTCAAAGACAAAGGGTTGCCATCGCCAGGGCCTTGGTCAATCAGCCGGCAATTATACTTGCCGATGAGCCCACCGGGAACCTTGACTCTAAATCAGGTGACGAGGTAATGGAGATCTTTAAAAAGCTGAACCGAGACGGGGCAACTATCGTTTTGGTTACCCACGAACCGGAAATCGCCCAGCAGACCAAGCGGATTGTTACCTTTCGGGATGGAGAAATTGTATCTGACCAAATGGTTGAAAAAGTATTATAATTAAATTAGTCCTGAAAAGACAGGGAAATTTGATGGCTTGGAAAAGAGGTGGTGAGGGGCTATGTCTGATTGGGATGTAATACAGCAGATTTTAAAGGGTGAAAGCCAATGCTACTCGGAAATTGTTAGCCGATACAAAGGAGCAATTTATTCCCTATGCTACCGAATGACCCAGAATAAACAGGAGGCCGAGGATCTATCACAGGAAACCTTTATTAAAGCCTATCAAAATCTCAAAAAATATAATCCAAAATACAAATTTTCATCCTGGATTTTAAAAATTGCCACCAACACCACCATCGACCACCTGAGGAAAAGAAGGCCAGAAACCCTTTTACTGGAGGAAGAGCTCCAGTCAAAGCAGGAAGGGGCCAGTGCTGAAGTGGTATTCTTTCATCATCAAAACAAAAAGCTGATTGAGGAGGCAATTCAAAAGCTTCCGGCAGATTATCGGATTTTAGTCATTTTATACCATCATCATGGCCTGAGTTATCAGGACATAGCAGATATTCTCAAGCTTCCGATGTCTAAGGTGAAAAACCGTCTTCATAGAGGAAGAAATTTATTAAAGGAACAGCTTAAAGGAATAAAAGAGGAGGGGGCCCAATGGACTGCAAGACAAGTTCAAATTTAATGATGAGTTATATGGACCAGACCATTTCCAAAGAGGAATGGAAAAATCTTCAACAGCATTTGGCCACCTGTGAAAGCTGCCGGGAGGAGTTTGATCTTCTTGGTCAACTAAATGAAATGCTTGATGATCTTGAGCTTCTTGAACCCAATGAAGGATTTGAAGAAAGGGTTATGACATCCATTGACCCAAATCAATATGTTGAATCGAAATGGAAGCTGATTGGTTATAAGGAGCTTTTCTTCAGTATAGGTATTTATTATACCTTTTTACTGGGTATTCAGGGGGTAGATCACTTTTCCTTAGGCTTGTTCACCATTATGGAACGGATTCTATTATTTAGTGAGCTTGTTCAGAAGCTGGTTGTGGGAGCCTTTGCCCTATTGGTCCTTTATCCTAGAAATCTGCTTAAAACCCTAATAGGCTATTTATCCCAGGGTAAGACTTCATTACTACTAATTTATGGTTTAGGCTTCGCAACGATGATGCTTTTGATGTTTATTATTCAGGGAACCCTATATAGAATACTGACAACAAGGGAGGATGGTCGAAATGAGTAGATATCGAAAATTATTCCTCCTAACGCTGATGATAATGATTATGTCTGCTTCCCTTGTGACGGCAGTTAATCAAAGAGGTGACCTAACCAGCTTTTTTAGAACCATCAATGTGAGTGAAGACACCTTGATAAATGGTAATGTCGTAGCTATATTTGGTGACATTTATATTCATGGCGAAGTGACGGGGAATGTGGCTTCAATCTTTGGTAAAACTTATATTGATGGTATAGTCGCCGGGGATACGGTTTCTATTTTTGGAGGTATAACCATAGCACATACTGGAATAGTCTATGGAGATGCAACGGCCATTTTGGGCCATGGAATTGAAAACAGAGGCATAATTAGACAAGAAGAGATCAGTATATTGGGGATTATCCCCAAACATGTCTCTATCCTTAGAATGATTTTTCTACTGATTTTCTTTAGTATTTTGGCTAAGCAATTTTTTGCCCTGGTAATTTCCGTCATTACCGTATTGATTTTTGGTGAGCGATTTGATCGAATGGCAGCAGGGGCGCAACAGGAAGTCGGAAAAAAACTGTTGGTTGGCTTATTAGTGTACTTTGGGGCCTTAATCGGGTTTTCTATATTAATTATGACTGTGATTGGTGCCCCCGTTGCCCTGTTGTTGATACCGGTTGTCTTGATTCTAGGCTTTTTAGGGAATACTACCATTAAGGTGACAATAGGAAGAAAAATGGCATCACATTTTAATAAAAGCTGGAGCCTTTTAATGGAGCTGTTGGCAGGAACCCTGGTGTTTTTACTGCTTGAGGCTACAATTGTGGGTCATCTGATTACCTTTGCTTTAAAACTAATTGGTATTGGAGAGCTGCTAGACAGCCGTTTTGGAGATGAGATCAAAAAGGACTTAATTTAAGGGGAGGATAATTATGTCCAAAAAACAATATCTAGTATGGCCCATTATTATCATTGTGCTGATGTTAACAGGTTTGTTTAGCTTTAGTGTCCAAGGCCAACCAGGCCGTCCGGTCAATATCGCTGGCGGGGAAGTCGTTGAAGGGGATTATATTAAAGGTGCTAATCGGGTAGTTAACGAGGGAAACATTAAAGGTGATTTCATTGTTGCAGCCCAGGAGGTCACCCAATCCGGAACCATAGAAGGTGATTTTATTGGCGCTGTTAATCACGCTTTAATCGACGGAGAAGTAAAGGGGAATATACGCAGTATTGTACAAAGTATAGGAGTTCAGGGAGAAGTCAATAAAAATGCTTCTGTATTGGCTTCACACTTTACCCTGGAAGAGGAAGGAGCCATCGACGGCAGCCTATATGCCTTTGTCAACTATTTAAATATTAAAGGTACCGTTGGTGGTGATATCAGGGGGGCAGCCGGCACCGTTATTATCACCGGAAGGATTAAAGGCGATGTCGTGCTTCGTGCCGATAAGCTTTATCTAGAGCCCAATGCCATAATCGAGGGGGATTTGATCTATACCAGCTCAAGTCCTCAGGAAATCGATCCCAGCAGCGTAAAGGGAATAATTGAATATCGGCCAGCAGATGAAAAGCGGCTTCAGTTAAACAAGTCGGTTTTTTTGAGGACCCTATTTCTAATCAGCTATCTTTTAGTTGGACTGCTGTATTTAAGGCTTTTTCAAGGGCCTGCTGGGAGGTCAGCTGCCTTCTTAAATGAAAAACCGCTGTTGGCCCTGGGAATAGGTCTTGTCCTATTGGTAATGGTACCAGTAATATCTTTTCTGTTATTAATTTCAATCATTGGAATACCCATTGCGATTCTGGCAATGGCCCTTTACGGAATTTTGATATATCTGGCTAAAATTCCTGTTGAATTGTGGCTGGGAAAAAAGATTTTAAGACAGGATGATCGCCCCTACCTATCCTTTATCATCGGAAGCCTGCTGATTGCTTCCTTAAGGTTTATTCCATATTTGGGCTGGTTGATCACCCTTGGTATAATTGGCTTGGGAATTGGCTTGAAATCTATGATGATAAAAACCTATTACTCAAGCTCTAAAGAGCTATAAACACAAAACCATTAATCGTCATGTTCATCCTTTTTAAAGCAGAGAGCCTTCTGCTTTATTTTTTTGAAAAAAGTTAGTTAAATTGAACAATTATGATTTAAATCACAGTAATTAATCTAAAAAAAGATAAACTAAAGTTAAGAACAAATGGAAAGGAGGCAATCTTTTGGGCATACTAAACTTAAGGAAGAGCATTTACGATTTAACAAAGGAACATCCAGATTTAATTGAGATAATGGTTTCTCTCGGCTTCAAAGATATAGCCAATCCAGTGGTTAGAAAAACCGCCGGAAAAATTATGACCTTGGAAAAAGGGGCTGCCATGAAGGGAATACCACTAAAGACGGTACTTAATCGCTTGAAGGAAGAAGGCTACGAAATTATATCAGATGGAGAGGATGTGGAAGTATGAGTGAATTAATTAATAACAGACAAGAGCGGAAGAAGATCCTGAAGGGGTTAATTCAAGAGCTTCATGATGGGGCTGGGGTGGAAGATGTAAAGGAACGCTTCGGCCAATTGATTAAACATGTTGGCCCCAGGGAAATTGCAGAAATAGAAGAGGCTCTGATTCAAGAGGGACTTGAGACCAGTGAAATAAAACGTTTATGTGATGTACACGTGGCTGTGTTTAAAGAAAGCCTTGATGAAGGGCCCCAGGCCGAAACCATACCGGGCCACCCCGTATATACCTTTAGGCAGGAGAATCGTGCCATAGAGAAGGTAATTGATCTTCAGCTTTTACCAGCATTAGATCAATTAAAGGATGAAAAGGCTCTGGATAAGGAAAATCTATTGACCATTAGAGATGCCCTGGGCCAATTGGCTGATGTTGATAAGCACTATAGCCGAAAGGAAAACCTATTGTTCCCCTATCTGGAAAAGTACAAGTTTACCGGTCCAACCTCAGTTATGTGGGGGATTGATGATGATATTAGAAGAAGCTTGAAGGAATTAATAGAAATTACGAAAAAAGCCCTTCATACCATGGAAATTGATATTTCCGATTTCGTCGAAAAGGCGGAGGATTTAACATCAGCCCTTCAGTCAATGATTTATAAAGAAGAAAACATTCTGTTCCCTACAGCGCTGGAGCTTTTAACTGAGATGGAATGGGGAAGTATTTTGGAGGAAAGTATAGAAATTGGGTATTGTCTGATCGAGCCCGAAGGAAATTGGAAGCCTAATCCCAAGGCTGAGAAGGCCAAGGAGGAAATAGCAGAAAGTAAAGCGCCAAGCGGATATTTAAGGTTTAATACAGGTATATTAAAGCTGGAAGAGGTCAGTGCAATATTTAATCACTTACCCTTTGACATTACCTACGTCGATAAGGATAACATTGTAAAATTCTTTTCAGAAGGTAAGGATCGAATTTTCACCAGAACCAAGGCGATTATTGGAAGAAGGGTAGAAAATTGCCATCCGCCGGCCAGTGTTCATGTGGTGGAGCAAATCGTGAAGGATTTTCAAGAGGGCGTAAAGGATCATGTGGACTTTTGGATTCAAATGAAGGGAATGTTCATCTATATTCAATATTTCGCTGTGAGGGATCAGGATGGAAACTTTATGGGAACCCTGGAGGTCACCCAAAATATTGCACCCCTGAGGAATCTTCAAGGAGAGAAGCGATTGCTTGAATCGTAATTAGTTATCAAGAAGATCAAGGTAAGGCCCCTAATATGCTGGCCAATGGCTGTCAATAGGGGCCTTAAGGGTTAATGATTGTTTTGATTCTTTCTATCGGATCCTTGATTAGCTGCTGCCTCAGGAGATTGAATTGCCACCGACAAAATAGCCAGGTCAGTTGGTGTGACGGCCTCCAGCATACCATCTGACATGATGTTAATATCATTATTTACGGTTTTTGATTTGTCAACCCTCCGCTTAACACGTCGATGCTTCATATTATCAACTCCTTTAGTTATATTATTTTCCCTTGGGGAACTAAAAAAACAGCTTAATTCCTTGAAAGAAATGAAGAATTACCCAACGGGCTTAATTAAATGCTATAATATAGAGAGCAAAAAAGAGAAGGAGCGAATGAGGAATGACAGTTGAGGAAAAGTCAAAAGATATTATTACCCTTGCGATAGAAACCAGTTGTGATGAAACCTCGGTAAGTGTGCTTAAAAACGGAAGAGAAGTACTATCAAATATTATTGCAACTCAAATTGAACAGCATAAAAAATTCGGTGGGGTTGTTCCAGAGGTAGCTTCAAGGAAGCATATAGAAAGTATTAATGATGTTATCGAAGCTGCTTTATCTGAGGCCCAAATAACCTTTAGTCAGATTACCCATGTAGGGGTAACTTATGGGCCGGGCTTGGTGGGTGCCCTGTTGGTAGGCCTCTCGGCGGCTAAAGCCATCGCCCTGGCCCGTCAGCTGCCCTTAAATGGCGTCAATCATATAGAAGGGCACATTTACGCGAATTTTATTCAACATCCTGAGTTACAGCCTCCCTTTATGGCCTTAATCGTATCGGGGGGACATACCCATTTAGTCTATATGAAGGATTATGGCAGCTACGAAATACTGGGCAGAACCCGTGACGATGCCTCCGGGGAGGCCTTTGACAAGGTGGCCAGGGCCCTTGGATTAAATTATCCTGGCGGGCCGGAAATAGATCGGCTGGCCCGCCAGGGAAACCCAGAGGCCATTAAGTTTCCCAAGGCCTATTTGGAAGATGGAAGCTACGATTTTAGCTTTAGCGGACTTAAATCAGCCGTGTTAAATTATTTAAACAGCCAGAGAATGAAGGGTCAAGAAATTAATATTGCCGATGTGGCCGCCAGCTTTCAACAGGCAGTCATTGAAATATTAACTGAAAAGACAATAGCCTGTGGTTTGGAAAAAGGTGTAAAAAAGATCGTACTGGCCGGTGGGGTGGCTGCCAACAGTGCCTTAAGAACCATGTTGAAGCAGGCCTGTGAAGCCAATCAGATGGAATTGTACTATCCTGACCTGAAGCTTTGCACCGACAATGCTGCCATGATTGGTTGTGTGGCCTATTATGATTACATTTCAGGGCATCGATCAGATCTGACCTTAAATGCCATTCCCAACCTGAAAATTGGTGAGCGCCACTAGGGTGTGTCTGAAAACCCACTCAAGGGCATCTTTCACCGCTTTTTTATCCCACGCAGCGTTGCTTTTCCTTGACGTACCCCTGGTATGCCTTCAAAAAAGCGCCTTGCAACAAAAATTCAGTGAAATCTGCACCCTTCGGAGTATTCAGACACACCCTAGTTACCCATGGTAATTAAATCCCAACTCAAGTTCAGTGGTAATTGTTGTATTTACTAGATTATATTGCTGGTATAAATGCATTTTCCCCCTATGATATAATCGTGTTGAAGCAAGAATGAAAAGGGGGGAAAAGCACGGTGGAAAGGTTGTCATGGATGAAAAAGGTAGATACTGACATGAGTAGAAGGGACTTGCTGGAATTAATCGATCATATGCATGGAGTAATTGATGCTTTGTTGGCAGAAAATAAAGAAAAAAGTATATTGATCCAAAAATTGAAGGGCGCTGCCAACGAATAGCGGGGTTTTGTACCGAATACATACTATATGATAAAGATAAGCAATTATATCATCTAAAGCATACTTATGTAATTTTAGTTATGTAAATAAATACTCCACGGAATTCAAGCCGATGGAGTATTTTTATTAACATATAATTAACATACTGTACACATGGACAGGGGCAGTAAAATGTGAATAATGTGGATTAATATTGAATCAAACCTATATGCCCAAGAAAGTTATGTGGATAAAGTTGTGGAATCTGTGGATACAATGTGGATAGCTGTGGATATTATTCAAACAAGTTCCTCCTTGCTAACAAAATCGAAGGGACTTCAACAAATTGTGTTTACATAAAATTAAGAAATAAAGGTGCATATTGTAGAAAGAAAGAAAAAGTCATCATTTTTTCTGTCAATCAATATTAAGCCATCCTGTGGATATTTCCTTAGGATGGCTATGGTAAGGCTTTAAAGGGTTTTAGGATTTTGATGAGGCAGTAAATTATTCCTTTTTAATGCATTGATAATTGTTACTGATGACATGGCTGCTATCAACACTTTAATCAGATCAAAAATTATGAAGGGTGCAACCCCTGACAAAAAGGCCGCCTGCCAGCTAAGGCCGGTTACGATCTTTAACTGAATTAAACCTACGGTATAAACCAGCCACAGGCCCAGAAACATTCCCCAAAATGCACCCTTAAAATGCTGGTATTTTTCCATCGTATAGCCAACTAGAGCGGCAGCAAAGGGGTAAGCAATTAAATAGCCCCCGGTGGGGCCTACTATCACCCCGATTCCACCAAGCATTTGAGCAAATATGGGGGCTCCGACGGCACCTAATAATAAGTAGATAATTTGGGAAAGGGCGCCCAATTTATACCCCAAAATTCCGCCAGCCAAAAAAACACCTAAAATTTGCATTGCAAAGGGAACTGGAGAAAAGGGCAGGGGTATGGAAATTTGAGCCAATACTGCCGTGATGGTTGTAAACATGGCTGTGAGTAGCATATTTCGTGGAGAAAGCTTCATTAAATCACTCCTTTTCGTTAACCTTATTTTATAGATTGGTTAACAAAAACAGTGTAATCCTTTTAGGATGAGATGTCAATAGCCATTTCCCATTCCTGGTATAATATATCCAGCTTTTCCCGATTAGATGCTGTTTTCTGCTGAACCTCTTTGCTTTTTTCAGGGTTGGAATAAACTTCTTCTAAACACATAAGGGCCTCCAGATTAGACAATTCCTCCTCTAAGGCCATAATTTCCTCCTCAAGCTCCTGTCTTCGTTTATTCTGTTCCCGCTGTTTTATCCTTTCCTCCCGCTCTCTTCTTTTCTCCTCTTTTATCTGGGTTTTAGTTTTTTCTTCGTAAACTGGGTTTTCCATTTCCATAAGCTGTTCCCGCCTCTTATAGAGGTAGTAATCATAATTTCCCAAAAATAATTCTGAACCCAAGGCATCCAAAGAAACAATTTTAGTAGCAACCCGATTTAGAAAATACCGGTCATGGGAGATAACCAACAAAGTCCCTTCATAATTGATTAAGGCTTCCTCAAGAACCTCCTTTGAGAGGATGTCCAGGTGGTTCGTCGGCTCATCCAGCAACAGAAAATTTGCCTTTGATAAAAGCAGCTTTAAAAGAGATAATCTGGCCCGTTCACCTCCGCTTAAGGAAGAGACCAATTTAAATACATCATCATTTTGAAATAGAAAGGCCCCTAGAAGGGTACGAATTTCTGTTTCAGTTTTAAGGGGGTGTTCATCCCATATTTCATCAATTACTGTTTTATGTCCATGAAGTTCTTTTTGCTCCTGATCGTAATAGGCGGGAAAGACCTGGTGGCCAATATGAATTTCTCCCTCATTTACAGGGATTTCACCTAAAATCATTTTCATAAGGGTTGATTTTCCAATTCCATTGGGACCAATCAGGGCTACCTTTTCACCACGATAAATGGGAAAGCCTACATTTTTAAATAGTGCTGTATCACCAAAGGCTTTACCGACACCCTCGAGCTTCAATACATCATTTCCACTTTTAATTTCAGCTTCAAAGTGAATTTTAGCACGCTTTTGATAGAGCTGAGGCTGATCCAAACGTTCGATTTTATCAAGCATTTTTTCCCGGCTTTTGGCTCGATTCATTAACTTTTCAGTGCCATGCTGACGCAGTCGTCTGATGATATCCTCCTGGCGTTCAATTTCACGCTGCTGACTCTGATAATTCCTTAGCTGCTGCTCCTGTAGAATCCTTTTCTTGTTAATATAGCTCGAAAAATTACCATTAAAGCTTGTCATTCGACGATTTTCAATTTCCAGTATCCTTGTGACTACCTGATCAAGAAAAAAGCGGTCATGGGAAATCATCAGTACTGTTCCTTCATAGTCCCTTAAAAATCCCTCAAGCCATTCTACCGCTTCAATATCCAGATGATTGGTAGGTTCGTCAAGCATTAAAATAGAAGGCTTTGTTAAAAGCAGCTTAGCCAGAGATAGCCGCGTCTTTTCCCCACCACTCAATGTACTGACAGGCTGGTTGAATTCTTCCTCCTTAAAGCCAAGCCCCTTTAATACTCCCTTTACTTCACTGCGAAAGCCATAGCCGTTGTTTTTTTCAAAGGCCTCTGTCATGGCTCCGTAGCTTTCCATCAGGGCCGTCAGGTCAGGATGATCAGCAGCATGATGGCTTAATTCGGCAATACGATTTTCCAGACCTCGTAAGTTAGCTTCCATTTCCATCAGGTGGGCAAAGGGAAGCAGAGCTTCCTCATATACGCAATTTGTTTCGGTCATTTCATTAGATTGATCCAAATAGCCCAGGGTAGTAGACTTGGCAATGAATAAATCCCCCTCATCGTAGGAAAGCTCTTTGCATAATATTTTAAAAAGAGTTGATTTACCTGCCCCATTAACACCTACTAAACCGACCTTTTCTTGATTTTGTATACTAAATGTGATATCCTCTAAAATTAAATCGATACCAAAGTATTTTGTTAAATGATTACATGATAAAATAATCATCATTATTCCTCCAATCGTTGTGCTCTATAATATTCTAACAAAAAATTATACTGTAAGAAAGAACCTTGTCAGCAATGGATGCTGGCAGGCGGTTTAATCAAAATAATAGATTGTTAAAAATTAATTTATAGATTTTTCAGATTTCTTGTTGCTTTTTAAATCAAAATAGCTTAAAATAGAAGCATTCTCAATTGTAAATTGAACTTCTAATGATTTCAGATTTTTACCTGTCCGTAAATGAACCTGCTAGACAAATCAGATGGCAAAGAGAATAGTCCTTCGTTAGATTTGCAGGGTGGTTTCGTTTAACCATCCTAATTTTCGTTGCGGCATTACAGGAAAGCTAAATATGTAACATTGTTTATTTTATAACCAATGAAAACGATGGCAAAACCTTGTAGTTTTCCCAACATATGCCCATTTCCAGGAAATCGTACAAAAATTTTCTTTTCAAATAATGAGGCTAAAAGCCTGGGTTTAACATGCTTTAAATGACTTCACTGATTGACATTTATTTAAAAGATTGTTATAATAATATCTAAAAATACAAAAGCTGTATGAAAAAGTTTTTATTTTTGAGGAACAATAAAAAATATAGGTAAAATCTTTATTTAGTTCCATCACTGGCTAGAATAAAATTACAGAATCTTCTAATATAATAAATTAAAAATGGGAGGCGATTTTGTGAACAGAGATTTTTCAAATGTTTCAATGGCTGTCATAAGAAGATTACCAAAATACCATAGATATTTAAAGGATCTATTAGACAAAGAGATTTATCGTATCTCGTCCAGGGAATTAAGCCGACTAATTGGCTTCACCGCTTCTCAAATCAGACAGGATTTAAATTGCTTTGGAGGCTTTGGACAGCAGGGATATGGGTATAATGTAGAGGAGCTTTACAAAGAGATTGGGAAAATACTGGGACTTAACAAAACCTATACGACCGTGATTATTGGCGCAGGTAATTTAGGTCAGGCCATTGCCAATTATCCAAGCTTCATTCGTTATGGTTTTAAGCTGCTGGGGTTATTTGATGTTAATCCAAAGCTGATCGGTATGAAAATTCGAGATATTGATATCTATGACCTAGATAACCTGGAGGAATTTATTAAAAACAATGAGGTGGAAATAGGAATCATTTGTACTCCTAAGGAAGTGGCCCAAGAGGTGGCAGATAAGCTGGCTACCTCCAATGTTAAGGGAATTTGGAATTTTGCACCCATTGATATTAAAGTTCCTACTGATGTAATCGTTGAAAATGTTCACTTGAGCGAAAGTCTATTTATTTTGTCATATTTACTTAATGAAAAAGAAAATCTGCAAGGTCGGTAGCAATAAAAATCCAGGTAAACTGGATTTTTAATTTGTATATCCTTTAGACAGGTGATATTCTAATGAGAAATTATTATCTACAGATCCATCAATATTTAGAAAGGTTGGTACATGGCATTTTGATCCTTGATAAAAATGGGATTAAAAGCCATACTAGCCATTTTTCCCTTATTGAATGGTATGTTTTAAAGCTGATGGGGAGCCACCAAGAAATTAAAATGTATGAAATGATGGAGGAATTGGATATTGACCGTAATTCCTTTGGTACAATCATTAATAAGCTTCAGGCCCAAAAGTATATTATGAAGAAAAAATCAGACGAAGATAAGCGGGTTCAGGTTTTGGTTTTGACAGAAAAGGGGAGGCACGCCCATGAAGCCCTTTTAAAGAAGGAAAAGGAGCTGCTTCATACCATATTAAACGATTTTTCCTTTAATGAAGAAAAGGCAATTTTAAAATTTCTCGTTAAACTGGATATGTTAAAAAGACAAGGCCACCCATAATAGAAAAGACAGCACCTTGATTCATTTAAATGAGATGCTGTCTTTCTTAGAATGTAATTTTCCTTGAATCCTATTCTTCTGGAACTGGAGCATCTACTGGACAAACATTAGCACAGGCTCCACATTCGATACATCCGTCTTGATCAATTACATAAATGCTATCTCCTGCTGAAATAACATCTACTGGACACTCAGGTTCGCAAGCACCACAGCTAATACAGGCATCAGTAATCTTATAAGCCATGATAAACTCCTCCTTGTACGTTTAAATAGTTTTGGTAATTCTTAAATTTGTATACAAGTGTATTATACCAACATTTGCAATTGGAAAACACTATTAATTTTGTTTTCTTGTCAAAAAAACATAAATATATAATGATTCTCATTGTATATTTATAAGGAATTCCTAATTTGGAATCATTGATTTATCATAGACCGGTGAAAGGAATTGTCTGTTGAAGCATAAATAGTACTTATAAAGGCGAAAGCAGTGTGATAAAATAATAGGAAGATTTATTCAGGAGGGAATAAGATGAATATTACGACCCTAATCGGCCCCAGCGGTACAGGGAAAAGTTACCAGTCCATTGCGCTGGCTAAGAAAAAAAAGATACCCTATATTATTGATGATGGCCTGTTAATTAAAGGAAACAAGGTGCTTGGTGGCTACTCGGCCAAAAGGGAAAAAACCAAGCTTTCGGCAGTGAAACGGGCCTTATTTTTAGACAGTGGACATCAACGGGAAATTAAGGAATTGATTGAAAATGAAAAACCTGATGGAATATTAATCTTAGGTACTTCCGACAAAATGGTGGATTCCATTGTAAAAAATCTCGATTTAGCGCCCATTAACGAAAGGTTTTATATCCATCAGCTGGTTACCCCTGAAGAAATAAAAGCTGCAAGAAGGCAAAGGGTTCAGGAGGGAAAGCATGTTATTCCGGTACCTACCTTTGAAATTAAAAAGCACTTTTCAGGGTATTTTTTAAATCCCCTAAAGGTTTTAAGAAGCCTGGGGAAGGGAGGGTATCTTGAGATTGACGAAAAGTCGGTGGTAAGACCGACCTTTAGCTATATGGGGCGGTATACCATATCTGATCGGGTCATTAAAGAGCTGGCCCAGTATGCTGCCGGTAAAATTCAGGGTGTCAGCCGGGTCTTATATGTGGAACTAATGAGCTATCCTACGGGGGTTGTTATTAATATAGATGCATCGTTTAAATACGGTTATCCCATTAAATCCCTCAGTGAATCGGTACAGCAAAAAATTAAGGACGAGGTATCGGAGATGACCTCTTTAAATATTTTAGCCGTCAACATATTTGTTAAATATCTATTAATACAACCCTAACATGTTTACAATAAAAAAGGGTTATGTTATAATGCAATTGTAAGAGAAAAAGGGGCCTGTGGTGCCCTATTTCTGCTGTTAAGGATGATTTTTTTAGACAATTCTGAAATTAAGTCATCGTTAAAATTTTATCAATGAAAACGTTTTTATTAGAGCGTTGCTCTTTTAAAAAATGTATTACAACTTTTTTTCAAAACATATCATTAGGAGGGTATTTAAATGTCTGAAAAAACATTAAATCCATTTGAAATTGCCCAGCAGCAAGTTAAGACGGCTTGTGACAAGCTAGGTACGGAGCCTGCAGTTTACGAAATCTTAAAGAATCCAAGAAGAGTGTTAGAGGTTTCAATTCCAGTAAAGATGGATGACGGTTCAGTTAAGTCATTTATCGGCTACAGATCACAACATAACGATGCTGTAGGTCCCTACAAGGGCGGTGTTCGGTTCCATCCTGATGTAACCAGAGATGAAGTAAAAGCCCTTTCAACATGGATGACCTTCAAATGCGGCGTAGTAGGTATTCCATATGGAGGAGGAAAAGGCGGCATTACAGTTGATCCCTCAGAGCTGTCAAAGGATGAGCTGGAAAGATTATCAAGAGGCTTCGCAAGGGCCATTGCTCCAATTATTGGAGAAAGAATAGACATACCAGCTCCAGATGTAAATACCAATGGACAAATTATGGCTTGGTTTGTAGATGAATATGAGAGAGCAACAGGCCGATTCGAGCCCGGCGTATTTACTGGAAAACCAGTAGAATTTTATGGTTCATTGGCAAGAACAGAGGCAACAGGCTATGGTGTAGCGATCATGGCGAGAGATGCTGCTAAAAAGATTGGTTTGCCACTACAGGGTGCCAAAGTCGTGATTCAAGGCTTTGGAAACGTAGGTAGCTTTGCAGCCCACTATATAGTAGAAATGGGTGCCAAGGTTGTCGGAGTGGGTGACCATACTGCCTGCATTATTAACGAAAATGGATTAGATGTAAAAGCATTAATGAGTTATGTAAAAGAACATAAAGCAGTTAAAGGCTTCCCAGGAGTCACCAAGGAATTAGACAGAAGCGCAGTAATGGGAATTGAGTGTGACATTTTAATGCCCTGCGCCTTAGAAAATCAAATTACTTCAAATAATGTGAATGATATAAAGGCAAAAATCGTCTGCGAAGGAGCCAATGGCCCCACAACCCCAGAAGCAGACAAGGTATTATATGAAAAGGGAATTATTGTTGTACCAGATATTCTTGCCAATGCTGGTGGTGTAACCGTTTCCTATTTTGAATGGGTACAAAACCTGATGAGATATTCCTGGTCCTTTGAAGAGGTTCAAGAAAAACAAGAAAGGCTGATGGTGAAAGCCTTTGAAGAAATTTGGGCCCTTAAGGAAGAACATAAGGTTGACATGCGTACAGCTGCTTATATGATGTCAATTAAAAGAATTGCTGTTGCAATGAAGCTAAGAGGCTGGTACTAAGAGGGATTTAAATTAATAAGATTATTTCGTAGTTTTAAAGCTCCTAGATATTAGGAGCTTTTCTATTTGTCAGAAAAGCCGAGGGAAATTGCCAATTATTGATTTTATGCTGTTTTAAATAAAAATCCTTGATGGATAAAATAGACAAAAATGATCATCTAGCCATGAAAAATATGATATAATAACATCATAAATGTATCGATAAAAAAATTAAAAATACATAGATTAGGGGCTGTCCCTTTGGGTATTGTGATGATAGGATCAGGACAGCATTTGTATGGATGAAGGAGTGAAGGAATGTTTAGCCCAATTAAGAGCACAAAGGTATACGAGCAGGTAATCGAACAAATACAGGGCATGATTGCCAATGGAGATTTAAAGAAGGGTGATAAGCTGCCCTCTGAGAGACAGCTTGCAGAGCAGTTGGGGGTAAGCCGAACCTCTGTCAGAGAAGCCCTGAGGGCATTGCAAATTATCGGATTAATTGAAGTTAGGCAGGGAGATGGAAACTTTATTACCGAGAGCTTTGACCACTGTCTTTTCGAGCCCCTTTCAGCCTTATTTATGCTGCAGGAAAGCAGACCCCAGGAAATAGTAGATTTACGAAGAGTCATTGAGGTGGAAACTGCTACGTTGGCGGCCCAGAGAATTACAGATGAGGAAATTAAAGAGCTGGGAGAGCTGATTAATCAGCTAAAGCTATTGAGTGAAGCCCAGGATGAAAAAAATAGCGTTAAGGTAGACAAAGAATTTCACTATAGAATTGCCAGGGCGTCTAAAAATTATCTTTTATTAAACATTTTAAATGTTATTTCAGCCCTGATGGATAATTTTATTGAGGATGCCAGAGGAATGATCCTAATGAATCAAAAAAACAAAAAGCTCCTGGTTGAACAGCATGAAAATATTTATAAGGCCTTAGCCAGGCGAGATCCAAAGGCAGCAGCAGGGGCCATGGAAACCCATATTAATTTAATTATCCAAGAATATCTAAATAAAATTGAGTAATGATCAATACCTCTCATATTTAAAGTCAGGTTAATGTTACGAAACCTTCGGCCGGTAAAACAGTGTATATATGCTGGGATTCCCGGCCTTTACCTTTGTAGTAAATAGAGTAGAGGTAGAAAACAAACGATACGTTAAATATATAACGATATCTAAGGTAATTTCTTCTCTATTTTCAATAAAATATATCAACGATATCGGCAACAAGAAGCCATAAAAATTTAAGCCACCGACAGAAGGCTTTGTAATTCCTTGAAAAAGGTGGAATCTACAAAGCAACTAATTTTTATAATAATATAAATTTATCTCCTTTATCGACATAGTGTGCGTTAAAAAATAAATAAATATTGAAATGTTTCAAAAATTATGATAACTTTATCATATACTGGTATGACCATATTACCATCCTGTATTTAAAGGATTTCTTCTTGATAATAGTCAACGGATGTAAGGTGCTACATAGTATACAGGATTATGCGCCATCGGAAGGGATGAGCTATAAAAAATGGACAATATCAGGTAAATAGCAATTGAGAGTTATTTGAAAATTATATAAAGTATAGGGGGAATAAAATTTTTTTTAATAATTTTATTTAAGAAATCGTTTTCAATCTATTTTTTATGTTATTATTGGTATTACCATAATACCATTATTATAGGAGGGAGAATATGGAAATCGTTGTATGTATTAAGCAGGTTCCAGGAACAACAGAGGTTAAATTAGATGAAAATGGAAATTTAATGCGGGATGGTATTGATTCAAAAATGAATCCTTATGATCTATATGCCATCGAAACAGCATTAAAAATCAAGGAAGAGAAGGGGGCTGCCCTCAATGTGATCACCATGGGACCACCTCAGTCTGAAGCAGTGCTTCGGGAGGCCTTCATGATGGGGGCTGATGAGGGATATCTGTTAACAGACAGAAAGTTTGCAGGAGCAGATGTATTGGCCACTTCCTACACGCTGGCTCAAGGAGTTCAAAGGATAGGCAAGCCTCAGTTAATTATTTGTGGAAAGCAGACAACCGATGGTGATACGGCCCAGGTTGGGCCCGAAATGGCAGAATATATGGGAATACCCCATGTTGCCAATGTTAAAAAAATAATTGAGGTAAAGGAAAGTTCTATTGTAGTAGAGATGGATATGCCCACCACCTTAGAAACTGTTGAGGTTCAGTTTCCCTGTCTGATTACGGTAGAAAAGGGAATCTTTCAGCCCAGGCTGCCCTCCTACAAACGAAAGAAAGAGACAAAATATAAAGCCATTACCAGTTTAACCCTTCAGGATTTGCTGGATAAAGATGAAAAGCAATACGGGGGCAGTGGTTCACCTACTCGAGTTGAGCGGGTGTTTCCGCCGGCGGTTAATACCGATAAGGAAGTCTGGAATGGTACAGGTGAAGAATTGGCTGATAAATTGTTTGATAAGCTGGCTGAACTTAAGTTTATATAACAAACAAGTAAGATTTCTATTCATTTAGGAGGGAGTTTATGGCAGGTATAATTGTAAATCAAAGTAAAATTAATGATATTGATGCGGCTATTGGCCTATGTCCTTTTAGTGCCATTGAGTTTAAAGATGGTGAGGTTCAAATCAATGCAGGCTGTAAGCAGTGTATGATCTGTGTCAAAAAAGGACCGGAGGGGGCCTTTATCTTCCAGAAGGATGAGGTTGTTGAAATTGATAAATCTAAGTGGAAGGGAATTGCAGTCTACGTAGATCATTTAGATGGTGATATTCATCCTGTTACACTAGAGTTAATCGGAAAGGCCAAAGAGCTGGCAGAAAAAATCAGTCATCCGGTATATGCCTTGTTTATTGGAGGTAATATAGAAGCCAAGGCCCAGGAATTGCTTCATTACGGAGTAGATGAGGTTTTTGTATATGATCATCAAGAGCTGAAGGATTTTAGAATCGAGCCCTATACGGCTGCTTTTGAAAATTTCATCGAAAAGGTCAAGCCCTCAACGGTTCTGGTGGGAGCCACCACCCTGGGGCGTTCCCTGGCACCCAGAATAGCCGCCAGGTTTAAAACAGGCTTAACGGCAGACTGTACTATTTTAGATGTCAAGGAAAATACAGACTTAGTTCAAATCAGACCGGCCTTTGGGGGGAACATTATGGCTCAAATCATTACGCCAAACCACAGACCCCAATTTGCAACGGTACGATATAAAATTTTTAATGCACCGGAGCGTAGTCACCAGGCCACAGGGAAAGTGACGATCTGCCAGGTACCGGGGGATAAGCTAAATTCTGCCATCAGGGTTTTAAAAATCAATGAAAAAGAGGTTGAGGAAAATATTTCCGATGCTGAAGTGATTGTGGTGGCAGGACGAGGTGTAAAAAAGGAAAAGGATTTGGAAATGATTAACGAGCTTGCCAAGGCCCTGGGTGCCCAGGTGGCTTGTACAAGACCCCTCATTGAGGCTGGATGGGGTGATCCAAGAAAGCAAATTGGTTTGAGTGGTAGAACAGTGCGACCAAAGTTAATTATTACCTGTGGCGTATCGGGTTCTGTTCAGTTTAAAGCAGGTATGAGCAATTCCGAGGTGATCATTGCCATTGATGAAGATCCAAAGGCAGCAATCTTTGATGTCGCTCATTATGGTATCGTTGGAAATATCTATGAAGTGATTCCAAGTCTACTGGAAAAAATCAAATCAATGTAAGAGGTGAATAGGATGAATTATAAAAAAATAGACGAGAAGGATATTCAGTTTTTAATCTCGATATTAGGCCAAGACAGGGTATATGTTGGCGAACAGATTAATGAAGATTTTGCCCATGATGAATTGGCCAGTGTAAAAAAAATGCCAGAGGTACTGGTAGAGGTAAAGTCAACCCAGGAAGTATCTCAAATAATGAAATATGCCTATGAAAACAATATTCCTGTAACCCCAAGGGGGCAGGGAACAGGCCTGGTCGGTGGTTCAGTAGCCCTTTATGGGGGAATTATGATGAACCTGAGTAAAATGAATAATATACTGGAATTGGATGAAGAAAATCTTACCCTAACAGTAGAACCAGGCGTATTGTTAATGGAAATCAGTAAGTATGTAGAGGCCCACGATCTCTTTTATCCACCGGACCCGGGCGAAAAGAGTGCCACCATTGCAGGGAATATCAATACCAATGCCGGCGGCATGAGGGCCGTTAAGTATGGTGTAACAAGGGATTACGTAAGGGGCTTGGAGGTTGTGCTTCCCAATGGCGAAATCATGGAGGTTGGGGGGAAAATTGTAAAAAACAGCTCCGGCTATAGCCTTAAGGATCTAATTGTTGGATCAGAGGGAACCCTTGGAATTGTTACCAAGGCAATATTAAGATTATTACCATTGCCTAAAAAGACAATCAGTCTTTTGGTGCCCTTTAAAACACTAGAGGAAGCTATTGAAACGGTACCTAAAATTATCAGGTCTAAATCAATACCAACAGCCGTTGAATACATGGTACGGGATACCATTTTATCTGCCGAAGAATTTTTAGGTAAGCCATTCCCCGATAAATCTTCAGATGCCTACTTATTGCTGTCCTTTGATGGGAGCTCAAAGGAGGATATTGAAAAGGCCTACGAGAGCGTCGCAGAGGTTTGTCTTGAGTCTGGAGCCTTAGATGTGTATATTTCAGAAACCCAGGAAAGACACGAGGCCATTTGGTCTGCCCGGGGAGCCTTCCTTGAGGCGATTAAGGCATCTACCACTGAAATGGATGAATGTGATGTGGTGGTTCCAAGGAATAAAATTGCTGAGTTCGTAAAATATTCAAACGAGCTGCAAAAAGAATATAATATCAGAATTAAATCCTTTGGTCATGCCGGTGACGGGAATCTTCATATCTATGTTTTGCGAGATCAATTGGATCAAGCAGAATGGGAAAAGAAGCTCAGTGATGTTTTTGACTGCATGTATAAACGTGCAAGGGAATTAAATGGCCAGGTTTCAGGGGAACATGGTATTGGTATCGCCAAGAAGGAATATTTAAAGGAATCCTTTAATAGTCAGCAGATTGCCATTATGAGGGGGATCAAAGCAGCCTTTGACCCCAAAAACGTTCTAAATCCCGGAAAAGTAATTGCCTAGATTAAATATAATGAATACAAAATAAGAGCAGGAGGCAGATAATATACTTATCTGCCTCCTGCTCTATTTAAAGACTCCGTTAGCTGCAAAAGATGGGTTTTATCATGGCAGGAGAGCATTTCTATAAAGCCCCTGGCCACCTGGGGATGAAATTGGTGTCCTGTTTCATTCTGAATAATCTCCAGGGCCTGTCGCCGGGTCATTCCCTTTCGATAGGATCGATCACTGGTCATGGCATCAAAGGCATCCGCCACAGACAAAATATAGGCTTCTATTTGAACGTCATCACCACTGAGCCCTTCCGGGTATCCCTTCCCATCATATCGTTCATGGTGCTGGTAAATGATCGATTTAATTTCGTTTAAAAAATTTGCATCATTTAATATTTTAATTCCAATGGCAGGATGGCTTTGTATTTTGCTCATTTCTTCCTCAGAAAGTCTGGCGGGCTTATTAAGGATGGAGTCTTCAATTCCTATTTTTCCAATATCATGTAAAAGAGCAGCGGTTCCAAGATTGCTAACTTGCTTATCAGTTAACCCTAAATGGGCCCCCAGGGCCTGGGCATAATCAGAAACTCTTTGGGAATGTCCGTTGGTATAGGGGTCCTTGGCTTCTACCGCTCGGGTCAGAGCATAGACAGATTCCATATATAGCTTTTTCATGTCTAAATAGAGCTTGAAGGAATGTCTGGCTAAAAGCAGCGGACCAAAAAACAAAAGCATGATGATACTGCCGTAGTTTAAATACAGGAGACTGATAAAAATGCCAAGGGTAGCAATTATAAAGGAATTGGGCAAGGTCCACTTAAAATTATTAAGGAACATTTGCCAGAAGGATTCCCTTGTCAGAAGGGTGAACAAGGTTGTTACAATGGTAGTGTTAATCAACAGGTAAGCAGTTACCGCCAATAAAAGGGGCATTATATAAAGATAAAAGGTGTGATTTCCCACCTGGGTATTAAATTGATAATATAGAAGGGCGGGAATCCCGATGGATAAAAAGCATTGGGCGCCATTAAAAAGTGTTTTATAGGGGGATGTATTGCCGATATGACTGTGGGTTCCATCAGCCTCCCTTAATATTCTTAAAGTGACTCCGATAGAACAGCAAAGGGCAGCGGCAAAGGGACCATTAATAATCATCACTGCCAGGCCTATGGCATAGCCCACTGAAACGGCACTGTCATTAGGCAATGGAACTGCCATCGATTCAACCGCAAAGGATAAAAATACGAAAAGAAAAAAGGCTGGTAGATTGGGAATTCCATATTGAAAGGCCAGATAAACGCCCAAGCCGGTGGCTGCCGACAGAATGATTAGGACGTAAAGTTTGACTGATCTGGGCAATGTATTCATTAAATATTCCTCCAGAATAAAAGCAATTTAGATCGACTAGTTTTAATTATCTCCAGGTTAAATGAGCAGCAGCACTTGCCAATATGTTTAAAATGGTTGTTAGTATCGCCATTATTCCAGCCCCCTACGTTAAACTCTGCTGCGACGCTAAGGCAGACAGGTGGCTACGCTACGCTATAGACGAAACCTATAATAGTCGATCTAAATTACAAAAATTAATCATATTGTTAATTTGATCAGCTTCCGATTAATTGCATCTAAGGTTGCTTTGACAACAGCCTCCCTCAAATCGTTTTTAATAATAGCAGTGCCCACCAGTAATTCCTCTTGATGAAAATTAATTACACTGACGGCTGCAATGATAATGTCTTGTTTAGCAATATTGGAACGCTCAATATCTTCGATGGAAAAAACCCAATTTCCCTGAATCATTTGTTGTAATGCCTTGATGGTGGCCCCGGCAATGACTCGATTATTATTACTGACGGTATTATAGCCCTCTTCATGGGCCTCAAAAATAGTGCCATCCTGTTTGAGCTTTACTCCCACCCGTATCATATTTCCATTTAAAGAATATGAAATTTCTTCAATCTCAATACGCCGATCGGGTTTTTGCAAAGTCGGCTCTGTAACCTGTGCAATACTGATTTTTTTATGATCAAAATTCACATCAAATTTTGCCAGCATGACCGATTGAATGTCTCTGGAAATTTGCTTTGGGTTCCGGTCAGTGGTGGCCATAATATGCATCTCTTCTATTTCATTATTTTCATTGAACACAATTTTTGACGAAATAATTCCCGGGATGCTATTCAAAACATTTTCCATTTGATTGATGCTTCCATTATTATTCTCCATAGTCAATCCCCTTATTTTCCCACATTTTATACCATGTCTATTATTCTACAATAGAATACTTTTTCCTGCTTATTCTATTAAATATATAGCGAGACTTTTAGAAAATATTAATCATAATCATGGAAAACTGACAAACATTTTATCATGTCAGATAATTTATAAAGAAGGTGATTTGTAGAAAAATAGCGAATAATAGATGTTTAAGAAACGTTATAAATATTACTATTAAGGGTAAGGGTGAAATTAGACATAATGTCTGAGAGGAGGAGGAAAATGGCCTACCAAGGAAAAACCATTGTTGTTACTGGGGGTGCCCAGGGAATTGGCCGGGAAATTGCATGGGCCTACGGAAAAATGGGCGGGAGTATTATCATCGCAGATATCAATCGGGAATTAGGTAATAAACTTCAGGGGGAAATGGAGGAGGCCCATATCAAAGCCAGCTTCCTCTATACCGATGTGGCT
Organism: uncultured Clostridiaceae bacterium; assembly: GCA_965652145.1. GTDB lineage: Bacteria > Bacillota > Clostridia > Peptostreptococcales > Natronincolaceae > CBFGTV01. The sequence continues at coordinate 23,040 of CBFGTV010000007.1, forward strand.
AAGGAAAGCGATGTCAAATATATGGTGGCTGAAACCCTAAGGCTATACAATAAAATTGATATATTGATCAATAATGCAGCCATATCATACTATTCTGAAGATCCCCTTGAAATGAGTCTGGAAAAATGGAATAGGATTATCGGAGTCAACTTAACCGGTACCTATTTGTGCTCCAAGCACTGCAGCAGGGCAATGAAGCTGCAGGGTGGCGGAAATATTATCAATATGGCGTCAACCCGTGCCTTTATGTCAGAAGCCCATACAGAGGCCTATTCAGCTTCTAAGGGCGGAATACTTTCCTTAACCCACGCCCTGGCAATTTCCCTAGGAAAGTATGGGATACGGGTCAATGCCATTAGTCCGGGCTGGATTGAAAACCAACACTATGAGCAGCTTAGACCAATAGATCATGAACAGCATCCTGTTGGGAGGGTCGGCCGACCGGGGGATGTGGCAAAGCTCTGCCTTTATCTCACATCAGATGAGGCAGCCTTTATAACAGGGCAAAACTTTACAGTAGACGGGGGAATGACTAAAAAAATGATCTATGAGCCCTAGGGCGTGTCTGAAAACCCACTCAAGGGCATCTTTCACCGCTTTTTTGTCCCACGCAGCGTTGCTTTTCCTTGACGTACTCCTAGTATGCCTTCAAAAAAGCGCCTTGCTTGGAACAAAAATTCAGGAAAATCTACACCCTTCGGAGTATTCAGGCACACCCTATCTTACATTACCGATATGAATAGATTATCCCTGGGCAGATTCTCCTCCTGTACCTTGCCCTATGGAAGTTTTCCTCGGGGATTAACAAAAGGCTTAACTGCGAAAGAACCCATTTAGAGCCCAAATATGTGATCTTAACGGAGCATATCTTTAAGGGCTAGAATATGGTATGATAAAGAGAGACCGGGTGAATAAGGAGGTTTTATTGCATGTCATACATCAAAAGATATGGCCCCTATGTGGTCATTATTGCCAGCTTGCTTTTAAATGGCATATTTTATGTAAGGCTACGTGATGCAAATTTAAAAATAGAAGAGACAAATCAACTAATCTCATTACAGGTGGAAAAGGGAATACGACAGAGTATGGGGTACATGACAGAGCTAAAGGCTGATCAGGGCCAGGTTTCCCTGCAAAACCTGCAGCGTACGTTACAGGATTTATCGGTGGCCTTTAAGCACTGGTTAGATTTAAACCAATCGGAGCTAAGGCCTAATGAACCTATGGAACGGGGACTGGCGGGAATTGAAGCCCTGCGTAACGCCATTATACATCATTTAAATAATCAATATATAATACATGATAACCAGTTAAGTGAGTATGACCAGGTATTTTTGGAACGGTCCTATGAAGGGTTAAGTCATTTGTTAAATGTATATAACAATATTAAGGATCAAATTCCCAAGCTTAGAAACGATGATGAATATGATGGGGGCTTGATTCAGGTGGCTGCCAATTTCGAGGAACTGGCAAGGCTGTATCGTCATAGCTTGACACCCAATCAGCATCCACAGTATATCACCCGTCAGGAGGCTGTTAAGGCGGCAGAGGAGGCATTTCCTGAGCTAAAACGGTATCAGCTGTCCGCCGAAGGTACCAACCCATCCTTAAGGGACGGAGTACACTATTATCAATTAAACTACTATCATGGCAGAGATTTGGCTTATACTCTCTGGATAGATGCAATTGACGGCTGCCTGAGAAATTATGAAAAGAAGCTTAAGAGCCCTTCCCGAGAAGAAATTTCCCAGGAGGAGGCAATTAAAATTGCAAAGGATTATGTGTCAAAGTATCACGAAGGAGAATTGATTACCGAGATGTTTAAAATGAAAGCCGAGGACCAAGATTTTGGAACCATCTATGCTTTTCGTTTTACACCGGTAATTGAAAATATACAAATTATTTCTGATGCCCATATGGTGAATGTGTCGTCAATTGGAGGAGAAATATTAAAATATGCCAATGATTTTAGAAATACATTGGTACCCGATTATGAGGTGGTCTTTACTGAGGAAGAAATAAGGGAAAGGTACCTTCCAGAATTCAGCAATCTGGAATTTGGCGGTATTAGTGTTGTTCGATCCTTTCAAACCTATTATCGGCCCAGAGTGGCCCATCGTTATACAACCGTACAAAATGAACAACAAATGCTGGTGTTTTTCGATACCGAAACAGGCAGACAAATTTATCAGCTGTATTATATTTATCAGCCCCTTGAAGAATAATCAATGTAGTCAGGAGGACCAATGGAGCAACGAAACGTGATTGAAAAGGAAAATGGCATCATTTTAAAAAATCAACAGGATTTTGAGCTGTCCCATATATTTGACTGCGGTCAATGCTTTCGATGGGAAAGGGAACCCGACGGCAGCTATACAGGGGTTGCCTATGGCAAAATACTGAATGTCAATAAAATAGGGCAGGAAATTCACTTTAATCATACCAATCAAAAAGATTTTGAAGAAATATGGACAGGCTATTTTGACCTAAATACAGACTATTCAAGTATTAAGCAAACACTGGCAAAGGAAGATGCTGTCATGGAGCAGGCAGTTGCCTTTGGGGGTGGAATTAGAATTCTTCGGCAGGATTTCTGGGAAGCATTGATTTCCTTTATTCTTTCGGCCAATAACAATATTCCTAGAATTAAAAAAATTATTGGTCTTATCAGCCAACGATACGGTCAGTATTTAGGAACCTTTGAAGGGAAGGATTACTATTCCTTTCCTGAAGCTGCTGTACTTAAGGAGGTCAGTAAAGAAGAGTTGATGGCATGCAATACAGGGTACCGGGCGGGCTATATTATTGCTGCAGCTGCCCAGCTCCTTCAGCGGCAGACAGAGATAGACAGGCTTCAAGAGGCAGATTGGGAAAACTGCCATCGTTGGTTAATGGAATTTACTGGTGTTGGACCCAAAGTGGCTAATTGTATTGCCTTTTTTTCCATGTCTAAGCTGGAGGCCTTTCCAGTGGATGTTTGGATTAAGCGATTAATGGAGCATTTTTATTTTAAGGAAGAAAAACCGGCCCCATATATTGAACGATATGCGAAAACAAAATTTGGTCAATATGCAGGCTATGCACAACAGTATTTATTTTATTACGGTAGAAGCTTAGGAATTGGTAAGGGGGAGCGTTAAGTGCTGGGAACGATTGTCAACGTATTAGCTATTTCAATAGGGGGTTTTTTAGGGATAATTTTAAAAAAGGGTATTCCAGAGGGATATAAAAAGACCATTATGCAGGGCCTGGGGCTAAGCGTATTTGTAGTGGGCCTGTCAGGTACCTTCAAAAGTGAAAACATCTTGATTATGATTACCTGTGTTGCCGTAGGCAGTATTTTAGGAGAGGCCATGGCTATTGAGAATAAGCTGGAGGCCATGGGAAACTGGTTAGAGAAAAGATTTAATAATGGAGGACAGGGTACCATTGCCAAGGGTTTTGTTACGGCCAGCCTAATCTATTGTGTAGGGGCTATGGCCATCGTTGGTTCCCTGGAAAGCGGCTTAACAGGAAATCATGAAACCCTCTTTGCAAAATCCTTGATTGATGGCATTTCAGCCATTATTTTTTCTTCCACCATGGGAATCGGAGTTGTTTTTTCCTCCATAGCAGTCTTGATTTATCAAGGGCTCATTACCCTTTCAGCGTCCTTGATGAAACCATTTTTAGTAGAAGGTGTCATCAACGAAATGACTGCTATTGGCGGGTTATTAATTATGGGTATTTCCTTGAACATATTGGAGATTAAAAAAATCAATGTGGGAAATATGCTGCCGGCGGTGTTTTTGCCCATTCTTTATCCATTACTGATGTCATTATTCAGTAAGATTACCCTGGTAATTCAGCAGCTTCTATTTGCATTTGGGAGCTTTTTATAATGCGTAGGAAATATATACCTTCTCATTTTCCAAAAGGTTTTAATTTCTGTAATATATTTCAAGAAAGTCTCCCTATAAATCTTGTTAAGGAAGACTTGTTTTAAAGGCTGGGTGTGCTGGCCTTTTAATTTTTAGGGTAAAAATTTTGTAATTGGGTTAAATTCAATTAAAAAAGCTAAAATAATAAGAAATTCAATGAAATAGTGTAAAATAATAATATAAATGATTATAATTGGCAATAAACGGACATATTAATCTTTAATTGGGTTTGCCTGGTGATTTACTTTTCTATAACATTATAAATGTAGTTAGCACTCGCTGGTGATGAGTGCTAATAATTTGAAAGTAAAGAAAATAAAAATAAATTAAGGAGGGTTAATTTATGAATATTAAACCTTTAGGCGACAGAGTAGTTATCAAAAGGCTTGAAGCAGAAGAAAAAACAAAAAGCGGAATTGTTTTACCCGGAAGTGCCAAAGAGCAACCTCAAATGGCTGAAGTAGTAGCAGTAGGCCCAGGTGGTTTTGTAGAGGGTAAGGAAGTTAAAATGGAAGTAAAGACTGGCGATAGAGTTATTTTTTCTAAATATGCCGGTACAGAAGTAAAATATGATGGACAAGAATATACCATCTTAAAGCAAAGTGATATCCTGGCTATTGTTGAATAGACATAGGTTTGATTAAAGACCGAAATAAGATTACTTAAATAAACGTTAAATAATGTAGAGGAGGTTATATTATGGCTAAAGAAATTAAATTTGGTGAAAACTCCCGTCGTGCTTTAGAGGCAGGGGTAAATAAGCTGGCTGATACAGTAAAGGTAACATTAGGACCAAAGGGACGAAATGTTGTTATTGATAAAAAATTCGGTTCTCCATTAATTACCAACGACGGTGTGACCATTGCCAGAGAAATTGAATTGGAAGATGCCTATGAAAACATGGGTGCGCAGCTGGTTAAAGAGGTTGCCACCAAAACAAATGATGTTGCAGGTGACGGTACAACAACAGCAACCCTTTTAGCCCAAGCAATTATCAGAGAAGGCTTAAAAAATGTTGCAGCGGGTGCTAATCCAATGATCCTGAAAAAAGGAATTCAAAAGGCTGTAGATGCGGCTGTTGCCGAATTAAAGAAAATCTCTAAATCTGTAGAGGGCAAAGAAGCCATTTCACAGGTAGGTGCCATTTCTGCAGGCGACGAAGAAATTGGTAAGCTGATTGCCGACGCCATGGAAAAGGTAGGAAATGACGGTGTTATTACGATTGAAGAATCAAAATCCATGGGAACAAACCTATCTGTTGTAGAAGGTATGCAATTTGACAGAGGATACTTATCTGCCTATATGGTAACCGATACTGAAAAGATGGAAGCAGTTTTAAATGATCCATATATCTTAATTACTGACAAAAAAATCAGTAACGTACAGGAATTACTACCCATCCTGGAAAAAATCGTTCAACAGGGTAAAAAGCTATTAATTATTGCCGAGGATGTTGAAGGTGAAGCCCTTACAACCCTTGTGTTAAATAAATTAAGAGGAACCTTTGAATGTGTTGCCGTTAAGGCCCCAGGCTTTGGCGACAGAAGAAAAGCCATGCTGGAGGATATTGCAGTCTTAACTGGTGGTACTGTAATTTCTGATGAGCTAGGATATGAATTAAAAACTGCTACCCTTGATATGCTTGGAACAGCAAGAACCGTTAAGGTTGACAAGGAAAACACTACTATTGTTGAGGGCGCAGGAAACGAAAAGGCCATCAAGGATCGTGTAAATCAAATTAAAGTTCAAATTGAAGAAACAACTTCTGAATTTGATAAAGAAAAGCTGCAAGAAAGATTGGCTAAGCTTTCCGGCGGAGTTGCAGTAATTGAAGTGGGAGCTGCCACTGAAACTGAGCTGAAGGAAAGAAAGCTAAGAATTGAAGATGCACTGAATGCCTGCAGAGCTGCGGTTGAAGAGGGTATCGTATCAGGTGGAGGAACAGCATTAATCAATGTGATTCCTGCCGTTGAAGCTCTTTTAGCCAATGCTGAAGGTGATGAAAAAACTGGTATCAAGATCATTAGAAGAGCCCTGGAAGAGCCAGTAAGACAAATTGCAGCCAATGCAGGCCTAGAAGGCTCAGTTATTGTTGAGAAGGTTGTAAATTCAGAGGCAGGTATTGGTTTTGATGCCTTAAATGAAAAATATGTTAATATGATTGAAGCTGGAATCCTTGACCCAACTAAGGTGACAAGATCAGCCCTTCAAAATGCCGCATCAATTTCTTCTATGCTATTAACTACAGAAAGTGCAGTGGTTGATATTAAGGAAGATGAACCACCAATGCCAGGTGGAATGGGCGGCGGAATGCCAATGATGTAATACAATAAAGGGAGTGGATGAAAATCCACTCCTTTTTTCATTAAGCTAAAGGAATTCAGATATCATGATTATCGGGGGGATAAATTGATGAACATAAAATGGGTCAGAATTGGCACCTATATACTCTTTGGGCTTTTCCTTTACTCCAGACATAGGAGCTTTAACGAGGTTTTAAAGGAAAGCAATAAGGATCAGAGGCAAGAGCATATTATTCGGTATATACATAAATTTGAACTGAGAGCTATTGTTATGTGGTTTTTTATTATGTTAAATCTGATACTAATTATGGAGAATCTGTGAAATGATAAATTGATATTATACTTTATTTAGGTTGCATGATTACAGTTTTTTATTATATCGGAATTTATTTAGCAGCCTTTTATTATAATAGGGAATGTATACAAGATTTTATGTAAAGGTTTAATACGCAACAGTTTGGTTTCATGCCTTTTCGTATAGATTTACACTTGAAAATAAAAGGGCTGTATAGAAGTAAGCAGAAACTTATAAATATTAAGAATAGGTCTTGAATATTTATGTAAACATGATATAATATAAATAAGAAGAGAAACTTCTTCTTCTAAATCCTTCTCTTATGAAGCTGGTAACGTATAATTTACACGTAGCAAAATTTATAAGAAGTAAGAACAGAAGTAAGAAGTATCGTTTAATAATGTGATTTGAGTAAAATGTATAGGCTTTTCAGCATTTTGTTTCGGATTTAAATGAAAGAAGGAATTTAATGAGCTTTAGCTGTACCAAAACCTCCAAGAATCAGTGGAATAAAGAAGGATTTAGGAAATGACCGAGTATCAGGAATTATATTGAATACTCGGTCATTTTATTTTTTATCCTATTGCAGCTGTTGCTGTTCTTGAGAGAACTTTGTCTTTGCACTTTGCACATCCTGGGGCTGTGCTTTTTTAATTTGGTACCAGCCTCTTTGGCGCATTGCATTAAATATTTGCGATTGAATATTTTGTGTATCGGTTAGGCAATTGGTCAAGTGATTTCTCAGGTTATCACAGGAAGATTCAGTGATTCCGACATTATAAGCAGAGCAAACCTGTTTTTCAGATGCCAAAAGGTCGTGCATTAATTCCTTTTCCGATAAGCTTCTCTGATGATTCATTTAGCAGCTCCTCCTCTAAATTAATAATTGCATACGCAAGACTATTGATGTGAATTTAAATAATTAAACAGCTCGTTATAGTGCTGTTTATGCTTTTGAGCAGCCTGCTGACACAGGCTTTTTAATTCAGTATCGGTACAATATTCTGCATAGGTTGAAAATTTCCGATTCATTAAGCTTTCATAGCTTAATTGATCCTCTAAAATTTTAAGATTGTTGGCATCCAGCTGTTTACCACCTGCATTTTGGTTTTGCTGATCAGTCATAATTAAATACCTCCTGAAAACGTTTTTGTTTATTCTAAATTTCAATTATATTATTTCAGAATAACAGGCTTTCTATAGCATGAAATTAAAGGTAGGCTATTGGTTGTTATCTTCATGATGGCGCTGAATTATATTTACTTGATTTTGATTTTCTTGGCCAGGTTCTCCTTTTATAGTACTAAAAAAATTATCATTAATATTATATAGAGGGAATTCATGTCTTAATTGTGGATTTTTTTGATTTTCAAACCACCTGTCGGTAAAATTTTTAATTTTTTCAAACATTGCCATTCTCCCTTCTTGATTTAGATTTTAGGGCTTCAATTTAGTGTTCCCTTATCTGACAAGAAAAATCTAAAAAGGATCTCCTGTTTTAGGTAGCTTAGGATGTATTCTAAAAAATTGGAAAAAATTTTTTATTTAATATATAATAAAAATATCACTGAAAGAAAAAGGGGAGGCATAGAATGGAATATCGCGAATATGGAAAAACAGGAAAAAAAGTATCGGTAATTGGCTTTGGCGGTATGCGGTTTGGCCCCGATGAAGACTATTCTGCCGAGGTAGTTAGAAGGGCCAATGCTTTAGGTATCAACTATTTTGATACAGCGCCCTTTTATTGTGACGATAAAAGTGAATACATATTTGGTAAAGCCTTTAAAAACATGCCAGCTGACTACTATGTTTCAACCAAAAGCAGCATCAATAGTGAGCCAACTGCCGATAAGGTCAGGTGGCGAATTGAAAATTCCCTAAATAGAATGGGAATTGAAAAAATTAATTTCTTTCATATGTGGTGTATTAAGGATTTAAATCAATATGAAAGGGTCATGGCACCAGGCGGTCCCTATGAAGGCGCTTTGAAGGCCAAGGAAGAGGGGCTAATAGATCATTTGGTCTTTTCTACCCATTGTAAAGGCGCTGACATCAGAAAAATTATTGAAGATGGGGTCTTCGAAGGTGTATTGCTGGGCTACAATGCCATCAATCATCCCTATCGACAGGAGGGGGTCGAAGCAGCCCTGGAGCATCAGCTGGGAGTAGCCACCATGAATCCCCTGGGAGGGGGCCTAATACCACAGCATCAGGAGTATTTTAGCTTTTTAAGGCAATTTGATGATGAAACCGTGAGTCAGGCAGCCCTGCGCTTTAATGCTGCCCAAAAGGGTATTACTGTTATTCTGGCGGGTATGGGCACTATGGAGGAACTGGAGGAAAATATAAGAACTCTGGATCATCCCTTGACCTTCTCAAAGGAAAAGAAGGAAGAAATTCGCGAGAAGATTGGCAAGGGTATCAATAACCTTTGTACCACCTGTGGCTATTGCTTGAAATGCCCCAAGAAGATTAAAATAGACAGCTATCTTGAGGCCTATAATTTAATGATGCTGGATTCAGAAGAACGAATGAAGCATCATTTGAAGTGGCAGAGGGAACGGGGCAGAGTAAAGGAAACCGATGCCAGTCCAGCTGAATGCATCGCCTGTGGTGCCTGCGAAAAATTATGTACACAAAAGCTTCCTATTATACAGCGGCTTAAGGAAATGAGCCAAATCATGGCTTTGGGTTAAAATGACAGGGATTTTCTTATTCAATACTAAAGTTGAGGTGATTAATTTTGGATTTTAATCTACAAATCGGAATGAAGGCAAGGTTAGAAATAGAGGTTCAGGAAAAGGATACGGCTGAGTCCTTTGGCAGCGGAGGCGTGAAGGTCTTTGCAACCCCCATGATGATTGGAATCATGGAAGGGGCAGCTTTAAAGGCTGTAGACCCCCATCTGCCCCATGGCTTTGCCACCGTTGGCAGTCATCTGGATGTGAAGCATTTGGCGGCAACCCCTGTGGGTATGAAGGTTTATGCCACTGCAGAGCTGACAGCCATAGAGGGGAAAAAGCTGACCTTTATCATTGAGGCCTTTGACGAAAAGGAAAAAATCGGAGAAGGAACCCATCAGCGATATATTATTCAACTGGATAAATTCATTAAAAGAACTGAAGAAAAAAACAAATGATCTTAATGTAACGGAAAAATAGATAGGGGTCTTGGTGGATGAATTTTATTTCACCAGGCTTCTATTTTTTTAAGCTCATTACTGAGTTAAAAGCATATCTAAAGGTGCAGCTTTACCATGTCTTTGACACAAAGACATCACTTTAATTCAGTTGGGTAGAGAATTCGGAATTTTCCATGTATTTGGAACAATGAAAAGTACTGAAAAAGTTGTCTGTTTTTGCTTGACAAGGTCGGGGGCTTCTGATAATTTAGTTATAACAATTTAATCGAACCACTCATATAATGCCGATAATATGGATCGGAAGTATCTACCAAATGACCGTAAATCATTTGACTATGGGTGAAATATATTATACGATCTGTCTTTTAAGGGCTTTATTCAGCGACGCCTGTTTAGGCCTGTTTTTTGCTTAAAGGCTGTATGATATTTTCACTCATTTACAGTGGATTTATCATACAGCCTTTCTGTTTATTTATTTAACTTCAGCATTTTAATTTTTACCTGGGGTTTTCAAGAGGCATGTATGATAAAAAGCTGTTGAAAAATAATAAAAAGAAGCAGAAAATGATAAGGAGGAATACCGATGATGGAGGGCAAGCTAGTAAAGGAAGGATTAACCTTTGATGATGTACTGTTAATACCGGCCAAGTCTGAGGTTTTACCAAATCAGGTAGAAACCAGCACCAATTTGACAAAAACAATTAAACTCAATATTCCCTTGATAAGCTCTGGTATGGATACGGTGACTGAGGGGAAGATGGCCATTGCCATTGCCCGGGAGGGTGGAATCGGTATTATCCACAAAAACATGACCATAGAGGAACAGGCCTTGGAGGTAGATAAGGTTAAAAGAAGCGAGCATGGCGTTATTGTGGACCCTTTTTTCCTAAGTCCTGAGCATATTATTTCCGATGCCCTGGAATTAATGGAAAGGTACCACATTTCTGGTGTACCCATTACAACAAAGGGCAAATTAGTAGGAATTATAACCAATCGAGATATTCGTTTTGAGTCCAACTATCATCGACCCATTGGAGAGGTCATGACCAAGGATAATTTAGTTACAGCCCCAGAGGGAATCACCATGGAAAGGGCCCAGGAAATTTTAATGACCCATAAAATTGAGAAGCTGCCCATTGTCGACCAGGAGGGAATGCTAAAGGGTCTAATCACCATCAAAGACATTGAAAAAGCCATCAAATATCCCAATTCCGCCAAGGATCATCAAGGAAGACTACTGGTGGGGGCTGCGGTGGGTGTCACCAAGGATCTGAAGGAAAGGGTGGCAGCCCTGAGTCATGCCAAGGTAGATGTCATTGTGGTCGATACAGCCCATGGTCATTCTAAAGGGGTGATTGAGGCTGTTAGAAGCATTAAGGAAAAATATCCAGATCTTCAGGTGATTGCTGGAAATGTGGCGACCGCCGAGGCGACTGTAGATTTAATTCAAGCTGGTGCTGATGCCATTAAGGTGGGAATTGGCCCGGGCTCCATCTGTACCACCAGGGTGGTGGCCGGTATTGGTGTACCCCAGGTTACAGCTATTTATGATTGTGCCATGGCTGCCAAGTCCTACGAGGTACCCATTATAGCCGATGGTGGAATCAAGTATTCAGGAGACATTCCAAAGGCCATTGCCGCTGGAGCCAGTGTTGTTATGATAGGTTCCCTCTTTGCTGGAACAGAAGAGAGCCCAGGGGAAACCATCATCTATAAAGGAAGAAGCTTCAAATCCTATCGGGGAATGGGCTCCATTGCAGCCATGCAAAAAGGAAGCAAAGACCGCTATTTTCAGGAAGAAAATCAAAAGCTGGTACCCGAAGGCGTCGAAGGAAAGGTTCCTTACAAGGGTCCTATTAAAGATACCATCTATCAATTAATGGGAGGCTTGAGGGCCGGAATGGGCTATTGTGGTTCCAAAACCATCAAAGATCTACAGGAAAACGGCAAATTTATTAAAATTACAGGAGCAGGCCTTAAGGAAAGCCATCCTCATGATATCAGCATAACAAAGGAAGCACCCAATTACAGCGTAAATGAATAAGGAATGCCGAAAGGATGGAAAGCATGAATAATGAATTGATATTGATATTAGATTTTGGTGGACAATATAACCAGTTAATCGCCCGTCGAGTTAGGGAATTCAATGTATATTGCGAGGTTGTTCCCTACAAGATTTCTGCTCAGGAAATCAAGGCAAAATCCCCCAAGGGTATTATCTTTACAGGTGGTCCCGCCAGTGTCTATGGAGAAGGGGCTCCCAAGTGTGACCCCGACATCCTTCAGTTAGGAATTCCAATTCTGGGAATTTGCTACGGGGGGCAGCTAATGGCAGAATTTCTGGGGGGGAAGGTAAATCGTGCCAAAAACAGAGAATATGGCAAAACCACCTTAGAAATCAAAACAGCATCACCATTATTTAAGGGAATTGAAGAAAATTCAGTTTGCTGGATGAGCCACACGGATTTTATTGAACGGGCCCCCGAAGGATTCAGCGTAACCGCCTCTACCCAGGATTGCCCTGTGGCAGCCATGGAGGATCAGTACAAAGACCTGTATGCTGTACAATTCCACCCAGAGGTAGAGCATACCCAAGGGGGTAAAGCGTTAATTCGGAATTTCTTATACGAAATTTGTGGTCTCAGTGGAAGCTGGACGATGAAAAACTATATTGCAGAGGAAATTAAAGCAATCCAGGCCAAGGTAGGTGACAGAAAGGTACTTTGTGCCCTATCGGGTGGAGTCGATTCCTCTGTTGCGGCGGTTTTGGTACATCAAGCCATTGGTGATAATTTAACCTGTGTTTTCGTCGATCATGGGCTACTGAGAAAGGACGAAGGAGATTGGGTAGAGGATATTTTTAAAAACCAGTTTAAAATCAATTTTATTCGAGTCAATGCCAAAGATCGATTCCTTAGAAAGCTTAAGGGGGTTACTGATCCTGAAAAAAAACGAAAAATTATTGGCGAGGAATTTATCAGGCTATTTGAGGAAGAGGCCCGTAAGCTAGGGGAGATGGACTTCCTTGTACAGGGAACCCTGTACCCCGATATCATTGAGAGCGGAACAGATACCGCCTCGGTCATTAAAAGTCATCATAATGTGGGCGGTTTGCCAGAGGATATGGAATTTGATCTGATTGAACCCTTTAAATATCTGTTTAAGGATGAGGTCAGAGAAGTGGGTACTGAGCTGGGGCTGCCTGAGGAAATCGTCTGGAGACAGCCCTTCCCGGGGCCAGGTCTGGCGGTTAGAGTATTAGGAGAAATTACCGAAGAAAAGCTGGAGATTGTTCGAGAGGCTGATGCCATTGTGCGGGAGGAAATTAAAAAGGCAGGCCTCGATAGAGAAATTTGGCAATACTTTGCCGTCTTGCCAGATATTAAAAGTGTTGGTGTCATGGGAGATGAAAGGACCTATGCCCACACAGTGGGAATTCGGGCCATCACCAGCTCCGATGCCATGACGGCCGACTGGGCCCGAATCCCCTTTGATGTCCTGGAAAGCATGTCCAGAAGAATTGTCAATGAAGTAGAAGGTGTCAATCGAATTGTGTACGACATTACTTCAAAGCCCCCGGCAACGGTGGAATGGGAATAATAGTCCAGATGTGGCGAAAAACACGAACTATATAAGGTTGATATAGGCTTAATGTATGTATAAGTACAAATTAATTAACTTAATTTAACTAAAAATATTCGAAAAAATATTGACCGACCGGATGAAATTTGTTATGATTATTTCGTAATAAAAAATAAAACTGCATAGATAGCTCGTATAATGTCGATAATATGGTTCGACAGTCTCTACAGAATAACCGTAAATTATTCTACTATGGGTGAAAGTGTACCTAGGGTTCCAGACCTCATTGCTGCTAGTGGTTTGGTCCGAGCGGTACAGGCATTTTAAATGCTACACCGAGGGGATAAAAGCCCGGACGGATAGGTTTCACTTATATAAAGGGTGCCTATCCATCCGGGCTTTATTTTATAAATTTAAACAAAGGAGGATGTTTTGTGGCTCAGGAAAAATCACTTTCAGGCTTAGATTCATATTTTAAGCTATCAGAAAACAAAACAGATGTAAAAACAGAAATTATTGCAGGTATTACAACATTTATTACTATGGCCTACATTTTATTTGTTCATCCAGAGATGCTGGCTTTGACAGGAATGGATTTTAATGCGGTATTTATGGCCACCTGTATTTCAGCTGCAATTGGTACATTAGTTATGGGGCTCTATGCCAATTTACCCTTTGCCCAGGCACCAGGAATGGGATTAAACGCCTTTTTCACCTTCGGTGTGGTAATAGGTATGGGCTATAGCTGGGAGCAAGCCCTAGCAGCAATTTTTATTTCAGGAATCTTATTTATTATTTTAACAGTAACCGGAGCCAGAGAGGCGATTGTAGAAGCAATTCCTAATTCCTTAAAGCATGCCATTGGCGGCGGTATCGGATTGTTTATTGCACTAATCGGATTTAAAAATGCAGGTATTGTTGTTTCCAGCGAAGCCACCCTTGTGGAACTGGCCCGTTTTCAAGAGCCAGCAGTAATTCTGGCAGTAATCGGATTAATTCTTACTGGTATTTTAATGGCCAAGGGTGTTAAGGGGGCAATGCTGATCGGAATCATTGTCACAACCATTATTGGAATCCCCATGGGTGTAACTAATACCCAGCTATCCAAGTTTTCCTTAGATATTACCCCAACCCTCTTTAAAATGGATTTTCCAGGTCTGTTAAAAATAGGTGAAGCTGGAGTTGTAGGGGCCCTAACCAGTGTTGCGACAGTGGTAATTTCCTTCAGTCTTGTCGATATGTTTGACACCATTGGTACCCTCATTGGAACAGGTCAAAAAGCGGGTATGCTTGATGAAAAGGGTAAGCTTCCCAATATGGATAAGGCCCTCTTGGCCGATGCCATTGCAACAACTGCCGGAGCTATACTGGGTACTTCAACCGTCACTACCTTTGTAGAATCTGCAGCCGGTGTTTCAGAAGGGGGAAAAACAGGCCTTACATCTGTTACCACAGGAATCTTGTTTATTTTAGCCATCTTTGCAGCACCCTTGGCCCTGGTGGTGCCCAGTGCCGCCACAGCGCCTGCCTTGATTATTGTAGGGGTATTGATGATGGGAGCTGTTACCAAAATAAACTTTGATGATTTTACAGAGGCCATGCCTGCCTTCTTTACCATTGCCATGATGCCCTTTACCTACAGTATAGCCAACGGTATTGCCTTCGGAATCATTTTCTATTGCCTGACTAAAACCTTTACAGGCAAACTAAAAGAAGTGCATCCAACCCTGTTTATTCTGTCAATTCTCTTTGTGCTAAGATTCACCATATTACCCCATTAATCAGTACAAACTTCATAAAGCAGCTAAGATTTTCTTAGCTGCTTTTCTTAACCTGAGTTTATTGAAAATTGAAGCAATGGGAGGAAAACAGCTAGATGAATTGTAATGATCAACCAAAAACCATAGGAATCATTGGGGGAGGCCAGCTGGGAAAAATGTTAATCCTTGAGGGAAAAAAGATGGGAATAACATTTGTTGTATTGGACCCCGATGGGGATTGCCCTGGGGCCTCCCTTGCTGATCAATTTATACAGGCAGACTATTATGATGCAGAAGGACTTAAGCGGCTGGCTGAAAATAGTGATATTATTACTTACGAATTCGAGCACATAGACGGTGAAATGCTGGAAAAGCTGGCAGAGGAAGGACACATCATCCTACCCAAACCCGGTACCCTAATCCTTATACAGGACAAATTAAAGCAAAAGAATTTTTTAAAAGGCCATGGTATTCCGGTAGGGGCCTTTCAGGAGATTAATGCTGTAGAGGATTTAAAGGAGATTGTCGGAAAATGGGGCCTTCCGCTGCTACTAAAAAAGCGAAGAGGCGGCTATGACGGAAGGGGAAACCTTCTGCTCCATAGGGAAATCTCCATTGAAACAGCCTATCAATTGATGGGAGCTGGCCGGGATTCCCTTATGGCAGAGAAATATGTTCCCTTTGTCAAAGAGATTTCAGCCATTGCAGCCAGGGGATGGGACGGAGAAATCAAGGTGTTTCCCCTGGCAGAAAATATTCATAAAGACAATATATTACATGAAACCCTGGTACCGGCTGAAATTTCCCCCTGCACCCAGGAGCAGGCCCAAAAAATTGTCAGGGAGGTCATGAAGCATTTTGATGGGGCTGGGCTCTTTTGTATAGAGATGTTTGTGCTGGCCGATGGGAAAATTTTGGTCAATGAAATTGCGCCCCGAACCCATAATTCAGGGCACTTTACCATTGAGGCCTGTCGAACCTCCCAATTTCAGCAGCAGCTTCGGGCCCTATTGGCCCTGCCCCTGGGTGATACGAAGCTGATTAGTCCCTGTGTCATGTTAAACCTGCTGGGGGCCCAAAAATATCATGGGCAGGGTAGTGTAACAGGCCTTAAAGAAGCCCTCAGGCTTCCAGGGGTGTATCTGCATTATTACGGCAAAAAAGAAACAAGACCCCAAAGAAAGATGGGCCATATCAATATTTTGGCCGATACCCTGGAAGAAGCTAGATCCCTTGCAGAAGGGTTAAAATCAACGGTTAAGATAACAGGAGCCATTAAGGAGGAATAGTATGAAGCCAGTGGTTGGAATTATTATGGGAAGTGATTCAGATTTACCGGTTATGAAGGAAGCCTGTGGGCTGCTGGAAGCCCTTGAAGTACCCTTTGAATGCCGAATCATTTCGGCCCATAGAACACCGGAGGCCCTCTATCAATATGCCCGGGAAGCAGATCAGAGGGGAATCAAGGTCATTATTGCCGGGGCCGGAGGGGCCGCCCACCTGCCTGGTATGACCGCCTCACTAACCCCCCTGCCGGTGATCGGTGTCCCCGTCAAGGGCAGACAGCTTGATGGATTAGATTCTCTCTATTCTATCGTCCAAATGCCCCCGGGCATACCGGTGGCCACAGTGGCCATTAATGGAGCAAAAAATGCGGGAATTCTGGCAGCTCAAATATTAGCTGTTGAGGATTTTGAATTAAAGAAAAGACTCATTGCCTATCGGAAGGGGCTTCGGGAAATGGTAGAAGACAAGGCTGACAAATTAACCAGCCAGGGCTATCAACAATACCTGGAGCACATGACAAGGGCTTAATGAAGTAGAAATAGGGGAGGTTTATCATGATGGAACTGGAAAAACAAGAAATGCTCTATGAAGGTAAGGCTAAAAAGGTCTTTAAAACCAATTATCCTGACCAATTGATTGTTTCCTATAAGGATGATGCCACTGCCTTTAATGGTGAAAAAAAGGGCACCATCGTCGATAAGGGCAGAGTAAACAATCAAATGTCGGCTATTCTATTCAAGGAACTGACAGCGGCAGGTATTGAAAATCATTTTATTGCCCTGTTAAACCAGCGGGAAATGGCTGTAAGGGCAGTGGAAATCGTCCCTCTGGAGGTAATTGTTCGTAATATTACCGCCGGCTCCATGGCCAAGCGTCTAGGCCTTAAGGAAGGTGAAAAGCTGACAAAACCAGTGCTGGAGCTTTGTTATAAAAATGATGACCTGGGTGATCCCCTAATTAACGACGACCATGCCCTGGCCCTGGGACTGGCCACAGGGGAGGAAATTGCAGAAATAAGGGAAACGGCCTTAAAAATAAATGATTTTCTGGGGCATTTTTTCCGCTCTAGGGGGTTGATTCTGGTGGACTTCAAATTAGAATTTGGTCGCTATCAGAATCGGATTATCCTGGCAGATGAAATTTCTCCCGACACCTGCAGGCTATGGGATTCCCATACCAGTGAAAAGCTGGACAAGGATCGTTTCAGAAGGGATTTAGGGGCCGTAGAGGAGGCCTACCAAGAGGTATTGCGTCGACTAAATCAGTAGGAGGAATGGAAAATGAAGGCAAAGGTGTACGTTACATTGAAAAAAAGCATTGCTGACCCCCAGGGCACAGCCATTCAAGGGGCCCTTAGCAAGATGGGCTATGGTAATGTGGAAGAGGTCAGAATCGGTAAGCTGATTGAATTAAACCTGAAGGGCCTTTCAAAGGAAGAGGCCCAGATACAGGTGAGGGAAATGTGTGAAAAACTGTTGGCTAACACGGTAATAGAAGCTTATCAAATTGAGCTGGAATAAGGTTGCTGGCAGCTTTATAATGCATAAATTTTAACAATCCGTGCAGGAGGTAGGAGGCTAAAAGATGAGATTTGGTATAATTGTTTTTCCAGGTTCCAACTGTGATATAGATTGCTACCGGGCCCTAAAGGATGTCTTTGGCCAGGAGGTGGAATATATCTGGCACGATACAGCAGAATTGGGTCATTATGATTGCTTAATATTGCCGGGAGGCTTTTCCTATGGCGACTATTTAAGGTGCGGTGCTGTCGCGGGCTTCTCGAAGGTAATGGATACTGTTCGGCTTCATGCCCAGCAGGGAAAGCTGCTGGTGGGGATTTGCAACGGATTTCAAATATTAACGGAAATGGGTCTTTTGCCGGGGGCCTTGGTTAGAAATCAAAATCTAAAGTTTATATGCGATACAGTTACCCTAAAGGTAGAAAACAATCAAACCCCCTTTACCAATGGCTATAGGGCCCACCAACTGATTCAAATTCCCATTGCCCATGGAGAAGGCAACTATGTGGCAGAGGAGGAAGTGCTTCAACAACTGGCGGACAACAATCAAATTGTGTTTACCTATGCTGAAAATCCAAATGGTTCCATGAACAATATTGCAGGAATTTGTAATCGGCAAGGCAATGTACTGGGAATGATGCCCCACCCCGAAAGGGCCTGTGAAGCCCTTCTGGGAAACGAAGACGGAAAGGGATTTTTTCAGTCCATTCTGAACTATTTAGAAGGAGGCTATAAAAATGAGTAAACCCTATGAATTAGTGGGCTTAACCCAGGAAGAATATCAAAAAATCATCAATTTCCTAGGGCGTACCCCCAATGAATTAGAGCTGAATATGTATGGTGTAATGTGGTCGGAGCATTGCAGCTATAAGCATTCAAGGGCCTTATTCAAGCATTTTCCCACCAGTGGCCCCAGGGTTTTACAGGGGCCCGGTGAAAATGCAGGAATTGTAGATATAGGTGACAATTTAGCCATTGCCATGAAAATTGAAAGCCATAACCACCCCTCTGCCATTGAGCCCTATCAGGGGGCGGCCACAGGGGTAGGGGGAATTATTCGAGATATATTTGCCATGGGGGCAAGGCCTATTG
Source organism: uncultured Clostridiaceae bacterium (assembly GCA_965652145.1). GTDB lineage: Bacteria > Bacillota > Clostridia > Peptostreptococcales > Natronincolaceae > CBFGTV01. The sequence goes on from CBFGTV010000007.1 coordinate 41,941, forward strand.
CCCTTTTGAATTCACTGCGGTTTGGAGACATTGAAAATAATCGGCGAGTGCAGTACCTATTAGACGGAGTGGTGGCGGGAATCGCAGGCTATGGTAACTGCATCGGTATTCCCACCGTCGGAGGGGAAGTGTATTTTAACCATTCCTATAATGGTAATCCCCTGGTCAATGCCATGTGTGTGGGAATCATCCAGCATGATCAAATTCATCGGGGCAATGCCTCCGGGGTAGGCAACTCCGTAATGTATGTCGGGGCTGCCACCGGCCGTGACGGCATGGGGGGAGCCAGCTTTGCCTCTGTAGAGCTGACAGAGGAATCAGAGGAAAAGAAATCTGCCGTTCAGGTGGGGGACCCCTTTATGGAGAAGCTACTGATGGAAGCCTGCCTTGAGCTGCTGAAAACTGATTATATTGTAGGCATTCAGGATTTAGGAGCAGCCGGCTTAGCCTCAGCCTGCTGCGAAACCGCCACCCGGGGGGAAGGCGGAATGGAAATTGATGTACTGAAGGTGCCCCGCCGGGAACGGGGAATGTTGCCCGTTGAGGTGATGATTTCTGAATCCCAGGAGAGGATGCTGTTGATCGTTAAGAAGGGAAAAGAGCCTGAGGTTCAAAAGATTGTGGAGAAATGGGGCCTGCATGGTGTAATCATCGGGAAGGTAACCGATAACAACCGGCTTATTATTAAAGAGGGAGATCAGGTGGTAGGAGACATGCCGGCGGCCAGCCTGGATTCCTCGGGGGCTCCCAAATATGAGCAGGATTATGAGGTACCGGCCTATTTCTATGAAAAGCAGCATATTAACTTATCTACGATAACAGAACCCCATGACTATAATCCTGTACTGCTAAAGCTTTTAACCTCCCCCAACCTGGCCAGCAGAGAGTGGATTTATCGGCAATATGACCACATGGTCAGAACCAATACCGTGGTGAAACCCGGTTCCGATGCAGCCGTGTTAAGAATCCCTGATACCAACAGGGGAATTGCCCTCACCACTGATTGTAACAGCCGTTACTGCTATTTGAATCCAAGGGAAGGCAGTAAAATTGCTGTGGCAGAGGCTGCCAGAAACATTGTTGCCAGCGGAGGCAGACCCCTTGCCATTACCGATGGCTTAAACTTTGGTAATCCCGAGAGGGCAGATCGTTACTGGCAGTTTCGAGAAGGGGTTATGGGAATCAGCGAAGTCTGCCGGGAGCTGGATACCCCCGTTATCAGCGGAAATGTCAGCTTCTATAACGAAACAGAGCAGGAGGCCATATACCCAACCCCCATTATCGGGATGGTTGGCGTCATTGAAGATGTAAGAAAGGCTTGTACAGCTGCATTCAAGGAAGCGGGGGACCTGGTGCTGATGCTGGGGGAAACCAGGGCTGAAATCGGTGGAAGTGAATATTTAGCTCAGATCCATGGAATTGAAGGGGGGCGGATACCCCATTTAAATCTGGCCCTGGAAAAAAGGGTTCAGAATCTTTTGTTAGAAGCCATTGAGGCAGGGGTGGTGACCTCGGCCCATGATATAAGTGATGGAGGGCTGGCGGTGGCCCTGGCAGAAGCTGCCATGGGCCATGGGCTGGGGGCAGAAATCAATATTGTCACAGTCCTTAGAAGAGATGAAGCGCTGTTTTCCGAAAGTCAGTCTCGATTTGTCATAACCATCAAGACCCAAGACCTGAAGAAACTGGAGGAGAAGCTAAGGGATCATCAAATTCCTTATCAGCTGCTGGGCAGCGTTAAAGGTGAGCATTTAAAAATTACCATTAATCATGAAGAAGTGGTGAATTTGCCGGTTAAAGAAATGGAGCAGGCTTGGAGAGGGGCTTTGCAATGTATCATGGAAACCAATTAGACAAATTAAAAGAGGAATGTGGCGTGGTGGGAATCTATCACAGTCGTAAGGATAACATCTCTAAAATGATCTATTATGGATTGTATGCCCTGCAGCACCGGGGGCAGGAAAGTGCGGGAATCGCCACCAATGACGGCCTCAGAACCCATTATCATAAGGCCATGGGTCTGGTGCCGGAGGTCTTTAACGATGACAGCTTTAATCGGCTGCCCGGGCATATAGGCATTGGCCATGTTCGCTATTCCACAACGGGGGAAAGCTACGTGGAAAATGCCCAGCCCCTGGTGGTACGTTATCGAGGCGGCAGTATTGCCCTGGCCCACAATGGTAATTTGGTCAATGCCTCCCTATTAAGAAGACGACTGGAGGACGACGGTGTGGTTTTCCAAACCTCCATTGACAGTGAGGTTTTGGTGAATCTGATTGCCCGTTACAGCAACGAAGGGATTCAATATGCCATTGAACGAACCATGGAGCTGGTGAAGGGTGCCTATGCCCTGGTGGTAATGACCGAGGAGGGGCTAGTCGGGGTTCGAGACCCATTGGGCCTGAGGCCCCTCTGTATTGGCAGACTGGAGGCTGGCTATGTATTGGCCTCTGAAAGCTGTGCCCTGGATATCCTCGGGGCAGAATTTATTCGAGATGTGGCCCCGGGGGAAATTGTGACAATTAACGAAAAGGGTATGACCATCAAACAGCTTCAGACAGAAAGAAGGGCCTCTTGTATTTTTGAATATATCTATTTTGCCAGACCCGACAGCATAGTAGATGGGGTCAGCGTATATCAGGCCAGAAAAAATGCAGGAAGGGTATTGGCTAAGGAGCATCCGGCAGAGGTCGATGTGGTGGTGGCGGTACCTGACACCTCGATTCCTTCGGCGGTTGGCTATGCTGAGGCGGCAGGAATTGACTATGGTGAGGGCTTGATCAAAAATCGGTATGTGGGGAGAACCTTTATCCAGCCAGAGCAATCCCTCAGGGAAATGGCCGTTAGATTAAAACTGAATCCCCTAAAGCAAAATGTGGTCGGAAAACGAATTGTCATGATTGACGATTCCATTGTACGGGGTACCACCAGTAAACAGATTGTCAGCAGTCTAAGACGGGCCGGTGCCAAGGAGGTTCACGTTCGGGTCAGCTCGCCGCCGGTGGCCTATGGCTGCTATTTCGGTATTGATACCCCTGATCGAAACCAACTGATAGGCGCCATTAAAACAGTAGAGCAAATAAGAAGAGCCATAGGGGCCGACAGCCTGGGCTTTATCAGCCTGCCAGGCTTAATTCAGGCTACTGGTCTTCCGGCAGCCCATTTTTGTACGGCATGCTTTAACGGTGATTATCCCCTGGAGGTACCAGCGGGAAAGCCAAGGCAGGTATTTGAAAGGTTAGAAGGGAGCGGGCACTAATGGATGGATTAACCTATCGAGATGCGGGCGTAGATGTAGAAGAGGGACAAAGGGCAGTGGAATTAATGAAGCAGCATGTAAAGGCCACCTTCAATAAAAGCGTATTGACGGGGTTAGGGGGCTTTGGGGGCCTCTTTAAGCCCGATTTAACCGGCCTAAGGTCACCGGTCTTGGTGGCTGGAACCGATGGCGTGGGCACTAAGCTAAAGCTGGCCTTTATGACGGGTCGCCACGATACCATTGGTCAGGATTGTGTAGCCATGTGTGTTAATGATATTCTCTGCCAAGGGGCCAAGCCGTTGTTTTTTCTTGATTATATCGCATCTGGAAGGCTTCAGGCAGAAAGGGCAGCAGAAATTGTTGGGGGAATTGCCCGGGGGTGCCAACTGGCAGGTTGTGCTTTAATTGGGGGAGAAACGGCAGAAATGCCTGGCTTTTATCCCGAAGGGGAATACGATGTGGCGGGCTTTGCCCTGGGAATTGTAGACGAAGCTAAAATCATAACAGGGGCCGACATAGAAGCGGGGGATGTCATCATTGGTATTGCCTCCAGCGGGCTCCATAGTAACGGCTACTCCCTTGTCAGAAAGCTTTTCTTCCAGGAGCTGAGCATGACTATTGAAGATCAGCCGCCTGGCTTTTCAAAAAGCCTTGGGGAAGTATTGCTGACGCCCACGAAAATCTATGTAAAACCAGTATTGGAATTGATTAAGGAAATAAACGTAAAGGGCCTTGTCCATATCACCGGGGGAGGCTTTTATGAGAATGTACCAAGGATTTTACCCGGCAATGTAACGGCTGCCATTCAACTGGGTACCTGGGAAATTCCACAGATATTTCAATTGATTCAGGAAAAGGGAAAGATAGATGAAGGGGAAATGTACAAAACCTTTAATATGGGAATCGGCATGATGGCAGTTGTAAGGCAGCAGGATGCAGAAGGGGCCCTGGAAATCATCAGAGGCCAGGGGGAGGCAGCAGAAATTATTGGTCAAATCGTTGAAGGGGATGGACAGGTGATGCTATGCCGGGAATAAGAATTGCGGTACTGATATCGGGGGGCGGCAGTAACCTTCAGGCCTTGCTTGACCATATTAAGGCGGGGAAAATTAATGGACAGGTAAGTCTGGTTATTTCCAGCAACAGCCAGGCCTATGGCCTTGAGCGGGCCAGGGCGGCGGGAATCGAAACTGCTGTAATTGATCGAAAAAGTTATCCCGGGCCATCTCAAAGGGAAGGGGCCCTATTAAAGCAATTGAGGGAAAAATCAATCGATTTGGTGGTTTTGGCGGGCTATCTTGAAATCCTATCGAAGGGGGTTATTGAGGCCTTTCAAAATAAAATCATAAATATTCATCCCTCCCTTTTGCCAAGCTTTTCGGGTAAGGGCTATTATGGTATACGGGTTCATCAGGCGGCCATAGAACGGGGGGTGAAGGTTTCGGGGGCAACGGTGCATTTCGTCAACGAAGAAACCGACGGTGGCCCAATCATTCTACAGCAAACCGTAGCAGTCGACTTTCAGGATGATGCCGTGCTACTTCAGAAAAAGGTGCTGGCGGTTGAGCATGAAATTTTACCCAGGGCCGTACAGCTGTTTGCCCAGGGGAAATTACAGATAGAACAAAATAAAGTTTTGATTAAAGAAAAGAGGGTGAAGTGATGATTAGACGAGCATTACTTAGTGTATCAGATAAGCGGGGAATGGTGGAGCTGGCTAAAGCCCTGGAGGAAATGGGAGTATCACTTTTATCCACCGGTGGAACAGCCAAACTGCTGAGGGAAGCGGGGGTATCGGTGATGGATGTGTCGGAGGCAACTGGCTTTCCTGAGTGCCTGGATGGCAGGGTAAAGACTCTGCATCCAGCCATCCATGGAGGGATTTTGGCTATCCGGGATAATGAAGCCCATATGGAAACCCTTAAGAAAATGGATATTGAACCCATTGATCTAATCGTGGTCAATCTATATCCCTTTAAGGAAACCATATTAAAGCCCGGTGTAACCCAGGAGGAGGCCATCGAAAATATTGATATTGGAGGCCCCGCCATGCTCCGGTCGGCGGCTAAAAATTACCAGGATGTAACGGTGGTGGTGAATCCTGAGGATTACGGCAAGGTATTGGCAGAGCTGGGAGAAATGGGCCATACCACCTTAGAAACCCGTTATGAGCTGGCCAAAAAGGTCTTTCAGCATACCGCCCATTACGACACCATGATCGCAAGCTATTTGAGCAGAAATGATGTTGAGTTTCCAGAAACCCTGACCCTAACCTATGAAAGGGTGCAGAATCTGCGCTATGGTGAGAATCCTCACCAGCAGGGGGCCTTTTATCAGGATGTACTGCGAAGGCCCGGTACCCTGGCCGATGCCAGGCAGCTCCAGGGAAAGGAGCTGTCCTTTAATAACATTAACGATGTCAATGGGGCCCTACAGCTTTTAAAGGAATTCAGCGAGCCCACTGTGGTGGCTGTAAAGCATACAAACCCTTGTGGTGTAGCGTCAGGAGACACCATATATGAGGCCTATCAAAGGACCTATGAAGCCGATTCCCTGTCCATTTTCGGGGGAATCATTGCTGTTAATCGGGAAATCGACAAACAAACGGCCGAGGCCATGAAAATGGTATTTTTAGAGGTAATTATTGCCCCCAGCTTTACAGCCGAAGCCCTGGCGGTATTTCAAGAAAAGAAAAACCTACGGCTGCTGCAATTAGACAATATTGATCAGATCAATGGGAGAGATTACGACCTGAAACGGGTGGCCGGTGGGCTGTTAATACAAAATTCGGACGCCTCCCTAATGGCAGGCTGTGAAACGGTGACAGACCGTTCTCCCTCGGCCCAGGAGCTAAATGATTTGGAATTTGCCTTTAAGGTTGTCAAGCATATTAAATCCAATGCCATCGTCATTGTAAAAAATCAGCAGACCCTGGCCATTGGTCCGGGGCAAACAAGCCGAATTTGGGCCCTTGAAAATGCCCTCCGGCAGTCTCAGCATTCCCTAGAGGGCAGCGTTTTAGCCTCAGATGCCTTTTTTCCCTTTAGGGATTGTGTCGATGCCGCAGTTAAGGCTGGCATTAGGGCTATCATTCAACCTGGGGGCTCTGTTAAAGACCAGCAGTCCATAGAGGCCTGTAACGAGGCAGGGATCGCCATGGTCTTTACGGGCATGAGACATTTTAAGCACTAAACGGTGAAAAAACCTCAGTTTGATTGACATTATGTTATAAAATGGAAGCGAGGCGGGTGATAGGATGAAAATACTGGTGATTGGTGGCGGGGGCAGGGAGCATGCCCTGGTCTGGAAGCTCAAGCAAAGCCCTCTGATAACGGATATTTACTGTGCCCCAGGGAATCCTGGCATAGCCAGGCTTGCAAAATGTGTCAATATTAATCCCGAGGAAATTATGTCTCTGGTCGAATTTTCCCGGGAAATAGGAATCGATATGACGATTGTCGGACCGGAGCTTCCCCTGGTGTCGGGAATTGTTGACTCCTTTAGGTCGGCCGGGTTAAATATTATCGGTCCAACTGCCCATGGGGCCCGTCTGGAGGGCAGCAAGGCCTTTTCAAAGGAATTTATGGAGCGTTATAAAATTCCCACTGCCAAATATAAAAAGGTAAGCAGCCTTCAAGGGGGACTGGAAGCCCTAAAGGATTTTTCTCTGCCGGTGGTGGTGAAGGCCGATGGACTGGCGGCAGGAAAAGGAGTAATCATTTGCCAGAGTCAGGAAGAAGCCCAAGGGGCCTTAGAAGATATATTGACAAGGAAGATTTTTGGTCAGGCTGGACAGCAGGTGGTTTTAGAGGAGTTTTTAGAGGGAACCGAAACCTCAATTCTTTGCTTTGTGGACGGAAAAACTATTGTCCCTATGGTCAGCAGCCAAGACCATAAACGAATTTATGATGGAGACCAGGGGCCCAATACTGGGGGCATGGGCACCTATTCTCCTAGTTACAGCTATACGCAAGAGGTGGCTAAGCAGGTGGAAAAGGCCATACTGATACCCACCCTGAAGGGAATCCAGGCAGAAAGGATGGACTTCAGGGGAATTCTCTTTGTGGGCTTGATGTTAACCACAAAGGGGCCAAAGGTACTGGAATATAATGTACGCTTTGGCGACCCCGAAACCCAGGTGGTTATTCCCAGGCTTAAAACAGATCTGGTGGTAATCTTTCAGCATATGCTTCAGGATCGTTTGAATGAGCTGCCTATTCAGTGGCATGAGACAGCGGCGGTTTGTGTCGTCTTAGCCTCCGGTGGGTATCCCAAGGAATACCAGAAGGGGCTTCCTATTGAAATGGTCGAGGATGAAGAGGATCTTGTGGTTTTTCATGCTGGAACACAGCTAAAGGATGGGTGCCTGGTAACCAATGGGGGCCGAGTGCTGGGAATCACCGCATTAGGAGAAACCATTGAGACGGCCAGAAAAAAGGCCTATGGGGCAGTGGAAAAAATCAAATTTAATGGCAAAATCTATCGAAAAGATATCGCATTAAAATAGTTCAAAGGCCGGGGGATCCCCGGCCTTGATTAATGAAATCTTGACAAATGAGCGTAAATTGTATACAATAATAATGAAAATGACATTCATTATCAATGCTTTAAATATATATTAAATTAGAAAGGAGGAATTCAATGGCAAATATGAAGGGCCCAAGATTTAAGCAATGCAGAAGATTGGGGGTAAATGTATACGGTCACCCCAAGGCCATGAATCGGGCCACCAAGGGAAGCAGCAGGGCAGATGGCAAGCTTTCCACCTATGGGCGGCAGCTATTGGAAAAGCAAAAATTAAAGGCCTATTACGGCGTTTTGGAAAGGCAGTTTAGACGATATGTCGAAGGGGCTAAAAAAAGTCAGGAAATGACTGGAGATGCCCTGTTAAAGCTACTGGAATGTCGATTAGATAACCTGGTTTATCGATTGGGCTTTGCAAAATCCATCAGACAAGCCAGACAAATGGTTAGTCATGGCCATATTATCGTTAACGGAAATAAGGTAGACCGCCCGTCCTTTGAAGTAAAGGCAGGGGATGAAATCGCCCTGGCTGAAAAATCAAAGCATGTAGAGCTGTTTGCTGAAAATTTTCAAGAGGCTGGCTTTGTGAGTCTGCCCTACCTTGAAAAGAAACACCAAAAAAAGGCTGGAATCCTTATTAAAATACCCGAAAAGCATGAGATACCAATAGAAATACAAGAGAATTTGGTAGTGGAATTCTACGCTACCCGATAAGGCCTCCTGTTAGGGTAAAGTAGAAAAAAAGATATCGATATTTTCAATTTTAAAATAACCTTTAATGGGTTGACTTTAAAATATTTTTAAAACTGATGAAACAGGTTTATTATTGATTAAGTAAAGCAAGGAAATTGAGATTTTTCTTTTACTGAAGCATTATCATATTTTAAATTTGAACAAAATTTAATTATTTTTGGATAAACCTTGATTTAATGGGAAAATATCGATGTTGATTATAATTTTAGACAATAAAAATAGGATGGGTATAAGAAATAGAACAAAGCATTTTCAATAACTTGAAAGTGCTTTTCTTTTTTCATCTAAAAAAACTAGATTTTTATACAAATTTGTAAAAAAATACAAATATTTATGGTATAATTGTAATCAAATAAGAAAAATTTCAGTTAATTTTATGAAAAGGGGGAAGAATGCTTTGTGGAGATTCTAAGTCCAGGTGAAAAAATTAAACGTTTGAGAAAGAGCATTGGTTTAAGGCAGGATCATTTAACCAACGAAGAAATTACTAGAAGCTTAGTGAGCATGATCGAAAACAACAAAAGGCCCTTGACCCATAAGGCGGCATTAATTATTGCCGACGCATTAAATCAATATTACAAAAATCTTGGCAAGAAAATAACACCTGAATATTTGATGGAGTCAGAGACAGAACAGGCTGAAAAGATGATTCATGCAAAGTTTAAGAAAGTGCAATATATATTGAAAAAGTCTGATTTAAACAACGAAGAAGAAATCAAAGCAGATTTTAATTATCTGATAAAAATGTCCAGGCATTGGAATTTAGAAAGTACTTTAGCCTATTTACTATGGGAAAGAGGACAATTCTTCTATAATCGAGGACAATATAATCAGGGACTAGATGACTTTTTAAAGGCGATCGGATTTTATCTTAGAGAAAATCAACAAAATCATATCTATACCCTCTACTGTCAAATTGGAAGCTGTCATTACCATCTGGCTCTTTATGAGCAGGCTCTGTTATATTATGATCGGGCCTACGAGTTACTCACTGAGGGAAATGTAGAGTATGGGGCCAAGAAAAAAATGAAGTTATTACTTGATCAAACCCTATGTTATAGTAGGTTGAAACGATTTGACAAAATATTAAATAAAATAAATGATTTTAAAGAGTTAAATTATTATTCAGATGAGTGCTATAGTGAAATGTTATTGATTGAAGCCAATACCCATCGTGATTTAGGGAATATGGAAAGGGCCAGTATGCTTTATGACAAGCTTATGACGAAATTTGACAAGCTAACACCCGAAATTTATATGCAGGTAAATGAAAACTATGCGGTATTACATAAAAAGAATGGCGATACGAAGACCTGTCTTCAATATTTACAGCAAGCACAGATATACGGAAGATCATTGGCCCCAGAAAACATGGCCAGACTCCTTTATAAAGAAGCAAAATGCCTTGTTGAACTGAACCAAATACAAGAAGCAATTGAACGGGTTAAGGCAGGAATCGGTTACGCAGCAGAAGAAAAGGTTTCCATTGAAACTAGACTGGAGCTTCATCGTTTGTTAATTGACATACAGCTTCAGCAGGGAAATAGGCAGAAGGCCTATGAAGAATTAACCAGATTGGAAGATTTGATCGGCGAAAGGGAGATTACCGTCAAGGAATTAGCTGCCTATGCTTGTTTGATCGGTTTGCATTGCAGGGCAGAAAACTATTTACAATGCCTTAAGTACGCCAATCTGATTCATCAATATAACGAAGATTTACATTCACTATAGCCATATCGTTAATAGACACCTTGGCGGGGTGTCTGTTTATTTTAGGTGAGAAAACTGACAGCAAGAATTTAGATAAAATTAATAAATGAAATCAACTATCAATCCAATAAAATGCTATAATTAGGTTAATTCCCTTTAATTTAATTGATTATTTACCGTCAAACAGGCAATATTGATCAATAGGAAATAAATTCGCCTACTGAATTGACATCGATAGTGATTGGAGGACCTTATGATTAAGCGAATAATAAAGTATATTTTGTTTTTTGGTGTTTTTGCAATTGTCTATGGAGGAATGAATTACTACCTGTATTGGAATTTGACGCAGGTCTTTCTATTTGAGGGATATGGCCTAATTGCCTTAAGGCTGTTGTTTTGGCTGCTGGGCGGTGCCTATTTGATTACTCAGCTTATAAAAAGAAAGCGACACCTTCCAGGTCTATCCTACCTGGGGGCCGCCTGGATGGGAGTATTGTCAATTTCACTAACTGTATTTATGCTAAAGGATATCATATTGTTTTTTGTTCCGGTTAGCCGGCAGCTTGCTGGCAGAGCTGCCTTTGGAATCAGTGGGTTTCTCATATTACTTTCGTTACTCAATGTTTCCAAGGGGCCTAAAATAAAAAGGGTACCCATCGTCCATCAAAAGCTGAAGGGTAAGAAGGCATCCTTGGTATTGCTTTCAGATGTACATCTGGGCTCCATGACTACAGAAGCATGGTTAAAGGGGATTGTTGAAAAGATAAATCAGCTTAAGCCTGATTTCGTGGTTATAACCGGTGACCTGGTGGATGACAGCTTCGCTGCAGTAGAAAAATTTGCTCCTATTATGAAAAACATAAAAAGCAGGTATGGAACCTTTGCTGTTGCAGGAAATCACGAGCATTATCAAGGAATAGACAATTTTATTAAATTTCTTGAGGCTGCCGATATTACACTATTAAATGATCAATACTATGAATTGGCCAACGGGATCAATTTAATCGGTATTGATGATTTGGGGGTTTCCCGTTTCGGCGGCCTTCAACAGCGACTTGAAAAAATAATAAAGGACTGTTCTAAAGAACAGTTTAACATATTATTGATTCATCAACCCGTTGGGTTTCATCAGGCGGCTGAAATGGGGGTAGATTTGCAGCTTTCTGGCCATACCCACAGGGGCCAGATTCCACCTTTGAATTTATTAGTATATCTTTTTTATCCCTATGCCTATGGTCTCAAGGGTTTTCAAGATTCCTTTATCTATACCACATCTGGAACCGGAACATGGGGTCCGCCCATGCGGTTGTTTTCCGATTGTGAAATTGTTTTTATTGAAATTAACTAACGTTTCCTCTTTGCCTTTAACCCTTTGTCCCATTCCTCTTTGTAAAAGGGTTCAGAGCTTAGGGCATCTACATTTTTCACCATATCCAGGGGCATAACATAGGAGTTCATATCCTTTTCAAGGATTTCAGCATCTCTTTTATTGTAGGTAGAATCGATTATATCCTGTGGATTCCGGAAGCTGTTTTTACTTTTTCGATTCATCAAATAACCTCCCTTAAGGTTTCGTATTTAATAGATGAACAGTGACATTTAAATCCAACTAATTTTAACTTCTTTCCATAGTATATGTAGAAATGCATCTTAATAAATTGGAAAAATTATTAAAAAATATGCCGTTTCAACTAAAAAAATGCTACAATATAAATGAATAAAAACGATTGCATTTTTCTATGGATAGATAAAAGGAGGAGAATGAATGTTAGTTGGAATAGTCGGAGGCGGTAAAGGTGGTGCAGCGATACTGAAGACCTTGGAAAAAATGCCTGAAATTACCGTGGCTGGTATTGTTGACATAAAAGAGAATGCACCAGGAATACAATTGGCAAAATTACTAGGAGTCTATCATACCAATCGGATTAGCGAGCTGCTGGATAAAAGAATGGATATTGTTATTGAAGCCACAGGGTTAAGGCAGGTTCAGGAGGAGATTGATCAGTTTAATCGTCATAATATTACTGTTATGTGCAGTAAAGCTGCCAATTTAATGATGCTATTGGTTGAGAACGAAGAGAAACTAGTGGAAAAAATAGAATCACAGATCAAAGAAGTAGAAAAAATTAGCGAGGTTACATCTTCTGCCATTGAAAAAATGAAAGAGAGTATTGACAATACTGCAAATTTAAGTGTAACACTCAATTCCTTTGCTTCAAATACAATGAATTTGGTTCGGGAAACTGATAAGATCATAAAAATTATGGGACAAATTACACAACAAACCAATATTTTAGGCCTGAATGCTTCCATTGAGGCTGCCAGAGCAGGAGAACAGGGCAAAGGCTTTGCCATTGTTGCGAAGGAGGTTCAAAAGCTGGCCAACAACAGCGAAAACTTCACAAAGCAAATTGGAACGATTCTAAAGAGCATTACAGAAGAGGTGGTTAATGTCTCAAAAGAAATCAGTAAGCTCAATAATGTTTCTGAGGATCAAAAAGAAGTTGGTAAAAATCTGGAGGAAGCAATAGACAAGCTGATTCTTAATATTCATGAGCTATAATGAACCTGGCGGGGGTGAAGGAATGTCTTATGAGTCAAAGATAAAAGACAGATTTACAGATGCATTATTTGAAGCCATTTTAAAGCTTGAAAGCATTGAAGAATGTTATCGTTTTTTTGAGGATATCTGTACAATTAAAGAGCTGCAGTCAATTTCCCAGCGACTGGAGGTTGCAAAATTACTGAAGGATGGAAAAACCTACAGCGAAATTGAAGATGCAACCGGAGCCAGTACCGCTACAATTAGCCGGGTAAATCGCTGTCTTCATTATGGGGCCGATGGCTATAAGCTGATTTTGGAAAAGCTGGACAACAACTAACGAATATCATTAAGACAAAACGGGACTCGATTAAAAAATCGGGTCCCTTTCAAGTTTAGCGATTCAGATGAAAGGCCTCATGCAAAACATTGACCGCCTTAATGGCATGGGTTTTGTGAACTAAACAGGAAATTGTTGAATGGGAGTCGGAGCTTTGAAGTATGTTTATTCCTTCCTTGGCCAGGGCATGAACAATAGTGGCCATCACCCCTGGAATACCAGTAATTCTACTGCCGATAATTGTTACCTTACTGCAATCCGTTACAATCTCATAGTTTAGCTTTAAGTCATCCAGCAGTTTTTTTAAAAGCTGACATTGATTTTCCTCAATGACAAATACCTTCTTATCGACAAAAAAGTTAATCATATCAATGCTGATTTTTGCATTGGCCAGGGTTTCTAACAGCATACTGTCACTATTAAGGTCATTGGCAATCATAACAGAAGCCTGGGCAACGGAATCTCGATGGGTAATGGCCGTCAGCAGCCTTGGGGTTAATTCCGTTGAAAAGGGGCTTACCCCTGATTTTCGGTGATAATGAATGATCGTACCGGGGTGATTACTCAAGGTATTTTTTATTTTTACAGGCAAATTACTGTTTTGGGCAATTTCCACCGCCCTGGGGTGAATGACCTTGGCACCCTTTTCAGCCATTTGAAAAACTTCTTCATAATTTATTTCATCAATGATTTTGGCAGAAGGAACCACGTTGGGATCAGCCGTCATGATACCATCCACGTCGGTATAAATTTCAACCTCCTCGGCCCCTAGGGCTACACCCAGGGCAGTAGCGGTAGTATCGCTGCCCCCTCGACCCAGGGTAGTTACCTCTCCCCCTTGGGTTGCGCCTTGAAAGCCGCAAACAATTACCACTAAATCCTGCTCTAACAAAGATAGAATTCTTTTTTCATCAATTGATTTAATTTCTGCATGACCAAAATAATCATCCGTTTCAATTCCGGCCTGCCATCCGGTTATGGGGACTGCCTGAATTCCTGCCAGTTCCAGCTGAGCTGCCAGGGCGGCGGCTGATATTATCTCACCACAGCTCATTAAAAGGTCAAGGATTTTGGGGCTGCAATAGGGGTTATCCCCCAAAACAATGCTTCTAAGGGTATCGGTAGCATAGGGATCACCCTTTCTGCCCATGGCAGATACCACCACCACCACCGATTTTCCATTGTTTCGTGCAGCAATAATTTTATCGATTACCTTAGTGCGTCTTTCCTTAGTAGAAACCGATGTACCGCCAAATTTTTGCACAATAATATTCAAGGAGATCACCTCGTATAGTAAGATCGTTTATAAGCCTATATTATCTAAATTATGCTTATATCTTATAAAGGTTCATAGATAAAGTCAATGATAATCGACTAGGCTGTACATTTTCATAAGAAAAAGCACAACTTTTTTTAAAGAACATATCATGTAATGAGACCATGAGGGTCAGATACTATAATGGAGGTGTAGGATATGAGTGAAGCTGTAGGTGGTACAGGGGGACTAGGTGGTTTTTTTAAAGGCGAAAGCAGTATTTTGTTCTTCTTCCTGCTGTTGGTAATTATCTTCTGCAACTGTAGTCTATTCAGAGAATCAGGTGATAGCTTACTGTTCTTCTTATTACTGCTGGTTGTCCTATTTGGAGGCCGCTGGATATTTGGTTGCTAATAAAGGGGTAGGGAACTACCCTTTTATTAGTCAACAAGCTGAACCTGTCAGACACCTCAAGTCATTGAAAAGGTTAATCTGGAAATAGGGGAGGAATATATGAGTAATAGGGCTGTTTCTAACTTCTTTGGGGAAAGCAGTATATTATTCTTCTTTTTGCTTTTGGTGATTATCTTCTGTAATTGTAAGGTATTTACTAATAAAGACAGTTTACTGTTCTTCTTCTTGATTTTAATTATTCTTTTCTGTGGGGTAAGTGGCAGACGTTTTTTATGCTAATTAAAATATAATTTGATTATTTATATTACGGGATGTTAAAATGGAACACTTTAATTAGCATTCTCATAGTATATGGTAGAACGTTAGCCGTTCTTAAATCCATATATTATTAATAGGGAAGGTGAAAAATGTATGAGTGATGTAGGTACAACTAGCGGCTGCGGAGGCGGCATTGGCGGCATATTTACTAACAATACCAGCCTTTTGTTCTTTTTCTTATTGCTGGTAATTATCTTCTGCAACTGTGGTATCTTTAAGGGCTCAGGCGACAGCTTATTATTCTTCTTCTTACTGCTGGTCCTTTTATTTGGTGGAAGACGGTTCTTTGCATTTTAGCCAATGAATCAAAAAAGGAGGAGAAATCCTCCTTTTTTGATGTTTAAAGTTTACAAACCCTTCATGTTGAATGGTATTTTTTTTGGTATAATATTAGAAAATATAGTAAATGAATCATGGAGGGGAAAATTCAATGGAATTTGTACTAGATCTTCACTGTCACACCATTGCCAGCGGCCATGCCTATAGCACCATCTTGGAGCTAGCAGACTTTGCATCAAAAAATCATTTGCAGTTAATTGCCATGACAGACCATGGGCCCACCATGCCTGCCGGTGCCAATTTACTTCATTTCAACAACCTGAAGGTAATCCCTCAATTTTTAAAGGAAGTTGAAATATTAAAGGGTGCAGAGGTCAATATTCTAAACCATCAGGGAAAGCTGGACATCCCCGAAGAAATCTTGTCGAGGCTGGATTTTGTTATTGCCAGCTTTCATAACCAGTGTATCGAGCCAGGCTCTGCTAAGGAAAATACCAAAACCCTGATCGAGTTAATGGAAAAGCCCTATATCCAGATGATTGGTCATCCGGGAAATCCCAGTTATCCGGTTGAAGTCAAGGCCCTGGTTAGGGCGGCCAAGGAAACCAATACCCTGCTTGAATTGAATAACAGCTCTTTAAAGCCCGACAGCTTCAGAAAGGGCAGTAGGGAAAATTGTCAGGAAATATTAAAGGAAGCCCTGAAACAGGGGGCCAGACTGGCCCTGGGAAGCGATGCCCACTTTGCTCATCATTTAGGTCACTTTCCCCATGTTGAGGCAATGTTTGAGGGGCTTTCCGTACCTGAAGAATTAATTGTTAACACCTCTACCCAGGCATTAAAGGAATTTATCAGGCGAAAGAAGCCCTCCCAGATCGATTAATTTGATTTGGGTTTTTTATTTTTGTTTTTGACAGCCCAAACTATATGGTATATGATAATAATATACATATGATAACGATAATCTATATCAATTAATATTTTGGGAGAGGATACCATGAACCTGAATCACTGCTATTGTTTAAATAATAAAAATGACGATTTTTTAAAATGGTATGTAGAGCTGCTGGGGCCCGTACTATTGGGGGTGAAACCGGCAGAGATATTGAGCTTTCCCCAGCATAATCAGCGAAATATGGAAATCGTTGAAGGAGTTATGGCATTATTTAGTCAATCCAGACAAATACAGTTTATCAATATTCATCATCATGAAAGATGTCAAAAAATCCTTTTCTACAACAGCAGCGCACTGATTCAAACCCTGACCCACAAACAAAATCATAAATTTTTAATGGAATTGGGGTATCCTCAAGTCTTTACCCTGGAAAGCTATATTGCTTTTCTATTACAAAAAATGGATGGTGGCAGGGTTCCCGATGAGATCGGACTATTTCTGGGGTACCCTTTGAAGGATGTCATTGGATTTATGGGCCACCCTGCCCTAAAGCTGACCAAGGTGGATGGGTGGCGCTTTTACGGAGACACCAGGGCTTCAGATGTAAAAAGGCAGCAAATATTACAGGCCAGGGAATCAATTAAGGGATTATTATTGAGAAAAAGCCCCCAAGATATCATATTATCAGCATAGAAATAAATAATAACGAAGCATAGTCGCCCTTATGGCAGGGGCGACTTTTTTATTGGTTATAATTCAACCCCGATGCAGTAATTAAAACTGGCTGGAAGGGATATTTTTTTGTTTTTTTGCTTCATTATGTCCTTTTGTTGAAGATATACTTCAAATAAGGTAAGATAATATATATTAAGCTAAACAAAAGGAGAGTTTTTAATGAACCTAGTACATTTAAACGGCCCGCAACAGGAGGCTGTTCGTCATACAGAAGGGCCGCTGCTAATTTTGGCCGGTGCCGGCTCGGGAAAAACCAGGGTACTGACCCATCGAATTGCGTATTTGGTGGAGGAAAAGGGAATATCGCCCTATCGAATATTAGCCATTACCTTTACCAATAAGGCTGCAAAGGAAATGAGGGAACGGGTAGAGACGCTATTGGGAGACAACTGTCGGGACCTCTGGGTGAGTACCTTCCACTCCTCCTGTGTCAGGATTTTACGGAGAGATATAGATAAAATCGGCTTTGAGAGGAACTTCGTCATCTATGATACCTCTGACCAGGAAATTGTCATGAAGGAATGTATTAAGGGACTGGGGCTGGATGATAAGACTTTTGCGCCAAGGGCGGTCTTAGGGGAAATAGGCAGGGCCAAGGATCAACTGATGGGGCCCAAGGAATTCCTAGAGACCTACCGGGGCGAATATAGAAAAGAAAAAATCGGTAAGCTCTATGAAATGTACCAGCAAAAGCTGCGGGGAAATAATGCCCTCGACTTTGATGATCTGATTATGAAAACCGTAGAATTATTTTCTGCCAACCCAACCATATTACATTATTATCAGGAAAAATTCCAATATATATTGGTAGACGAATTTCAAGATACTAACCTTTCCCAATACCAATTGGTCAGTATGCTGGCCAGAGCCCATCAAAACCTCTGTGTCGTAGGAGACGACGACCAATCCATTTATAGCTGGCGAGGGGCCGATATTCAAAATATCTTGGGCTTTGAAAAGGATTTTCCGAGGGCCCACGTCATTAAGCTGGAACAAAACTATCGGTCTACGGGTAGCATTTTGGATGCAGCCAACCATGTGGTTTCCAATAATCGTCAGAGAAAAAGTAAGCGGCTGATTACAGATAATCCAAGGGGTGAGATCATTCAGTATTATAAGGCCGTTAATGAATATGATGAGGCCCAGTATATTACTACCAGCATTAAGAAAATAATAAAGGAAGAACATAAGTCCTACGACAGCTTTGCCATATTATATCGTACCAATGCCCAATCCCGGGTTTTAGAGGAAGCCCTGATGAAGGAAAACATCCCCTATCGTCTTTATGGGGGCATTCGATTCTATGATCGTAAAGAAATTAAAGACATTTTAGCCTATTTAAAAATTATTGAAAACCCTGTAGATGATGTGAATCTTAGTCGAATTATCAATGTACCGAAGCGAGGAATTGGGCTGAAAAGCATCGAAAAGGTGGCAGAATATGCTGCTCAGCGGGGGGAAAGCCTCTTTAGTGCTTTTTTGGATGTAGACGACATAGGCGGTCTATCTACCCGAGTAAAGGTACAGGGCAATCAGTTTACAGAAATGATCGTGAGTCTGATTGAAAGAAAAGATCAATTAACCGTGACAGAGATAGTAGATGAAATCTATGAGAAAACTGGGTATCTCAAGGAGCTTCAAATGGAAAATACAGTGGAGGCAGCCAGCCGGATCGAAAACCTTCAGGAATTTCGCTCCTTAACCCAGGATTTTGATCAAAATTCAGAGGTTAAAACCCTGGAGGAATTTTTAGCCAGAACCTCCCTGGAAAGCTCTGTCGATACCCTGGAGGAAGGGCAGGATTCAGTGGTACTGATGACCCTGCACAGTGCCAAGGGCCTGGAGTTTCCTGTGGTATTCATTCCAGGAATGGAGGAAGGAATCTTTCCCTCTTATATGTCGATTCAGGAGCAAAATGAGGAAGAGGAGCGGAGGCTATGCTATGTGGGGATTACCCGGGCCATGGAAAGACTGTATATGACCCATGCCGTAATGAGGACCCTCTATGGACGAACCAGCTATAATACTCCCTCTAGGTTTATTGATGAAATTCCCCAGGAACTCATTACGAAGGAAAGGGCCTATGACCGTAAAAAAGAGGTGCTTAAGATGCAAACCTCGCCGCTTTTTAGAGGCGAGATGCTTCATTCAGGGCGAAGGGCCACCCCTGCTCCTTCCTCCAATACGGGAGAATATAAGGCAGGAACAAAGGTGAGACATCCTAAATTTGGTCAGGGCACCATTGTGGCCGTTGATAAGGATATGCTAAGCATCGCTTTTCCCCAGGGAGGAATTAAAAAAATTGCGTCAACCTTTATCCAATTAGACATAATAGAATAAAAGGGCTATAGAGGTGAAGATATGGAAAAAATTCAAAGAATGAAGGAATTGATTCATCAGCTTAATGAGCACAATTATCGCTACTATGTATTAGATGAACCTATTATTTCAGACAAGGAATATGATGCAATTTATGATGAATTAACCCAGCTGGAGTCAGAGACTGGAGAAGTTCTGCCGGATTCTCCAAGCCTCAGGGTGGGGGGGGATCCTTTAAAGACCTTCCAGTCCCATCGGCATTTGGCACAATTATGGAGTCTGGATAAATGCAAAACCGACCAAGAGCTGATTAACTGGGATACCAGGGTGAAAAAGCTTTTAGAGGGGCATGACGTACCCATTGAATATGTGATGGAATATAAGTTTGATGGGTTAACCCTAAACCTGACCTATGAGGATGGAAGGCTGGTACAGGCCGCCACCAGAGGAAACGGCATAGTGGGTGAGGGGATTTTGGAACAGGTAAAAACCATCAGGTCGGTTCCCTTGACCATTGATTTTAAAGGAAAACTAGAGGTTCAGGGGGAAGGGCTAATGCGGCTTTCGGTTTTGGAAAAGTATAATGAATCAGCCCCAGAGCCCCTCAAAAACCCGAGAAATGCTGCGGCAGGAGCCTTAAGAAATTTAGACCCCAAGGTGACAGCCTCCCGTAACCTCGATGCATATTTTTATAATATCGGATACTACGAAGGAATTCAGTTTGAAACCCATACCCAGGTGATTGATTTCCTAAAGGAAAACAAATTCCCTGTCAGTCGATTCACTCAGCGATGTAACGACATTCATGAGGTGATTAAAACCATCGAAGGGCTGAAGGAAGCCCTGGGGGAGCTGGACTTTTTAATTGATGGGCTTGTTATAAAAATCAATTCCCTAAGGGCACGGGAAATACTGGGATATACCCAAAAGTTTCCCCGTTGGGCCATGGCCTATAAGTTTGAGGCCCAGGAGGTAACCACCAGGGTAAGGGCAGTCATATGGCAGGTGGGGCGTACTGGGAAGCTAACCCCCTCGGCTGACCTGGAGCCTGTTGATATTGGCGGGGTTACCGTGGGAAGGGCCACCCTTAACAACTGGGACGATATACAAAGAAAAAAAGTAAAGGTAGGCTGTCGGGTATGGTTAAGGCGATCTAACGATGTTATTCCGGAAATCATGGGGGCCATTGAAGAGACCTGTGACCAGGCAGTAGAAATTCAAAAGCCGACCCATTGTCCCGCCTGTGGCAGTGAGCTGCATGAAAAGGGAGCCCATATTTTCTGTACCAATTCCCTCTCCTGTAAACCCCAACTGGTATCAAGAATTGTTCACTATGCCAGCCGGGATGCCATGGACATTGAAGGCTTCAGTGAAAAAACCGCTGCTCAGCTCTATGAGGCCCTGGGCTTGAAGGGAATTGCTGACTTATATGAGCTTAAATATGAGGATTTGGTTTCTCTGGAGCGGTTCGGAGACAAAAAAGCAAGAAATCTGCTGGAGTCCATAGAAAAAAGCAAGGATTGCAGCCTTGATGCCTTTGTTTATGCCTTAGGGATTCCCAATGTGGGCAGAAAGACTGCCTCAGATTTAGCCAAGCATTATCAATCCCTCGATGCCATCATGGAAGCTAAATATGATGAACTGATCACCATTCCCGATGTAGGGGGGATCGTAGCCAGCAGTATTATAGAATTTTTTGAAGATGAAAAAATTTGTAAAAGTATTGAGAAGCTCCTGAAGGCGGGGGTCAAGCCCCATCATGAAGCCCAGGCTGTTGTTGAAAATCCCTTTAGTGGTAAAACCGTTGTGGTGACCGGTACTTTAAATCATTTCAGCCGTAAGGAAATCAAGGATTTATTAGAAAAGCTTAATGCCAAGGTAGCTGGCAGCGTCAGCAAAAATACAGATTATTTAATTGCGGGGGAGGCTGCCGGGTCTAAGCTGGATAAGGCCATGGAAATCTTAAATTCAGGAGTAGAAACCAGCTTGAAAATATTACAGGAAGATGACTTTATCAAGATGATATAAAACGTTTAAAAGACCTTAAACCAGAATATAGCTGGCTTGAGGTCTTTTTTGATATAAAGCCACTTTCTTAGGGGAAAGTGGCTTTATCTGCAGTATGGCAGCATATTTCAATCTGCTGCTAAATAAAGGTTCAGTAATTAGCAGAAGAAGTGTTGGCCGCCGAATAATAGGACTAGTAACAGGAAGAAGAATAGAAGGCTGTCACCTGATCCCCTAAAGATACCGCAATTACAGAAAATGATCACCAGAAGCAGGAAGAAGAACAACAAGCTACTTTTGCCTCCCCAAAGAGAACCTATACCTGTTGACATACATTTACACCTCCTTTTAGATGAAAAAAATAAGTTTTTGTACTATAGTCTATGAAAAATAATAAAGGAGGTGTTAAAAATTCCCCCATTCTTTAAAATTTTGATGGGGGAATTTCTATTTCTGGGATGAATTTATTTCTTTTAATTTTTTAATTAGTGACTGAAAGGCCCTTTCATGCTCCGCTTCAGTAACCCTTAGCTCCTTGAAGTAATTGGCTATCTCCTCGAAGCCTTCTTCCCGGGCAACCCTTTCATATTCACGGTAAAGGGTAACAGTTTCATAGCGTTCTCCCTCTACAGATCGTTTTAAATTAGTCAAAGTATCCTTGGTTCCATTTAGAAACCCATAGATCCCCTCGGCATGAGATTCCTCATGTTCAGCCGTTTTAAAAAACAGGTCGGCTATTTCCTTATATCCTTCCTCAAGGGCCCTTTGACCATAAAAAACATATTTATTTCTGGTTTGACTTTCCCCTGCAAAGGCAAGCCAAAGGTTCTTTTCTGTTTGTGTTCCTTTTAAATCCATGGGTTCCCCTCCTTATGGTTTTAATTTATTTTAACATAGATTAACCAAATATAAAATGACCCTTTCAGGGGAAAAAATTTAGCTTTTTCAATTTATAATCCCTTGGGAAAATATTGTGTTAATTAATTGACTGATAAGTACTCTTATGATAAAATTTATATCGTATATAAATGATAATCACTATCAAAAGGAAGGTGTTCAAGGATGAGCATTTACCAACTTTCAAGAAATAATAGCTGTATTATAGAAAGTCTGCCATCTCTGGGGCTTTTAAAATCCCTGGGAATGAGGGAGGGCATGAAGGTTAATGTCATGTCAAAGCAACCCTTTGGCGGCCCAATTGTGCTGCAGCTTGGAAGAAGAAGCATTGCCATCTCTAAATCAGTGGCAGAGCTAATTACCGTTAAGGAGGTAATTTAATTGAGTTGTCATGTGCAGGAAGCTGAAATAACCACGGCTGAGGGAGAAATAAAGGTTCTGCTAATGGGAAATCCCAATGTAGGGAAAAGTGTTATTTTCTCTAAATTAACAGGGATGGACGTCATTGCATCGAACTATGCCGGTACAACCGTTACCTTTACCCAGGGGGGTATTACCCATCAGGGAAAAAAGGGACAACTAATTGATGTACCTGGTACCTACTCCCTAGAGGCCACTTCTCAGGCCGAGGAAGTGGCTGTACAAATGCTGGAAAGGGAAGTGGCCGATGTCATTATTTGTGTTTTGGATGCCACCAACCTTGAGCGAAATCTAAACCTGGCCCTGCAGCTACGCCGTTATCAGTACCCCGTTGTCTTTGCATTGAATTTAATGGATGTGGCAGAGCAACAGGGAATTCAAATTGATACCAAGGCCCTGGCAGAGGAGCTGGGAACCGTTGTAATCCCTACAATTGCCATTAGAAATATTGGATTAAGGGAAATTCTTAAAGAGACCTGGCGACTGAGCAATGAAAAAGACAAGGTGGAGCCCATTGCTTCCATGACCCAGGACGAGCGTTGGAAAAGGGTAGGACAAATTATTAATCGAGTTCAAAGGCTGGAAGACAGGCAGCCGACGTTTTTAGAGAAGTTTGGTGACGCTTTGATCAGACCCTTCCCGGGTATTCCCTTTGCAATCCTGACTTTGGCGCTGGTACTGGGGATTGTAGTAGGTGGTGGAAAGGCAATTCGAGCTACGGTCTTATTACCTTTACTTAATAACGTCTATGTACCCTTTATTAGTTCGATTGTCTCTAAATTTGTATCAGAAGGAATTCTATATAATGTGTTGGTAGGGGAATATGGAATGTTGATTAAGGGAATTGAGTGGCCGGTGGCATTAATTCTTCCCTACGTATTTTTATTCTATATTGCCCTGTCGTTTTTAGAAGATAGCGGATACCTGCCAAGACTGGCGGTTCTGGTAGATGGAATCCTGCATCGTATTGGTATTCAAGGGGGAAATATCGTTCCCATGATTATGGGCTATGGCTGTGCGGTACCGGCTATACTGGGTACCAGGGCTGCCACCACCCACAAGGAAAGGGTAATGGTTGCCGCCATGGTGTCATTGGCAGTTCCCTGTGTTGCTCAGACTGGGGCCTTTATCTCTTTATTGGGTGATCGTTCTGTTTTAGTATTAATACTAGTATATTTAATTTCCTTAATGGCTATTTTTCTTGCCGGCAAAACCTTAAACAGGATTATACCAGGCAAGACTGACCCAATTTTGATTGAAATTCCCAATCTGCTTATGCCAGATCGACAATCCTTTTTAAAAAAGGTCTTGATGAGAACCAAGCATTTCATGATTGAGGCAGAGGTGCCGATGCTATTGGGAATCGCCTTTGCAGCCCTTGTTGCCGAAACAGGAGCCCTGAATGCATTGGGGGTATATATCGAGCCTGTAATTGAAGGCTGGCTGGGACTTCCCAAGGAAGCTACCATTGGGTTGATTCTGGGTATCATTAGAAGAGAACTGGCGGTATTGCCCCTGTTGGAGCTGGAGCTTTCTACCCTTCAGTTATTGGTGGGAGCCGTGGTTGCTTTATTCTATTTACCATGCCTTTCAGTTCTGGGGGTATTAATCAAGGAATTTAAATTAAAAACAGCCCTTTTAATTGGATTATCCACATTTGTCATAGCCATTTTGGCGGGTGGTCTCATTAATCAAGTGGGATCTTTAATATTAGCGTTGTTTTAGCAAGTTAGGAGCGTGGAACCGGTGAAATTGATCCCATTCTTCACCACAAAATTAGAAAAAATATGTGCCTCTTCAATGCTTCTAGTCAAGCTGATGAGCATCTATTATAAAAAAATAGTCAAGCGGGAGGTAGCCCTGGGCGAAATATCCAGTCGTGACCAGGTTCTCTGTATTGGAGGAGGCCCCCTTCCCTGTACAGCCTTAGAGATTGCCTGCCAAACCGGAGCCCATGTTCAGGTGGTTGATATAGATCCCCAGGCGGTCAATATAGCCAGGCGAGTGATTCGGAGCTTGAATATGTCAAAGCAGGTGAAGGTGTCTCTGGCTTCGGGGCAAATTGTCGATGCATCCCATTATTCAGTGGTGCATGTGGCATTACAGGCCCATCCCCACGAGGAAATCCTTAAAAATATTTGGAAAAAGGCTCCCTGTGGTACCAGAATTTTAATGAGAAGTCCCAGAAACTTTTTGAAAAGCCTTTATGACTATATGGCTGCTGAGTGCCCCTGCGGCAAATGTAAGCAAATAGAGCAGCGTAATTTGACAATGAATTCTACCCTTTTATTTACGAAGGAAGGGGAGGAGGAAGTCAATGAAAAAGTACCTGCTGCTTTTGATCACCTTGTTGTCGATGGGGCTGGTTCTATGGTTGGCTGATCTGGAAAAGGTCTATGGTGCCCTTAAACAGGTGGATTATCGTATTGTGATTTTGGCTTGTATCATGCAGCTGTTAACCATATTCTTAATTACCTTTCAATGGTACAGCATTGGAAGGCAAATGGGGGAAAAACTATCCTTTATTCAGCTGTTTCATGTAAATATGGCAGGTACCTTTGTAGAAAGCGTTACTCCCTCTGTCAAGGCTGGTGGTGAAGCTACCAAAGTCTATATGCTGATTAACCGATTGGGGCTTTCCGGGGGAAAGGCTGCTGCAATGGTAGGCCTTCAAAAAACCGTCAGTATGGCGGCATTCTTAATGCTAAATTTTGTTTCAATGCTTTGGTTTATGCTAACCATAGGCTTTAAGGGCTTTTATGGTAAACTGCTTTTAGGGAGCTTTGTCGTATTATGTTTGTTCCTGATTTTATTGGTATTATTATTGCTTTATCCCCATCGTATACAAAGCATTATCGGGCGCTTTTTAAAGGCAGAGAAAAGAAAAAGGCTTCAAAAGCTAACTGAGCAGTTTATTACTTCAGTCAAGGAGGCATTAAGGCAAAGGAATGTAGTGGGAAGACAGCTCTTATTTGCCCTGTTTATTTGGTTCTTTTATGCCTTCAAGGCCTACTTTATCAGCCGGGGCCTAAACTTACCCATTAGCTTTGTGGCTATTACCGTTATT
Organism: uncultured Clostridiaceae bacterium; assembly: GCA_965652145.1. GTDB lineage: Bacteria > Bacillota > Clostridia > Peptostreptococcales > Natronincolaceae > CBFGTV01. The sequence goes on from CBFGTV010000007.1 coordinate 67,675, forward strand.
ACCTATTTAACCTACATGGTGGCCATGATCCCCCTGCTGCCCGGGGGACTGGGGACCTTTGAAGGCAGTATGTCTTTTTTACTGACACCCTTTCAAATTCCCCTTTATCAAGGAATGGCCATGGCCATTATTTTACGCTTTGTAACATTTTGGTTTGTGTTTCTGGTCAGCGGTCTTTATTTTGCCCTCTTTACCCTGTTCAACGGCAGAAGGGGAGCTGTAAATAAAATATAAAATAATTTGAACCTATAAGCAGCAACAGTGCCTTTTCTTCAAAGGTACTGTTTTTTTATGAAATAAATTTTACAACGTTGCTTATAATAGCTTTAGATTCTTTTTTTGTTCAGCTTTATCTTTAAAATAGGCACAGCTTTTTTCTGTGGTTGCAGTAATTGAGGTTGCGTGGGTAAGGGTACATACACCATCGCTTTCATATAAGCATGGATGATTACAGTTTATTGTTGTCATGAAATCCACCTCCTGTAATTAGTTTAATCATAAAGATGCAGACAATTCATTGTAATAATTGCTACTTAAATTAGAAAATTTTTGTAAGGGAGCGATTCAATGTATTTTCCTGATTTTGAAGAAACCGGCCGGGTGTACCATATCATCCCCATACAGGATTTAAATAAAACCATCACCCGTGGAATCAGCTTTGATGATAAAATCAGCTATCAAAATCAATATGTCGATTTTCATAACTGGATTGATCAGCACAAGCCCCATTGGCTGCCTAAGTGGGTTATACGAAAAAAGGCCATATTTGCCACCATGAACTATCATAGCTCCCCCAGCTTCCATTCCCACAGTGCTATTCTAGCTATTAGGGTGAATCCGAAAAGGTGCTGGATCGCCAATGAAAGTCGTGCCAATCAGTTGTATGAGCCCTTTATTCTTAGGCATACCCAGGGTCTGGAGGGGGCCAATCAATACTTGAAAACAAAGGGAGCAGAGATGATTAAGGAATACTGGGAAACTTCCTTGAGCTTTGAAGATAATCTTAAAAAGAGAAGGGACTTAACAGAAAAATATGATGCAGAGGTATTGATTATGGAGTCAATACCACCGGAAGATATAGAAATTCGCTATATTATATCTGATCACCGGTTGCTGACCCCGGCTCAGTGGAAGCGTATTTTCTGTATGTAAGAAGTCCCGCCATATGATATAATACGGTTAGAATGGCTAAAGGGGGTTGACTAAATGAAAATTGGAAAAATACCAACAGAAATTTTGCAGGAAATTGTTTTTTCAAATATACAGCGTCGTCGAAGGGAGGTACTGGTGGCTCCGGGTGTTGGCGAAGATTGTGCTGTCATTGATTTTGGTGAGTATGTTTGTGTTATGAGCAGCGACCCCATTACAGGAGCCGCCAGGGATATAGGCAGTTTAGCTGTACATATTTCCTGCAATGATATTGCTTCAAATGGAGTGGCACCACTGGGAATTATGATGACGATTTTAGCTCCCCCCGGCACCACCAAGGAGGAACTGGCCCAGGTAATGGCCGATGCTAATCAAGCCGCTGCCTCAATTAATGTAGAGATTATAGGCGGCCACACAGAAATTACTGATGCAGTTAATAAAATGGTCATATCCACCACCGCTCTGGGACGCCAGCTGAAAAAGCAGATGATTTCCACCGGCGGTGCCCAAAGGGGTGACGCTGTCGTCATGACTAAGCATGCTGGTCTGGAAGGAATGGCGATTATCGCAACAGACCTCTATGACAGGCTGATTAAAACCTTTGATGCCGCCCTATTGCAGGAGCTTCAGTCCTATGCAAAGGACATAAGTGTTGTAAAAGAAGGCGTCATAGCTGGTGACCTGGGAATTGTCAACAGCATGCACGATGCAACCGAAGGCGGAATTTTGGGCGCCTTATGGGAAATAGCCGAGGCTTCAGACCTGGGTATAGAGGTTTACTTCGATAAAATTCCCCTTAGGCTGGAGACTAAAAGACTGGCTGAGGCCCTGGATATCGACCCCTATCGTTTGATTTCAAGCGGTGTCATGGTGATGACTGTGGCCCAGGAACATAAAAATACCCTGATCGACACCCTTAAGCATGCTGGCATACCAGCAGCAGAGGTGGGGAGGATTATAGAGAAAGAACGGATACTGCTGAAGCAGGGAATCAGAACCCCCCTGGAGGCTCCCCAGGTGGACGAGCTTTATAAGGTAATCGAAAGAGGATAAAAGGAAAGGCCCCAGGGCCTTTTTTTTGTCATTATAAAAGGCTATTAGAAACCCAATTATTACAAATGAAAGTCATTATTACATGTTCATGACATTTGTCGGGATTTGTTGACATAAGTTTTTTTAAAATGATATAACTAATATAGAGTGGTGAAAATATCCGGGAAAACTGTTGTTTTATGTTTTTGAACATTCAGTAACGATGATGCCGATATAGTCTTTGGCACGAGGAAACCATCAATAGAGGGAGGACATGTCGATGAAAAAAATAATTTCAATTTTGTTAGTTCTACAGTTTATTTTTGTTGCCACAATTGCAGCCTATGGAAATCAAAGCCAGTCCACTGTCCAGATGACCATGGATGGAAAACTGGTCAAATTCCATGTGGTGCAGTTGAAGCTGAATGATAAACTAATCAAATCTGATGTACCTCCCGTATTATATAACGAGCGTACCATGGTTCCTCTGAGGGCCATTATGGAAAATCTCGATGCAGAAATAGAGTGGGACGGAGAAAACTATCAAGTAATGGTTAAAACAGCCTCAAAGGAGATTCTATTAAAAATTGACAGCGAAGTGGCCATGGTCAATGGGGAGGCCCTGAGGCTTCCCGATGATGTGCCCCCAAAGCTGATTAACAACAGTACCATGGTGCCAATTCGCTTTATTGCAGAAGCCATTGGAATGGAAGTGGGCTGGGAGGATGAAACAAGAACTGTACTCCTCAGCTTAAAAGAAGAGGAAGAGCCCCGTAAGCCTGATGATTCCCTGCCCCCTGACGAGACAGAGGAAAGGGTTGCTGTAAAGGATGTTAAAGTAAATATCAATAAGGGCCTTCCAGAGATAAGAATAAAAACCACTGGCAAGGTAAACTATGATGAAATGAATTTAACCAATCCAACCCGGTTAGTGCTGGATTTGAAGGATGTTCAATTTGATATAGAGGATTCAAAGAATTTATTAGCCAACGGATCCTATAGTGAGTCCATAACACATTCGGTTTTAAAGGCTGTCAGGCTGTCTCAATTCAGCAAAGACCCCTATGTTACCAGGGCGGTTGTGGAAATGAACGGCGAAATAGGTCATGAGATCAGCTTTGATGAGAAGACCAGCGAGCTGGTCATTCAGTTTAAAAACTATGTCAGGTCGGTTAAGACGGAGTTAATTAATCTGAAGGAAGTCGTTGTAATTGAAGGGGATTTCGTTGAAAATTACAATATAATCCAGCTGGAAAATCCAAGACGTCTGGTGGTAGATATTAAAGATTCCTACCTTCAGGGTAAATCCTATGAAGTAAACGTCAATGGGCGTGTAGCAAAGGGAGTTAGGGTTGCTCAATTTACTCCCGATGAACACTACAAGCCTGATGATAAGATCGTTCGTGTAGCGATAGACCTGCAAAACGGCGTCAATAGTAAAGACTTTTATTATGAGCTAAAGGATCATCAGCTGCTGATTCATCTGGAAGGCAAGCCCTATAGTCAAATCAGCTATCAGGAGACCGGCTGGACAACAGCAAAGCTAATCTTTAAGGGTGAGGGCGCAGGAAATTACAAAGTTTCAAAGCCTGGGTCAAATCTAGTGGAAGTATTGATTCCAAAGGGAAAAAATCAAACGTTGGAATTTTCAGATATTAATATCGGAGATCACATGATCAGGGATGTGAAGGTAGACAGTAGCGACAAAACAAATCATCGGGTTCTTATTACCTTGGAAAGTGATGTAGAGCTGAATGTTCCTGCTGCCTCCAATAGCAGTGAACTGGTGTTGGAGCTTAAAAACTCCAATCGGAATCGTCAGATTTTGGTTGTCATTGATCCGGGACACGGAGGCCATGACCCAGGTACGACCTCTGCCATATTAAATAAAAAGGAATCAGAAATTGTGCTGGATGTAGCACTGCGACTTGATAAGATGCTAAAAGAGGCAGGCTTTAGAACCTATATGACTAGAAACAATGATACCTATATTGCCCTACAGGATCGGTCTGATGTGGCAAATCAGCTGAAGGCTGATCTGTTTATCAGTATTCACGCCAATGCTTCAACCATGCTGGACCCAGTCACAAAGAAACAAATACCAAATCCTGCACCCTATGGTATAGAGACCTATTATCATCCAAATAAAGAAAATCTGACCAAGTATAATCAAAGCAGCACCATGGCCAAGCTCCTTCAAAAAGAACTGGTGAAGCAGTTGGAAGGCCATGACAGAGGTGCCAAGACAGCCAACTTCTTTGTATTAAGGGAGACGACCATGCCGGCCATATTAACTGAACTGGGCTTCTTGACCAATCCCGAGGAGGAAAAGAAGCTGACCACAGAAAGCTATCGTCAAAAGGCTGCTGAAGCGCTATTTAATGCAACGGTACAATATTTTGAACAAACAAAATTCAATTAATAGTACGATTTAAATCTAAGGCCAATTGTTTGGCCTTTTAGATTGTCTAAATAATTAAATTGAGACTATCTATTTAGACAAATTGCGATTAAAATGAAATTAGGTGCACACATAAAATAGGATAAAATTTAGGAGGATGGTTCATGGAGTACCTATTTGGCTATTTATTTATTTTCTTTGCAAAGGTGACAGATGTAAGTATGGCAACAATCAGGATGATTATGGTGGTACGGGGAAGGCGTTTACAGGCGGCGCTAATTGGCTTTGTTGAGGTGACCATTTATGTACTGGCCATCGGTAAGGTTTTAAGCGGCTTAGACAATCCCATCAATGTTATCATGTACGCCTCGGGCTTTGCGACAGGAAATTACATGGGAATATTTCTGGAGGAGAAAATGGCCTTGGGAAGCATTGTTGTTCAGGTGATTACAGAGCATGAGGTTTTAAAGACTGTCGAAAAGCTTAGAAATGAAGGGTTTGGTGTGACGGTTTTTGAGGGCTACGGCAGACAGGGAATTCGACATTTATTAAATGTTACTTTGCAGCGAAAAAATCTGGGCAGGCTCTATAGGCTGCTGGATGAGCAGGATAAAAATGCCTTTGTAACGGTTATGGATGCCCGTTCAATTCGTGGAGGCTATTTTCCTGCCATTAAAAAGAAATAAAGAATACAACATTGGCTCCCTTAATATAATGGTATAAAGTTTTCTTTCCTGCGGAAAGGATTAAGAGGGGGACAATTAAAATATGAGAAGGAATAAAGGGCTTCTGATTTGCATGATGATTTGGGTTTTTTTATTAACAGCCTGTGGTAATCCCCTAACTAAATTAATAGGGGATAAAGAAACTGATGTGAATTTAAATATAGACAATGATCTTGATTTTACCCTTCAGGATGGCCTACGGGAAACAATGTTATACTATCGTGATCAGGAGGATATTTTAATTCCGGTTATGAAAAAAATTCCCTGGGAGGAGGGAATTGCTAAAAGTGCCCTTAGACAATTAATAGATGAGCCCCAGGTTAGAGAAGAACTAAATAAGGTAGGGCTCAACCCTGTTTTTCCTACGGGTACAGAAATCCTGGGGATGTCAATCAATGAGGGACTCTGTAAGGTAGATTTCAATGAGGCAGTATTGAATCATCCCTCTGAGCTTGAAGAAAGGGCCATGATTCAATCCCTTGTCTATACCCTAACAGAATTTGAAGCCATTGACCAGGTAGAGCTGTTGGTTAATGGAGAGAAGGTAGATCGACTAAAGCATGGCACCCAGACAGCCGATGCCCTTAGACGGGAGCAAATTAATCTTTCAGCAGTAATAGATGATGAAATGGTGCCTGTAACGGTTTATTATAAAACCACTACCAACGGTGTAGATAGCTATTTTGTTCCGGTTACCAAGGGAATTCAGGCCCTTAAGGCCGATATTAAGTCAGCCCTGGTGGCGTTATTGGAAGGAGCCCCCGAAGGAACTAATCTCTATAGTGAAATTCCAGAGGGAGTCGTGGTGGAGGATGTTTATGTCAAGGATGGTATTGCCTATATAGATTTGTCTGAGGAAATTAAAAGAATACCCGATAATGCTGAACTGCAGCAATCTATGGTATATGAAATCGGATTAACCTTAAAGGCAATCGAACCCACCATCAGTCAGGTAAGAATCCTCTCAGGCGGTAAAGAACTGGAACTGGGAGCAGGAGTAAAATTGAATCTGCCAACCTACTCAAATTCAAAATAATCCGGGTTTCCCGGATTATTTTTTTTATAATCTATAGGAGCTGATGCTTCAAAGTGCTTTAAATCTTCCAAAGGAAGAATTTGTTCGATTATCACTAAAATATGATAAAGTGTGATACAATACTAAGAGACATAATTGCATTAAAGAAGGGATGAGATCATTTGATTAGAATAGATGGTAGAGCATTTGACAGGCTTAGGGAGGTACATATACAACGAAAGTATACAAAATATTCCCAGGGCTCGGTCTTAATTGAAATGGGAGAAACAAAGGTGATTTGTACTGCTACAATAGAAGATCGGGTTCCGCCTTTTCTTAAAAATACCGGAAAGGGTTGGATTACTGCCGAGTATGCCATGCTGCCCGGGGCCACCCAGGTCAGGAAGGTGCGGGAATCCAGCAGGGGAAAGGTTGAGGGGAGAACCCAGGAAATACAACGACTGATAGGCAGGGCCCTGCGTTCAGTTGTAGACTTAAATGCCATTGGTGAGCGTACCATCTGGATTGATTGTGATGTGATACAGGCCGATGGTGGTACCAGAACAGCTTCCATTACAGGGGCCTTTGTGGCGTTGATGGACGCAGTGCATCAATTGAAGGAGTTAGGGCAGATCAGCAGCTTTCCCATTAAAAATTTCGTATCGGCTGTTAGTGTGGGAATTGTAGATGGCCAGCCTCTGTTGGACCTATGCTATGAAGAAGATTCTGCTGCTAAGGTTGACATGAATGTAGTGATGACTGACCAAGGGCAATTTGTTGAGGTCCAGGGAACCGGAGAGGAAGCCCCCTTTTCCAGAGAGGATCTTATGGAGCTCTTAAGACTTGCAGAATTGGGTAACCAGCAGTTAATTGAGCTTCAGCGGGAAGTCCTGGGGGATATTGCTGAAGAAATAAAATAATATACAAGGGAAAAGGAAGGCGTTAGCATGAAAAAAACCATCGTAGTAGCCACCGGCAATCAGCATAAGCTGGTGGAGATCGGAAAAATATTTCAGGGCTTTGATGTAGAAATTAAATCAATGAAGGACGTGGGACTGGGTCAGCTAGAAATAATAGAGGATGGTACTACCTTCGAAGAAAACGCACTGATTAAGGCAAGGGTTGTGATGAAAAAAACAGGCTATCTAACCATTGCAGACGATTCAGGCCTTGAGGTGGATGCCTTAAACAATCAGCCGGGTATCTATTCCGCACGTTTTTCAGGAGAAGGAGCCACCGACGAAAAAAATAATGAAAAGCTATTGGCCTTAATGGAACAGATACAAGAGAAAGAAAGAACCGGAAGATTTGTTTGTGCCATGGCTGCTGTATACCCCAACGGAAAAGAGGTGGTTGTAAGGGGAGAATGCCATGGGTTAATTGGTACGGAGCCAAAGGGAAGTAATGGCTTTGGCTATGATCCTTTGTTTTTCGTCCCCAGCCTTGGACTAACCTTTGCAGAATTATCTCAGGAAGAAAAAAACAAAATTAGCCATCGAGCAAAGGCTTTGGAGAAACTAATGACAGCCTTGAGTAAAGATGTGGAGGAGTAAGGGCATGAAGATTGGAGTATTAGGGGACAGCCACCTTAATATGGAATACTTGAATAAGGTTATAAAAGAATTGAAGCAGGTGGATTATATCATCCATACAGGAGACAATTATTGCGATTTTGAATATATCATGGAGAAATTAAAAATAAAAGGCATAGGAGTCAAAGGCAACTGTGACCCCAAGGGACCAGAGGAGATCATTGAGGAAATTGCAGGAAGACGCTTTTTAATATGTCATGGACATCGATACGGCGTAAAGGAGAGTTTGAACAATCTGTTTTATCGTGGCAAAGAGGTTCAAGCAGATATTGTCATTTTTGGCCATAGCCATGTACCGGTGTATGAAGTAATTGATGGTCTGGTGCTATTAAATCCTGGCAGTATTGCTTTTCCAAGGGGGGGCTCCCGAAGGTCCTATGCACTGCTTAAGCTGGATGAGGAAGTCGGCGTATCGTTTCAAAATGTAGAGTAAATTAATGATAATACAAGTATAATAATGAATATCTTTGTAAATCATTATTAGTGGGAACAATAATTTCTTGACCATCCACCATAATTCCTATATAATAAATCTCGTGCCTAGTTAAGGGCCCTTTTGAAGATTGAAAAACCCTTGACAAGTTATAAGATTTATGATAACATATTTAAATGTCAGGAAAAATAACGAGAGATAAAATGCGGGTGTAGTTCAGTGGTAGAACTTCAGCCTTCCAAGCTGACCGCGAGGGTTCGATTCCCTTCACCCGCTCCAATTTGTGCCCATAGCTCAGCAGGATAGAGCAACGGCCTTCTAAGCCGTGTGTCCGGGG
>CBFGTV010000008.1:0-76333 GCA_965652145.1 uncultured Clostridiaceae bacterium
CTGGCAATTGGTTTTGCTCCGCCCCCCTGTTGAAGCTTTTCTTTATGCTGACGAAGTGCTTCTATTTTGTTTACAGCCATATTAACCCTCCTATTGTATTGAAATGCGAAAAGCTAAAGATGCTTTCACCCTATTATACCAAAATTATTACCAGGTATTAATACCTAGTCGATATTTTTTTGAGAATAATATTTTTTTTAATATTTCTTAACCTTCCCGTTGGCTCAATTCAATTAAAATACCATTGGTACTTTTAGGATGACAAAATGCAATTTTTGCTCCACCTGCACCGTAACGGGGTTTTTCGTCGATCATTCTAATTCCCATGGCCTTCATTTCCTCAATGGCTTTTTCGATATTCTCTACACGAAAAGCTAAATGCTGTATTCCTTCACCCTTTTTTTCAATAAATTTAGCAATGGGTCCATCCTCATGGGTAGATTCCAATAATTCGATTTCAGTATCGCCGACAGGTAAGAAGGCTACCTTCACCTTCTGTTCCTCAACCACCTCTGTATCAACACATTTCAAGCCTAAAATGCCCTCATAAAATTTTAAGCTCTGCTCTAAATCCTTTACTGCAATTCCAATGTGATCTAGCTTACCTACCTTCATATACACCCTCCTAACCTTTATTTTCTAAAACTCGTCTAAATAATGCTGCACTGACACCATAGGGATCCTTCTCACGCCGGGCCACGCTTTGGGCCAAACGTCGAATTTCTGCTTTATTTTCCTCACTATTTGTAAGGCGTTCCATTAAATTATGCTGAATCAAATCCATAATTTCATATTCCACCTGCTTTGTTCTCTTTTCCAACAGACGATTTTCCTTTTCCAAGTAATTAAGGTGCTTATTTAAATTTTCATAGAGCGCTTCAATGCCCTTATTTTGAAGGGCCACCACCTGAGTAACCGGCGGTTTCCAGTCACCATGGCTAAAATCAAGCATCATCTCCAGTTCAACCTGGGTGCGGTTGGCTCCCTCTCGATCAGCCTTGTTTACCACGAATACATCACCAATCTCCATAATTCCTGCCTTAATGGCCTGTATATCATCCCCCAGTCCCGGCACCATTACCAGAAGCACCGTATCAGCAGCCCTTACAATATCTACCTCTGACTGACCTACTCCAACGGTTTCAATAAATATGTAGTCGGCACCATAGATGTCCAGTACCTTAATGGCCCCCAGGGTAGCCTTAGATAGGCCGCCCAGGTGACCTCGTGTTCCCATACTCCTGATAAAAACCCCCGGATCTGTATATAGGTCTGTCATTCGAACTCGATCCCCCAGTATTGAGCCCCCTGTAAAGGGGCTGGTGGGATCAACTGCAATAATTCCTACTATTTTATCCTCCTGCCGAAAACGCTTGGCCAGCTTATCAGTCAGGGTACTTTTTCCTGCCCCCGGTGGGCCAGTAATACCGATCACCCGGGCTTTTCCCGTATGCTGATACAATTTAGAGAGGATTTCAGTTCCTTCAGGATCATTATTTTCAATCATGGTGATTAACCTGGCAGCAGCCCGCTTATCATGTTTTAAAATTCTTTCAGCTAAATTCACAGCTACACCACCCAAAATTGGTTTCAATAGGCTTTAATTTTTAAGCATTATTTAAAGGCTACGCTTCAAATTATTGTGAATAAATTCAATGGTTACCTGGGTTGGTGTTCCAGGAGTAAATACCTCTGCAATGCCATTCTCCTTTAGAAAAGGTATATCTTCATCTGGAATGACGCCGCCACCCAGCACCAATATTTCATCGTACACATTTTCCTGCTTTAACAATTCCACTACCCTGGGCAACAGATGATTATGGGCCCCTGAAAGAATACTTAGAGCAACTACATCAACATCCTCCTGCAGAGCGGCTTGAACAATTTGCTCCGGGGTTTGCCTAAGGCCAGTATAGATAACCTCCATTCCGGCATCCCTTAAGGCCCTTGCAATTACTTTAGCACCCCTGTCGTGACCATCCAGACCAGGCTTCGCAACTAATACTCTAATGGGTCTTGACATATATTCATCCTCCTAATATCGATTTATCTTGATCATGATAGATTATAATATAACACTTTGCTGGTATTCACCAAAGACTTCCCTTAATACACCACAAATTTCGCCAAGGGTTCCATAGGCCTTAACAGCCTCTAAAATATAGGGCATTAAGTTAGCGTCACCTTGTGCTGCTTCTCTTAATGCGTCAAGCTTTTCCTGAGTCAAAGCATTATCTCGTTCTCCTCTTAATTGATCAAGCTTTTTCTTTTGCAGCTCACCTACAGAAGGATCTACCCGTAGTAATCCCTTTGGTGCCTCCTCCTTAACTTGGAATTTATTCATCCCAACAACAATTCGCTCACCGTTTTCCACCTGTTTTTGGTATTCATAGGAGCTATCCATAATTTCTTTTTGAATGTACCCCTTTTCAATGGCCTCCGCAGAGCCCCCAAGGGTATCAATCTTATTGATATATTCTAACGCCCCATCTTCAATAGAATTAGTTAAGCTCTCGACGTAATAGGAGCCCGCCAGTGGATCAATGGTTTCAGCCACACCGCTTTCATAGGCAACAATCTGCTGAGTCCTAAGGGCAATTCTGACGGAATCTTCTGTTGGAAGGGCCAGGGCCTCGTCCTTTGAGTTTGTATGTAATGATTGGGTTCCTCCCAATACTGCCGCCAGGGTTTGAATAGCAACCCTAACAATATTGTTGTCGGGCTGTTGAGCCGTTAGGGTCGATCCTCCCGTTTGGGTATGGAATTTTAACTGCATTGATTTAGGATTTTGTGCATGGAATCGTTCCTTCATAATTTTTGCCCAAAGTCGTCTGGCTGCTCTAAATTTGGCTACCTCTTCTAAAAGATCGTTATGGGCATTAAAGAAAAAGGAAAGTCGTGGTGCAAAGGTATCGACATCAAGGCCTGCCTTGATGGCCGCTTCTACATAGGCAATTCCATTGGCCAGGGTAAAGGCTACCTCCTGTATGGCAGTGGAGCCAGCTTCTCGAATATGGTAGCCTGAAATACTAATGGTATTCCAATTAGGTACATTCTTTGAACAGTATTCAAATATATCTGTAATTAGTCGCATCGAAGGACCAGTTGGGAAAATATAGGTCCCCCTGGCAATATATTCTTTTAAAATATCATTTTGAATGGTTCCCCTTAGCTGCTCTGGCCCCACCCCTTGCTTTTCCGCTACAGCTATGTACATGGCCAACAGCACTGAGGCAGGGGCATTAATTGTCATGGAGGTACTAACCTTATCCAGTGGAATACCATCGAATAGTATTTCCATATCCTTTAGGGAATCTATGGCAACTCCTACCTTTCCAACCTCTCCCTCTGAAAGGGGATGATCTGAATCGTAACCAATTTGGGTAGGCAGGTCAAAAGCAACTGAAAGGCCTGTTTGTCCTTGCTCTAATAAATATTTATAGCGCTTATTAGATTCCTCTGCTGTGGCAAAACCGGCATATTGTCTCATGGTCCAGAATCGACCACGATACATGGTTGGCTGTACCCCCCGAGTAAAGGGATATTCTCCCGGAAGGCCCAGGTCAGTATTATAATCAAAATCCTCAAGCTGCACAGGGCTATATAGCCTATCCACCTCTTGATTGGAGCCTGTTACAAACTTATTTTTTCGCTCAGGAAATTTTTGAAGGCTTTTAGCAATCTTTTCCCCGTTCCACTTTGTTTGTTTTTCTTTAATTTTTTCTAGCTTTTCCCTGTCAAACATCAAATTTCCTCCCTTTAATTGGTTATATTTTCTAATTATTACCTGATGAAGTATACAGCTTAAATCCTTCAATAAAACCAATCTTAACAAATGCTTTGTTTATACAATCGATATTTTCCATAGGTTCTTACGAATCTTAAAAATATAATGAAATATAAATTTCTATATTTTGCAATTTATAATTCATTACCTGCATATTTTGAAATTTATACTGCATAGTCACTACAGTAATTCTACAGTTTTTTTAAAATTCCTGCAACTGTCTTCATAATATTTCTACAATAAGTCATTATTAATTATTGAAGGATACTTTTCTTTTTTAGACCAACTCCTGGGCTGGAATAGCAGCTTCCTCTTCATCGCCTGTTACCTTCATAGAGCCTGTTTCAAGATAACGGGCATGCCAGGATAGGGCTTCTCTGAGTAAATGGGGCTCATGCTTGTATTTTCCCTTTTCCGCCTCCTTTAAATAATCCATTAATAGCGGTCTATATTGGGGATGGGCACAATTTTCAATGATCTTTCTCGCCCGCTCCCTGGGGGCTGTTCCCCTTAGATCTGCCAGACCCTGTTCCGTTACCACCACAGCCACATCATGCTCTGTATGATCAATATGGGAAGCCATGGGAACAATAGAGGAAATGTCTCCATTTTTCGCCGTTGAAACGGTGGTAAAGATCGATAAATAGGCATTTCTGGTAAAGTCACCTGAACCTCCAATTCCGTTCATCATTCTAGAGCCCATAATATTGGTTGAATTAACGTGACCATAGATATCAACCTCAATGGCAGTATTCATGGCAATTACCCCCAGCCTTCTTGCCACTTCCGGGTGGTTGCTAATTTCCATGGGCCTTAAAATGCAATATTTTGCATAATGATCGATATTTTTATGTAGCCTTTTGAGTCCTGCTTCCGAGGGGGTCAGGGCGGTACCCGAAGCAATGGCTACTTTTCCGGCATCGATTAAATCAAACATGGAGTCCTGAATCACTTCTGTGTAACAGGTTAAATTATTGAAATCAGAATGAATGAGACCACCCAGCACGGCATTGGCCACTGAACCTACCCCTGACTGAAGCGGTAACAGGTTCTGGGGTAATCTTCCTCTCTTTACTTCTTCTTTGAAAAACTCCATAATATATCCTGAGATTAACCTGGAAGGCTCGTCAATAGGCCCCAGGGGTCTGACCTTATCGGGCAGATCGGTAATGACAATGGCTTTAATTTTGTCGGGGTCGCAAGGAATATACGGGGTACCGATCCGATCCATGGGGGTAATAATGGGAATGGGTTTTCGGTTCGGTGGTTTTTCTGTCATATAAATATCGTGGATTCCCTCTAAAGCCATGGGCTGTGCAGTATTGAGCTCAACAATTACGGCATCGGCATTTTTAATGGCCTGAGGCGTTAAGCCTACAGAGGTGGAAGGTATGATTCCTCCCTCTGGTGTAATGGCAATGGCCTCTACAATAGCCATATGTATTTTGCCAAAATATCCGTAGTCCATATACTGGGTGACATGGCTCAAGTGCATATCCTGATAGCCTATTTGTCCGTTATTAATTCCATTTCTAAGACTTTCGTTGGTCTGATAAGGAAATCGCTTCTTTAAGGCACCTGCCCTGGCCAGGGCACCATCCAGCTCATCTCCCACCGAAGCACCACAAAGCAAGGTTATCTGCAGAGGATCCCCAGCTTCTACACGCTTGGCCAGGGCCAAGGGTACAGCCTTCGGATACCCTGATGGTGTAAAACCGCTGGTGGCCACCGTCATTCCATCTTCAATCATAAGGGCTGCCTCTTCAGCAGGCATAATTCGGTCCTTTAACTCACTTCTTCTGATTCTCTCATCTAACATATGGAGTCCCTCCCTTTCATTAAGGTTATTTATAGCAAGCTATTATTCTAAAAAAAATAGATACACCACCCCCTGGGGCAGTATATCTAACTGGACTATATCTACTGGTAAAGCAAAGGGTCATTTTGCTTTCGTAGATAATAAGTTAAATCAAAGGATTCTATTTAATTTACTGTACTTTCTAATTAATCCTCTACCTCTTGCTGATCTAAAATCATCTTAAATTTCTCATGACACCGTTTCGTTGAAGAAATCAGCGCTTTTTTAACGGAACCAAAATAATATTCATTAAAGGCCTTTTCAATTTCTTCAAATTCAAGAATGTTTTTTCCTACTAAAATTCTTCGTACATGGTCCTTTGCCACCCTTGTCACCAATGAGCAATCGGCATCTAGTATTTTTCCGGTATTTTTGTCTATTAGAAATCCCACTGCCACCACCTTGTACAGTTCTTCAGCAGTGGTACCACCAGGTAGTTTAGCATAGCCACTGATAAATATTTCAAAGGGTTTCATTCCATCACCATTTTCTTATTTATTTCACCACTTCTATTGTATTAATTTAGAAATAAAATATCAAGTAGGATATGGACTTATATTATGGTCCAGCACTTAGTTTATAGGAAATTACTGTAAATATTAACCGAATTTCTTTCACTACCACCCTTTTTACGTTAAATCGTATTAAATTTACATAGGCAATCGGTGAAGTATTATGGTGAATAAAACCATTCCCAGTAGGGCAAAGGGATATACGGCACCATAGCCCGCGGCAGGGTCGTCACTTTCCAATGAGTCAATGGCCACTCCAAGGCCGGGTGTAGAGGTCATTCCACCACAAATGGCTCCGGCCAGCATAATCCAATTCAGCTTAAAGATATACCGCCCTACCAGGTATCCAATTAAAATCCCCATTAACCCCACAAAAAGGGAAATTATAGCCAGTGAACCTCCTGTTCCCATGATTGCCTCAAAAACACGATATCCATATCGTAATCCAACAATGGCCAGGAAAAAGCACAGGGACAATTCCCTTACCACACTTAGGATTTTGGAATTCATGCGAAAGTTTATGGGCCCAATTTTTCCAATATACCCTAGAATTAATGACCCGATCAAGGCACCGCCGGTGGCTCCTAAACTGAAGTACCCCAGTAGAGAACCTAAATAAATTTCAATAATTCCAATGGAATACCCAAAAAAGCAAGCTATGGTAAAGGCGATAATATCAAAGCTGGTTTCAGGTATTTCTTTTGTTCCTTTGACCGAAGCCCGAGCCTCTTCCATTTCCTTTTTAAATCGGCTACGCTCTTCCTCCAAATCAATTTTAAAAATCCTTGGAATAAAATTGATTGCTAATATTACTACCAAAACGCCGAAGGGATAACCTACAGCATATCCCAGGCCAATACCTGCCTCTGCATTTTTGATGAACTGCCCTTTTTGTTCATTGGTAAGATCGTTAAGGGTTTCTATATTAAGCTCTCCATTGGGATCAAGGATTTTTATAAATTTTTCTTTTTCGTAGGGATCAGCCGTTTCAAAGGCATTTACCCGTTCCGTTGCATGATTTCGGGCGGTTTCGATGGCGGCCGCTAGTCCGGGGGAGCTGGTCATAGCACCGGTATAGACACCCGAAACCTCATAGGGATTGTCAGCAGGGCTAATTAACACCATCCCATAGGTGGCAACAGCACCTGCCAAGGTGATAAGAAAGCCCAGAACGACAAATTTTCCACCGTATTTTTTTAATACTGCCCCTAAATCCTTTGCTGCCAGTAGCCCTACCGCCACCACAAAGAAAATTAGAAACAGTGTAAAAAAGCTTTGGGGAATGACACCGGCAGAGAGCATGCTTTGAGCCGCCTGATAACCCTCATGTCCTTCTGGTATACTAAGGCCGTATCGGTAAACCAGCCATCCTATGATAAGCCCTGTAAACAAACAACCTGAGGCCCCAAAATTAAACTTACCTATTTTAATATTACCAAACAATACCCCAGTAAAAATTGCAACTGCCATTAAAATATACGGACTGGTAATCCATGCTACAATATCAAACCGCATTTAATTTTCCCCCTTTGTAACTTTTTTCTTAAAACCCTTTCTCTTTTCCTTTCTGCTTTAAGAATACTTTCCTATTTGTAAACGTTTTCACCCCCTCTGTTGTTTTATTATAGCCCCCATAAATCAAAAAGCCATAGAAAATTATCTATGGCTTTTTGGCTTTTACGGGGGAAGAAATGGAGGATTTCTTCAATAAAAACCCAGCAATATTAAGGAGACAAATGAAGTTAATATGACATTTTAAAATCTTCACACAACAAATACTTTGTTAAAAAATTATTTATATTTATTTATATTCTTCTTCTTTTATTAAATTCCTTCTCAAAATTTAAATAATTCTTAAAAAAGATACCAAGGGCATAATGCCGTGAATTTGAAAAGCCTCCAGCTTACACTGGAGGCCCTTTTCTAATCCTTTTTATCTTGATTTTCCTTTGTTTCATCTTCAACTTTCTTGGCTAAATCGACAGCCTCAACCTGCTTATTTTCTGCAGCTTCGGATGGGTCATCCTTCTTCTCAAGCTTGATTTCAGATGCCTTAAGCTCTTTAAATCGCTTTTCAATATCTTCGATGCTATCTTCGTCATTAATGACTAATTCACCCTTAAATATTTTATCGAACATATCTGCATCAAGGGTTTCCAGCTTAAGAAGGGCCTTTGCAATGATATGCAGCTTATCTATATTTTCGCTTAGAAGTTTTTCAGTCTGTTGATATGCATGATCAACAATTCGCTTAATTTCACGGTCAATTTCAGCTGCCACCTCTTCAGAGTAGTTTCGCCTTGATATCATGTCTCTACCAAGGAAGACCTCCTCTTCATTGCCGCCCAAGGACATTGAACCCAGCTTTTCACTCATACCATATTGGGTAACCATGGCCCTGGCAATTGCTGAAACCCGCTGAAGGTCATTGGAGGCTCCGGTACTAATATCATCTAATACCAGTTTTTCTGCTACTCTTCCTCCTAAAAGATGAACAATATGGGATTCCATCTCTGTTTTAGTCGTATAGTATTTATCCTCGGTTGGCAGAATCATGGTGAAGCCACCGGCCCTGCCCCTAGGTATAATGGTTACCTGATGTACTGGGTCCATATTGGGGGTTAAGGTTGCTACCACCGCATGCCCGGCTTCATGATAGGCAGTAAGCCTTCTTTCCTTTTCACTGATCACCCGGCTCTTCTTTTCTACCCCGGCAATTACTTTTGTAATAGCCTCTTCAATGGTGGCCATTCTAATTTTCTTTTCATTTTTTCTTGCTGTCAATAGGGCTGCCTCGTTCATTAGGTTTTCTATATCAGCTGGTGTAAAGCCTGGAGTTCGTCGAGCCAGCACATCAATTTGAACATCCTCTGCCATGGGTTTGCCCTTGGCATGAACCTTTAAAATAGCCTCTCTACCCTTGATATCGGGAACACCTACCACCACCTGCCTGTCAAATCGACCAGGTCTTAATAGGGCAGGGTCTAAAATATCAGGACGGTTTGTGGCGGCTACAATGATAATCCCTTCATTGATTCCAAAGCCATCCATCTCAACCAATAGCTGATTGAGGGTTTGCTCTCTTTCATCATGGCCACCGCCTAACCCGGCACCTCTTCTTCGCCCTACGGCATCAATTTCATCAATAAATATAATACAAGGGGAATTTTTCTTTGCCTGTTCAAATAAATCCCTTACACGGGAGGCACCTACCCCTACAAACATCTCAACGAAATCTGAGCCACTGATACTAAAGAAGGGAACTCCGGCTTCTCCAGCAACGGCCTTGGTTAAATAGGTCTTACCGGTACCCGGAGGACCTACCATCAGAATTCCCTTAGGAATTCTGGCACCCAATTCAATATACTTGCGAGGGTTCCTTAAGAAATCCACCAGTTCCTGAAGCTCTTCCTTTTCTTCATCCAAGCCGGCTACATCGTCAAAGGTAACTTTTTTGCGCTCATCTTCCTTGTGAAGCTTTGCTCTGCTTTTCCCGAAGGACATGACTCGACTGCCGCCCCCCTGGGATTGCTGCATAAATACAAACCAAAATACAACAAAAATCAAGATCATAAATATTGAGGGCAGTAATTCTATAAACCAGGGTGTACCAGCTGGCGGTTCTGCCTCAACCACAAAATTAGGGTCCTGATCCATTCTTTCCTCTAGTATTCTGGTAAAGTTTTCTGTACTGTACACATCGGGAATATAGGATTTAAACTGTTTATCTCCTTCTACGAGAATTCCCTCTATAGAACGTTCAACAATATGAACCTGCTTGACGTTACCATCAATTAGTGCCTTATATAGTTCTGAAAATGTTAAGTCTACAGGTGAAGGCCCCGGCTTTCCATATAGCTGTATCAAGAGCAGTAGTGCAATGAATACGAAGATGTAAAAGCTGGCTCCTCGGAAAATTTTCCTCAACAAAAGTCCTCCTCTCAATAAATGCTAGTTCTTAGTCTACTGCATTTTAATATTTTACCATACTACGTTGTTAAAAACAACTTTCACAAAATTCACCTCTACAAGGCTTCTGAACTGGCCTCCAGGTACTCTACCATCAAAATTCTTTTGGTTTTATTAGTTATTTTATATAATTCACTAATACGATACCCAACGACCCACATAATATTCTCGCCATCGCATAATATAGGAACCTGTTCTCTTTTTTCCCTTTCCACCTTATGATCAATCATAAAATCCTTTAGCTTTTTACTTCCCTTTGCTCCCAGAGGGACAAATCGGTCTCCTTCCCGACGATTTCGAATGTGCAGTCCCTTAGAAACTTTATCGTAATCAAAGGCCTTTAAATAAGGCTCCTTAGGATAGCCCTTCAATTCTTTCTTTTCTAATATTTTAAAACGAAAAGTACCGTTTAACTCCTGTATATAGGTTTCGCCCGGTGCTTCCACGGTATAATGAAACCTTTGCTCCGCTTCAGTAACATTGGTTGTAAATATGACCCGATGATAGCTTTTTTTTACGGTTATTCCCAGGGGTAATTGAATTTGTTTACCGCTTCCATCTAATTTCAAGAAATTTTGTAATAGATCGATATGCTTAAATTCAATCCCCTCGCCCTTTCCCGCTAATTCTTCCACTGTTAATCGAAAAATTCTGGTTAAAAGAGCCGTATGTAAATTAATGAGTCCATGAATGGCAAAGCTGATTGTCTTTTGGTTTTCATTGGTTTTTAATATGTTATACATATCTCTGGCCTGCTGATCGATAAAATCATGGTCTTGCCTTAAAAGGGCAGCAGTTCTGCCAAGGGCTTCAATGATTTTGGGATTATATTCTGATTCCAGATGGGGAATAAGATGAAGCCTTATTTTATTTCGGTGATAAATTGGTTCAAGATTACTTTGATCAATTCTAGGGTGCAGCTTATATTCCTGACAATAGGCTTCAATTTCTTGACGGCTGACATCCAACAGGGGTCTGATAATTTGATCCCGTCGATGCTGTATTGCCGATAGACCCTGAAGTCCTGCACCTCTGATCAGGCGCATTAATACTGTTTCAGCCTGGTCATTTAAGTTATGGGCCACAGCAACTTTTTCTGCCCCGACCCTTTGGGCAATTTCATCAAAGAAGCGATACCGTTGAATTCTGCCGGCTTCTTCCATGGACAGCCCCTTTTCCTTGGCATAGCCGGGAACATCAACGCTTTTTACAAAGCACATAATATTCAAGCCTTCACAAAGCTGTGTAACATACTGGGCATCCTTATGGGCTTCGATTCCTCTAAAATTATGGTTCAAATGGGCAGCATAGAGCTGTATATCATAAACTTTTTGAAGGGAATATAAGCCGTGGAGCAGACACACTGAATCGGGCCCTCCTGAAACTGCAACAACTACCTTATCTCCCCTTTTTAATAAATGATTTAAATCAATGGTTTCTTTTATTTTGTCAATTACTGTCATGGGTCATCCCTCATTCTTCTAAATAAATTATTTCTCTGTTTTTTCAAATATTCCTTTTATATCAGCCAACAATCTTTTTATTTAATAATTTGTTAAGAAAATCAATAGAACAGTTAACAGCATCAGACCTAGGCTGGCTGCAAAAAATCTTTGTATGTTGATATCAAGCTTCTTTTTTTTCATTTTCAGGGCACACTGCCCTTCTATATTATATAATTCATTAATTCGCTTTTCAAACCCTTCTAGTAAGGTTTTTTCTTGATTGAGGGATCGTACTATAAATTGCTTTAAATCATTGCTGATGGAGAGGGCCATAATTTGCCCCATCAGCTGTTTCTTGGTCTGACGATAGGGATTGAGCTTTTCACCCAGCAAAAGCCGAATCAACATCATGGTCAAAGCAAAGTATTCATAGGAAATTTCGGCCCTTCGGATGCCACAATGCCAGCAGGCTCGATCATAGGCCGGGGTGTATTCCTTAATTCCTTCCCCCAGTCTCACCACGCCTCCCAGATCAATCAGCTTCAATTGATGATTTTTTTCATCTATCATAATATTTTCCAGCTTTAAATCTCCTAATATGTAGCCCATCCTATGGAAATATTCTAGGCCTTTAAGCATTACCATTAATATCGTCAGGCATAACTGGGCTTCCATGGGCTTATTCCTGGAGTAAGCCTTCAGGTTGAGTCCAGGAATATATTCCAAAAGTAAAAAGTGCAGTAATCTTCCATGAACCTCACAGTCATCTATTCCATATACATTTACCACAAATGAAGTTTTTTCAAACTGCTTTAACATATGGTATTCTCGATTAATTGATAGGTTTTCGGTACCGGCCTTTAGGGCAAAATACTTTTTCTGCTGTTCTCCATAGACCAGATAAACCGCTGCAGTCCCCCCCATTCCAAGGGGTTTAATTACCTTAAAGCGTTCTTTAGACCATTTTCCCGTTATATAAGGGACATCAATCAGCATTTTTCCTTTCATGGCCTCACCTGTTAATTATAATTTTATTGATAAAAAAGGTAGGGATGGCTCCCTACCCGATAAATTCTTCTAAGCACTGGGGTTCCATATGCTGCTTGATTCCAGTGTATTCTTCAATTAGCTCTATTCCCCGTTCAATGGCCAATGCCGTTGGTGTTGCTCCACCGGGCTTGATTCTATAAAGACTTCGCTCTAATTGCTGGGGATTTTCACCAAAGTTTTGCAGTACGATGGTACTGGCCTTTCCATCGCCCGGAAAGCCCACCACTGCCAAATGAACTGTTCCCCTTCTTCCCCTGAAGGATTCAACCAAATCCATAATACTATGGCGGGCTGCCTGAATTTTGGTGGTCATGCTGCCGCTGCAATCCAAGAGAATACAGCAGTAAATTGTAATTTCCTCTGAATACTCGTCTATGTAGTTTAGTATTTTACTTCTTGAATCTGGGGCCATTTGAGACAGGTCTGAACCGATTATTTCCTTTAGTTGCCTATTGACGGTTTCCTTAAGGGTCGAGCTAACGGTTTGGTAGCTTAAGCTCTGTATCGTTTGAGACAGGGCTTCAATGTAGCTGTACTCGTATAGGCCGCCCCCTGCCTTGGCAATGTTCACAATTTCCTCGAAGGGCTTTTCCTTCTGCTGGTTTTGGGCGATAATTCCCACTGTATTGACCGTTATTCCCTGCCGAAGGGCGGCCCTTGCTGCCAATACCGGGTCACCACCCATATTTGACTCACCATCGGTGACCAAAACAATTTGTCTAATGGTTGCTTCCTTTGACATGATTTCACCCCATTTGTTTTTTTGTAATTATTACCATAGGTCAGGTTATTTATACCAATTTCCATGGTTAAAAATGGGCGTAAAAAAGCCATCTAATCTTTTAAAAGTCAGATGGCTAAGGAAAAATCATAATTCCTTATAGGTACTTTCTAAACTTGCTGTATATATCGTATTTCCCATCTCGAATTTCGTTTCAATTCCTTATAGGTACTTTCTAAACCAAGATAGCAATATTAGAAGAACACACAAAAGAATGTTTCAATTCCTTATAGGTACTTTCTAAACCCATTACATACATTGAGTTTAACACCTTTACTATATTTTGTCAAAGGTAAACCAGGCTGTCATTGGTCTGGCGATTTTCTCTAATATTTCCGGCTATCCATTCCAATGGCTTAAATACAGCTTCAAATAAAATTGTCGTCGATCCCCCGTGTTTTTTACGCTATTGGGGGTCGACGACAATTAATTACACCAATCCCATTTTCCTGTTGGCGATTTCATGTACTATAAAGGTGGCTACATCCTCGGCAAAGCTACCCGTTCCAAAGCCAGCATCGTAGCCCAGCTCCTTGGCCAGCTCGTGACTCAGCCTGGGGCCACCGCAGACCAATACCACTTGATCCCTGAGTCCTTCTGCTTCTAAAAGCTCCACCAATTGAGTCAGGTTGGGAATGTGTACATCCTTTTGGGTTACCACCTGGGAAACCAAAATGGCATCGGCCTTTAGCTCGATAGCCCTGGCCACCAGGTCTTCATTTAAAACCTGACTGCCTAAATTGTGGGCTTCAATGCCCTTGTATCTTTCAAGGCCGTAATGACCATCATAGCCCTTCATATTCATTATGGCATCTATTCCCACGGTATGGGCATCGGTTCCGGTACAGGCCCCCACCACCACAATGGGCCTGCCAATTTGGCTTTCAATAAATTCCTCTACCTCTTCCATTGACAGGGTTTCTACATCTACCTTAACCACCTCAATGGCATTGTAATCTACGGTATGGACACATTTCCCATAGACTATAAAATAGGTGTAGCCCTGGCTAAGCCCCTTCATATGAACCACCGAGGGTTCCTCAAGGCCCATTTTGCCAGCCAGCTGCCTGGCGGCCTCTCTGGCCTCCTCACCGTAGGGCACCGGCAGGGTAAAGCTTACCTGCACCATTCCGTCATTTAAGGTATCGCCATAGGGCTTAACCCGTGAATAATCAATTTTTTCTATTTCCATGACGAACCCTCCTCAAGCATAATTTCAACGAAGGGATTGAGGTATCCGGGGGCCTTCCTGATGACTCCCTCTAACCCCTTGCCGCCGGTTCTTGAGCGTTTGACGCCACCAAACTTTCCTTCCTCGATGGTTTTAAAGAGTCCATCGTATTCGATTTGCTCCAGTAGTGCAGCTGCCTCCTGTAAAACCGATTGGGCTCTTTTTTGTATGATACCGTCTTCCTTAAAGACAATTTCGCTGCCTAAGTCTTGGCAGTTATTAAAAATATATTGGGCATTATCAATTGACAGGGCCCGGTCTTGAAGATGGGGGGTATGGATTGCCTCCGTCAGCATCCCCAATAATTGAATTCCCTGTCCTGTCCAGATTGACACCAGGTTAAAGAGGGCATTCTGTACATGGCCCTTGAAAATATCCCCTGTCATAAACTTGGTGGGGGGCATGTATTTTAAAGGAGCCTTGGGGAAAATTTCCCTTGCCATTTGGGCCTGGGCCAGCTCCAGTAAAAAACCATTGGTCAGATTAGGGTCCATTTCAAAGGCATGGCCCAGGCCCATTTGCTCTTCGGGAATTCCTGCCTTTAGGGCAAACTGTTCATTGATAAACTGGGAAGCCAGCACCGTATGGGCCTCTTCCACAGCATCGGCGGTGGTTAAGTAATTGTCTTCGCCTGTATTAATGATAATTCCAGCATAGCCGTTAATAACACGAGAAAAGAATTGGTCA
The DNA here is from genome assembly GCA_965652145.1 of uncultured Clostridiaceae bacterium. Classification (GTDB taxonomy): domain Bacteria; phylum Bacillota; class Clostridia; order Peptostreptococcales; family Natronincolaceae; genus CBFGTV01. The sequence goes on from CBFGTV010000008.1 coordinate 15,321, forward strand.
ATCAAGGTACGCTGCATATTAATGTCTCTAAACAAAATACCATAGAGGGCATCATTCAGCATTACATCCAGCCTTTCCAAGGCCCCCATGGCTGCAATTTCAGGCATACTCAGACCAGAGCAATAGTTGCACAGGCGAATATATCGCCCCACCTCTTCTCCCACTTCATCCAAAGCCCTACGCATAATCTTGAAGTTTTCCTGGGTGGCAAAGGTACCGCCAAAGCCCTCGGTGGTGGCACCATAGGGCACATAGTCTAAAAGACTTTGGGCCGTCGACCGGATCACTGCAACAATGTCGGCTCCCTGACGGACAGCGGCCTGGGCCTGTACTGCATCTTCATAAATGTTTCCCGTAGCCACGATTACGTACAAGTAGGGTCTTTTTCCCTCTCCCAGCCCCTTGATCATGGCATCACGTCTTAGTCGATTTTCCCTTATCCTTTCTACCATTTTTAAAACGATAGGTGTAATCCGCTCTTGAATAGCCTTTGGCGACTCACCGGGAACCCTCAGTAAATGAATTTCTTTCTTTGCCACCGCCTCTGCAATTTCCTGGGGACTCAAATCAAAATGTACCATGGCATTTCCCAGCCAGTAGGCAATTCCCTGGCCCAGACCACCATTTTCTTTAATATGGTCCACCACCACATTGGGTAAAGGCGTATCTGTATCGTCTACCCCATCTATTCCCATGAGCCTGGCTATGGTTCGCTCTACGCTGACGGTGGTATGCAGATCAATAAATTCCTGTACCTCATCGGCAATGTGCTTAGCCGCATTCCTGGCTCTATTAATAATTTCTTGGTCGAGATTTAACTTACTTTCCATAGAACCCCTCCTCTGACATCAATTCATTCCATACAGCTTTTGCTCCCCTTTAAGCCTGGCAGCAAGAATTTCCTCTGCCCGTTGAAGCACTTCCTCATCAATCCCCATTAGCTCGGCAATTTTTAATGCCTCCATTGGGATTTCCCCCGGTTCAGCCATGGGTACCAGACGAAAATCCATATATCTTTGCAGCACCTGATCATGATGCTGATAGGTTTGAAAGGCCGCCCTTAGCTCTGTCAGGGTTACATTTCTAAGTCCCACAACCTGTAGCTGGGAAATGCCCTCAACATGGCCAAGCCCTTCATGGTGGGTTGTAATTACTGAGGTAGCAGGCATTTTCTTTAAATATTCAATTACCGAGTAGGTTATGGCATAGCCCTCCTGGGGATTCGTTCCCCGGGCCAGCTCATCAATTAAGATGAGTCCCCTAGTCTGGCTTTTTTTAAGGGCCTGACCTAATTCCTTCATTTCGGCCCCAAAGGTCGATAGACCTGACTCCATAGATTGATTGTCACCAGTGGAAAAGTGGATAAATTCCACCATCCCCAGGGTACAGGCCTCGGCAGGAACAAAGAGTCCCCATTGGGCCATGGCTGCCACCAGGGCAAGGAGCTTGAGGGTGACGGTTTTCCCGCCCATATTGGCCCCTGTAATCAGAGTAACCCCTTGACCTAATGAAAGATCAACCGGGGTGTATTGAAGGCCTCTATTGGCCAGGGCCTCCTCTACAGCAGGGTGCCTGCCCTGCCTAATATCCATATGAGGTTCTTTCTGGAGCTGAGGTCGGCACCCTTTTATTTTTTTAGCCAACAAAACCTTTCCCAACAATAAATCTAGGGCGCCCAGCCTGTTAATATTTTTAATTAGGGGTTCAGCTAGGCGGTCGATTTCCTGTGACAGCATGCCCCTTACCCGAAGCTCCTCGGTCTCTTCCAATGCTCTGATATTCTCCAGGTCTTCCTGAAGCCGGTGAACTTCCTGGCTTTGAATGATTTTAAAAACAATTCCCTGTAGCCCCTCTGAGGCCACATAAAGCCTGGGGGATTTTTGAAGCGCTTCAATTTTATCATAATGGGCCTTTGGAAGATGCAGCTCGCCGTTGGGCCTTGGCTTGATTCCAATTTCACGATGAATTTCCTGATGGATTAAGGCTTCCTCATGGCGAATTTTTTTTTCTAATTGCTGTTTTTCTTTTCTAAGTTTGGCTAATTCCTGAGAATAGGAATCATACAAATAAAAGCTCTTTACACCATAGCCTTCGGGGTCTAAAAGGGCTTCAATTTCTGTTAATGGCTCCAGTTGGTATTCTGCCAAACTGCCCATTAGGTATGGCTGAAGCGCCTTCCCCATCAGATTCATATCCATAATCTGACACTTAATTTCAAATAGCTCGATTTCATTTAATATTTCATGACCTTTAACCCGGCTTAAGGAGCCCGTTATGTCCTTTATGGTACTAAAGCTGGATTTTAGCAGCCTTAAAAGGGCTGGTTGCTGATCAATTGTCTTTATCAGAAGAGTCACCTGATCAAATACCCTTTCCAGCACCGCCTCCTGCCCCGGGAAAAATGGCGCCATTTGTTCCCTGGCCTTTTTTCCGTAGGGAGTATGGGTATTGATACGCTGGAGGATGGCCCTAAGACCAATCTCCTGCTCTGTTTTTATGGACATTAGGGAATTATTCATGCTATTCCTCCTCCAAGTAAAGATCAAATACCGGCAGGGGAGCCAGGGTCCTTTTCATTTTATCCCTAAGCTCCCGGGGATCAAGATAATATCCCTGGGGTGCATAGGGATTGGTAGTAACCGCCACCAGGTTAATTTCGTCCAAGACCTGAATGGTAAAGCCCTTTTTATTAAAATGCTTCCAGTCCCTAGGCTCAATAAAAATTTTTGTGGCATCCTGAACCACAAAAATAACCTGCTGAAAATAATATGAGGTCTGGGAGATGTCTTCCAGGGTGCTTTTCACCAGACTGCCCCGCAAGATAACATAACGGCTGCTGTCGGTAAGGGTCGCCCCAATGATCCGGCCTCCCCTTAGGGCCGTGGTAATGGGAATCTTCTCAAATCTTCCGTCGTTATGAATTACCCCATAGGCCCCCGACGCCATTATATTCCTCATTTGATCCTTTAATAATAAATCTTGGGGAGATTTTAAGGTAAATAGCTCCACCTGATGGGCTGTTTCCGCTATAACCCTGTTTATGTCTCGACTGAGAACTGCCCCTGTGGCCAAAATAGTAGCTTCAGTGATGGCTGGGGCCGCAGCTGCCTTTCTGTCTATGGCTCCGTCAACAACAACCAGAGCCGCTCCATAGGCCAGCATCTTCTGTGCCACCAGTCGTATTTGCCGATTGGTCTCTGGGCCAGCCAGCTCCACCAGCCCCTGGTTAATAGTTTTGCCAATTACAATTTTACCCATGGGGGTATTGAGGTCTGTCACCTCAAGTATTTCCAATCTTGTTTGACTTCTGGCCAGGGCATCGGCTGCTGTACTGATGAGTGTTCCCGGCGGTACATCCAGCACTGGTTTTTCAGTCATGGTTACAATATCAAGGCTTTCTCCATCCCGGCCGGTGGAGGTGAGCCCCAAGGGAATCCCCTGGCCCTGGGCCTGATCCATCAGACTCCTTAGGGCTACGGTTTTTCCTGCATTCTTTGCCATACCCACGACAGAAACAATTTTATATTGGTCTTTAATCAGATTAAGCAGGGTCATGCCTTTCTCCCCTTCGCTGAAGCCAGGAGGCCCAAAGGCCCCCAGCTTCCCTAGCTTCTTTGATGTCTTTCTAATTTAGCAGGCTCCAGGGCAATTTGGTTTCCCGCAAGAAGACCTGCCACACCCTGTAGCCGGTATTTTTTTTCACCTCTACACACATCACATTGACAGGCATCTTCATAATGCCCGGGCTCTGTATAGGTGGTAATCACACCTTCATAATTTCTCAAAATAATTTTGTTGGCAGATTGTGAAATAACATAGTTGGGCATTACAGGAATTTTACCGCCCCCGCCCGGCGCATCCACCACAAAGGTAGGTACTGCATAGCCCGAGGTGTGGCCCCTTAAGCCTTCTATAATTTCAATTCCCTTGGCCACCGGTGTTCTAAAATGCCCGATACCCATGGAAAGATCACATTGATAAATGTAATAGGGTCTGACACGATTTTTTACCAGCCTGTGAACCAGCCTTCGCATCACGTGAACGCAATCATTAACTCCCCGTAAAAGCACCGACTGATTGCCCAGGGGAATTCCGGCATTGGCTAATCGGGCCAGGGCTGCCTCTGCCTCAGGGGTTAATTCCTTTGGATGATTGAAATGAGTGTTTAACCAAATGGGATGATACTTTTTAAGCATTTCTACCAGCTGTGGGGTAATTCGCTGGGGCATTACCACCGGGGTTCTGGAGCCCAGCCTGATAATTTCAACATGTTCAATGGTTCTCAGGCGACTAATAATATATTCCAGCCGTTCATCAGAGACCAGCAGACAGTCTCCCCCTGATAAAAGCACATCTCGTACCTCTGGATGCTTTCTAATATATTCGATGGCGGCATCAATCCGATCAAGGGGCAGCCCTTTATCCTGCTGTCCGGCAAATCTCCTCCTGGTACAATGCCTACAGTACATGGCACACATGTCGGTAATTAACAGCAGCACCCTGTCTGGATAGCGATGGGTGAGGCCCGGTACTGGTGAATCTGCATCCTCGTGGAGGGGGTCCTCCATATCGGCTTCACTCTTATGGATCTCTTTCATAATGGGAATGGCCTGCTTTCTAATGGGGCAGTTGGGATCCTCTGGATTCATCAGGGTGGCATAGTAGGGTGTGATTCCCATCCTCAAGGTTTTAAGACACTCTGTAATGCCCTTCTCTTCCTCTTCAGTTAGAGGGATAATTTTCTTTAGGTCCTCTAGCTTTGTAATACGATTGGCCGCCTGCCATTTCCAGTCATTCCATTGCTCCTCCGTAACATCCTTCCATAGGGGTACCTTTTTGTAATCACGCATGTAACCTCTCCCTTCAATTTTATATTAACTATATAGTTCTACATAGACCTTTCTCAGCTTTTCACTTTCTCGCATGATCTGTAGGGCTATTTCACTGTGGCCCTTGGTATAGCCGTTTCCAATAATCATGGTGGTATCCTGACCCACCCCCTCAGCCCCCAGGGCTGCCTTGGTAAAGCTGGTGGCCATGCTGAAGAAATAAATCAGCCCATCGGGTTTTGCCGCCAAAATACTGGCCATTTCGGTGTTAGGGACATTGACACAGTTAATAACGATGTCGGCCATTTCTCCCTGGGTGATATCCTTAACCTTTTTCATCATTTCAACTGCATTGGTGGCATCTGCGATTAAGTAATCATGGGCCAGCTCTAATTCCCTGGCTTTTTGAATGGAAGCCTCATCGGGCCCCACGCAAATTACCTGGCCTGTAATGCCCCCTCGCTTTTTAGCTTCATACAAGCACAGCATGCCTGACTTTCCCCCACCGCCGATTACAACCACTCGATCGCCCGGCTTAACAAGCTTAGCCGTTTGGGCAGGGGCTCCAGCCACGTCTAAAACAGACAATACCAGGTTTTCTGGCAAATCTGTTGGTATAATACTGTAAATTCCGCTCTCAAATAAAACTGCCTTACCCTTAATATCTACCTGATCAATGTCCTTTCTAATGGCCACAATTTCATCAATTCTTAAGGGTGTTAAGGACAATGATACCAGGGTGGCAATTTTATCACCTACCTTTAAATCGGTTTTTCCCACCAGGGCATCACCGATTTTTTCAACGGTGCCAATCAGCATTCCCCCGGAGCCCGTTACAGGGTTTTGGTGCTTACCTCTGGTTTCAACGATTTTGAGCATAATTTCTTTAATTTTTTCCTCATTGCCCCCGGCCTCCTGCTTAATCTGTGTAAAGCTGGCAGAATCAATATTGAGGGTTATTACATCAATTAAAATCTCGTTGTCGTAAATTTCCATGGTGTTGTCAATTTTTAAAGCAGGCTGAGGCAGTACCCCCTTTGGTTCAATTACCCGATGGGTACCATATGGACATCCTTTTTTCACACAATCTCCCCCTTACAAATTAATTAAATCAATTTACTATGATTGCTGCTGCAATACAAGTGGTGTTTCTGAAACTACCTTCTGCAAATAGTATGCCACTCATCATGGAAAGTACTCTTCAATGGCTTTTCGTTGAAAATACTGAATCTGAATTATTTTAAGGTATATTTTTTGAATAAAAACCTTCAAAAAATAAAAAACAATCGCCTGATTTTGGGCAATTGTTTTAATATAACAATTCTTATAGGAACTGTTTCAGGCTACAACTAAATCTACCCAATTGACCTTACTGACGATGCTGCCAGTAGGGGGCCTTTTTAATGCTATGCTTAGCCATCTTATATTGTAATGTTTGTCTGGGTATTTGCAGATGTTGAGCCGCCAGGGTTACGTTCCCCCTGACCTGAAGCAGAGCCTCTTCAATGGCTTTTTTTTCTGCGGCCTCAAGACTTTTTCTAAGGGAGGCAGTGGTGGGCTGCCTTTCCCCCTGACCAAGATTTTTATATAAATGCTGGGGTAAATCCGTTACTTGAATCTCGTAGCCCTCCAACACATTCATTGCTCCCTCTATCACGTGCTGCAGCTCTCTGACATTGCCGGGCCAGGAATACTGATAAAATATTTTCCATACCTGGCTGCTGACCTGTTGAACTTGCTTTTTAAGCCTTTCATTATACCGATCAATGAAGTGCTCTACCAGAGCAGGTAAATCTTCACGACGCTCCTTCAGGTCGGGTACCCTTAAGGAAACCACGTTTAAGCGATAGTATAAATCTTTTCTAAGATATCCTCTTTCCACTGCCTCCAAGGGGTCCATATTCATAGCAGTAATAATTCTAACATCAACCTCTCTGGTACGAATATCCCCTATCCTTCTAATGGTGGCTTCCTCCAGAACTCTTAACAGCTTAGCCTGAAGCTCCAGGGGCATGGAATTAATTTCGTCCAGAAACAGAGTTCCGCCATGGGCCAGCTCCAGTAGACCTGGTCGATCCTCGGCACCGGTAAAGCTGCCCTTGACAGTACCAAATAAGATTCCCTCTAAAAGCGTAGCAGGCAGGGCGGCACAGTTTTGGGCTATAAAGGGCCTATCTCTTCTTTGGCTGGCATTATGAATCGATTGAACAATGAGCTCCTTCCCGGTTCCCGTACTGCCATGAACCATGATAGAGGATTGATTTTGTGCGGCCTTGAGGGCCCGAGCCTTTAAACTTAACATTTCCTGACTTTGACCAATGATATCAACCAGGGTATATTTCGCCGTTCCCCTGGGCGCTTTTTTATGGGCTGGATTTTCCTTCAACAGCTTTTTTTGAAGCTCCACCACCTTTTCTGAAAGGGCCTTTACTGCGGTGATATCTCGAGAGATTTCCAGGGCCCCCACAATTCGTTCACCCTCATAAAGGGGAAGGGAAGAATTAATGGTGGTGATTTTATTTCCTAAGTAATTGACGAAGGTTTGCTGAATGTTCATTAAGGGTTTTCCAGTTCTGATGACCTGCAGCAGGGTGCTGGTTTCCAGGGTGAGGGATGGATAGATTTCTAAGAGGGAACGGCCAATGGCCTCCTCCTGATTAACATTGTCAAGCCTTGCAGCGGCCCTGTTACAAAAGAGAATTTTCCCCTTTTTATCAATAATTTGAATTCCTTCAACCACTTGATCAAGTACCATTTTTATCATTCTGCCATTGAAAATCTTACTCATAGACCCACCGCCCATTTTTCGGCTTTTTAAGCCCATTTTTCGGCACTTCTTGTTAGTATTTTATCAGATTTAATAAAAGATTTCAAATTGAATTAAAATTTGATGGGTTATACCAGTCATAATTTACTATTGTTGAAGTTTTGATAGCAAAAAAGCACTTGTCTGCTCTATTGTTGCAGACAGTGCCTTTCATTACTCCTGGGGTGGTCTTGGGCCAGGATATTGATAATATGTACATTCAATTCTTCCGTTATACAGCTTTCTTCTTCGACCTGCCTTTTTTCCGTAAAGACTTTCAAATTCCGGGTGGGAGGTTATGATGTAATGGGACCAGGTGTCAAGCTTTGAAAAAACCTCACCCATTTTTCGGTAGAGTGCTGCTACCTCCCTTTGTTCCCCCAGTCTTTCACCATAGGGTGGGTTGCAGATGATACAGCCATAGTCAAATCTGGAACGAAGCTCTGCAACGGATAGCTTTTGAACATGAATATCTGTCTCCAGCTGGGCCTCTTCTATATGGTACCGGGCCAGCTTCAATACTTCACCGTCTATGTCTGACCCATAGATCCGAAGGGGGCGGTCAAACATTGCCAGGTCATGGGTTTCCCTTCGGGCCTCTCTCCAAAGCTCCCGGGGAATCACAGGCCATTCCTCTGAGGCAAAGTTTCTGTTTATGCCCGGTGCAATATTCTTTCCAATCAAGGCTGCCTCAATAGGAATGGTACCGGAGCCGCAAAAAGGGTCAATCAATACTCGGTCTGCATTCCAGTAGCTCAGTTGAATCAGGCCTGCCGCCAGTGTTTCCTTTAAGGGGGCACGATTAGAAAGGGTTCTGTAGCCCCGCTTGTGGAGCCCTGCTCCACTGGTGTCTATTGTCAGGGTAGCCATATCATTTAAGAGTGCCACCTCAATTCGATATTTGGCAGCGGTTTCTTCAAACCATTCCCGCTTATACTTGGCCTTTAGCTTTTCAACAACAGCCTTTTTTACAATGGCCTGACAGTCTGGCACGCTGGAAAGCTTTGATCGTACCGATTTCCCCTCCACAGGGAATTCCCCATCCTCTGGAATCCATTGCTCCCAGGGCAGGGCCTTGGTCTTTTCAAAGAGTTCATCGAAGGTAAGGGCTTTAAACTCCCCCAGCTTCACCAAAACCCGATCGGCGCTCCTTAACCAGAGATTGCCCCTGCATATGGCAGAAAGGTCGCCCTGAAAGGTAACTTTTCCGTTTTCCACCGCCACCTCCTGGTAGCCCAAAGCCTTTACTTCCCTTGCCACCACAGCCTCTAATCCAAAGGCAGCCGTGGCAATTAATTGTATTTGATTCATGGTTTCCCTCCCATTATTGGCAATTTTAATCTCACCTTATCATATTATTTCTGTCTAAATTCGTCAATTAAAGAATATATCAGCGGCAATCTAAGTTAATCTTTCTGATACTGTCGGGGAATGTCAAGCATTTTTCCTTTGATTTCCACCCAACTTAGGCTATAATGAACTATATCTGCTAAAAGGATGGGAGGCAAAGGATGAAAAGACTACGTATACATATTTTTATTGCTACTTTAATTTTATTATTAGCCATTACCTGCTTCAGTATTTATATTGATCATTTTCAACCCACGGCTGCCATAGAGCTGAACAGTCATACTTAATTGTAACTACCTTGTACACCGAGCCTAATATAACTTTGGTCTTCCTTACTTAATGTTAGAAAAGCCAGCATCACCCGTATATCAATACAGGTTTGCCGGCTTTTCTTTTTGCTTATTGAGTGGCTATCTACTTGTTTCTCATATAAAACACCAACTACATATCCAACCGAAAAAATATTCCCTTGGTTTAACTATCAATGTTGCTAATTGATACTTTTTTTGTAAATCCTTATCTGAAGCCCTTCCTCATAATCAATATCGTCCTCTTCAGTAGATGATTGGTTTAGCAGTTTTTTATCAACCTCCTCCGGCGGGTGGTTCAGGGCGAATTCTAATCGGTGCAACAGCTCACCACTTTCTATATCATCCGGCGTAACATTAATCACATTAATTGCAGTCTCATCACCTCTCAGATACAGGCTATAGCTGGTAAAACCATAGCCTGCCCCGGCCAGCACTTCATGAACCCTGACCAAAATGGCCTCAATTCCTTCCATCGTTTCATCCTCTAGGAAAGCATTCATATAGAGGGTAAAGTCAATGGGTAAGGATTGATCATATTCCATATCTAATTGAACAGCTTCATTCTGTTCTTCGTATTCCCATTTCTCGACCATTGGGCTGACTTCAAGGTCTTGAAGCTCAGGTATTGCTGCCAAAATCGGTGTAATTTCCTGTTCAAGCTCCTTTTCTAAACGAGCTAAGGTATTATACTTCCTCAATACATTGACATCATAATCATCCCGAATAATTTTACCCCTACGATAAGAAATATTAAATCTTGTATCGATGCTGGTTTTAGACCTTGCCCTGACCATATATTCATTAAACTTAAAATTATAGACCGGTCTTTCAAGTACTAAGTCAAGATGAGAATAATGCTCCTCAGCATAGGCTCTTACGGCCCTAGCGGCCAGGGCCGCCGAAACGGGATTGCCTAAAAAGGCATTGGCCAGAGAGCCAATTATTCCAATCAATATCATGGCCAATATAAAGGCTCCAATTTTTAAGCCCATTCTTTTCTTATTCATAGCTTTTCCTCTTTTCTCAAGGCAAATTTAAGTAAAGCGCCAATTACTGCTCCTATCAGGGTAAGAATCGTATAAATACCAGTTAGAATTAAAGGGGCCGATAATATGAGAAGCCCTCCTTCTTCAAGTATATTTCCTTCAAAAATCATTTGCAATAGAATCCAACTATAGGAGGCCAGAAAAACACCGAAGGGCCCATAAATCCATTTTTTTTTCAAAATCAGATAAGATAAGCAGCCTATGACAGGCATTAAAATAAAGTTGTAAAACATACCCTGGGTATTAGACAGAAAAACCCCCAATATTGTACCACATACGAGCAGTGCCATTCCCATTAAAAATAAGCTTCTTTTTACTTTGAAAATGATTTTCTGATCATCAAGCTGATAATTGACTGTTGCATCTGTCTGATCTTCATGAAAAATTCTTTTGCAGTCTTCACAGACCTGAATATGATCATAGACCAGTTTGACACTATCGTCACTGGCAACATGATCCTTTACCAGGGGAATTAAATCCATACATACATCGCAGGATATATTGGAATTTTCACTTGTCATATAGTTCCTCCTTTCTCAGTACGGATCTAAGCCATTTTTTTGTTCTAAAATCAATGACCCTGGCAGAGCTTTCAGTAACGCCTGCCTTTGCCGCTATGACACTGTAGGCGTAGCCCTCTGCCCGCATATAGACAATGGTTCGGGTTCTTTCATCCCGCTGATCTAGAATTTCTTTTATTCTGTTAAGGGTTTCCAGGTTAATCATACTTTCTTCAACAGAATCTAAAACATAAATAGAAAGCAAGTCATTGAATTCTACAGTGGGCCGTTGTCTTTTCAAATGCCTTAACCATCTATTTCTGGCAATACCAAAAAGCCATGTCTTAATGGAGGATTCTCCTTTAAAGGTCGGAAGGGCCCCGATGGCTGTCAAAAAGGTTTCAGAAACCAAGTCCTCTGAAAGGGTCGGATGATGTGTCAGGCTCATTATATAATTAAATAAATCTTGACTATACTGTTGATATAGCTTTTCTATTTGAGACACGAAAATCCCCCTTTCTATAGATTAGTCACCAAAACAGGGCTTTCGTTACAGCTTTTAATTACATTTTTTAATAAAAAACAAAAAAATTCAAAAAAACTACTTTATCTGTCGTAGTAATTATGGTAAGATTAGATTACTACGACAGGTGCAGTAAATAGTAAAGGAGGAAAGACTTTGATCAGCAGCGACGTTATTAGAGGCTACAATGATACAATTATCCTCTGCATACTCCTTGAAGGTGAATCCTATGGCTATGAAATTTCTAAAAAAATTAGAGAGCACTCAAAGGAAAAATACATTATAAAGGAGACTACCCTTTACTCTGCCTTTAACCGGCTGGAAAAGAACGGCTATATTGAAGCCTTTTATTTAGATGAAACCTTTGGAAAAAGACGTACCTATTATCGTATTACTCCAAAGGGACTGGCCTACTATGAGGAAAAATGTGCTGAATGGAATTTAACGAAGGATGTTATCAATCGATTTATAAAGGAGATGAAGTAAATTGGAAACTATTCAAAATTATCTGGACAATCTTTTTGCCAATCTGCCTAAAACAAAGGAAATACTTCACATTAAACAGGAGCTTTTGTACAGCATGGAGGAAAAATATCTTGAGCTAAAGCATGATGGCAAATCTGAAAATGAAGCCATCGGTATTGTTATCTCAGAATTTGGCAACATTGACGAGCTTATTGATGAATTAGGCATTAAGGTGGAAGATACGCCTCCAGCAGCTCCCACTGTTTCAAAGGATGAAGCAGAGGATTTTTTATTTATTAAAAAGAAATCTGGGAAATGGATTGGCTTAGGTGTATTTTTTTGTATATTAGGCCCGGCCATTTTAATTTTATTGATCGGCCTTACCGGCAGCACGGCCTCAAGCCTGGGTATTACCCTTGGGCTTATTATTCTACTTTCCTTAATTACAGTAGCCGTTGGTCTATTTGTTTATTCTTCCAATAAATTAGAACCCTATCAATACCTGGAAAATGGTGTTTTTCATCTGCCCACCCAGCTTAAAATGGAAATCCAACAGCGGAAAAAAGATTATTTACCTACCCTAACCATCAGTACCATTATAGGTATAGGGCTATGTATTATTTCTCCCATTACTGTTATTGCCGCCTCTTCCCTTGGTGAGAAGGTAACAATCTATGGTGTAGTGGCCCTATTGCTATTAATCGCCACGGCGATTTATATTTTAATTTTTTCCAGTACTCAAAAGGAAGGCTACAACATATTACTTCAAGAGGAAGAATTTGATGTTAAAGTGAAAGAAGAAGACAGGGTCATTGGTGTAGTGGCTTCCATTGTATGGCCCGTTGCCTTATGTATTTTCCTTGTAAGCGGCCTAGTTTACGGTAGTTGGCATATCAATTGGGTTATTTTCCCCATTACAGGAATCCTTTTTGGTGCCTTTTGCGGTGTTTATAATAATTTAAAAAAACCTTCTTAAAATCAAAATGATAGGGTGTCCAGCACTGATATTAAAACTCATGTGCTGGATTTTTCTTTCGCTCTATTTTCTCTTTTTCTTTTTTTTATGGGCTTCATATTCATTCACCTTTCTTTCAATCCATTTGAACATAAACAGACCCCATAAAAGTCCAACAGGGCAAAAAATAATTAGGGCGTAAAGGGTTTCAATAGAGAAAAGACCCTTCAGTAGTTTTTCAATTGAAAAGCCTTGGGTTGTTAATACCAATAATATTCGATAAATGATAGCTGTACTGATCCCCCAGTTTAAAACTCCATGAACCAGTATATAACGCTTTTTTCCCATTTGATAAGCCTTTAAAACCCGTTCCTGCTGCGCTTTATCCTCCATAATGATGTCCCCCTTTTTCCTTCAATTATATCAAACACAAAAATCTTTGACCATTCAATGATATATTATTCCCTTGGGAATCTTTCATGAGAGGTACCCACAGAATAACAACTATTGAAAAAACATCCCAGAAACAAATGAGAGCATGTTCTCTGGGATGTTAATCATCATTTAAACCTCACGGGTATTTTAAGTCTTAATTGAAACGATCCGTTTTCCTGACTGTATTCCCCCAGTTCAAGACTGCCCGTTTCTGAGTCTGGAGCTGTAAAGACAATTTCGTCATCAAAGCTTCCCCACTGGGGCCCCCCGGCTTCAGCCTGTACCACAGCCTCATGAACAATCTTACCGGAGGCATCTATTATTCTTACCACAAAGGACCCCTCAAAGGCAATGATTTTTCCCTTTACCTGAAGGGGGCTTGTTATTTCACTATTTTTTTCGGGCTTTTCCAACCCGGCAAAAATTAATTTTTCTTCCATTTCATATTCTTCCCCATCAATGGTGACCACTTGATACTGAGAGGCTTGGTCTGATTTAACCCTAACCATCACCTCTGGATAGGTAAGGGCCTGGGTGTTTGTATCTTCCACCCCAGGCGTAACCTCCTCGATGGTAATTCTCCTGGGGTAAGCCTCTTGATCGTAGTTCGTCACCTTGATGGAATAGCCTCCGGTGGGCTTTTCGCCAGCAATTATTTTAATATAGGTACCATCAGGATGCTGATAAACATAGGCCCCCTTTTTCCTTCCAAAACCCTCAAGCCATTCCCTTGCCTCCTCTGGAAGCACCTCTTCTTCTACAATGACAAATTCACTGTGAAAATCCCGGGTAATAAAATCCCGAAGGGCTTTAGATTCTATAACATATTCCATACCCGTGGGCCCAAGGGTCAGCCGCTGATTCTGCTCTGCCAGATAAATCACCAGCTCTTTACTTTCTTCCCTTTCTTCCTTTAAATAAACCACCATTCCCTGTTCTGTGACCACCTCTTCTGAAGCAGCTCCTTCTTCAAGGGGCCTTGTTTCCCGAAGGATATTGGCCACCTCTTTAAATAGGGCTTCATCCTGTAAGACCGGTGTTCTTTCCAGATCATGAATAATTTGAAAGCCTGTAATTTCTTGCGCATTTATTTCATGGTAGGTATACTGCCGAATTTCCCCCTCATCTACCTCAGAGGGAATCTTCTCCTGAGGCTGACATGCGGTCACAATTATCATCAGACATATCTGAAACAGCAGCATATTTAATTTCTTCACCCTTAACCGCCTCCTTTGGATCTGTTAATATCAGTTATCTTTCAATATTTATATCCAAATTCGGCTAAATCATACATAAAAAGGAGGTTAGCTATTTTTCCGAGCCTCTAATTTTTCCTGAAGCAGCTCCTTTGCCATTTGAGGATTGGCCTGGCCCTTAGTGGCCTTCATGACCTGCCCCATTAAATAGCCCAAGGCCTGGGTTTTCCCTGAAAAATAATCCTCAAGGGATTGGGGATTAGCCTCCATCACCTCATCAATTATTTTTTCCAGCACATCGGTACCGCTAATCTGGCTTAGGCCTTTTTCCTCCACAATAGACATGGGGTCCTTGCCAGTCATAAACATTTCTTCAAAGACCTCTTTTCCTATCTTACCGCTGATCTTACCCTCGTCAATCAGCTTCAGCAAGGCTACCAGGTCAGCCTCTTTCAAAGGAATAACATCCTCCTGCTCCTGTTCCTTCAAGAGCCTTAGCAGGTCCCCCAAGACCCAATTGGCAGCAATCTTAGGATTAGCACCGCCCTTTACAACCCCTTCATAGAACTGACTTAAGGCCTTATTGCCTACCAGTATGGCTACTTCCTTTTCAGTCAATTGGTATTGCTTAACAAATCTGACCTCCTTGGCGGCGGGCAGCTCGGGTAGATCTGCTTTGATTGCATCCACCTGGGCCTGCTGAAGCAATATCGGAGTTAAATCAGGTTCGGGGAAATACCGATAATCATGGGCATCCTCTTTGCTTCTCATGGGAATGGTTCTACCCTTACCACTGTCCCACCGGCGGGTTTCCTGAACAACCTTGTGACCTTCCCCAAAGCTATACAGCTCCCTTTGCCGTTTTTCCTCCTTTTCCATGGCCCTTAAAAGCTCTTTAAAGGAGTTCATATTTTTAATTTCCACCTTGGAGTTTAATTCCGTCTGCCCCATTTTTCGGATAGAAATGTTGGCATCACAACGGAGGGAGCCCTGCTCCATTCGACAGTCAGAAACCCCGGCATATTCCAGTACCGCCTTAAGGGCTTTCACATAGGCCACTGCCTCCTGGGGTGAACGCATGTCTGCTTCTGATACAATTTCAATGAGCGGCACCCCTACTCTGTTATAATCCACCAGAGATACGGCTTCTTCTTCAAGATGCACCAATTTTCCCGCATCTTCTTCTATGTGAATCCGATTAATTCTAATGGTTTTTTTGACCCCTTCCACCTCAATCTCTACACTGCCTTCCTTGCAGATGGGCAGATCATACTGAGAAATTTGATAGGCCTTTGGCAGGTCCGGGTAAAAGTAATTTTTACGATCCATTTTGTTCACCAGGTTAATACTACAATTAAGGGCTAGCCCAGCTTTAATGGCTAAATCAACCACCTCTTTATTCAAAACCGGCAGCGTTCCCGGCAAACCCAGGCAAATGGGGCAGGTATGGGCATTGGGAGCGGCCCCAAAGGTGGTCGGACAATTACAAAAGATTTTTGACTGGGTGTGCAGCTCTGCATGTACCTCAATACCAATAATTGTTTCCCAAGCCATTATTTCTCCTCCTTCCATTGGGGTCTTTTTCCTGTAAGATCAAGGCTTTGTTCAAGGGCGTAGGCAGCTTGAAGCAGTTTTTTTTCTGTATAGGCTTTGCCAATCAATTGAAGGCCTATGGGCAGACCACCTTCACTAAAGCCGCAGGGCATTGACAAGGCCGGCAACTTAGCCAGGTTTACATTAATCGTATAGATATCGCCTAAATACATCTCTAAGGGGTTATCCAGCTTCTCACCCAACCGATAGGGTAAGGTGGGGGTGGTGGGGCTTAAAATTATATCATAGGACTGAAAAACCCTTTCAAACTGTTCTATAATTTTTTCCCTTAAAGCCTGGGCCCGATTATAATAGGCATCATAATAGCCAGAGGAAAGAGCATAGGTACCCAGCATAATTCTACGCTTCACCTCGTCTCCGAAGGCCTCGGTTCTGGTTTTTTCCATTAACTCTTCCAGCTTTTCAAATTCCACCGGCCGGTATCCATAGCGTACGCCGTCAAAGCGTGCCAGGTTGGAGCTGGCCTCGGCTGAAGAGATAATGTAGTAGGCTGAAAGCCCCTCCTGGTTAATGGGCAATGAGATTTCTTCTACAACAGCACCTAATTTCTGAAATAATTCTATACTTTTTTGAAGGGATGCTAAAATTTCAGGGTCTAGCCCCTCTTGGAAAAATTCCCTGGCAACAGCTATTTTCAAGCCTGCTGCCCCTTTGTCTAGGTCCCTCAGATAATCCGTCTCGATGGGCTGCTGGACGCTGGTACTGTCCATGGAATCATTTCCCTGCAAAACCTCCAGGCCAAGGGCACAATCTTTAACTTTTTTTCCAATGGGCCCGATTTGATCCAGGGAGGAAGCAAAGGCAATTAGGCCAAAGCGTGAAATTAATCCATAGGTTGGCTTTAACCCCACCACACCGCAGAAGGCGGCCGGTTGCCTGATAGACCCGCCCGTATCTGAGCCCAGGGCCAGGGGTACCATTCCTGCCCCCACCACTGCAGCCGAGCCTCCCGATGATCCTCCTGGCACCCGATCTTGATTCCATGGGTTTTTGGTTCTTTTAAAGGCAGAATTTTCATTGGTTGACCCCATGGCAAATTCATCCATGTTAGTTTTACCTATAATAATGGCATCGGCTTCCTTTAGCCGCTTTACCACAGTAGCATCGTAGGGTGGAATAAAATCTTCCAGCATCTTAGAAGCACAGGTGGTCAAAATCCCATCGGTACAGATATTATCCTTCAATGCAATTGGTACTCCCGCCAGCTTGCCCAAGCTTTCACCCCTGGCAGCCCTTTCATCTATTTTTTTTGCGGCGATTAATGCCTCTTCTTCACAAAGGGTAATAAACCCATCTATTCGAGGCTCTACTTCCTTAATTTGCTTTAATGTTGCCTTCACCACCGCTTCTGCGGTGAAGGTTCTCTCAATAATTCCTGTCCTTATGGCCTCTACGGTCATGGTTTCTATTTGCATACTGCCACCTCCCTATTCAATAATCCTGGGTACTTCAATGTAGCCCTGCCGCACTTTTTTCGCATTTTTAAAGAGTTTTTTCTTATCTTTAAAAATAGTTGCCTGATCCTCCCTTAATACCGTCTGTTGCACCGGTTTCAGATCGACAGCCTTGGAATCATTAAGCTCTAACCTATCAATTGATTGAAAGTGACCCAGTATGGCCTCAAATTCCTTTGCCATTTTTTCTGCTTCAGCCTCTGTCAGCCTTAGCTTTGCCAGCTTAGCAATATATTGAACCTCTTCCCTTGTAATTTCCATCCTTGCTCCCTCCTATGGTGTTATTCTCTTTAAATCCCTTGGTAATAGGGTTGCCTGACGTATGTTATCCAATTCAAGGAGCTTCATGGTGATCCGCTCCAGGCCTATGGCTAAACCTCCATGGGGCGGCATGCCATATTTAAAGCTATCAACATAAAAATCAAAGTCCTCGGGGTTTAAGCCAAATTCCACCATGTTGGCCTTCAGGGCCTCGTAATCATGAATTCTTTGACCCCCTGTGGTGATTTCAAGCCCTTTATAAATCAGGTCAAAGCTCTTGGTCATGCCGGGTAATGCCTCATCAGGCATGGTATAAACGGGCCTTTTAGCCGCCGGATATTTTGTTAAAAATACAAAATCACTTTGGTAAACCTCTTTCACATATTGGGAAAAAAGCATTTCCCCCTCAGCATCAATGTTCCCTACTGGTGACTTCTTTCCGTATTGATCCAGTAAAACCTGCTGTGCCTCGGATAAGGGAATTCTGGGAATAGATTTAATTTCAGGCAGTTCAATTCCAAATAGCTTTAATTCCTTTTCACAGGTCTTATTCAAATGCCCCATTAAATATTTCAAGAAGGCCTCTTCTAAGTCCATAATATCTTCTTCGCTTTCAATAAAACCCATTTCTATATCGAGGCTGACATATTCATTTAAGTGTCGCCAGGTATTATGAAGCTCTGCCCGATAGGCATGGCCTACCTCAAAAACCCGTTCAAAGCCTGCCCCCACCATCATTTGCTTATAAAACTGGGGACTTTGGGCTAAAAAGGCCCTAGTATCAAAGTAATTTACCGTAAACATTTCAGAGCCTCCCTCGGTTCCCGAGGCAATTAGCTTGGGTGTGTGGATTTCAGTAAAGTGTCTGGCCTTTAAAAAACTTCTAAAGGCCTCAACAATTTCCTCCTGAACCTTAAAGGGTGCCCTGACCCTTGGGGACCGAAGGCTGATGCTTCGATGATTCAATTGGGTTTCAAGATTGGCCTTTACGGCTCCGTTGTTAATAGGGAAGGGCAAAGTATCGTAATGGGCATTTCCCACTACAGTAAGGCTGCTTACCTGAATTTCAACACCACCAGGAGCCTTTTCATTTAAATGGCTGACACCCCGGGCTTCAATGGCCATTTCAAGCCTCAGACCCTCCCTTAAGTCCTTTTCCACCACCAGCTGTAAAATGCCGGTTTTGTCTCTTAATTGTACAAAACTGATTTGACCTATGTCATAAATTTTATGAATCCATCCCTTTACCAGTACTTCTTCACCAATTTTCTCGCTAACATCTTGTACATAGCTTCGCTGCATAAAAATTCCCTCCTTCAGCTCTCCTTTAGTCCATTCTTTAATTTAGGGCAATAAAAAAACCCGCTCCTATACCATTGGTATAGGGACGGGATTCTGTTGGCTTCTCGCGGTGCCACCCTAGTTAGCCTTAATAAGGCTCTCTTAATCAGTACGGACACAGTGTATCGATACCTAGCTGATATAACGGTCAGCGACCGACTAAGTCTACTCTCCCACGGGGGATTTCGGTTAGCTGCTCAGGGGTGTTCTTCAGTACAGGCTTTGTATTGGGCTTTCACCATCCCCAACTCGCTTCGACGCCACACTTTGTACTTACTCTCCCCATCAATGCATTTTCATGAATGGCTTTTTATATTTAGAAGTATTATACCCATAATTAAATAGAAATGCAATCTTTTTTTGAAAATTAATTTTTTTATATATATTATTTTCATTGAATAGAGTCAAATTAATCTGCTTTTTTCATCCTCTTTCATCGGGCTTTAGTTAAATGTTTCCTTCTGGCTTAATATTTATCCTTCAATACAAAGAAGCCCCCAGATCGCTAACTGTAAAGGGTTCTGGTTAAGCTACCCTGCTGCTGATCTAAGGGACCTTTATAATATTTCAATGTTTATTCTTCTAAAGGTTTATCGTCTGACCAATATAAATTTTCCATTACCAAGCTGGCTCTAGGTACAAAACCCTCGGCGAATTCCCCCGGATGCCTTAAAATAAAAACAAAATACCTGTCATGATGCTTTCCTAAATAAGCATAGGCTTCACCGTTATTTCCATGGTACTCTTCAATCGACCAATCCTTCAGGCGATTTTCGGCTTCAACAGCCTCACCGTCGAACCCTTGAAGGGTCAGCATTCCCCCTTCTCCAACCATTTGGGGCTGCTCCTTTATGGTCTCTGGGAAGAAAAATAGCTGCAGGTATACATCGTCTTTTTTCTCATTATTATAATTGGCATAGAACCAATAGACATCTCCTTCGCCAGAGCTGGCATTTTCAACAATTAAATCCTCTGGAACATAGGTTTTAAAAATACCGCCATTGTAATAATAAGATACAACGGTTTCCTCCATTCCTTCTATTTCAATTGTTTGTTCCTTTGATTCGGATAGCCGGGTTTCATTTTCTGGATTTTCCTGCTCCCGATCTTGTTCCTGTTTTATCTGACTTTCTTCAGGAGGCCGAGTGCTGCATCCTGTCAAGGCCCCTGTTGCCACTAGGGATGCTATAATCACCCATGCAACTCTTTTTTTCATATTTTGACCCTCCTTTTAAGTGGTATTCAATCATTAGACGCAAGGATTTAAACTTTGTTCCCCCTTAGATTGATATGGTTCAATAACCTACAATCACCAGGTTTATTGATACCATTATATTACTTAATTGGCAAATGTTCTTTTATCATATATTATAATTATGTGGGAATTAAATGACATGCAAGGGGGAAGTCAAAATGGAGATTCGTACCTTACAGACCTTTTTGGTAGTTGCAGAGGAATTGAACTTGACACGGGCCGCCATCAAGTTGAATTATTCTCAGCCTACCGTAACAAAGCATATTAAAAGCCTTGAGGATGAACTGGGAACAGTATTACTTACAAAGCATAACGGGAAGTATGTATTAACCCATGCAGGAGAGCGTTTATACAAGCATACCATTAATATTATCAGAGAAATAAATATGACCTATGATATTTCCCCTAAACAAGGGGCCAAGCGTACCATTAAGTTTCAGGGCCATGACTATTATGGCTTTCGTTACTTTATTCCTGTAATCAAGGAAATGATTAGACTGGACCCGACAATCACCTTTGAAATTAATGCCTCTAGCAATGAGAGTACCATTAGAAAGCTATTAAAAAAGGAAATTGATTTGGGTATTGTTTCGGGAATAATAACATCCTCTGATTTAATTCATGATTGTATTGGCTACGAAGGGATGTGTATTTGTATTTCTAAAAAGAACTACGCAGCAAACCAGGATTTAAAGTATTATTTAGAAAAATACCCTGTCATTATTGATCAAGCAGAAAAGTTTAACTACCACAATTTTTTTGATAAGTATTTGAATCAACCCACCATTATTCATTGCAGCAGCGATGAAATTACCCAAGAAGCAATTCTTCAAGCAGACATACTGGGGATTGTCAGGTCAGGAAGGCTGCAACAATTTATACAATCAGAGGAAATTGTCATATTAGAAACCCTGACCAAGGAAGAGCCTATCCATGTAGTTCGAAACAAATCCACAGCTTACGATAATCATATAATCAACTGTTATGATTTAATTTTAAAGCAAGCCCAGTTTAATAAAAACAGTAAAGTGCTGATTAATTGGGGATGATTCCGTTACCCTCTACTTTGCCTCCCGCTCTTTTTTTATCATTTTACCATTCCTTAAAGGCCAATCAAATAATCATTAAAGAAAGGAATAATGATCATTCCTTTTCTTTTTACTTTTTGAACTGAAATTAAGCTATAGTATTAGTCAAGAATGTCTGTCAAGCATCTAGGTCAGCCAATCAGATTCTTCATTCCCATCAGGAATGAAGAGCAAGCCCTGCCTAAGGAACCAGAAAAGTACAATGGCCTATGGAAAAAACAAGACACAGCTACCTACAGGCAACGGGAAATCGATTTCATTCATCGAGCAGGGAAGGGTCATTTTAAGAGGCTCTGTAATGATCCGGTACTCGAAATGAAATCTATGGACAAAAATCCAAAGGGAACCATGATATTGTAATGGGCACAAGGGGAGCAGAAAATGACCCCCAAAACAAATTTGTATGAGGAGGCAATATGCATGGAAAATAGTCAACAGCTTGTTGATAATCAACAAAAAGGTATTGGTATAATTGGTTTAGCTGGTCTTGTTGTGGGTTCTGCCATTGGTGGTGGCATTTTTGGTATGATGGCAGATCTATCTGGTTCTGCACCAGGCCCAGCTTTGTTTGCCTGGCTGCTGGTAGGAACTTCAATGTTGGCCTTATCACTATCTATTAATAATATTATTAGAAAAAAGCCTGACTTAGAGGGTGGAATGTTCGGCTATGCTCAAGCAGGGTTCGGTAAGTTTGCAGGATTCGTCAGTGGATGGGGCTATTGGATTACCTGTTGGCTTGGAAACGTGGCCTTCGCTATGCTTTTAATGAGTGCCATTGGTTATTTTATACCCATCTTTGAAGGAGGACAAAATATTCCTTCCGTTATTTTTGCAACAATTGTTTTATGGTTTATGGCATATTTAGTAAATCGAGGTGTAGAAAATGCCAGTATACTCAATGCTATAGCAACCTTTGCTAAATTAGTTCCTCTATTTATTTTTATTGTAGTTTCGATAATCGTTTTTGACAGCAACGTTTTCTTTGAGAACTTCTCTGGCCGCAACCTGGTCAATGAAGCAGGTGTTGCTGTTACCTTTAAAGACCAGGTCTTAAGCTGTATTATGGTTATGCTTTGGGTCTTCGTTGGTATTGAAGGGGCTTCTGTAGTCGGCTCCCGAGCAAAGAAAAAATCAGATGTCGGTAAAGCCACTGTTTTAGGTTTAATTGGCCTGTTGCTGGTTTATATACTTGCTTCTATGCTTCCCTTTGGCGTTTTGAGCCAGGCTGAGCTTCAAGCCATTTCCAGGCAGCCTGCAATGGGCTATGTTTTTGAATTGATTGTAGGAAAATGGGGAGGCATTTTAATTAATGTGGGATTAATTATTTCCCTTCTGGGAGTCTGGCTTTCCTGGACAATTCTGCCCTCTGAAACCATGCAGTCTATGGCCAATAATGGCTTACTCCCTAAAAAATGGGGCAAGTTAAACAAGAATGGAGCCCCTACAGGTGCACTAGTCCTGACAACCATTATTACCAACATCTTTATTTTAACCGTATCCTTCACTGATAAGGCCTATCACTTCGCCTATACCCTTGGAACCGTATCAATTTTTATGACCTGGTTATTTCTAGGACTTTATCAAATTAACATATCCTTTAAAGACAGAAACTTAAGCCAATTGGTCATTGGATTAATTGCCAGTGCATTTCAAATCTGGTCCATTCTTTTCATTGCCCTAAAGGATATGTTCATTATTTTGATGATGTATTTACCTGGCCTTTATTTTTATTACAGAGCAAGGAAAGAAGCAGGAGAAAAGGAAGCGTTCCCAGGAAAAGAAAGGTTCTATGCCATTACTTTGGGAGTCTGCGGTGTATTGGCAATTCTTCTATTCTTCAATGGTACCTTGGGTATTCAATAGGCTGTAAGTAATTTATTTTAACGTGCATGGTTAAATGTCAATCTATGCCGTAAGAGGAAATTTTAAAGGGGCAATGAATTAATCATCCATCGCCCCCTTTAGATCCTCTATGAAAGTGTAATTTCTAATCGATTTTGGGTTTCCGCCAGTCCAACGATCATCATATCATAATCAATTTCTATTTTACCCCTTTTTTCATCATCCTTTAAATCAATCGATAATCCCCTGGTTTTCAATTCCATCTTAAAATCTCCGTAGGGGGTTCTATAATCACCACTAAAGTGTCTGCCCAACTCAAAGACCATGTGGCTGTCTGCGCTGCCATAGCGTTTCATTGAAACACGGTTATTGCCCTCAATTTTCAAGGTGGTGGTGCTGCCTTCCATTCCCGATATTTCACTTTCTTCATAAACTATGTAAACAGCATTATTTTTTTGATAGCGTTTTGCCTCTGTAAATAATTCGATGGCACTTTCTTCGCCCCGAGGATCCCGTTGAATCCCTACAACCTTAATCATTTGCTTATCCATTATCTTCCCAACCTTTTTATTAATCTTTATTTTCAAATATTCAAATTCTATCTTGATGGCGCTCGATGGCCAATTCAATCAGACGGTCAATTAGTTTTTCGTAGGGAAGTCCGGTGGCCTCCCACATTTTAGGGTACATGCTGATCTTGGTGAAACCGGGCATCGTATTGACTTCATTAAGCAATATCCGATCAGTTCCCCTCTCTACAAAAAAGTCCACTCGGGCTAAACCTGTACAATCCAGTAATTGATATACCTCTACGGCCATTTGCCTGATTTTTTCGATTATCTGGTCTGACAATTGAGCAGGGATAACATATTGGCTGGTACCATCGAAGTATTTATCCTGATAATCATAGAACTCATGGGAAGGAATAATTTCTGCCGGGATAGAGGCAATCGCCTCATCATTTCCTAAAACCGCACATTCTATTTCTCTGCCGTTGATAAATTCTTCAACGATTATCCTTCGATCATATTTCGCAGCCAATTGAAGGGCTTTAATAAGCTGTTCAGGATTTTTGGCCTTTGATATGCCTACACTGGAGCCTAAGTTAGCCGGCTTAACGAATACCGGGTATTGAAACTGAGCTTCAACCTGTTCAACAATAAAATGAGGATTTTTTTGAAAATCCTTTCGCTTAATTAATGAGTAATTTGCCTGGGGAATTCCAGAGGCCTCCAGCAGCTTTTTAGTCATCCCCTTATCCATTGCTACGGCTGATGCCAATACCCCCGCCCCTACATAGGGTAGACCCATCATTTCCAATAGCCCTTGAATGGTACCATCCTCACCAAAGGGCCCATGTAAAACAGGAAAAACCACATCTATATTTTCGATTTGCTGACTTGAAAGCGATAAAGGTCCGCAATTCAATTGAGCAGGCAGCGAGGTATTCTGCTGAGAATTTTGAATCTCTGAAACCAGATTAACACCATTCTCCCAGTGACCAGACTCAATTTCTTCTATCGTACATTCACATTGCTTCCAAATGCCATTCTTCGTTATCCCCACGGGAATAATATTGTATTTTTCAGTATTCATCGCCCGTAATATGGAAGCAGCCGACATTAAAGACACATCATGCTCCCCAGACTTTCCTCCGAATACTACCATTACATTAATTTTCTTCATCTATGCACCCTCTTTCCTATTACTATTAATATTCTACTCTTGTTTGTACTATTATTCAACTCTTGGCGCAGGCTTAATAAACCACCTTTTTTTAAAGTAAATTGATTGTTTTAACACGATATATTGATTATTGGTTAAATATTATATATATTATATTTAGAATTGTTATTAACTTTAAGGGGAGGGGTCATCTTGAATATTTTAAGTCCAGGTGAAAAAATAAAAAAACTCCGTAGGGATATTGGCTTAAAGCAGGATGAAATAACGGATAATCAGGTTACCAGAAGTCTGATCAGTATGATAGAAAATGAAAAACGTGTTCTCAGTCCCCAAACGGCTAAAATAATTGCCCGAAGGCTAAATCAGTACTATAAGCATGTAGGCAAAACCATCACTGCAGAATTTCTGATGGAATCCAAGGAAGACCAAGTAAGAAGAATCATTGACACTCAGTTGCAATCGATAGATAGCATAATCAAAAATAATAAACCTGTTGATCTCAACCATACCTACGAGATGTTTGACCAGCTTATGAATTTAGCCGCTGAGTGGTCTATGAAGGACTATGGGTCTAAGGTTCTTATGAAAAGAGGTGATTTTCATTATCAAACATCAAAATATAATCAAGCACTGATGGATTTCTTCAGTTGCCTAGAATACTATTTAGAATCTAAAAAATATATAGAAGTTTCTCGTATTTACAACCGTATCGGAAATTGTTATTTAATGAAACTTTTTATCGATGAAGCGCTCTTATACTATCACCGGGCCTTTGCCATTGCCGCCGAAAACAATTTACCAAACCTGAAAAGAATTAAAATGCTGACAACCTATAATTCTATCATTTGTCATAGAAAGGGTAAAAGATATGATCTGGTGCTTCAATTTATTCAGAGCTTTAAGGAATTGGAAACCACCGATGAATACGCCAAGGATCAGGTTACTTTAATGGAGGCCAGTACCTACCGGGATTTAGGGAATTTTGAAAGGGCTGAAAGGCTATATGAAAAGCTACTTATGAAGGCGGAGGAAATAGAAATCAACACGTTGGCACTAACTTATAATAATCTTTCGGTTTTATATCGAAAGATGGACAAATATGACCAAGCCCTGAAATACGCTAACAAAACCCATGACTTAATGGATTGCACCGATTCTAGAATTCCCCCTTTTCTATTATGTGAGCTGGCAGAATGCTATCGAGATTTAAAACAGCCGGATTTAGCCATTGAACTTCTGTTTCGTGCCCTTGAGGCAGCCGAAGTATCAGGGCAAATTGAAAATATTATTGATATTTACTTACTCCTTTCCGACATGTACCGAAATTATTATAAGGATTTTGACAAAAGTGAGGCCTACTTAATGAAGGCCAACAACATTGTCAATCAACAGGGAATCCGTTCAAAATTCACAGAAATCAATTGTAAAATCGCCAGCTATTATTTTGAAACGAACCAATTAAGCCAATGCAAAAAGTATTTGGATTTAGTAAGTACTACCGATATTAACACCTTAACTATTCAAGCGTGACATAATTAACACCTCTCGTCCATATATTTTAATTAATAAACCCAATGGGAGGTGTGAATGTGAGCAAATTTAAAGGACTACTATCTTTTTTACTTCTTGGTCAGCTTGTTTATGTGCTAGAAGTCGCCGCTGGCGGTGAGGGAATGCCAATTGTCGATGCCCTTACTTACTGGCTTTAAAAAATTCCCCCTTCTTATCATGAAGGGGGAATTTAGGTTCGTTATCATTTTAGCTAGAAGAAGGCTGCCAGCCTGCTGATTTGATTTTTCGATTTTACGATTAAATCCCAAAGCTTTGACCTTAATTGAAGGGGCAATTCTCTTTCATTAATACCTGATAAGACCAACTGGTATTCATCTTCAGAGAGTACCGCCTTTAGCTCTTGTTTTGTTTTTTCATCTACAAGGCCACTTTTCACATCAATGAAGCAAAGGGGTGGGAACATGACACACCACCAATTTTGCCCTTGACCTTCACCAATAATTACTCGCAGGGCCTCATAATCTCCTGCAGGAAAAATGAGATTTCCATATTTTCTAGTGGGAAAGGTCTGTTTTTCTAAAGCAACTGTTACCGCATAATTTTCCTGATTTTCCGCCACCACTTGGGCGGCCACGGCTTGAATATGATCCAGCTCCTTAGAAATAATTACTCTGCTTTCCTCAATGCTTTTCACATTTTTTAAGGAATCCGACATTTCCTTCATAATTTGATCCCGTACCTTTAGCTTGAGTGCTTGGTCTGCCGGCGAATCGCTATTGGCCAGTACGTGGAAGCGTATCAGGCTTTCTTTATTAAGCTGCCCGCTCTGGCCTGCTTCTGGTAACAGCACTAAAGCCAATAGCCCTATTAGGACAATAAATATTATTTTTTTCTTATTCATAATGTTTCCCCCTGCTTCTCCATTTGTTTGTTCTATTCACAGTATGTACAAGGCGGGGAAATAATATACAGACCCACAGCAAATTTCCTCTACCTAGATAAGCCTACCCTTCTAATTTTTAAGTCTACGTTAACCTCCACCTGTAGATTTGGAAAGATCGTATCCCAATCCTTTTCTATTTCTCGCCAAAGCTTAGGGTAGTGCTTTCTAATATAATCGTCAAAACCAATTACATCTGCCTGAAGCTCACTTTGTAGTTGGCTAATGGTATGATCTAGCATAATCTTAATGGTATTGCCTGCCTCTTTTTGAATTTCTTCAATAAACCGGGGGTCCAATAAATCTGCTTGAGCATTAAAATAAAATTGCTCAACATCTGCTTCTGCCACAACATTGACCTGCATTTTTATTTTATTCTGATCCATTAACATTTTAAAATCTGTATTGGAATTGGTCACATCAAAGGGAACAATTTGCTCCCCTACATAGCTATGCAAGCCGTAGCTTTTCACATGATTATGTAATATGTTGATTGCCAGGGATTCCAGTTCTCCCAGCCAGCCTACAAAGCTCATGTCTTTCATCACAGCTGCCCCTGCCACCTTGATTTCATCCTCTGAATAGGTAATTCTAGGTATCACCGCATTTCCATTTTCCCTTAGACTGGTAAGAATCTTACCAAAATCCATCATGGGGGCCCGGTCTGTTCGTGAAGTTCCTGACAACAAATTTGCTAAAAGATCGCCAATATTGGGCTCCAGTTTAGATTGCACCTGTAAGGCATCCTTGGCCTTGCCCTCTACCACTGCCAGAGCAGCCCGTCGACTTAGCATAGGCTCCTTTTCTCCTGCATCTAAAAATTCCTTAAATAGCTGTTTGTTTTTAACAAATTCTTCACCCAACAGCAATGTTTCAAGGTGCCCTAAAAATAATAGGGCATCGGCCCTAGAGGCAATTTGCTGCCGACTGATATAAACCGATTCACCTACACTGCTCATCACGACATTCAATGCTTCGATTTCACCCGATATTGCGGAGGTGTGTTTAGGAAAAACAAAGGTCGTTTCAATGTTTTTCTCACCTCCACGGATAAGTGCTTCTAATCCTTCATCACCTGTACCTTTACTTAAGGGGGAATCATCGTCCTCTGGCTCAAAACGATCGACCCCCAGGGCCATCACAAAGGCTCTTTCATCTATTTCAACACTATCCCAACAGCCTGTTAAAAGCATCGACAGGATTATAATAATCAATATTTTTGTATGCCCTTTATTAATTATCATGGGAACCCTCCTTTTTCAGCCGTTTTCTGATTAATATGCTAATTAATATTAATAAGGGAAAGCCAAAAGCCACAATGGTGGAGGCATATTGGGTAAACACGTCAAGGATTGCATATGCCTCTCCCAGATTTTCTCCCAGCAATGAAAAAAAATAAACAATGGGTACCAGTGGAAGGGCAAAATAATTGTTTTCTCTACTTTTGAAAAGCTGTTCTAGGATAATAACCTTCCCCATAAATACCGGCGCAATGGACATAAAAACTGTAAACACCCACATGGCCATTACAAATGCCTCGACATTTTCAATGAATAGACCCGGCAGCTCAATGGTTTTAAATAAGCTCAAGGTTGGCCAAATAAGATTTTGTGTCTGTTCATTACCAAAAACCAACAACGTGGTGGTATTTAATCCAATATAAAACATGGTTATGATAATAATCGCTCTGCTTGTTACCTTCGGTATTCTTTCGGGCTTAACGACATAGGCTCCAAATATTAAAATTAAGTCAAAGCCCAGATAACTGAATAGCACCAGGGGAATCGCCTTAACAATTTCCATAAAGCTGATATCTAATATCGGCAACAGATTATTGATACTGCTGTCTTGAAGCAGCAGTAAAAATAGAATAATGGTGGGCAGCAGAATGATCGGCAGTAAAAATTCTGCTAATCGCCCCAGTACCTCAATTCCCTTTCTAGCTAAGAACACCGTTACCAGCAACACACTTAAAATAATAACCTCGATAGGTGTATTAAAAAGCAGAAACATTTTAACTACTTCTGCAAAAATTCTGGTTAAAAACCCATTTAACACAATCAGGTAAATCAGTAGAAAAGTTATATAGATATAGGCCACCGGCTTTGACAGGTTACTGGCTATAATATCTCTATAGCTGGTTAGCGGCATTTTTTTAACGATGTACCCATGGCCGTAGACAACAGCTGTCGTAATGGCACCACCAATCACCAGTATTAACCAGCCACTGGTACCGGCCGCCTCGCTCAGGCTCCTGGGCAAGGTCAAAATACCTGTTCCCACGACAGTTAAAATAATAATGTTGCCTAGCTGGGAGGGAGAAATTTTATCGTTGTTACGGTACATTATTCTTCCTCCTTTTTGTCAAAATCCTCTGGTCTTTTATCATCTAAGCGGTTTCGCTGTTTTTCGTTGACCGTATGGGGCCTGTCATTCATACTAATCCAGGGAAAACGGATAAAAGTGTCCTTCATATCTTCAATGTTGTCGATATAGGTAACGTAGGGGTACAGGTAGGGAATACCAAAGCTTTTTAATCCACACAGATGTATGAGTAATATGAGCATACTCAAGGTTACTCCATACAGCCCCAGAAAGCCTGCTGAAAAAATGAAGGCAAACCTTAGTAATCTGAAGCCAATGGCAAGATTGTAGCTGGGTACTGCAAAGGAGGCAATGGCTGTAATGGCCACAACAATTACCATCAAAGGGGAAACAATTCCTGCCTCTACCGCTGACTGACCAATGACTAGCCCTCCAACGATACCAATGGTGGCACCAATGGGCCCCGGCAGTCTGACCCCAGCTTCCCTTAAAAGCTCTATGGTGGTTTCCATAATTAAGGCCTCTACAATGGCGGGAAAGGGGACCCCCTGGCGACTGCCTGCAAGGGCCAGGGCCAACTGAGACGGAATCATTTGGGGATGGAAGGTACTTACCGATACGTAGAGGGCCGGCAGCAGCAAGGATATAATAGCGGCAAAATACCTTAAAAGCCTTACCGCCGTGGCAATATTCCATCTTTCATAATAATCCTCCGGTGATTGAAGCATGGAATTAATACTAGCCGGCAGTACCAGGGCAAAGGGACTATTATCAACAATAAGCACAACCTTTCCCTCTAACAGGGATGCAGCGGCCACATCGGGCCTTTCGGTATTCCTGATCTGGGGAAAGGGAGAAGCCCAGCTATCTTCAATAAATTGCTCAATATAGCCGCTATCTAGGATGGAATCCAGGTCAATTTTTTCCAAACGGTTTAATACCTCATCCAGAACCTTCTGATTTACAATATCTTCTATATAAAAAACCGCCACGTCGGTTTTAGACCGAAGTCCCACCTGCATTGCCTTTACCTTTAGTCTTGTATCTCTAATTCTTCTTCTTAACAGAGCTGTGTTGACTCGAAGGGTCTCGGTAAAACCGTCCCTGGGCCCCCGTATAACCCCTTCCGTTACTGGCTCTGTAACGCTTCTGGCAGCCCAACCCTTGGCTGCAATGATGATGATCTTATCATAATTATCCAGTAAAAGGAGTGCTTCTCCACTTAACAGGTTCGTAATGGCATCATCAATGGTTTCGACTTCTTTCATCTCACTAACAGCCAGGGCCTGGCTCTTTAGTTGATTCGCCATGTGAACTTTAATTGCTTCTGCCTCGGGGGGAGTCATTCTGACTGTGGTCATCAGATTATTTAAAACGAACTCATTCAGCAGCATTTTATCAGACATGCCGTCAATATAAATCAGCGCAGCCTTAAGGCCATGGTCCTGGCCGACTTCCAATTCTCGATAAATAATATCATCGCAATCCTTAAGCAGTGCCTTGATCAAATCTAAATTCTTATTAATCTCCCTATGGGGAACCAGCTTTTCAGCTGATTCCTTTTCCTCTTTATTTCCAAATAGTCTATTCCAAAACCCCATTTTCTAGTCTCCTTATCTAAAGATACTAACTGCAACGTAGCCTAAAACTCCACCAATTAAATAAATATATCCCATATACTTGGCTAATTTATACTCCTTGTCGAATTCTTTCTTTCTCAGCTGGGGGGCATCGATTAACAGCAAAAACAACCCGACAAATACCACGATTAAAATGATATAAATATCATAAACGGTTCTTATTTTCTCTAGCAAATTAGATAAAGAAAATATCTCCAATCCATCACCCTCTTTTTTAATCTTCTTATAATTTTTACAAATTAAAGCCTTTATATGCAATAAATCGAAAATAGCCCATTTGCCAATAAAAAAAGTCATTCTTTGGAAGATTCAAAGGATGACTTTGTTAAATGCTATATCTGGAAAATTTGTTTTAATTTAATTACTAGTCTGTTGAATACCTAGCTTTCTATTTTGATTGCCGTTTTTTTAGGATGCCGGTATTATTCAACCACCATTTAAGTGAGAACTTTCCTGTAGATTATAAAAAATCCAAGGTATGATAACCTCGGATTATACCAAATAGTTTTCAATTTTAACCTTATCTTCGGGATGATCTAAATCGTGACAAATTTCGGGGGAATGACTGATATAGGCCTTGCCCCTTAAATGAAACTTATTGTAAAGGTATGCTTCTAATTCACATAAAGACAGACGCTTCATCAGTAATTTAAAAACAAACCTGATTCCCAGCAGCTTACACATTTTCAACGGGTCTTTACGATGTCTTACAACTGCCCTGGCCATTTTCTCAATTTTTTCTATGGCTCCGGGGGAAACAACAAATAAATTTCCCCCTGTAAAGGTTCCCTCCTTCAGAGTCACGTAGGTACGCTTTAAATCAGGATACATTCCTTCACAAAGTCCCTTTTCAACAATCGGATAAAATATGTCCACCGGCTGCCTTAAGGCAGCCTTAAGGAATCCGCTTACGTTGGTTGCCTTTAACAGCGGAATATCGGCTGTTGCAATTAACAGATGTTCATCTTCAATGAAATATTTAACTGCCTCGAGAACATTATCAATAATGGAACCCCTATCCTGAACCAGCAGATCTACCTGATGGGCTATTAAGGGCTTCAGAGAATCAACATTTCCAATAACCATAATTTTATCAACTTCATCGGCAGCCTTTAGCGCATCAATTACATAATGAATCATAGGCCTGTTTTTTAATTTTACTAACGCCTTACTGGGTTCTTCTTCATTGACCCAGCTGCCTCCAGCTAAAATTACAGTATTCATTAGATTGCCTCCTACATAATTACTCTTTAATATGCAGTACAGATTCCATCATGTGGTTGCTAACATTTTCTATGTGCTTAGTTGCACATTCATATACCTTTTCTGCATCCCGCTGATGCAGTGCTTCTAAGATAGCTTGATGCTCCTCTACCAAAGCCTTGGCCTTATTATATTCAGAAATGTAGTTTACTCTGAAGCGGTAGATTTGCTCACTTAGCCCTTGAGAAATTTGGGTAAGCTTATTATTCCGGGCCGAAGTAAAAATTCTGTCATGAAATTCTACATCTTTTTGAATCATTCCCTCAATATCATCCTTTTGATAGCATTGCTTAAATTGATAAAAGAGCATTTCCAGTTCATCAAGCTCCTCGTCGGTCATTCTTTCAGCTGCCAAGGAAGCGGCCAGACCTTCAATGACAACTCTAATTTCCAATACCTCCATAATATCCTTAATTGATACATCAGCCACATAGGCTCCCTTTCTGGGAATCATCACGACAAGCCCCTCTAATTCCAGCTTCCGAATGGCCTCTCGAACAGGGGTCCGGCTAACTCCAAGCTGCTCAGCCAGTTGTATTTCCATCATTCTTTGGCCTGGCTCCAGCTTCCCCTCAAGAATAGCCTCCCTCAAATTTTCAAAAACGATTTCCCTAAGGGGCTTAAATCCTTCAATTTTTAAATTTTGTAAATTATTCATCCTCATTCCTCCTACAATAGCTTTGTACCATAAATGTTTGCTTATATATAATTGCAAGATTTTCATAGGCAGATTTTGCCCGCTCAAAGCTTTTATAAATGCCAAAGACTGTTGGTCCACTCCCTGTCATCATGCTTCCCAGGGCATTGTACTCCATCATTTTACTCTTAATTTCCTTTATGATTGGGTATTTCGATTCGGTGACGGTTTCCAGAACATTTTTCATGTTTTTTGCCAGGCCCACTACATCACCACATTCAATAAAATTTAATAACATCATCGTATCGGGTCTATCTTTCATTTTAGACAAATTCAGCTGTCCATATACTTCAGCTGTTGAAACAGATATTGCAGGCTTAGCGATGACCATCCACAGATTTTTAAGCCCCTCTATGGGCGTTAATTCTTCACCTATTCCTGTTCCATAGGCAGCTCCTCCCAATACACAAAAAGGAACATCTGCCCCAATTTTCACCCCCATTTTCATCATATCCTCGGTTGTAAGACCCAGCCTCCACAGTCGATTAAGTCCCTTTAAAACAGCGGCAGCATTTGAACTGCCCCCTGCCAGTCCCGCCGCCACAGGGATATTTTTTTCAATATAGATATCAACTCCCTGTTGAATTTCAAATTGTCTGCGAAGGATTTGTGCCGCCTGATAAGCAATATTGCCCGAATCCTTAGGTATATACTCGCAATTGCTTCTAACTGTAATATCATTATCTTTTCTTTCAGTAATGGTGATCGTATCGAATAAATCTATTTGCTGCATAATCATTTGTACCTCATGATATCCATCGGGCCGTTTGCTCAAGACATCAAGGGACAAATTGATTTTAGCTCTAGACTTTAATTGTATCCGCTGCATCCTATTCTCTCCTTCATGTATACCTAACTGTATATATTATATAATAAGACGCCCTTCTCCTGCAAAAGATTTGCTTCTTTTACAATTTTTTTGGAGTTTTCCGTGCTTCCTATGGAAAGCCACCCAACGGCCTGTACACCCTTATACAGTTTGAAAGGCCGCTTAAAGCGGCCTTCTAAAAGTTAAAATTGTGAACCTTTTCAATTAAAATGTAATCTCCAGTGGTAACATCCTCGGGTGATACTAATTGATTGCTTTCTAAAATTTGCTTCACCGTCGTTTGATACCTTTTAGCCACCTGCCACAGGGTGTCTCCAGGCTGCATAAAGTATACCGTCAGGCTGGGTCGCTTTGCCGGATCCTGGGACTCCTCCAGCTCTTCAATGGAATGAACTACCTCAATATATTTATGGGTATAGGCCTCGCAGCTTGCCCCCACTGTAACCTTAATGTCTACCTGGGTTCCATTGAGAAGATGATAATCTACCTCCTCCAGCTGCAGGTCAATATTAGCCTCCATTCCTTCAATGAGTCCGACCATATCAACATAGTGCCTGAAGGGAATCTCCTGTTTAAAGCTATAGAGGGGCTGCAAATCCTCCTGGGAAACATAAATTACAGAAGCCTCTAATATACCCTCTATTACTGCTTTTTCATCTACAATGTGATAATCGGTCAACAAGGGCCTTACCTGTACTGAAAAGAGGCGATCAATTTCTGGCTGGGTAGTCGGTACATCCAGGGCTTCACGAAG
This sequence comes from uncultured Clostridiaceae bacterium, assembly GCA_965652145.1. Lineage (GTDB taxonomy): Bacteria > Bacillota > Clostridia > Peptostreptococcales > Natronincolaceae > CBFGTV01. Next base: position 50,238 of record CBFGTV010000008.1, read on the forward strand.
CATGACGTGGGATCGGTTCATCCCTATATTTTCCTTAAGGCTGACCAGGTTTTTACCCACCTTTAAGCTTTTACTGGGAGAATAGGCGTCAACGATCAGTTCCCTGGTACGGGTATCCAGTACCTTAACGGCCGACTTTGTTACCGCTTCTACCTCAATGACTTTTCTTTCCCCCTGGAGCGTTTCCTTGACATCGGTATATAGCTCTTCAACACTGAGCTTAATCTTGTATTTCATACTATCGTCGATGTTGGCGATTTCAGTAAAGTGTGTAAAGGGGATTTCCTTCTTTAAAATATTTAAGCTGTTCATTTCATCATCGGCAATGTACAATAGTTCCACCAATAACGTACCTGCCGCAATTACCTTATCCTCAGATATTTTCGTTTCCTTCTCAACTGCCACAGCGTTCCATTTCAGAATTTCCTTAACTGGGGACTCCTGGTCCTCCAGCTCAAAGGTATCCTTTACCAGGGCTTCCGATACGGCCTCGCCCGCCACCTCTGTGTACTGAAATTCCTCCCTCAACACCTGGATATCCTCTAGACCCGTTACTTCCCTTGCTACCTGCTGTTGAACACCCTCTATGGCAGTACCAAAAAGATTAACCACTGCCTTAACTCCGATCTTTCGCTCATTATTAATGACGTATTCAATGTGCTCCAGGTCGCCCTGTACCTCTGCCTTCATTTTTGAAGTAATGCCTTCAATGGGAATGGCATACTTGAAAACGGTACTGCTATCTATGCTATATAGCGGCTCTTCTCCTCTGTCTGAAACGTATAAAATTTTAAATTTGATGACACCCTCAACATTAATTTTATTTTCCAGTACTTCCTTTTTGGTTACTTCCATTGCCCCATCAACAGAGATAATTCTTGTTATATCAGGCTTAATATCAGGCACTAAGATATCTCCCTCTATGATGGCCTGGGCAGTTTCTTGACCAATAATTTGATCTACAGTAAACATATCCTTCTGCAGCTCTACAGGCATTTTCTTTCCTCCTTCCAGATATTAAAAAGTCTTATTATATTAATATTTAGCTCATCATAAATTATGTTATAAAGTTTGTATAGGCTCTGAGTTCGTCCAATTAAAGCTCTATAATATATATGATGCTGTATAGTAAAAAAGAAGTGAAAAGGAAAGATATTCATCAATATTTTTTTAAAGCTGAATCGATTGAGTCCTTATCCTGATTAAATATAAATGGAAAAAAACAAGTACCTGGAAAAGACTATTCAACAGTAGATTTTCTAACATTTGACATTTAAGTATATTTTTTATACAATTGTATTTGAAAGGATAAACGGATAATGTTTATAAGGAGAAATAATATATGAAAAAGAAAATGTTTACTGCTACCGGTGTCTTGATTGTTTTACTGATGATCATGCTTATGATTAAATTAACCAATGATCGGTACTACAATGAGGTTTCCTTCGATGTTCTTTCATATGAAGCGTCACCGCAATTTGTAAAGGATGAAATTCAAGGTAATATTAGTTCAAACTCCAGCTTTACTATTAAGGGTAGCGATGGTCTATATATTGTCGTTATTCCACCAGAAGACAAATCCGTAGAAGTTTTTTTTGTAGGAGAAGACGAAGATACAGGCTTGGGAATTGCATATAAATACACATATACCGACAAAATAGACGAAGATATATTTAGTAATATTAAAATAATTAAGATTAATCATTATGATGGTGTAGTGAATGGTATTTTCGTCAGTAATGCTTCATCTGATTAAACTCAGAAATAAAATATAGTTAGGTCTGAAGAAGTATGATCGTATTAAAATAGTCTTTTAGTATAAAGTGCTAATGGAAAAGGTGAGGATGTTTTTCCTCACCTTAGCTTATAATCCACTATTCTCCTACAATTATGGTTCCTGTTTTCCCCATCAAACCTTCTCTGGCCTTTTCAAGAGATGTGATTAATGCCCTTCGACCAGGCCTGGATTCTACAAACCTTACAGCTGCCATTATTTTAGGAAGCATCGAACCCGGGGCAAAATGATTCTCCTCAATATATTGCTTAATCTCTTTAACAGTCACCTGGCCTAAATCCCTTTGCTGGGGGGTATTAAAGTAAATGGCGGCCCTTTCAACTGCAGTTAAGATAATCAGTAAATCGGCTTCCAAAAGCTCTGCAATTTTTTCAGAGGCAAAATCCTTATCAATAACGGCCGCCACACCTTGAAGCTGGTTTCCCTTTCTCAATACCGGCACTCCGCCTCCACCGACGGTGATTACCACATGACCTGCTTCCACCATGGATTTGACCACAGGTGCCTCTATTACATCTATGGGAAGGGGCGAGGGGACAACCCGGCGCCAGCCTCGGCCTGAATCTTCCTTCATGGTATACCCCTTTTCTTCAATCAAACGCTTTGCCTCATCTTCGTTAAAGAAGGAGCCCACAGGCTTTGAGGGATGATTAAAGGCAGGGTCCTCTGGATCAACCACCACCTGGGTGACAACACTGGCGATACATTTATTAATTTTCCGCTTCATCAGCTCTTCGCCAATTGCCTGTTGAAGATGATAACCAATATAGCCCTGACTCATGGCGCCACATTCAGGAAAAGGCATAACAGAAAAGCCTTGATCATGGTGATTTGCCCCTTCATAGGTGGCGACAATTTGCCCCACCTGAGGGCCATTTCCATGAGCCAATATTACTTCATGGCCCTCTTCAATGAGGTCAACAATTGGTTTTGCCGTTTCCCTTGCGGTTTTAAGCTGGGCTTCTGCCCCAGTATTTTGGGGATCAGCCTGTAATGCATTTCCTCCCAGTGCCAGGACAATTCTGCTTTTTCGCTGTATCATTTTACACTCGCTCCTTTACATAGGATAGGATTAGAGGTTAAAAACGTTTTTGAATTGTATTGATATAATTATGATGCCATGTCAAATCGATATTTTCTTTATTTTGGGCATAGCAAAAAGACATGGAAGACTATCTACTACCCCTTGCATCCTTCCATATCTAGCTGCTCTTTTGTTTCTTTTTCCCTTTTCAGGGCCTAGATTGGTACAGCTGCCTATAAGGTCGCCACCATGACTGCCTTGATTGTATGCATTCTATTTTCTGCCTCGTCAAATACGACAGAGTGCTTGCTTCTGAATACCTCATCGGTTACTTCCATTTCCTTGAGGCCAAAACGATCAAATACTTCCTTGCCCACCTTGGTTTCTAAATCGTGGAAAGAAGGCAGGCAGTGCATAAAGATTACATCCGGGTTTCCTGTCAAATTAATCATATCCATGTTAACCTGATAGGGTTTTAGCTGCTGAATTCTTTCTTCAAATTGATCTTCCTCACCCATAGACACCCATACATCAGTATAGATGACATCGACATCCTTCACTCCCTGACCAATATCTTCAGTTAAGGTAATGGTTGCTCCGGTTTCCTTGGCAACCTCCTTCATCTCTTTAACCAAGGCTTCGGCAGGGAACAAGGTCTTGGGTGCCACTGCTCTGAAATCCATTCCCATTTTAGCCGCCCCAATCATAAGAGAATTGCCCATATTGTTTCTGGCGTCACCAACATAGGCAAATTTCACCTTGTTAAGGGGCTTATTGACGTGCTCGGTAATGGTCAACAGGTCTGCTAAAATTTGGGTTGGGTGATAAAGGTCTGTTAATCCATTCCATACCGGTACGCCGGAATGGGCGGCAAGAATCTCTACGGTTTCCTGCTTAAAGCCTCGAAACTCAATTCCATCGTAAAATCTTCCCAGCACCCTGGCGGTGTCCTCCAATGATTCCTTTTTACCAATTTGGGAATCGTTGGCTCCCAGGAAGGTAACCTGGGCTCCTTCATCAAAGGCAGCTACCTCAAAAGCACACCTTGTTCTTGTGGAGGTTTTTTCAAACAACAGGACAATGTTCTTTCCAGCCAATAAACTCCCCTTAATTCCCATTCTTTTTTTGGCCTTCAAATCCCTTGACAAATCTAACAGATATCGAATTTCCTGAGGTGTAAAATCCTTTAGGGTCAATAGACTTCTTCCCTTCAAATTGACAGGCATCGTGATTCCTCCTTTGTCTTATTATTTAAGGCTGCTACAATAAAACTTCCCTTACCAGGGGCATTGACATACATCTTGGCCCGCCCCGGCCCCTTACCAGCTCAGAGCCTTCAATTTCAATTACTTCTATTCCATGGTTTCTAAGGGTTTCATTGGAAGCCTCATTTCGATTATAAGTAATCACAACTCCCGGCGCAAGGGCCAGTGTATTGGTGCTGTCGTTCCACTGTTCTCTGGCAGCTGTAATTTCGTCACCGCCACCACTTTGTATCAGTTCCACCGCAGGGAGTTTCAGAGCACGCTTCAGGGCCTCTGTCAGATTTTTGGTTAAGGTCACCTTTGGGGTTGTTTTTCCCAGGCTAAGATCGTAGGCAATCAATTGATCCTCGACACCTGGGTATATGGTAAACTTGTCATGATCGATCATGGTAAAAACCGTATCAAGGTGCATATAGGCCCTCGTAAAGGGGATTTGTACCGCCAAGACCCTTTCAAACTCTGTATTTTGTAATATTCTTTGGGTCAGTATTTCTATTCCTCTGGCAGAGGTCCGCTCACTACAGCCAATGGCCAGTACCTTGTCACTTAAAACTAATATGTCGCCCCCTTCAATGCTGTAGGTTTCCTTATAGTCATACCAGCGGGGGGTCAATCGATTATCAAATAATGGATGATATTGATAGATATACTCTAAAAACATCGTTTCTCTATCACGGGCAGGGGTCTTCATTTTATTGATGACCAGACCATTTCCGACAACCGCTCCGGGGTCACGGGTAAAATAAAGATTGGGCAGTGGATTTATATAAAAAGGATAATGCTCTTTAATATAATCTACCAGATGAAACTCCCATTTAAGCTCTGGAGCATCCTTTTTGTGCAGACCTGAGATCGATATTTCTACAATTTCTCTATTGCTTTTAGATAACATATATTCTATGATCAGCAGCTCAAGTTCTTCATGGGCAATATTACAATTTTTTACCACATCATGAACAAAGGATTTTTTAACCGCTTCATCACTGATACATTCCGTCAATAAATCTTCGTAGTAATAAACATCGCACCCCCTTGATTCCATGGCCTTGGCGAACAAATCGTGCTCCCTTTGCATTTCCTTTAGCCATGGTATGTCATCAAATAACAGCTCATGAAGATACTCAGGCGTCAGCCGCTCCAGCTCCTTACCTGGCCGATGGAGCAATACAGCCTTTAGTTTTCCGATTTCTGAGGTTACATTAATGAATGATTTGCGTCCCAATCCCTCCAGCCCCTTTCAGAATTGAATGGCATGATTGAATGTTTTTACTATTTCAAAAATAGTATACCTAAGTTTTATACATAAATCAAGTGGCTATTTTTTAATATTCTTTATATTTTTATACATGAATTGAATATTTATTCGCATAATGTATACATTGATATTCTTTTGTCAATTAAAATCAAAATCAGAGGCTCCCTTTCCATCATTTCTGCTGGAGACATCTTGAATTTATTCATTTTATAAAGTCAAAAAAAAACCACCCTACTGGTGGTCCAATTAGCTTACCTTTATTTGTTTATTGTCCTTACAAATTGTAATTTCTACGGTTTCAGTTAAAATATCTGAATAGCTATAGGATACTCTACGTACTGAATCGTATCCCCCATCGATTCTGACAACAAATATATTTGGATATGTGTTCTCTAATACGCCTTCTCTAACGAGGGTCTTTTTTCTGCCCTTATTTGCTTTAAGTGTAACCTTTTGTCCTACAAACACCTCAATATTCTGTCTAATTTCATTTAAGGTAGTTCTGGTTGCCAAAAAATCACCTTCTTTCACTTATTCACATCAAATTATATCATATTATCCACATGGTGTCAAATGGGTAATAAAACATTATATAACCTTACACCCACATTTGTAAAGGGTTTTTTAAAATTTTTTAAAATTTTTTTCTTCTATTGTTAATAGTATTCTGTATACCTGCCCAATAATGCAAAATAATTAAGTATAAGACAGTAATTAATCTGGAATATAATTGAGGCCGGCCTCCTCAAAGATTCCATCAAAGTTTAAATTTGACAATAGTAAACAAAGCCCTAAACCTGACAAGCTTTATTTAAACAACCAGGCAAGAGATAGACATAATCAATTTCAAATTACAAGATAAAACAGTTATAGAATACTTTGGGTTTCAGTTGGCCGGCCCACTGAATACTTTTTTATTCAATCAATTACAAGTTTAATTGGTAATATGACACAATAGAATCAGCTATGGAATTGGCAATATCCTGCCTAAATTTTTCATCCAGTAGTCGTTCTTCTTCAATGGGGTTCGATAAATACCCTACTTCTATGTGCAGCCCACTTACTTTAATATCCCTCAACAGGAAAAAGTCTGCAGTTTTCACTCCTCTGTTTGCCAGATTGAGCTTACTTAAATTATCAATGATGATTTCTGAAAGATTTTTAGCTTCGCTATCTCCACGATAATAGTAAATTTCTGTACCCGATAAATTGGAATTTCTAAGATAGTTTTGATGAATGGATAAAAAGAAATTAGGTTTGACATTATTGGTAAGCATTGCTCTTTCGGTGACAGGCACATAAACATCTTCTCTTCTGGTCATATAAACCGTTGCCCCCAGCTCCAGCAGCCTTTTTTCAAGATTTTTGGCTATATCAAGATTAATATCCCGTTCTCTGGTTCCCTTTGGGCTGACATGATCTTCTCCCATTTCACCGCCATGGGCAGCATCAATTACTAATACCTTGCCCAATAGCGGACTTTTTATACATGGAACAACAATTTTTTCTATTTTTACACCGGTATAGTAGTATGTTAGAATTTCTTCGGCCTTCTTCCCCTCCAGAGCCATCTGATTGGCCCCATACTGGCAAAGACCCAAGCCTTCTCCTTTCCCCTTCGTTAAAAAGCGTATAAACTGAGGCTGCCAGCTAAACCTGGTGGAATCCAGTTCTAGCCTTCTCATTAATTCTATTCCGTCAAATTCTCTGCCCGCAACCTTTAAACTTCTGACTCTACCCGTCTCATCACGATCAATATCATACAACATTCCCTCAATGGCTCTATTTTTTGTAGAATCGCCCTTTGAAAATCGAATCCCTAACCTGGATTCCACCTCTTCTATGGGAATATCCTTATAATTCAATTCGTATGGGCTATTCTGACAATATTGGCAAAGTACTCTTCTTAAATATAGTACAACATTGCCCGTTACGTTTTCGCTGTTTTCTGTTGCCCCTCCACAAACGGCATGATACCTGGCATCAATGGGATTATCATTAAATGTAATAATTTTTCCTGCGGTTTCCTCCACCGCCAGGCTAATCAATTGAACCTGCTCATCGTATTTCGCTCCCCATTGATTACGATATTCCTCCAGGGGCATCCATTCAGGAAAAAGGCTATGGGGAATTCCATTCTTGATATGGGCTGTCTTTATCCTTTCTTTAGAATTTAAATAACGCAGCACAGCAGTACGCATAATAATACTTTGACACTTTAATGCCTCAATATGAAAAGATAGTGGCATACTGTAGGCCACCAGCTCTTTAATGAAACCTTCTATATTTCTTGTAATCACGTTATTTTCTTTGGAATCATATATATTAACAATTAAACTATTGATTTCTCTCACAATCTTTACCTCCTTTAATCTTTTGAACCCGGTTGGCTTTTAACTATCATCAATTTCTTTAATAGAACAAGGTCTTCCTTTGAACGATTGAAAGGACGACTTTAATTATGATAAGTGAAAACTTTCCCAATAGATAAAAATAGTCGTTTCGGTTCTTGACCCGTAGACCAATGCTTGATCTAAAGGAGATTCTATTTTTAGTGATTAATGAATAAATTGAATCGAGGCATGGGAATACTCCCGCCTCTAATAAAATTGATGTATTATATCATATGAATAGATGTGATTCCTGGTGCATATTCCATTATCCGTCTTCATATAATTAGTAGGTTACCCTGGATAATATCCCTTACATAATAACAAAGCCCAGTACCATTCTAATAAAATAGAAGGGCCTGGGCTGGTAAGGCTTAAGTATTAATGATTAATATCTGCATTTTTTATCTTTAAAAATTTGATTTAAAATAGTAAGTCCTGAATAAACCTCTGCCTGCTTCTGGTGGTCCAATTGATCAATAATTTTTAAAAGGGAAAGCTGAAGCTGTTCCTCAAGCATTTTAATGACAGTATACCCTTTATCGGTAAGCTCCACAAAAACAGTTCTACGATCCCGGGCCGAACTGCTCCTCTTTACAAAGCCATACTCAACCAGTTTATTCAAGGTGGTGGTCATGGTTCCCTTACTGACTTCCATTTCGTCACTTAAATTAGACATACTACAGATCTTCATATCCTTTATCATGTATAGTACTTTAAATTGTGACACTGATAAATGATACTCACAGTTTAATTGGTTTTTAAATTGATATCTTAGCCAGCTGCCAAAGCAAATAAAAAAACCATGAATCAAATTTGAAATTTCTTCATTTGGCAAAACAAATCAACCTTCCTTTCTCCAATACACAATTATATAACTAATATCGGTACAATTTCAATAACGAATAATTTGATTTTCAAAATAATTCTTGTCAAAGAGGCATTTCTCCTATATAATAATATTGACACATCTATATTTTTTTACATCACTATTTTGATTCTCTAAAGGTTTGAAAAATGTATTATATTGGGGGAGGGATTTTTTATGAAATGCCCTATATGTGGTAATGAAGATACAGGTAAGTTAAGTAAATCAAGATATTTTTGCAGCAATTGCTTTATAGAGATTTTTTTTAATAGAAAGGACAAGCTCCAGATTTTAAAAATATTAGAGGATGGCACAACCTGTGCTATGGCCGTTAAGTGATAAAATTAAAAACAGAAATAAGGCTTTTTAATTTATAAAGGTCAGCCAACATTTAATGTTAGGCTGACTTTTTTATTTTGCTCCTTACTAGGGCGTGTCTGAAAACCCACTCAAGGGCATCTTTCACCGCTTTTTTGTCCCACGCAGCGTTGCTTTTCCTTGACGTACTCCTGGTATGCCTTCAAAAAAGCGCCTTGCTTGGAACAAAAATTCAGTAAAATCTGCACCCTTCGGAGTATTCAGACACACCCTAATCTATTTATATTTCACCAATATTATTAAACAAATAATCTGCTTTCTATAGAGAACAAATTTTTATATGATTATTCATATTTTTTCCTAAACTTTAAACCGCTTACAAAATATAGAAAAAAATATAATCCCTTAATATGGAGGGGCTGAAAGGAGTTTGGATATGAATTTTTCTTTTGTAAGGATTGAATTTTTATTCTCTTTATTGTATAATTATATTTGTTCCTCAGCTTCATTTTCTCCTGGCTATTTTCTATTATACAAATAGGTATCTGAACATATATTTCAATTTTCGTTATTAACAGACATTTTTTTCTTGTATTATGAATACGCTTCTACCGAAACCATGCTATTATGTAACTGATATGAATTATTATTTACAATATTCCGAATATATTTGAATTTTTTTAATAGATATGCTATGATATCTTATATGTGTATTTTTATACAATCAATTACTGACTAATCTTTAAAGCACATATATGTATTGTGGCGTTAAGATAAAATTATTTAAAGGAGGAGAATTTATGAGTTTAAGACAGAAGAAGGATCCGACCCTATTCCATGCACTAATTCCGATTTTTATTTTAATGATTACCTTGTCTGTTGGTATTTTAGTCTTTGGGGCAGATCCTCACATTCCCCTGATTTTTGCCACTGTAGTTGCTTCCATTGTTGCGGTTTTTATGCTGGGCTATAGCTGGAACGAGCTGGAAGAAGGCATTATTGACACGATAAAAATGGCCATGCAGGCAGTTTTAATTTTAATGGTTATTGGCAGCATCATTGGTACATGGATTTTAAGTGGTACTGTTCCTACAATGATATACTATGGATTGCAAATTTTATCACCTGGTATCTTCCTCGTGGCCACCACCATTATTTGTTGTATTGTTTCTTTATCAACCGGTAGTTCCTGGACCACAGCTGGAACCGTAGGAATCGCTTTGTTAGGGATTGGTTATGGATTAGATATGCCCGCCGGGCTTGTGGCCGGAGCAATCGTTTCCGGGGCCTATTTTGGTGATAAAATGTCTCCTCTATCAGATACCACCAATCTGGCACCGGCCATGGCAGGCGCTTCACTATTTGATCATATTAGGCATATGATTTATACCACCGCCCCGGCCTTGATTATTTCTTTAATTCTATATGGAATTATCGGTATACGCTACGCTAAAGCCACCCTCGATACCAGCCAAATTGACGGTATATTGTTAACACTGGCTGAAAACTTTACAATTTCTCCCTTGCTGTTGATTCCCCCCATCGTTGTAATCATTTTAGTTGTTTTAAAAATACCAGCCTTGCCGGGATTAATCGCTGGAGTCTTTCTGGGAGGCGGTTTCGCAGCCTTGTTCCAGGGTGCTTCATTGGGTGATATCATTGGGGCTGCCCATTATGGATTTTCCATTGAAACTAGCAATGGTGTCGTCAACGAGCTGCTGAACGGCGGCGGTCTGGACAACATGATGTGGACTGTTTCGCTAATTATTATTGCCCTTTCCTTTGGTGGTGTTATGGAGCGCACGGGAATGCTCCATGCCGTTGCCGAATCGATACTGAACTTCGCACAATCAACCGGCTCACTGATCTTTGCCACCGTTATCACCTGTATTGTAGTCAACCTATTAACCGGAGAGCAATATTTAGCTATTGTTGTCCCCGGCAGAATGTATAAGGATGTCTATGCCGAACGGGGAATTCACCCCAAGGTATTATCCAGAGCCCTGGAGGGTTCAGGTACCGTTACCTCTGCCTTAATTCCATGGAATACCTGTGGAGCCTTTATGGCCACCACCCTAGGGGTTTCTCCTGTGGTTTACCTGCCCTATGCCTTCTTTAACCTGTTAGTACCAATTATCAACGTTATTTACGGATTTTTGGGAATAACCATTCCTACCATTGAAAAGCAGTCTGAGACAGTCGTATCATAATGATAACCATTTGAAACGTTAATCCGATCAAGGTCTATATCCATTGTCAATCTAGTACCCTGCGTCATTTAAATTGACGCAGGGTACTATTATTCGTGATATTGAAAAGAAAACGAATCCCCTTATTCGTCGTTATGTTATTAACCTATTGCGGCGCCTTTAAGATGAAATTTTCATTGATACCAATTCGTTTTTAATATAAAATCTTATTTTTTCATTTAAAATAGTTAAAAATTTATTTAAAATAATAAGGCATTATGATATTATATAAGTGTTGTATACAGATAAAGGCATTAATAAATTTAAAAATTATGGAGGTGCTTTGTTTTGGATAAGAAACAAAAAATGGCAATTGTTATCCTGCCATTGCTGGCCATTGCTTTAGTGGCTGGGGGGATGTTTTTAAAACAGCAGACCGCTTCAACTCCTTCTACCTACGTGGATGGAACCTATGAAGGGGTAGGGCAAGGATTTAATGGGGATATTAAAGTTGCGGTAACGATTGCAAACGGAGAAATTTCCAACATTGAGCTGCTGGAAATTGATGATACTCCTGGTTTGGGTGATAATGCTGCCAATCAGATCATCGAGGCGGCTATTGCCGGAAAAACTGCTGATGTTGAAGTAGTTTCCGGTGCTACCAAGTCAAGTGAAGGTACCATCGAAGCGATTAAGGCGGCCTTAGCCCTTGCCAGTGGCGGCGGTGCCTTTGCCGATGGAACCCATGAAGGGGTTGCCCAAGGCTTTGGCGGCGATATCAAGGTAAGCGTGGTGGTTGAGGGCGGAAAAATCACAAATATTGAAGTCCTTGAAAATAGTGAAACTGCTGGCTTAGGAGATGTTGCCATTGACCAAATTACTGCTGCCATTATCGAAACTCAATCATTAAATGTCGATATGGTTTCTGGGGCGACTAAATCCAGTGAAGGAACCATTGCTGCGGTGAAAAATGCCTTAGGCATGGGAGACTCTGAAGAAGAATCAGAGGATGCCACTGCAGAAATAGTGGATATTGATCTTGGAGCCCTTGAAAATGGTGTCTATACAGCATCTGAGGAAGGCTTCAAGGGTGAAATTGAATTGAGTGTTGAAGTTCAAGACGGAAAAATTGTCAAAATAGATATTTTAAATCAAAGTGAAACTGAAGGCCTTGGTGACGAAGCCATCGATGCAGTAATCGCCCAAGTTATTGACAACCAGGATGTGAATGCCGACGTTGTAACCGGAGCTACTTATTCCAGCGAAGCTGCTAAAAAGGCAATTATTAAAGCCTTAGAAGGAACACCGGCTCCCCTGGAAGCAGCTGAAGCTCCTGAGGAAGTAGAAGAAGATGAGCCTGCTTCTGCTGAACAGCCCGCTCCACCTTCTACACCTGCCGCCAATGAGCCTGCGGCAACTACGCCTGCTTCCGAGCCAGCAGCATCTGGATTCAAGGATGGTACTTACAAGGCTTCCACCAATGATAGCTTCTATGGTGAACCGATTAATGTTACCATCACAATTTCTGGCGGTAAAATTACGAATGTAGCTGTTAGTGAAAATGAAACGCCTGAAATAGGCGGTGAAGGTGCAAAAAAAGTTGCTGCGGAAATTGTAAAAAGACAGTCAGCTGATCTTAAGGGATCTGATGTAGCCAGTGGTGCAACTGTCACTGCTGATGCCGTTATTCAAGCTGCTAAGAGCGCCTTGAGTCAGGCTAAATAATTTATCAATACTATAAAAGCCTCGAGCTAGCTCGAGGCTTTTATATTTGCCATTAATTAATCTCTACATTCTCTCCTGTTACTATATAAATTACTCTTTCCCCGATATTGGTGGCATGGTCAGCAATTCGCTCTAAATATCTTCCAATAAAGATTAAATTAGTTGCCTGGCGGATAATTGAATGTTTTTCAATCATCTTATTAATTAATTCAGTATAGATTTTAAGATACAGCTCATCTACTGCCTCATCGTCAGCGGCCACCTCTCTGGCCTTATTAACGTCTAAATCCATAAAGGCATCTAGACTCTTTTTAACCATCGCCTGGGCCAGCTTTGCCATCTGGGGCAGGTCAATCAACGGCTTAACAAATGGCTCATGGCCGATTTCAAGGGTGGTTTTGGCAATATTAACAGCGTGATCCCCCATGCGTTCTAAATCGGTGATAATCTTAAGTGCCGTTCCAATTAATCGTAAGTCCTTTGCCATGGGCTGCTGTAGGGCAATCAATCTCATACATTCCATTTCGATTTCTAATTCCAAGGCATCAATCTGATCATCCATATCATATATCTTTTTTGCCAGCTCCAAATCTTGATCCATTAGCGCCTTAATTGCTTCTTCAATAATTTCTTGAACCATAGCCCCCATTTTTAATATTTTCAGATTTAAATCCTTTAATTGAGTAATAAATTGATTTCTCATATTTTCTCCTTCCGCAATCCTATTGATCTATTAAAATAAAATCAACCAAATCGCCCTGTAATATAGTCCTCGGTCCGTTGATCCTTTGGATTTGAAAATATTGCTGTGGTATCACCAAATTCAACGACTTCTCCCGAAAGGAAAAAAGCTGTTTTATCAGAGATTCTACCCGCCTGGTGCATAGAATGGGTTACAATAACAATTGTATAGTCCTTCTTTAAGGTTTCAATTAAGCCTTCTATCCTATGGGTCGAGATGGGGTCCAGGGCCGAGGTGGGCTCATCCATTAACAAAACATCGGGCTGTACCGCAAGGCACCTGGCAATACAAAGCCTTTGCTGCTGTCCCCCTGAAAGCCCATAGGCATTATCATGAAGCCGATCCTTTACCTCATCCCATAGCGCCGCACTCTTCAGACTGGCTTCGGCAATTTCCATTAACCTTCTTTTGTCCCGAATACCGTGGATTTTGGGCCCATATACAACATTTTCGTAAATAGACTTAGGAAAGGGGTTAGGCTTTTGAAATACCATACCAACCCTGGTTCTTAGCTCTTCAACCTGAAAGGCTTTATCAAATATATTTTTACCATGGTATAAAATTTCACCTGTAGTTCTGACGGTGGGGATGATCTCTACCATTCGATTTAATGTTTTAATAAAGGTTGATTTACCGCAGCCTGATGGGCCAATAATTGCCGTTACCTCATTTTTTTCTATGGTAAAATCAAGATGTTTAAGGGCCTGTTCATTCCCATACCAAAGATTTAAATCATTCACATCATATATGATTTCTTTTTCCTTTTTATCATGATTTTTAATATTCCCAGTAGTCAAGGTAAGTCCTCCTATTTTAGTATCGTTTTTGAAACTTATTTCTAATTAGAATGGCGACAGAGTTCATCATAAATAATAAGACCAATAAAACAATGATGGTGGCAGCAGCCAGGTTCGCATATTCTGGAGTAAGGACTGTATCTAAGGTCCAATAATAGATTTGAATTGGCAAAGCTGTAAAATCATCCATCACCCCGGTTGGTATTTTTAAGATTAATGTTGGAATTCCCAGTACAACCAGGGGAGCCGTTTCTCCGATGGCCCTAGACAAAGCCAAAATCGATCCGGTTAAGATTCCTGGCATGGCCACAGGCAAGACAACGGTTCTGATGGTGGTCCATTTAGTAGCCCCCAGGGCATAGGAGGCATCCCTTAAAAAGCCTGGTACCGCCCGAATAGCCTCTTGGGCAGCAACAACCACAATGGGCAACACCAATAGAGACATGGTTAATCCCCCGGCCAGAATACTAGAGCCCAAATTAAACAGCCTGCCAAAGACCGTTAAACCCAACAAACCAAAGATTACAGATGGAACACCGGCCAAATTAGAGATATTGGTTTTGATAAAGGCCTGAAGCTTTCCATTGCCGGCATATTCCTCTAGATAGATCGCTGTGGCTACCCCCAGAATGATTGTTACGGGAGCCACAATGGCCATCAGCCAAAGGCTGCCCAGGATAGGCCCTTTAATTCCAGCCTTTTCTGGAAAAATTGAAAGGTTATTTCGCAAAAATTTCAAATTTAGCCAGCCGATACTCTGGCTGATAATTCTATATAGTAATATTCCCAGTACCAGCAGTGCAAACAGGGTGGATAAAATAAAAATCCCCTTAGCCACCTGATCAAGGACAACACGTCTTTTCATTCTGCTCTTAACTGCCCTGCTGTTAAAATATGATTTTTCTTCCTCTTGATGTTGTTGATGTTGAATGATTTCCGCATTCATGATTAGTATTCCTCCCTATATCTACGTGAGATATATTGTGCCAGTAAGTTCATTAAAAGGGTAAAGGCAAACAGTAAAAGTCCCACAGCGTACAGGCTATAGTAGCCCAGGGTTCCGCTTCCAGCATCACCACTGGTAAATTCTACAATATAGGCAGTCATGGTCTGCATTGATTGGGTAAAATCAAAGGTAAAGGCCTTTGAGCTGCCACTGGCAATGGCCACAATCATTGTTTCACCGATAGCCCTTGAAATACCCAACACAAAGGAGGCAATAATTCCTGAAAATGCCGCCGGAATCACTACTTTAATGGCTACCTCCAGCTTTGTAGAGCCCAAAGCCAGTGCTCCTTCCCGCATGGCATTGGGAACGGCGTTCATGGCATCCTCAGAAAGGGAAGCAACCATGGGAATAATCATAATTCCCATCACCAGCCCCGGACTCAGGGCATTTTTAGCCTCTAGGCCGGGAATCAGCTTCATTAGCAGGGGAGTCACAAAGGAATAGGCAAAAAAACCGTAAACAATGGTGGGAATCCCCGCCAGCACCTCCATAATAGGCTTTAAGACCTTTCTCAAGCCCTCTGATGCAAACTCACTTAAGAATAATGCAGCAGTTAACCCGATGGGTATGGCCACAAACATAGCAATTACTGAGGTTATAATGGTACCATTGATCAATGGTAAAATACCAAAGGAGGGGTTCGCACTTAAGGGGGCCAACTGGGTACTAAACACTTCCCTAAGGGGAACCCTACTGAAGAACTTTAGGGCATCGAAAAGTAGGGTAAAGACAATACCGATTGTTGTCACAACAGAAATAGAGGCTGCCAATAAAAAAATAATTGGCATGATTCTTTCTGATCCCCTCTTTTTCTGAGAAAAGCTCTTTTGAATCATTTCTCTAACATTAGTAGTCGTATTCATTTCACCGGTTCCTTTCCAGACTATTCAAAAACTATCTTTAACGCCAGGGTAATTTTACAGGTATTATAAACAGCTTTAAGATGAGAAGCCAAGCCTTCTCATCTTAAAGCCACACTATATAAAAACCATTACTTTAGTGCATCTAATTGTTTTGCATATTCAGCATACTGGGCAGCAGGCAGTGGTGCAAATCCATTTTCACCAGCTAACTTTTGGGCTCCATCGGGTGAAACAACATATTTAGCGAAATCAAGGACCTGTGGCTTTTCCTTTGCATATCTGGCATTCAAATAGGTAAAGACAGGGCGGGTAAAGCCGGCATAGGGCAAATCTTCACCGATGGTTTCCAGTGTAGGCTCAACTGGCCCATTACCAAAGTCAATTTTGACTGCTGTCAGTTTATCCTGATTGTTTACGTAGTAACCGAAGCCAAAGAATGCAATGGCGTTTTTATCCTTTGAAACAAGATCTACCAGGGTGGAATATTCCTGTTGAAGATTGGCAGTCTTAACCATTTCCTGCTTTCCAAGGATCACTTCATAGAAAAATTCGTAGGTTCCATGATTTTCATTGGGTCCGTAAAATTTAATTTCCTCTTGGGGCCAGTCTGGTCGAATATCAGACCAAAGCACCTTGTCATCTTCTTTATGCTTGCCTGAAAGGTACATATCAATTACTTCTTCCTTGGTCATTTCGGTTGCCCAATCATTTTCCTTATTAATCACCATGGTTAAACCATCAAGGGCTACCTTAAATTCTAATACATCTTCTCCCATCTTTAGGCCTTGGGCTTCCAGCTCAGCCACCTCTTCACTCTTGATTTCCCTTGAGGCATCTGCAAAATCCAGTTCTCCCGGTATGAACTTTTTAAAGCCTGCACTGGAACCGGCACGTCCTACTTGAACGCTGACCTTGCTTTGTACGTTAGTCATATATTCCTCTGCAATATGGGCCATTAACGGATATACTGTACCAGATCCATCAATAATTACTGCTCCTTCAAGGGCTGCTCCGTCATCAGTTTCATTTTCCACTTCATTTTGATTTGGTGTATTGTCTGTTAGTTGATCATTTCCTCCACCACATGCAACGACAGACACCATTAAAGCCGCAATGAGTAATAACATAAAGATCTTTTTAAGCATTAAAAAATCCCCCTAACGATATTTTTTATATATCTTACATGTATACTATATCGAATAACCCAACGGGCAGTGTTATCGCCGAGTTAATCATTTGTTAAGAACATGTTATGTCGTTAAAGCTTGAATTTCCTTACCAGCCTTTGTAGCTCCTGAGCCAGGGTATCTAGCCCTTCACTTGAGCTTGATATCTCTTGCATAGAAGCACTTTGTTCCTCAATAGAAGCTGAAATTTCTTCAGTATTACTTGAGTATTGCTCTGATAATTGAGCTAGCTTCAATATTTCCGCCTCCACCTCAGTTCTCATCCCATTCATTCTTTGGCTAGAAACATTCAGTATTTTAACCTTTTCCCCTGAAATTCTAATGGCATCGGCGATTTCCAGATATTTATCCCTGGTTAAATCCACATATCCCCTCTGT
Source organism: uncultured Clostridiaceae bacterium (assembly GCA_965652145.1). Lineage (GTDB taxonomy): Bacteria > Bacillota > Clostridia > Peptostreptococcales > Natronincolaceae > CBFGTV01. The sequence goes on from CBFGTV010000008.1 coordinate 68,043, forward strand.
TGGCCGGCAATATTGATTAAGCCCTCCATGGTATCCACCACCTCCATGGTACCTCGCCTGAGCCTATGGATAATGCCATTAATAATTTTAGAAGATACCTTAGACTGCTCTGCCAGCTTCCTAATTTCTTCTGCCACAACTGAAAAGCCCTTACCCTGTTCCCCAGCCCGGGCAGCCTCAATGGCAGCATTTAAGGCCAATAAATTGGTTTGATCTGCAATGGCCATAATCAATTTACTGGCCTCTTCAATTTCCTTAGTACCTTCATATGATTTTTGAATACTTGCCTGGGCTTCTTCATTGGCTTTTTTTGCCTCAAGGGTTATATCCGACAGCTGTTTAATCACATTTAGCCCCGACTGTACAACCTCCCCTGCCTCTTTGGCAGCCAGGGTCATTTCATTTAAGTCTTTAAGATTATTTTCTATTATATTGCTTAATTCTTCTGTCTTATTGGCACTTATTTGAGCAATATGGGCCTGATCGGCCGAGCCCAGGGAAATTTCGCTAATTCCCACAGCTACGGTCTCGGCCGCCAGGGAAGCATGTAGTGTGTTACGCTTTAACTCCTCTGATGAGCTGACCACCTGCTGGGCAGAGCTTTCCACAGCAGTAATGATTTTACGAAGATTGTTTTGAATTTTGATAACTGCCCTTTCCAAATCGCCTATTTCGTCTTTCCTTTTAACCTGTTCTAGATTGAGCTCATTTTGTAGTTGATAATTGGCAATATCACTGGTTCGGCCAATTACAGCTTTTATTGGCCCGGTTATGGTTCGGCCCAGCTTGGCCGCAATAACAGTGCAGATGGATATTACTAGAATAGCAATTATTAGTAGTGTGTTTCTTAGATCCTCAATGCTTCGATAAGCTTCGTCCTTATCCACCTCGATGATTAAACCCACAGGGCTGTCTCCAATTTGAACCACTGAAAGGGTACCTATAACATCCTTACCTGTGTATGACCTGTATTCCAGGGTTTTAGTAAAATTAAAATCTTGATTGGCTATGGGTTCCTGAAGAAGGGTTTTTGCCATTGAATCCAATTCTTCTTTCAAAGCCGCCGCCTCATGAAAGGGCTCCTTCATTGTATTGGTTAAAAATAGTCCTTCACCATTAATTAAATAGGAGTCAGCCCCCGGGGCCAATTTATCAACCCCATTTTGTACAATTTCGTTGATTCTCCCCTGGTTTAAAACAATATTGATCGTTCCAATAGGGGCGTTCCCCAGCGTATCCTGGGGGGCATATACCGGAGTAGCTAACACCATCAGATTATCTTTAATAAAGCTGTTCCAAAAAATATTAGACCAATTTTGCTGCCCTGCCATGGCCTTGCTTGAAAAATCCCCTGAAAAGACCAAAGGGGCGATATCGTTTCGGTTATACCGATAACTAAAAATCACTTCGCCATACAGGTTGGTCAGAAAGATATCTGTATATTGGTGCTTTTCAATCACATCACTTAAGTAGTATGTAAATTCCTCCATGATGGCTTCCTTCTCTTCTTCATCGGTATCAAGCAAATTAAGCCTATCGATTCCGTCACTGATGGTTCTGGAGCCGGCCAATATATTGCCATCGCCTTCTCGATTATAAAAGTACTCATTCATCCGATCAATGGTCAGGGTTGTGAACAAATGATTACCCTTTACTATTTCATCCTCGATCTTATTACTAGAGCTTTGAATACTGATGGTACTGATGAGGATCATCGGTAATAGTCCTGTAACCAGGGCCATAAACAATAGCTTTTTTTGAATTTTGAAATCATTTAAATGAAGTGATAAAAACCAGCCCTTTAACTTCTGAAGCCTCGCCTTTCCATTGGGGTTGTTCATTTTTTTCATCAATTTTTTCCTCCAGCTAAATAAGATAGATAATTTCCGCCCCCAGACCCCTCTTTTTTTATCTAAAATTTTCCTCAAGCTAAATATATCGCCCTGGCTTTATTTGATTATTAAGTGGCTGTTAAATTTTAGTTAAAAAAAACATCTATATTAATTGTATAGATGTTTTAAAAGTCATAGGTTTTGAGGTTGATTCACTACATTATCACTATTTTTAAAGGTGTTTTTCACCAGCTCTTTAACAATGGCCCCGGCGGCATCCTGCTTCCTAAGGCCCCTTAGCTGAGCCTTCATGCCCTGGTAATGGAGGGGATTTTTGAATAACAGGTCATCCACTGTAGTGGCTAAATCCTCCAAATCTTCAATATGCTTTGCAATCCCTAAGGCTGATAAGTGCTGGGCATTACCCACCTCTTGCCCTGGAATTGGATGGGTTATTAGAATAGGAAGCTCTTTTTGAATGGCTTCAGACATGGTTATCCCCCCTGCCTTTGAAATTAACAGGTCTGAAATTGTCATCAGCTCATTTATATTTTTATAATAACCATAAAGCTTAACATGATGATTGGATTTTCGACATTGCCCCCGCAGAGATTCTAATAGCTCCTGATTTTTCCCTGTCACTACCAAAAGTTGAAGGGGGGCCTTTACCTTATTTAGTACCTGAATAATCTCATCCAGGGGTCCTAGCCCCAGGCCCCCTCCCATAATCAACAAAGTTGGCAAAGCTGGTGACAAGCCCTGTCCCTTTAATATCCTTTTTTCGTCAAGATACTTATAAAATTCGCTTCGAATGGGGATTCCTGTAACCGAAATGGAATCCTTTCTAATTCCTTTTCTAACTAAATCCTCCATTAGGCTATTGCTGCCTACGAAATAATAATTAACGGTTTGATCCAGCCATACACTATGGGCTGTATAATCAGTTATAACAGTGGCTGTATCTACATTCATGATTCCCTTTCTTTTCATATCAGAGACAAGGATTAATGGAAAGGGATTCGTAAAAAGAATTAAATCTGGCTGTCTCTTTTCAATTAACTGTAATAGCTTCTTTTCATATCGATAAATAAAAATGCTCTTGACTTTACTGTTATTCTTAATTTTCATTGTGTTTTGATAAAGAAGATGATACCAACTTGGAAATAAGTCGATCATTTTTAAGTAGCTGCTCTTAATTAAATGACTGATGGAAGTATTCATCATTTCCATAAAATCAATAATTTCTGTTTCAATTCCTTCCCCCTGCTCTTTAAACTTTTTAGCTAAGGTTTCAGCCGCCTGGTCATGCCCACAGCCTATTGAGGCAGTTAAAATCATCACCCTTTTTCTCATTCTTATAACCTCCAGGTTGCAACATTTATTGCTTTTATTTTTGTCTTTGGTTTTATAATGACCAAATCAATCTTAATTTCATTTTAACAGCCTTCTATTAAAATTTCCTTAAAAAAAAGTTAAAAACTTATAAGGGTATAATAATGGATGGGTAAATTATAATAAATTTGTTATAATAGTGGTAGCCATAATGTTGAAAGGGAGGAGATATGATGAAAATACAATTTTTAGGCCATGCCGCCTTTTATGTTGAAACTAGCCAAATGAGGGCTTTAATTGACCCCTTTTATTCTACTGAAGCCTTTGAACCAATTTTTTCAATAAAGGATATAACTCATATTTTTATAACCCATGGCCATTCTGATCACCTTGGTGATGCAGTTTCAATTGCAAAGGAGACAAATGCACTGGTAATTAGTAACTACGAAATCTGCCACTATCTAAAGTCATTGGGCCTTAATTGCCATCCAATGCATATTGGCGGACGAACCGATTTTCCCTTTGGAAGGGTTAAAATGACCCCTGCCCTACATGGTTCCGCCATTGAAACCCCTGAGGGACTAATCTATGGCGGAAACCCCGGTGGATTTTTAATTGAGGCAGAAGGAAAAAAACTATATCATGCCGGCGATACGGGCCTGACCATGGATATGCAGCTACTGGCCCCCGAAAAAATTGATGTGGCCCTGCTTCCCATCGGTGGAAATTTTACGATGGACGTTCAGGACGCCATCAGAGCTGTCGACTTTATTCAACCGAAGGTAGCTATTCCAATGCATTATAATACCTTCCCTATTATCAATGCACCCCATCAAGATTTTGCAGCGGGGGTTACATCTGCTTTAATCAAGGTATTAGAGATTGGTCAGGTATATGACTTTTAAAAAAGCTACGTAAAATATTGAATATGACCATGGGGAAAATGCTTTAATATTAAGTTACTAATGAATTCCTTGGCCTCCTGGGCCTCATCCTTTGGATAAACATACTTCACTCGACCGTATTTTCCCCATTTTTTAATTCTTTTTTCAGGGTTCATCTCAAGCTTTGTATTGGGAAAGCGCTCCTCGATGATATTTTTAGCATTTATTGTAAATCGGTGCTGAATCAGCTCAAAGGTCATAAACCCCCTGGCACCTTGCCCAAGACTTTCCTTTAGGCCCTGAAAAAGCTCACTGTATTCCTGCTTCCAATTTTCATGAAGTATAATGGGTGCAATAATAAAGCCCAAAGGGTAGCCCGCCCTGGACATTTTCTCTGCTGCCCTGAATCGGTCCCATAGATTAGATACGTTGTGTTCAAAATTTTTAATGACAAAATTTGAATTAATACTGAAACGAAAACGTGTATTGCTGTTATGGGGTATATCTAACAGGGAATCAACATTGGAAAATTTCGTGACAACACGGAGCTTTCCTTTTTTTAAAGTGCCAAAGTGGATAATGGTGTCTCGTAATGTTCCCGTAATATGTTCAACCCCCAGTGGGTCACCGGTGCTGGCTGCTTCAAAAACAGTGGCATGGGGTAATTTTTTTTCTATATAGTGATCAATTGCTCCGTATATTTCTTCAATATTGGCATAAACTCTGACATAGGGCTTCTGCCCTTGAGTTGTGAACAAATAGCAATATTCACAGGTGCCGGGGCAGTTGGTCATTAAGGAAAACTGATAATCGGCTGAAGGCCGACATACCTCTAGCTTTAGGCTTCGCTTGATACCAACAATCAAGGTTTTTTTAGCGGCCGCATATTTTGCCTTCTCATCCTTCCCGGGTAAGTTTCTGACCTGGTTGTGAGAGGTAGTCTCCAGTATTTCTATGCCGTTATCCTTACAATAACCCAATATTCTTTTTCCCACTTCCGTATTTCTGGCTGTGGGCTCAAAATATACACGCTCGGGACTCCACAGGTCCATTTTATCACCTCCCGCTTCCTTTTATTTTTCCCGAAAGGAAGGATTCAATACGATAATGACCATTAGACATAAAAAAGAACTTAAGGAGGAACTTACCATGAGTCAAAGAAATAAGGGAATAATATTAATGATTTTATCTTCCCTCTGCTTTGCTTTAATGGCTACGGCCGTCAAGGCGGCCGGTGATTTTCCCACAATGGAAAAGGTATTTTTTAGAAATATTGTTGGTATGGTGGTCAGTGCCATACTGATCTATCGATCGGGCCATAGCTTTAAAGGAAATAATAAGCCATTTCTGATCTATCGTTCTATTTTAGGGCTTTCGGGAGTCTTTCTTTATTTTTACGCCATTGACAGACTCCCGTTGGCCAATGCCGTTATCTTGAATCAGCTGAATCCATTTTTTGTATTAATATTGGCCACCCTTTTCCTAAAGGAACGAATTGAAAAAATCCAGGGTTTAGCCATTTCTATTGCTGTTGTAGGTATTTTTCTAATTGTAAAGCCACAGCCTGGCTTTATGCCATTACCAGCCTTGGCTGGTCTACTTTCGGCAGTTTTTGCAGCCGGCGGGTATACAACCGTTCGGCACTTAAGGCTGACAGATCATCCTCAAATAATTATATTTTACTTTACTACCCTATCCACCTTAAGTGCCCTTCCATTTTTTAATCAGTTTGTCATGCCTACCTGGCCCCAGCTGGCGGCATTGCTGTCAATTGGTGTTTTTGCCACCGGCGCTCAATTTTTAATGACCTATTCCTACCGCTATGCTGAAGCATCAGACTTATCTATATATTCCTATGGTAATACGCTTTTTTCCATTATTATAGGACTGGTACTATGGCTTGAAATTCCCGATCCCCTTACCTTACTGGGCTTTATTCTCATTCTAACTGGGGCTTATCTAAATTATCGCTATAAACGACCGACCCATCAAATTCAAAAAGAAAAGTAGACTGAAGGTAAAACCTTTAGCCTACTGTTCTTTTATCATAGATAGAAAATGCTATGCTTTTTTAAATTGTATTTCAAGAGGGTTTACTTATCAATCTTTTAAGGGAATACTTTGTTCATTTAGTTTATTTTGAACTCTCAGTTTTTTCCTTTCCAGCTGTCGATCAATAAAGCGGTTAATGACCAATCGAATAATGGCAATCACAGGCACTCCCAGGAACATTCCCAGGACACCGAACAGTTTTCCCCCCACAGTGATGGCCAAAATAATCCAAAAAGGGCTTACCCCTACACTGTCTCCCAGTATTTTAGGACCTAGGATTAATCCGTCAAATTGCTGCAGGGCAAATATGAAAATACTCAGCCAGAAGGCATTGATAGGACTGTAAAACAACGTGATAATTACTGCTGGTACAGCGCCAATAAAGGGGCCGAAGTAAGGAATCATATTGGTAACCATTATAATTACACTAATTAGCAGTGTATATCGAAGCCCCATCAGAGAAAGGCCTATAAAGCATAGACAGCCGATTATAAAGGAGTCTAAGGATTTACCTACAATAAATTTGGCAAAGAGGTCGTCCACTTCCCTTCCGAAGTTTTTTACCCGCTCCACGGTTTCATCCTTTAAAACGACCCTTAACAGCTTTTCAATTCCCAGCTTAAAGCTTTCCTTATCCATCAGCATATAAAAGGAAATAATCAACCCCAACACCACATTTAAGAGTCCCGAGGTGATACTATAGATACTGGAAAATAAATTACTGAGGCTTTTTTCCAATATTGATGTAAAGTCATCAAATAGCAGCCTTATTCTGGAATCAATTTGGGCAGAAATATTATAGCTGCTGAAATTTTCGATGTCTTCAACCATACGATTGATCACATTGGTGGTGGATGTAACATATTCTGGAACACTTCTGATCAAATCTGATATATTGTTGCCAATTTGGGGCGCCACCACCACAATCAGCATGGTAATTGATGTTATCATAATCAAATACACCGTCACCACACTGAGTAAGCGCAATAATCTTTTTCTTTGCTTCAATGAAGCTACCTTAATATAAACCTCACCTTCAAACCAGCGGACGGCAGGATTCAACAGATAAGCTACAAAGGAGCCAATAATAAAGGGGCTTAGAATTCGCCTGATAAACTGAAGAAATATCCTTGCATTCACCATGTAATAACCTAGATTATTTAATAATAGGTAAAAAATAATTGACATGGCAACGGTAAAAAAAGCATAGAGGGAATATTTAAAATACCTTTGATCGAGCTTAAGCTTCATTCATCTCATCCTTATGTTTTTTCCTATAATTATACATGATTTAAAGAAGGATAACCATTAAAATTCTGTAATTTTTAAATTTTTAATCATATAGTACTAATGCTGTATATCAATGCTGCTATTATTTCGCTGGTAGGGATAAATCTGAAGCCCCTGCTGAAGACTATAGGCAGCAAAAAATATGGTATCGATGGCTTCGTAGCCTTGCTCCTTCAACAGCCTTAGAATAAGATTTTTATCCAGGTTTGCTTCTTTGATTCCGACTTCATCCAAACGCCCTTCCAGCACAACGGGAATGGGTATATCATGGGGGGTAACCGAAAGAGACATATCCTTTGGGGTTAGGGGCATCAGCTCTGCTTTTTTCAGAACCGTCAGCTTCCCATTGGGCTCAATAATTCCGTATTGAACATCCTTCAAATCAAATATATCCTTCTCCCTCATCAGCATTAAAATCTCATCAAGGGTATACCTGATTTTTTTCATATTATTCACCAAAAACTGTCCGTTTTCCATGATCAAGGTTGGTTCAAAGGTGACCAGTTTGGAGAATTTGCGACTGTTCAAAATGAACTTATTCATGGTAAATTGAAATATGCCCAAAACCACCAAAGCAAAGGCCGTTGGTAAATGCTCAATATTGGGGTCGGCAATATCGGCCCCCACCAGGGAGCCCATGGTAATAACCACTAAAAAATCAAATATCGGCATTTCTCCCACAAGCCTTTTTCCTGTCAGGAGCAGGTTGACAGTCAACAGCAGTGACATAATGGTTAAAATTCTAAAAAAAACCAGTAAATATGTGTTCAATGGCATCACCTCTTTTTTCATTAGTGTTGCCTTGAAACCATAAAAATAAAACCAGAGAATATCTCTGGCTTCAAGCTAGGGTGTGTCTGAATACTCCGAAGGGTGCAGATTTTACTGAATTTTTGTTCCA
>CBFGTV010000009.1:0-75914 GCA_965652145.1 uncultured Clostridiaceae bacterium
GGGAATTCTCAAGTATGCCATCATGTATCCGAAGGCACTGGAGGTGGCGATAATAGCCAACACCATGGCCAAGGTCTGCAATGATTTTTTTAAGATGTCACCCATTTTAGAAAGAGGGATTTCCCGGTAGACAAAGAAGGTAATGATGAAGGCATAGATGGCGGCAATTGCTGCCGATTCTGTGGCTGTAAAGTAGCCTAAGGTGACGCCAACAATGATAATAACGGCGGTTAATAGGCCTAAAATACTCTCGGCAGTAATCTTCAAGGCATTTTTTAGACTGACCCGTTCACCCTTGGGATAATTTCTTTTTACAGCAATAATATAGCTTAAGACCATTAGGGCCAATCCCAATATAATTCCCGGTAAAATTCCTCCTAAAAACAATCGCCCTACCGATAATCCGCCGGCGGCCAGTGAATAGATAATAACATTATGGCTGGGGGGGATGATTACCCCCTGGGTAGAGGAGGCGACGGTTACGTTGACAGCATAGTCCTTATCATAGCCCTGCTTTTCCATCATGGGGATTAAAATTGAACCGATGGAGGAGGTATCAGCCACCGAGGACCCAGAAATACCGCCAAAAAACATACTGGCCAGTATATTCACCATGGCTAGGCCCCCCCGGATTCGACCGATAATGACATTGGAAAAATCAATTAGCCGACGGGAAATTCCCCCTTCTCCCATGATTTCGCCGGCGACTATAAAAAAGGGAATCGCCAGTAGAGAAAAGGAATTAACGCCCTTTACCATTTGCTGCGCCACCACCATGGGTGGAATTCCCAGATAAAGGGCTGTGGCCATGGATGAAAGGCCCAGTGCAAAGGCTACGGGTATTTTAAGAAACAACAGTACAAATAAGGTTCCAACTAAAATGATGATTGCAAGTGTATCAATCATAGCTCCACCTCCCTTTCTATTGATAATCCTGCTCGATTGAAGCTTCTTTCATATCATTGGAAAACAACTTTTCTAAACTATAGAGTATAATCATGACTCCTGTTACAGGCACCATCAGATAAATTGTTGACGATGACCATTGGGTAGCCGGCAGGGTTGATGTACTTGTATAGCTTACCAAGCGGCTTCCATAAATCATAAAAAACACCCCAAAGGAGCATATCAATAGATTTTCTAGCTTTGATATGACCTTTTTAACCCCTTGGGGCATTAATCCCACAAAATATTCAATGCTTATATGAATTCCCCGCTTCACTCCCAGGGCAATGCCGATAAAGCCAAACCAGATCATAAGAATTAAAGCCACCTCTTCTGACCAATGGGGTGTAAAGCTCAACAGCTGCCTGGTGGCCACCTGAAGGGAAATAATCAATATCATTGCAACCAGAAATACCATACCTATCACTTCAAATACTTTATCTGTCAGATTCAAAAAATTTTTGAAGGCCCGCATTGTTCCCCTCCTCTTCTATGAATTAAATAACCTGAAGGACAAGGCCAAGACTTCTACAATGTTGCAGCCGGGAGGATACAAATTGCCAAGAGTCTATTTATCACCTCAAATGCCATGCCTTCAGGATATTGCTCAATTTATTATTTTGTATCAATAATTTCCTGAATTAATTCCTCATAACCCTTTCCAAACTCTTCGTAAATGGATTGTACAGCGGCTTGAAATTCTTCATTGCTTTCCAGGCGAGTAATAATATTACCATTGGCAATAATTTTTTCTTCAGCTTCCTTTTCTACCTTTTCCCATTCTTCTCTTTGATAGATGGCTGCCTCCCTGGCCGCCTCCTTAATTATTTCCTGATCTGACGGCGACAGCTTATCATAGGTCATCTTGCTAATCAAGATCAGCTCCGGAGCCCGGGTATGCTCATCTATGGTATAGTATTTCGCCACTTCATAGTGACTGGTGGAAAGATAGCTGGGGGAATTGTTCTCTGCCCCGTCAATAACACCTGTTTGAATGGCACTGTAGACCTCGCCGAAGGCCATGGGGGTGGGGGAAGCGCCAAGGGCCTTGACCAGGTCCATCATCAGCTTGCTTTCCTGTACCCTTATTTTCATTCCCCTTAAATCTTCAACGGTTTTGATTTCTTTTTGACCATTATAAAAGTTTCTTGCACCGCCATCGAACCAGTTGAGGCCTAGTAGATTATTTTGCTCCAGCTTTGTTAGAAACTGTTCTCCGATGGGGCCATCCAGTACTTTAAACATATGATCCCGATCACGATAAAGATAGGGAAGCATAAGAATGCCAAAATCCTGATTAAATTCACTTAGGGGTGAAATACTGGTTCTGACAAAGTCGATTGCTCCAAACTGAGCCTGCTCAATGGTGGTTTTTTCATCTCCCAATTGGGCTCCGGGATACACCTCGACTTTAATTCTACCTTCACTTTTTTCCTCCACCAATCGGGCAAACTCTCGGTCTGCCAATACGGTTACATATCCCTCATTATGGGTGTCGGCCAGTCTCAAGGTAATTGATTCAGCTTTAGATGGTGTATTGTTGTCTGTTTGAACCTGATTGGTGCCGGAACATCCAGCCAGAATTCCCATCATCAATATGGATATTAACAATACAGCTAATGTTTTTTTATGCATATATCCTGCTCCCTTCCTTGTTTTCTACAGTCTATCGTTTTCAGAAAACGTTTTCTATAGACTTTTTTGCTATTTTCTTTCATTATTTGTCATCTATTACAATTTAGTAAATTCAGTGGCTGAAAGTCCAGTGTGCTTTTTAAAGGCCCTGCTGAAATAATTGGGGTCTGTATATCCAACCTCCAGGGCAGTCTCTTTAATTGACTTTTTCTTTCTCAGAAGCTCCTTGGCCCTTTCCATTCTGATTCGTATCACATAGTCTTTATAGTTTTCTCCTTCTATCTTTTTGAAGAGCTTGCTGAGGTAGTAGGGGCTTAAACCAATGTGCTGGGCCACCTCATTAAGGGATACCTCCTTTTGATAATGTTCCATTACATATTCCTTAATGGTCTCAATCAGCTGGGTACCATGATCCCTTTTATAATTCTTTATTTCATTAATAATTCCCTGAAATCGCCGTTCCATAAGGCCCATGATCTTTTCCACATTATCAATGCATTTCATATCTGTCTGAAGCCGTAAATCCTCTAATCCCTCCAGGGCCTTCCCATAAAACTGAACCACATTTCGTTTCATGACAACATTTAGCTCTTCTATGTAGGCCTTAATGGAAGGAATCCTTTGCTTTTGCTCTATAAGTACCTTTAAAAGGGAATCAAGCTCCTTTAAGGCCTGAGATAAATTTTCATTAATCAAGCTGTTGAAGATTTTCTTTTCAAGCTGATAAATAATTACTAAATGATCCACCTGCTGAAGGGGTTGTTTTTGCTTTTGCTGGGTCTCTGCCATAGCTTTGGCCTCCCGATAGGCTTCGTGGGCCATGGAAGAAGGCTGATGAATCGTACTCAAACCCCCAAAGAGCTCTATACCATATCGTTCCTTCACCTGAAGCACCAGCTCCGCCATTAGTCCCTTTAGTCTCTGATATAAATCGGATTGGGGCAGCCCTTTATGGAAAACAAGCAATATCATTTCATCCAATATCACATTGCCGATTATAATTGTGCTAAGGAATTGAAGCTTGGTTTTGGTAAGACCAATGATTTTCTCAATTTTTTCTTCCCATTGTCCCTTAAAGACCATGCAGGTATAATCATGGCCTTCTATATCTAATAGCCTGCGGCAGGCGTAAAAATTGTCTAACCAGCTGGCATTGCCCATTGCTAAATGATAAATGACTTCCCTTTCGTAAAAGGGCAGCATTTGCTTAATTCCTGCCCGAAGAATATCCACCCTGCGCAGATTTGTCTGCTTTTCCTCTACTTTTTTAATAACGGAATCAAGGGTATTAAACAGGTCTTCATTGCCAATGGGCTTTAACAAATAATCCTTTACACCAATCTGAATTGCCTTCTGGGCATATTTAAATTGGCTGAAGGCAGTTAAAATAATAATCTCGACTTCGGGGCACTGGGCCTTAATGATTTCCGACGCCTTCAATCCATCAATTACAGGCATATTAATATCAATCAGAAGGATTTCGGGCATCCTTTCCAGGGCCAATTCCACCGCTGCCCTTCCATTGGCAGCCTCATACAGTTCAATAGCCTGCCCCCGATAATGCTCGGTAATTAGGTATTTCAATGCCCTCCTTTCCAGGGCTTCATCTTCAGCGATTAACAGCTTAAGCATTTTCCTCACCTGCCTTTAGGGGTATTGTGATAGTTACAAGGGTTCCTTGGGCTATCTTACTTTGTATCTGAATTAAATTTTCCTGGCCAAAATGCAGTTCAAGCCTTCTTTTAACATTGGCAAGGCCTAACCCAGTGGTGTCTCCCTTTCCTTGATGAATAGACTGTTCCCTGAATATGTCCTTTAGCTGCTGGCCCCCCATACCAACCCCATTATCTGATATTTTGATATAAAGGGTATTATCCCCACTGGAAATGGAAACAGATACCTGGCCCCCGGTTTCCTTATCCTTCAACCCATGGATTATGGCATTTTCTACAATGGGCTGTAGTGTCATGGGCGGAATTTCGATATGATCCAGCCCCGGTTCAACCGAAAGGGTAAAGCTCATTTGATCCTGAAACCGGACTTGCTGAATAAAAACGTAAGATTTCAGTATCTCCACCTCCTCTGCAAGGGGTACCCTTTCCTTGCCATGGTACAGGTTATAACGCAGGATTTTAGCGGTTGCTTCAATAAGCCTTACGGTATCACGGGCCCGTTCAAACAGGGCAATCCGGCCGATGATATTAAGGGTGTTAAATAAAAAATGGGGATTCATTTGGTTTTGAAGGGCTAGTAGCTGTGATTCCTTAAGCAGCCGGTCCTTTTCCAGGCTATTCAACCGTTCCTGATTAAGGCTTCTTTCCAGTTCAACCTTTCGAGCCATTTCTTCAATATAATATCGAATATTATTTTTCATATTGTTAAAGGCAATGGTCATATTGTTTAACTCTACATATTGACTTTCCTTCATGTCTTCCACCTCCCACTGGCCCTTTGAAAGCTTTTCAGACAGCTTCGACAGACTATTAATATGCTTTAAAATATCGTTGGAAAAGGCCCAGGCGAATAGAAAGCTCATCATAATAAAAATAAAAATCACTGTGTAGACATTATTTTCGATTCGTTTGTAATCATTGACTAGTTCCCCATAGGCCTGGTCTGTAAAGCTTAAATAGTTGGTAGTAAGCAGTTGACTATGGTTACCCATATACATTGTTAGGGTTCTCAGTTCACCCAGTTGCTGATAAAGCTCTAGATTAAAGGTGTTGTACTGAAGAATTTCAGTAACAAGCCTTTGTTGGTACTCAACCATATTTTCTAAATTTCTGTAAAAGATACTGCTGGTGGCATCTTTAGCTATATCAGCTCTGATATTATTTAGAATGTCATCAATATGTGTCTCAGCAGTACGGTAGACTTCTAGCACCTCTTCATCCTTTGACTGAACATAATTTTCAATCAGACTATTTACTTGATTAATTTCCATTGAGAGCTGGCTTAGGGCAATGCTGGTTTGAATTGTTTGATTATATTCCTTGGTAATGGTATTGCTCATGGAAAAGGTAATATAAAATCCCACCAGCATTAAAAGGGGGATCAAAATAAAAATTAACAGGAATCTTCTTCCAATTGACTCTTGATGGGAAATAACAGGCAGCATGGGAGGGCTCCTTTCTAAAACGGTATAGAACTATTTTATGATAATTTGGCAGACCAAGCCAAGAGCCTGTTATTGATTAACAATAACAGGCTCTTGGGAGGATTAAAGAAAAAAGCGTTTAAGTACTGGTTGACTCTTATATGGACAAAGGTCTATGCAGTTTCATTATATGAAAATATGTTTTATAATTCAAAACCACTTTTATCGCATTTACCTTCATTTTGTCTAACTACCTCTTATTTTCTATTCCTGACTTCTGTTTTCTAAATATTTTAATAATTACGGTGTTTTATACTAACTTTATTCACAAGAAGCAGCTTATTTACTTTCAGCACCTAAAAAGGGCAGCCCTCCGGCTGCCCTTAATTTATTCGTAATCAGGCTCTATTAATCCATAATTTCCATCTTTCCGTTTATAAACAACATTTACCTCCTCGGTATCTGCGTTGGTATAGACAAAGAAGTTATGTCCAATGAGCTCCATCTGTAATACAGCCTCTTCTGCACTCATGGGTTTAACAGGGAATCTTTTGGTTTTAACAATTTTTGGCTCTATGGTATCTTCCTCGTCCTGCGGATATGGTATATTTTCAAATCGAATTGTGCTGATCTTTCCATTACGATTTTCCAGCTTTGTTTTGTGCTTTCTTAACTGTCGGGTCAATTTGTCAACCACCTTGTCAAGAGAAGCGTACATGTCCTCTGTGGTTTCCTCAGCCCTTAGGATCGTTCCGTTAATTGGAATGGTTACTTCAATAATTTGCCTGGACTTTTCCACAGATAAGGTGGCCTTTGCCTCCACATCCTTGTTAAAATACTTATCCATCTTAGAAATTTTTGATTCGACTGAGCTCCTTAAGGCATCTGTTACTTCAACATTTTTTCCGCTTACAATTACTCTCATATGTTCAGCTCCCTTCCCATCTATCAATTTAAGTTGAGCTTTGTCAACTTAAAATTTGTAACAGCTTAATCAATATTTCCTATGGGTTATCAAAATTATTACCCATAATACAAGCCCTCAAACATAGGTTGTACATTTTCAAATTTTCTATAATGCTGTTTTAGCTATTTAAACTAATATATTCAATCATCAGCTAGGCCATGATTACTATTTTTCTTTTTAGACAGCACCCTACAAAAGCTATGAATTTTCAGTGTTTTTTGCCATTTTCCCTGTGGATAATCCACGCTTTGTATGTGAATATGTTTATAGCACATCTGTGGATAATGTGGGTATGTTTGTTGATAACTTATATTTCAATGGGATAAGCCTGTGTATATAGTGTGAATAATTTCTCTTAGAACATATCATAACAAAGATCCCTGGATCTTAAGTAAAAAAAAAATTACTCCTGCTTCCCTCGCCATTAAAATAAAGTCTGAACATGCAAAAAAGCCTTTGAAATATCAAAGACTTTTTTTGTTACATGAAGCTGACCTGGTTTTTTCCCCCACACTCGCCTGCTGGGAATTTTGCTACGGGTTCACTTTCACTACTTTTCCTCTCGGTTTGATACCGGCAGGTCTTACTTCTAAGCCGCACCATGATCGATAGCTAATTTTAGCCATCTTACGTGGGTCCTTTTGCCTGCGACTGGCTTGGACTTTCAACCACAGACCTCCATGTATATATCATTATAACTGATTTATTTCTTCTTATCAAACAATATAGGTTCATTAACTACGTATTTTTTACCATAGTTTTTATTCACCTGTTTACCAATCTTTACTGTTTGAAGTTCTTGCTTGATGGCAGCCATATGCATTTGGGCTTTTTCAGTATTGGCCTTGTCAACTGCTTCAATCTCATTTCTAACATCAACAATTTTTTCAATTGTCTCCTTTAGATTTTTAAAACCAACTACGGGCTCCTTTGACATATCAGCAAAGCTATCGATTCCCAAAAGCTCCTTCAAGCCTTCAAATTTTCCGACGAACTCCTTGTCCAGAAGGTCCACCTTTTCAATCACCTGCTGTTTCTCTTCAATTACTTGATTTAATTCTGCAAGGTTCTCATCGGTAATATCCTTCAAAACAACGCTTTGCTGTTTCGTTAACTTCAATAGCTGCTCCATTAATTGCAGCTTTCCTTCACTAATTCTATATAAATAGTCAACCACTACCTCTGGCTTCATTTCATCACCTATTTCCCTGCTTAGAAAGCTTCATGGCTTCCTTCCAGGTATCCCTTAATTCCGTTACCATTTCAATTGACTCGTCTAAATAAACACAATCCTTAGATATATTAGCATCCACCAGTTTTTCCAAAATATAGAGATAAATGGAACGAAGATTTTGAGAAATTTCATATTTCATATCCAGGGTAATGTTTAGCTCTTGAATAATGTCCTGTGCCCGTTTTAAAGCCTCATTTGCCCCCTCAACATTTTTTTGCTGTATATGCAGCTTTCCCTGATTCATAAATTTAATTGCACCATTATAGAGCATTAGGGTTAATTCCTGTGGGCTAGCTGTTTTAATACTGCTTTCCTTGTACTGGTTATAGGGGTTATGCATTGCCATTTAGCTTCCTCCTTCTAAAAATCTATATTAGCTTAATCCCAATTGTGACATGAGCCAATTGCTTTGTTGATTCATTTGAGACAGCGCCTTTTCCATGGCAGTAAACTTTTGCCAATAGCGATTTTCCTTTTGCATCAACAGCCTTTCCTCCCGAAGAATATTGGTTGACAGGGTTCTTAAATCCTTATCAATTTTACTCAGGGAGCTATGGTCGGAAACAAATTCCACCAGCATATTGGACTGCACATTCCTTAAAAGATTTTCATCGGCCCCGGTTCCTGACTGTTTGACAATATCCTTCATGCCAGTAACCAGACCATCATATACCCGCTGAATAATTCCAGAGGTGGCCGTTCTTTCCTCACCGGTGGAATCCATCTCAGGGGTCTTGAAGAATACATCCATTACTCCATTGGGGTCTTCTGTAATGGCCTTCCTTAATTTTTCTTCATCAATCACCAGCTTGCCGCCATCCTTATAATTGCCTGTGGTGATTCCTAATTGATGCAAATAATCATAGGTACCGGTTACCCCATCAATTGGTTGATAAAAGCTGCCTCGGATGCTTTGCAGGGTTCTTGAAAGGCTTTCATTGTTCTTTAAAAGCCCACTCTTGGCCTTTTTCTCCCAGGCTTCGATTTCCTTGTCAGAAAGGGCAGCCTTTTCCTCCTGGGTTAAAGGCTTATAATCCCGGTAGGTTTTTTCATTCAAGGTACCATTGATGGTATCTACTAATTCGTTATAGCTGTCTACAAATCCTTTAATCTTTTCAAAAATTCCATCAACATTAGTATCTACTTTAATGGTAACTTCCGCCGATGTTATTTTTTTAGCAGTAATATCAATACCAAATACGCTGAAATTATTGGTCGATGAAGTAATTTCATCTCCATTAAATGTAATGGAAGCATCTGCACCGGTTACACCAGCCCCCAGGATATCACCAGTGAACATTTTCCCAGCTGTATCTCCATTGGAGCTAACTTGGATAAACTTATTCGCACCAGAATCTCTGGTGGTCACAATCAATTTACCCAGGCTTCTATCATAGGAAGCCTGTATTCCCAGACTCTTGCCATCTCCGTCTACTGCTCTGTTAAGGGCTGACACAAAGCCGTTTATATCCTTTACATCACCATCTGGGCCGACATTAATTTCAATTGACCCTACATCAGTTGTAACGGTAATTGTATCATTCCCCTTAAATTTCAGGTTGCTGTCTAAAACAAAGTTTTCACCATCAGCTTCGTTACTGCCGGCCGCCAGCTGTTGGCTTGTGGCTGCTGCGTTTTCAGCCAGTGCATTGACCTTCACCTGGTAGCTTCCATTGATGGCATTGGTTTTACCAACAGCGGAAACCGAAGATTCGTCACTGCTGAAGGCCCGCTTTACCCAGGTAAAATTATTGGTAGCATTACTTCGAATGGTACCATTGTACATAATTTCACTTAATCCCAAATCCTTTCTGGTATTTAAAATGAAATTGGCCATGGTACGATTGGTAGTATTATAGGCTTCCTGCCGCCATTTAAGTGTTTGCTCCTGCTGATAATATCTGTTGATTCTTAGTCGTTCAGCATTCATCAGCTCTTTTATCATGGTTTCTGTATCAAAACCCGATGCAATTCCGCTGATTCTCATATAGACACCCCTTTTCTTTATTCATTAACTAACAAACTTTTTTGATTAAATTTAGTTTTGGTTAGCAGCCCCTATTGGTTAGATTTTTTTGTCTATTATAATTCCCGCCACCTCTAGCATATGGGCTGCCATGTCCAGTATTTTTTCAGGGGGAATTTCCCGAATCACCTGGTCATTGGTTGAATCAATTACCTTTACCATAATGGTATTGGTTTTTTCATGGATCGATACTTCTAACTTTCGGTCGAAGGCCTGAAAGCTCTTATTGGCTTTATCTAGGGCCTTATTCAATTCTTCTTGGGATATTTGTTTTTCTCCCGATAACGGTTCCTTTAATCCAAAGGTTCGCAGTCCCTGTTCACGGCTTCCTTGCCCAGGGCCATTTACCTGCGAAGTCTGCGGATTTATGGCTTGTACACCATCTAGCTTCATTGAGGTTCCCTCCTATAAAATTATTTAATTGTATTTTTATATAAACTATATCGGTTATTGTTGAAAAAAAGTTTAATATATTATCATAAAATCCCTTTCATGGTAAAATAGTAATATAATTGGAGGTGTTTGCCTTGAACAATATAAACAGGGTAGAAATAGAAGGAAGCGTTTTTATTAAAAATGGGCATCCCTTGCCTGTATCTGAATTTTCCTTAGACCAGGCCGACCAAGGCCCAAGGGTTTATGAAGTGATTCGGGTGCTCAGGGGGGTACCGCTGTTTCTTGAAGAGCATCTGACCAGGCTTCAGGATTCAATTTCACTTTTAGGTCATAGCCATTTTGTCGATGTGGCAAAACTAAAGAATCAAATTTCTGAGCTAATTACCTTAAATCAAATGGGTGAAATGAATTTTAAAATTTTGGTGACTGACCTGGACTCATCGCAGTCTAATTTTTATATGTTTTTTATTCCAAGTCATTATCCCGCTGAAGCCCAATACCAGCAAGGGGTCGCAACAATATTATACAAGGCTGTCAGAAAGAACCCCAATATAAAGGCAATTGCCCAGTCCCAGCGGGACGAGCTGAATCGTGCCATTTATCAGGCCGGTGTTTATGAGGCCCTTTTGGTAAACGAAAACAATGAAATTACCGAGGGGAGCCGTTCCAACCTGTTTTTTATTAAATCAGATATTTTATATACCGCTCCTTCAAAGGATGTATTGGTGGGTATAACAAGAAGCAGAGTCATGAAGCTATGTAATGATTTGGGAATTGAAGTGAAGGAGAAACCCATTTCCATCGACTTTTTGAAAAAGATAGACGGACTGTTTTTAACAGGTACGTCTCCCAAGGTATTGCCAATTTCCTCTGTAGATGAACAACCCTTTACCTCTGTTGAAAATCCCATGGTTCAAGCTATTCAAAGGGCCTACAATGAATTAATCGAACAATATATTATGTCTTCGGCTCATTCTTAAGCCTAAGAAATAAATAAGATACCCTATATTATTAATGTTTAATGATATCTGGGTATCTTTCTGTATTACCTTATAATTACTCAAAACAAATATACTTACTTGTAATTTTATCAGCTAACCACACTTTATCATTACCAAGATAAAACTTTACACCTTCAGTCCATGCTTTAAGTGCCTGTACTCTTAGCACCATGGGTTCATCATCACGTCTTTTGCCTACCTGTAAAGCTGTTTCTGCATCAACAGACAGATGGACATACTGACGATTCTGAGGTAATAGGCCATTCTTCTTTATTGATTGAATAAAACGCCTTGCAGTTTTTTTATTTTATACTCATTAAATCAGCAAATGTTCCATCTTTAGCTCCACTGTGCCGATTTCCATTGGTTTGAGTATTAGAGAACTTTCTGCTGAACTATTTCAAAAAGAAAGGCCACATGAGCCGAAACTGTGTGTCCTTTTAAGTAATCTATACAAGAAATTCAATTTTAATTCCGCCAACCCTTGTTTCAACGGTTTTACCATCCGTAGGCAGAATCACTAAAATCAAAAGTATTTTAATCAAATATAATCTTTATTCCTCCAGTGGTTTTATCCCGTTCTTTAGATACTCCAGATAATTAATATCATCAAAACAGACAAATATAACCTTCTGAATACTAATATATTTTAACAATAATTTGGAAACTTTATTTACTGCTATATTTGCTGCAATATCTTTGGGAAAACAATATACACCTGTGCTTATACAAGGATATGCAATACTCTTTACACCATTTTCATAGGCTAATCGTAATGAGTTTGAATAACATCCTTCCAATAATTCAATTTCTCCTTTAGTACCTCCATTCCATACAGGTCCAACCGTATGTATAACATACCTTGCTTTCAAATCACCAGCACTGGTTATAACTGCCTCACCTACAGCACACCCTCCCTGCTTATTTCTTATCTTTTTACATTCTTCTAAAATACCTCTCCCACCTGCTTTATGAATAGCTCCATCAACACCTCCACCACCAAGTAAACTACTATTGGCCGCATTAACAATAGCATCAACTTCCATCTTTGTAATATCACCTTTAATTACAAAAATTTTCTTATTAATAGGTTGAAACATAATCTTCATCCTTTTCTAAAGTTCTGAAAAATAATTCAAATCCATTATAATCTGCTTAAATAAATCATCTTTTTCCTTTAAAAATAAAGTATTACTTAGTTTGATTTTTTCACTATATATTTCCACAATTAACTCCTCAAATAGAGGACGGTATCTAGTCAGGTATATCCTTTCGTACTTCATATAGCTAATACTACATTCTCTAGACAACATCATTATTTTAGATTATAAGTAAGAAGTAAAGGAGCTATCCTTTGCTTTATAAAAAAGTTCTAGAATCAGTAGTAGTTATGTTTTTGCAAAGAATACTACTAAACTACAGAACCATTCTTAATTAAAAAGGTCATCACCATCATCACATTTAATAAACAATTTATCATCACGAACATAGTAATCAACAATAATGTCTCTAAATCCAACAGACCATAATATCTCTCCACATAATATTCCCATCACCACCCATTCAGATCCTAAACCTACACCGGAATAAGCACCAAAAAAGCACCTCTAACACCTAGAAAAGAAGGTGGCCGGAATTGCAGGGCTGCTGGTAATGATTGATAGGTGTCAACGGAATACCTTTGACACCTGTTATTTAGCTTATCTATTTAATTCCATAACACCTAAGTTGTCAGGTCTTTCTGCATAAAATTAGGAAGACTAAAGGATGAATGGAATATCTCTTTATTAATGTATTTTGTATTGGGAGCAAGTCTCTCAAGATTTGCCTTTATTGGCTCATATTTAAAGGAAGCCAGGGTAAAGCTCCACATTCCCCCGGGGTAGCTTGGTACAACAGCCTTATAGGTTTCAACAATAGAAAAATGTTTTTTTAATTTACGTCGGGTCTCTTTTAATATATCCCTGTGAAAAATTGGCGACTGACTTTGGCAGACCATGAGTCCATCCTGCTTCAAGGAATTTTTTAAATCTACATAAAAGCCCTCTGAAAACAATACCTCAGCCGGACCAATCGGATCGGAAGAGTCTACTATTGCTATATCATAAACACCCTTTTTACCCTGTACAAATTTTACACCATCATCAAAGATAAAATTAATCCGCTGATCATTACAAACATCGCCAGATATTTTGGGGAGCTTATTAATGGACTCCCTTACCACCAGTTCATCTATTTCTACCATGTCTATTTCTTCCAACCCGCTATATTTTGACAGTTCGTTGGCTACTCCGCAATCTCCCCCACCAATAATCAAGGCTCTTTTGGGGTTGTGGTGGCATACTACAGGAACATGAGAAATCATCTCATTATATATATATCCGTCTAATTCCGTGGTCTGTATGACACCATCTAATACAAGACAGCGGCCGAAATCATAGGAATCAACTATATTAACCTGTTGAAAGGGAGACTGGCCTGTATAAAGAATTTCCTTAATTCTATAATACAGCTTCATATTGTCCCTTTCATCTTCAACCAGCCATATTTCACCATTAATCCTCTCAAAATATTTTGGAAGCTTATTACCGTAATTTTGCATTCCTCATCCTCACCAATTTAATTTTGGTGAGTTTCTCACCACCTTTCCATTTTTCAACTCCTCAAGGGAGGTTCAAATACTAGTCTAGCCCATTGTATCATTCAATATGAAATTCGTAAAGAAAACAGGGTATAACCATGACCCTTATTAAGATGGGGGGATCAAAGCAATAAAAAAGTATGTCTGCTAAGGATAGACATACTTTTTCATACTTAGATTGAAGATGAAAAGCGATAGAAAAACGCCCTCTGGCACCTATAAAGAAAAGCTAAAGCGCTGCCAGGGCTGAATGGTGTCTAACAGAAAATGTTCTTCCTCCACCACCCTTCCCACTACATTGGTTTTACCGCTATTCTCCATATCCTTCAGGGCCACCTGCAGCTCTCCGGCATAATGACCGTATTGGGAGCTATCAATTAAAATATCCCCCCGTTTAATGGGCTTTGGATTAAAAACGGCAAAGTGGTGACCTTGATATTTTACTCGGCTTTGGGTTGAACGAAGCATATAATCTGATATGTCACCCCGATTAAAGTGGGGTTCTTCAAAAATAATTTTCCTTTCCAGCTCTGGCAGGTCTTCATAAAGCGCTACCCTGAGGGTCAATAGCTGGCGATTAAGCTTCGACAGGGACCTTAGCTCAGTCTCATGGGCCAAGGCATTGGCGATAATGACATCATCGATTAAATTGGTATTAAATAGATCCTTTGCCTGTACCTCAATGGGAAGTCCTCGATGCTCCTCTAGGGTACAAAGCCCTTCCATCACCGGCCAGGGCCCATGGGTGGCATGATTGGATGAAACAAAGGCCGCTGTTCGAATCCCCTGTTTTTTAAATTCTTGGGAGGTTTCCATAAAATGTTTCCTGGATAAACCTGTATACCGATGGGGATAAAAATTATGGCAGCCTAAAAGATTCATTCGGTTAGGGCAGTAGGATAGTATGTTTTCCAGCCCCTTTGTCCCCCCACTGATGTTTAGTTCAATTTTTAAATCAAAGGCATTGTAGCTCATCATACTCTCCTCCGGTCCACCAAAGCCCAAATCCAGCCGAATGCCATAGAGGCCCAGCTCCTGAAAAAAGCTTAAATCCCTGGGCGAGAGGTCTAATTCCTGAAAAACCTTAGGTGAAACATCAGCTACAACCTTCATCCCCAAGGAGGCGCCGTAAAGTACGGTTTCTTTAAAGTCATTAAATATTTTTTCCTTTCCGTCCTTCAGAGACAATAGACAGGTAAATATTCTACTGAAGCCTAATTCACTGGCTAACTGTATATATTGTTTGTTTTCATCAATATTGATTTTACCAGGGTAGATGGAAATTCCCAATCCTCTCATTCCGGCTCCTCCTTTATCCTTAATGGAAAAAAGGGCATTTTACAGCTTGCCCTATTCTAGTCTTTGATACAATTCTATAAATTCATTGGCCATTTCTTTAAGGGTAATGGCATTCATTAGGTGGTCCTGGGCATGGATCAACAACAGCGAAACCTCTGTTTTATCACCCTGGGCCTCATTTTGAATGAGCTTTGTCTGCTCCTTGTGGGCCTCTCCCAGTTTTTCCGCTACCATTTCCATTGCTTCCCGGGCCTTAGAAAACTCTTTTTGCTTTGCAAATTGAATTGCCTCCATGGCAAAGCTTTTTGCATCCCCGCTCTGGGTAATAATTTTCAAAATAATTTCTTCAAAGTTCATATTGATCGCTCCTTAGTCTACTGTCAAATATCGAATTGTGGTAAATAATCATGGTGGGCCTTTAGAATATCCTTAAGAATTTTCTTAGCTATACCAATTGATGGAATCAACGGATGGGCTAAAAGGGCCTGAAGTGCCTTGTCATAGCTGCCCGTTACTGCTGCCTCTATGGTTAAGGCTTCATAGGCCTTTACCGCCTGCACCAGCCCCACCACCTCCTGGGGCAGCTTTCCCCCAGCAATGGGTACGGCACCGCTGCGATTTACCACTGCATTGGTTTCTACCACCGAATTAGGTGGTAAATCAGCAATGGCCCCCTGGTTCAAAACATTAACCACATGAATTTCACCTGTATCATTGTAGATGGAATTAACCAATGATACCGCTGCATCGGAATAATAGGCTCCTCCTCTTTTTTCAAGCTCCGGCGGCTTGATATCCAGATCACGATCCTGATATCGCTTGAATAGCTCCTGTTCCAGAGCCGCCACCTGTCTTCCCCTTGTCCCCTTTCCCTGGGTCCATTGATCAAGCTCATCCTTAAGCATTTCATCCTGCATATAATAATACCGGTGATATGGACAGGGAATGACACCCAAGGATTTTATCAGGGCAGGGTCCCATTTCATATCGGGTATATTTTCCATGGAATAGGTTTGACCCCCTATCAATGCCTCAATGAGCCTGTCGGTTATATTCATTCCGTCAAGATAAACGGCTTTGCCATAGACCAGATGATTTAACCCTGCTAAATCGATTCTGATTCTGCTACTGTCTACCTTCAGCAGCTTAGCAATATGGTGAATCATCCCTATGGGCACATTACAAAGGCCAATGGCCTTCACCGAAGTGTGCTTCAACACGAATTCTGTAACAATACCAGCGGGGTTGGTAAAATTAATCAGCCATGCCTCGGGGGCGAGCTTTTCTATATCATAACAGATTTCACTGATCACCGGTATGGTTCTAATGGCCTTGGCAAAGCCGCCGGCTCCTGTGGTCTCCTGACCAATAACCTGATATTTAAGGGGAATTTCTTCATCCTTGATTCTCGCCTGAAGTCCTCCGACACGAAGCTGTGTTAGAACAAAATCTGCCCCGCTAATGGCTTCTTGACGGTTTAGGGTTGTATAGACCGGGATGTTTAACCCTGCCCTTTTCAACATCCTTCTGGCCAAGGCTCCAACAATCGCAAGCTTTTCTGCCCCCATTTCAATATCGGCCAAATAGATGGAGCCAACGGGTAAAGTATCTGCCCGCTTAATAAAGCCCTCTATCAGCTCCGGCGTATAGCTGCTGCCACCTCCAATAACGGCTATCTTGATGTCACCCATGATTTTCGCCTCCCGCATTTTGGAAAGGAGGGAGGCAGGAAGACCTGCTCCCTCACATTATGATTAATTGCTGCTCTTTTGTGCTGTTTTTTTATCCTCTAACTTTTCCGACATGATAATAAAGGGCATGTAAAGAATGACTCCAATGACAATATTGACCAGCGACAATACTCCCCCTCGCCATGACCCGGTGGCCAGAATGCCACTGATAATGGGCGGTGTTGTCCAGGGAACCATGGCAATAGTCTTGGGAATAATTCCGGCTGCTATGGTCAGATAACTGAAAATTGTCAATACCAGGGGTGTTAAAATAAATGGAATAAGGAACACAGGATTCAGCACAATGGGCAGACCAAATATAATAGGTTCATTAATATTAAATAGTCCAGTTGGCGCAGCCATATTGGCTAAATACCGATGGTGCTTTCTCTTTGAAGCAATGTAGATGGCAATGATTAAGCATATGGTGGTTCCTGAGCCGCCCATATACACAAAGGCATCGAAGAAGGGCTTGGTAACGATATTGGGTACCACTTGACCACTGGCAAAGGCCGCAATATTGGCTTGTAAAGCCGGCAGATACATTGTCTGCATAACCGGTTCTAAAATATTGGGGCCATGGAGCCCAAAGAACCACAGCAGGTGATTGAGTATTGCGATGGCTGAGGCGGCTCCCAGGGTATTGGCCATGGAAGATAACGGTCTTTGGATTAGATCATAGATTGTTGCATGGATGTCTACAATGCCTACTGCTGTAGAAATAATTTTAATAAAGGCAAATACTAAGATGGTAATCATCGCTGGAAACAATGCAGCAAAGGATTTTGCCACGGCGGGCGGTACACCCTCTGGCATTTTCAGTACAAGCTTTGGATTTCCTAAAAGTCTAACAAATATTTCTGTTGAAATGATAGCAACAATAATCGAAACAAATAGTCCCAGGGCCCCTAGCCAGGAGTAGGGAACTGCCGAAACCCCTTCGGCCGACTGCATAATGGCCATTAGCGAGGCAACACTGACAACCCCTGCTGCCAAGGGGTCAGAGTTATATCCCTTAGCCAAGCTGTAGCTGATGGAGAAGTTAACCAGTAGTGCCATGACGGCTAAGCTTCCATTGGATACGTTGTTTCCCAGCCCTTTCCATACGTCAGAGCCGAAGATAGCATTTAATGCATTTTGAAAGGCATTGACGGGCAGGTTATTAATTAAGACTGCCAATGAACCGGCAATAATTAATGGCATAATTGCAACAAAGCCGTCTCTAATGGCCACCAGGTGCCTTTGGGCTCCGATTTTACCTGCCACAGGTACAAAATACTTCTCTAGAAATTCCAACAATTTCTTCATACAGATCCCCCTTCAATTTTCTCTCGGTTCTCAATTCCTTTTGTTACCCGGGTGTTTTTCAAGCCTTCATAAGATTTATGGCTTGTTCAAGCACCGCTTCACCATTCATGGTGCCATAGTTTACACTGTCGATTACGGCTACCGGAACCCCCCTTTCCTCCAGGTTTTTTTGCAGCTTGCCTAGTAAATATCTAACCTGAGGCCCCAATAGCAGTACATCAATCTCATCAAAATGCTTGTTGGCCTCGGTTTCTGAAACTGCAAATATTTTAGCCTCTAGTCCTTTTTTCGCTGCTGCATCATTCATTTTGGTAACCAGTAGGCTGGTAGACATTCCAGAACAGCATACTAAAAGAATTTTTTTCATCATTGCAACCTCCCTTTTCTATAAATGTCCGACTACTTTTCTAACCCCTTTGTGAGCAATGCTTCTATTGCGTCAATTGCCTCTAACTCGTCGCTGCCCTCAGCAATGATTGTTAATTCCTCTCGATCCCCTACGGCCATACTAAGGATTCCCATAAGACTTTTACCGTTTACCCTCTTTCCCCCCTTTTCAAAGGTGATGCTTGACTGAAATTGCTGAGTCAGATTCACCAGTATACTTGCAGGCCTGGCATGGAGCCCAGATTGGCTTCTTATCAAAACACTTCTTTTTTTCATAGCCATCCCCCCTGCTATTTAATATGCATTTTTAATGCCAACTTTGAAAACGTTGTATAGTTTTTTTGCTTTTTGTATTCTAGTTTAAATTTATTGATTTAAAGCCAATTATATAATAAAAAATTAATTTTTTCTTAAAAAAAAGTGTGTAAATTAATTACACACTTTTCAACACACTACTGCACACTATTTTATTTTTACACCCTTCCCTCTGGTTGATTGGCCAAAAACATATGGCAGATATAGGCAGTTTCATTTTCTCCAATGCGTATTTTATATTGCTTCTCTAAAGCTCCCAGGGCTTTTTTTACCAGGGTCAGCTCTCTAACATGCTCCTTTTCATAAGCCGCTAAATTGTGGTATAGGGTCTCTTGATCTCCCCTGCATAGTTTATCAATCAAAAAGCAAATATGAAGTAATATCCCTGTTTTTACCTCATAAGCTACCGGGGCCCCAAGGATCACCTCCAGCGCTTCAACGGTTTCCAGGGAATCCTTGACCAGCTGATTGACTTCAACACAGCCGATATGATCCTTTAACGAGTCGGCAATATTCATATAGGTCTTTTCCTGCTCAATCAGCCCCTTAAGCTGTTGAATACCTTTTCCTGTTAATATATCCCCGGCAGAAATGAAGGGAACTTGGCTTTTTATCTCTAGGGTTCCCACCACTGCCACAATTCGATGCTGACGTCGCAATTGATTCAGCTTTCTGGTAAAGGCCCCCTTGTCAAGAAGATTCAAGGGAATAATTTCAAAATTAGGTGTATTACCTACGGTATCAGCAATCATTTCTTTAAGTCTGGCTGCTGCCCCTTCACCGGTGAAGCAGGCAGTAATGATGATTCTTTTTATTGTATTGGAGACAGCCTTTTCACGATGCTCGTGGGGAATATGATCCCTCAAGGAGTCACAAATTTCCCCCAGGGTTTGGCCCAGGGCAGCCTTTCGGCAGGCATCAATGACCACCGGGGTACTGACCATATCAATTGTCTCTGTTTCAATACCGGTCTCCTCCTGAATCATGGCGCCAAAATTTGTTAAGGAGCCCATATCCACCAGCATTAAAACCCCCTTCCCCTGATCCAGAGCTATCACTTCTTTTTTAGCCAGCTCATACATCACAGCAGGCTTCATTTTCAGCGGCATATCCAGGGCCTTGGCATGATTGGCCCCTACCAATTGATTTGCCACCTCCACCATACTGCTGGCCGTAGCACTACCATGCATTAACACCAAAATTCCTACCTGGGCCGGCTCCTCTTCATGAATATCGTAGGGATCAGAGGCAAAAAACATTGCCAAATAGCCAATCTCATCTAATGGCGTCTCAATTTCAAAACGTTGATCAATTAGCTTGGTTGCCTCCATGGCCACTAAAAATTCCTCTACATAATTTACTCTGATAAAATTCAGTTTTGGATGGTATATTTTATGGCCTCCTTTAATTCGCTTAATACTGCCGCTTAAATGTAGCGCCAGGCCATAATATATCTTCTCATCGTAAACCCGATTCAACCGTTCCCTGGCCAAGGCAAAAATAGCCTCCACCACCTCAACAATACTTTCGTCCACCACCTTTGAAAGCTCTTCCCGGTTAAAATTGGTGGTTAATTTGCCCAAGTATTTCTGAAAGTGGCTTTCAATATCTATGTTTAATATCTGATTAATTTCATTTTCCTCTAAACCGGTACGCTTTAAGGTCTCCAGCTTTTTCTCGATTACCTCATAGAAGTCTCCGTCTCCCTGGGGCTTTTCCTTAATCTCCATGTCTAACCCCTGCTGATGATGGAAGCGTAGCATGTCTCCCTGTCCGGTCATGATATTTTCAATTTCTCTTCTATATTCTTGAATTTTCATTAGCCCCTTTTTTACGTGATGGGGCAGATCAACTTGATTGATGATAATATAGTCTTTATTTTGGGTTTTATAGGTTAAAAATGCCTTTGCACAGGCCAATTGAATATCGCTTCTCAGCTGACCGATATTGCCGCTGCATTCATAGAGCAGGAAGGAGGCCATGACATTTTTATTAATGTAAATACTCTTTCCAATTCGTTCAGATTCTTCCTTAATAAAGACCTCTGTCAACTGGTACCTTTCAATGAGGCTTCGTTCAGCCAGGGAAGGCAGGGTAATGGTCATGGGAATTCTCCGTAAAAAGGTCTTTAATAGGCTTGACCTGGGGTCTTCGGTGGTGGCAGCAATTAACTGCACCTCTACCCTGATGGCCTCAGTTGTGTCGCCAAGGGGCCTGAAGCAGCCCTTGTCAATGTACATAAATAGAATCTCCTGCCCTTGGGGAGGAAGGCGATGGACCTCATCTAAGAACAGAATCCCGCCATGGGCCTTTTTCATCAGCCCCTCTCGATCCCGGTCAGCCCCCGTAAAGGTTCCCTTTTTAACACCAAATATTTGAGCTGTCAAAAGCTGCGGATTCTCACTATAGTCTGCACAGTTGAATTGGATAAAGGGGGCGTCCTGCTTCAATACACCTGATTCCAGTGCAAAGCGGTACATCAGCTCTGCAAACATGGATTTACCGACTCCAGTTTCTCCCAATAGGATGGTATGAAGGCCCCTGGGAGGATACATCATGGCTGCCTTTGCCTGCTGTATGGCAACCTGTAGGCTTTGCCGGGCCCCGACGATACTTTCCAGGCTATTGCCAATATCCTTTCCTTCGGCAACCTGACTTTCCCCCTCCCTGGCCAAAAATCGAACCGGCCTGCCCTCTTGCTTTTCCACCTTACCTTCTTCATGAAGCCGGTTAAGGTAGCGACTTACATTGGCCCGGTCAAGGCCCAGGGCTTGGCTGAGCTCCATGGCAGAAATGCCCCTGCCCCGTTTTTTCTGAAGGAAAAGTAATTTATTGAATATCATCTCTATCTTTTTCATGCCCTCACCTCATTGCTCCTGGCTTTTTATCTATGATTCTACTAAATGATTCAACATTTCCCCCCAGTATCCTCTTTTTAGCTTGTTGATATATCTAATTATATTTTAAATGTTAGTTCCAATCAAAGGCCCCTGATCCTTCGGGGTGGAAACAATTTTCCACTCCTGAAATCAGGGGCCTTTGATATTAAGCTAACATAATATATTCTATTCCTCTTTATCAAATGATACCTGGAAAAAGAACTAGCTCTTTGCTTCTCCCAGATAGGCCTTTTTCACCTCTTCATTGGCTAATAAATCCCTTCCTGTGCCCTCCATTGTTATCTGGCCGGTCTCCATAACATAGGCCCTGTCTGCAATTCGCAGGGCGGCATTGGCATTTTGCTCAATCAAAAGTACCGTAACCCCTTGTCGATGGATTTCTTTGATAATGTTGAAAATTTCCTTTACAATTAAGGGGGCCAGCCCCAGGGAGGGCTCGTCCATCATCAATAATTTGGGCCTCGCCATCAGGGCCCTGCCTACAGCCAGCATCTGCTGCTCTCCGCCGGAAAGGGTACCGGAAAGCTGCCAGCTGCGCTCCTTTAGTTTGGGAAATAACTGGTATACCCACTCCAAATCCCTTTCAATCTCTTTATGGTCATTCCGGTAAAAGGCACCGATTTTAAGATTTTCAAGGACGGTTAGATTGGAAAAAACCCTTCTACCTTCAGGAACCAGGGTAATACCGTACCTCACCATATTTTTGGTATCCTCCTTCAGTAAATCCCTTTCGTGGTAGGTGATCTTCCCATTTTTAGGCTTTACCAAGCCTACGATGGATTTTAAGGTGGTGCTTTTCCCTGCCCCATTGGCCCCAATCAGGGTAACTATTTCTCCCTCTTTCACCTCTAAATCTATTCCCTTGATGGCCTCAATGGCATGATAGGCCACCACTAAATTTTCTATTTTAAGCATCTTCACTCACCCCCAGGTAGGCTTCTATGACTTTTTCATTGTTTTGAATTTCGTAAGGGCTTCCCTGGGCAATGGTGACCCCGTGGTCAAAAACATAAATTCTGTCTGATATCCCCATAACCACCTGCATATGATGCTCTATCATAAATATAGTCAAATGAAATTCCTCTCTGATTTGCTGAATAAATTCGGTTAGATCATCGGTTTCCTTGGGGTTCATCCCTGCAGCCGGCTCATCTAAAAGCAATATTTGGGGCTCGGTGGCCAGGGCCCTGGCAATTTCCAGCCTTCGCTGCAGCCCGTAGGAAAGGCTTGTGGCCTTTTCATTTTTGTATTGAATCAAGCCCACCTTATCCAACAGATTATGGGATTTTTCAAGCATAATCCTTTCTTCCCTACGGTACCGGGGCAGCCCCAGGGTTGCCCCTAATAAACCTGCCTTTAAATGCAGATGATTTCCTATTAACACATTGTCTAATACTGTAAGCTCTTTAAAGAGCCTAATGTTTTGAAAGGTTCTGGCCAGCCCCTTTTTGGTAATTTGATCGGGTCTAAGGCCTGTTATGTCATCCTCCCCCAATAGAACCTTCCCCTCGGTGGGGCGGTAAACCCCTGTAATGGTATTGAAGGCTGTGGTTTTTCCTGCGCCATTGGGCCCTATCAGGGCGACAATTTCTCCTTGATTTAATTCCAGGTTGAAATCCTTAACGGCTGTTAATCCCCCGAATTTCATGGTTACCTTTTCTGTCTTAAGAAAGCTCATTATTGTCCAACCCTCCTTTTGGCAAGGGGTCTTCCTTTAAATAGCCCCAACAGCTTATTCCAGCTAAATTCATTGGTGCCCATCAGCCCATTTTTAAAGAAAAGCACCACCAGCATTAACAGGGTTGAAAACACCACCATCCTTAAGCCTGAAATACCTGGCAGCTTAACGAAGCCCAGGTTTATAGATTCATCAAGAAATCGTAAATATTCCATTCCAGCAGTAATAATAAAGGCTGAAATCACGGTTCCTGTCAAGCTTCCCATGCCTCCCAGAACGATAATCAGTAAAACATTAAAGGTTAAGACTGATCTAAACATGGTTGGATTAATGGCACCTAAAAGGTTGGCCAATAACCCCCCGCCAATTCCTGCAAAGAAAGCACCGATCATAAAGGCCAGCATTTTATGCTTAAAAAGGCTGATCCCCATACTTTCTGCGGCAATTTCATCCTCTCGAATGGCTTTAAAGGCCTTTCCGTAGCTGCTATTGATCAGGCAGATCATAAAAACCAGTGTCAAGACTGCCAACCCAAAGCTCCATCCCAGATTAGTGGTATTGGGGATAGACTTTAAGCCCAGGGCTCCATTGGTGATCCGCTGGGTATTGGTAAAGACAATACGAATAATTTCTGAAAACCCCAGGGTGGCAATGGCCAGGTAGTCGCCCTTGAGCCTTAATACCGGCGCACCAATTAAGAAGGCCACAGCTGCTGCAAGAAGGCCTCCTATCAGCAATGCCGCCAAAAAGGGCAGTGAAATTTGATCAAGGGGCGAAATCATGGGCGATAAAAAGAAATTTTGCTTCTTTACGGCCTCTGACATGGTTAAGAGGGCAGTGGTATAGGCGCCAATGGCCATAAAGCCAGCATGACCCAGAGAAAAAAGCCCGGTGAATCCGTTAATCAGATTCATACTTAAGCCAAGGATTGTATAGATGGCACATAGGTTCAAAATCCGGATCTGATAGGAATCAAAACGGTGATTGGCATATATTAAAAAGGCAGCTAATAATAGCATTGAACCAGTTGTTAATAGGGTATTTCTTTTTTTTGTATCCATGTCTACACCTTCTCTGAAATTTTTTCTCCCATTATACCTGTGGGCTTAAATAATAAAATGATAATCAATAGAATAAAGGCAAAGGCATCTCGGTAGCCCGTTAATTGGGGCAGCATGGCAACCAGCATAATTTCCCCTATGCCCAGGATAAACCCGCCCATGACTGCACCGGTAATGTTGCCGATTCCCCCGATAACTGCGGCAATAAAGCATTTTAACCCGGGAATTACCCCCAGGGTGGGCTGAATTTGAGGAAACTTCATTCCCCACATGATTCCTCCCACTGCGGCCAATGCCGAACCGATACCAAAGGTAATCGTAATGGTTCGGTTAACGTCAACCCCCATCAGCCTGGCTGTTTCATGATCCTTTGAAACAGCCCTCATGGCCATACCGGTTTTGGTTTGATTGACAAGATAAAGCAGTCCAAAGAGTAAGACAAGGGTTGTTACGGGAATAATCAAGGTTAATCTTTGCAGGGAAACCGCTCCGATTTGTATGACATCGGTAAAGAGCTTCACCGTAGGAAAGGCCTTGGGCCTTCCCCCGAATAGCACCACCGATAGATTTTGTAAAAAGAAGGAGGCCCCGATGGCCGATACCATTACGGTAATTCGGGGGGAATCCCGAAGGGTTTTGTAGGCGGCCCGCTCCACCGCCATCCCCAAAATACAGGTTAAAATAACTGATATGATGAAGGCCACGTACCAGGGCAGGGTAAATACTGCAACACCATAAAACACAAAATATAGAGACATCATGAAGATCTCACCATGGGCAAAGTTAATTAATCTTAATATACCATAAACCATGGTATAGCCTATTGCCACCAGGGCGTACAGGCTTCCCAGGGATATTCCGTTGGTAAGGTGCTGCAAAAATAGCTCCCATGTCATTTCCTACCACCTCATTTTAATTATTATTGAATCAGGAGAGCTCCCTTCTCTTATGGGAAGGAAGCTCCTCATGATCCTATTGAATTGGTTCAATTGTATCCATATAGACAAATTTGCCGTCCTTCACCACTTTGATAACGGCGCTTTTGACTGCATCGCCATTTTCATCCAGGGTAATGACCCCTGCCGCCCCTTCAAAGCCTGTTGTTTTTGAAATTTCTTCCCTAATCTTAACGGGATCGGCAGAACCTGCCCTTTCAATGGCATCCAGTATTAAAATATAGGCATCGTAGCCCAGGGCCGTAACGGCGGCCGGTTCCTTTCCGTATTTCTCACGATAGGCCTTAAGAAACACCTCTGATTCTGCTGTTATGGGCACCTCTGAGGTAAAGAAGGTTGACAAAACAGTACCTTCTACATCCTCCTGGCCAATTTCGATGAATTCAGGAGTCTCCCAGGTATCGCCACCGATAATGGGTGTCTGAATTCCTAATTGTCTCGCCTGCTTGATCAGCAGGGCCGATTCGGTAAAGTTGCCAGGTGCAAAGATCACATCAGGTTTCTGGGAGCTGATATTTAACAGCTGAGAGGAAAAATCCTGGTCGCCAGTATTATAGTTGGTTACAGCAACAATAGCATTCTGATCGCCAGTTAGTTGGATAAAAGAGTCCTCAAAAAACTTTGCAAGTCCAACGGCGTAATCATTGTTGACTTCCCTGACAATGGCCACCTTTTTGGCCCCCAGGCTATTATAGGCATAGTTGGCCATTACAGTTCCCTGAAAGGGGTCTAGAAAGCAAACCCGGAAGTAATAATCATTATCCAGGGTTACCAGAGGATTGGTGGCCGATGCCGCCACTGCAGGTACCTGGGCATTTCGTACAATATCTCCGGCCGCCATGGAATAGGAGCTCCCCCAGCTTCCTATGATAGCTGACACCTTTTCTTTTTCTACCAACCTGTTGGCAGCATTGGCAGCTTCTACCACATCAGACTTATTGTCTACAACTACAATTTCTACTTTTTTTCCCAATACCTCAGGATACAGCTCATTGGCTAATTGTATCCCCTCCACCTCCAGGGCTCCACCAGCCGCATTGGCCCCGGTAACCGGTTCAAATACTCCAATTCTAATCACATCGTCAGAAGGCCCATTGGCATTACCGGGATTTTCGACAGGTTGCCCTTCCCCTGCACAACCACTTAACCCCAGTGATAATACCAACAGCACCGAAACTAAAGCCAGCAATTTTCTTTTCATTTCACTTCCCCCTTATGCATTTTTCTTTTAGGTAAAAATTATATAAATGAACTCCCCTCCTCCCTGAAGGAATTCAAATATACCTGATTGATAGAATTGTGTTCTTCCCACATGGTCAGTTTTATTAATTTAATGCATTAAATCAATAAAAGTTATGGCCTGCCAATCAATATATAATTTGCCAGCTCTTTCATTAAGGCCATTCATTCTTTATCCAGACACTTTTACAGTATCAACAGCTATGTCCTTGTTATATATACATTTGTATTCTACAAGGTTACAATAAAATCATTATAATACACCAGCACGATTTTGACAAAGGTTTTTTTATTTTTTTTACAAAAAAATAAAGCCAGCAACCATGGCCGGCATGGCCGCCAGGGTATGCTGACTTTACCATCTCTAATTTATTAAATTTATCTTCCTACAGCCTCCATTATTTCATAATAGGCCCAATGATCGGGCGATAAATCACTGAAGGCTGCCCCTGTTTGATCTATGTAGGGATAATCAGGTATTCGATTCAAAATACGATTCATCATTGTGATGGCTTCTGCCCGGGTAATCCCTTGGTTTGGTCTGAAGGTACCGTCACCATAGCCTTGAATCCAACCGGCGGCGGCAGCCCTTTCGACCAATTCCCTTGACCAACTTCCTTGTATATCCGTAAAGCTGACAATGCCTGCGGTGGCATCATCAGGAATAAAGCTGGCCATTATAGCAATAAATTCTGCCCTGGTAATATCTTTCTTTGGTTTTAAAGTGCCATCGGCATAACCCTTTATCATGCCCTGGTTAAACAAATAGGCAACGGCTTCTGTCGACCAGCTGCTTCGGTCAACATCCGTCAGTACCCCCTGGGGTAGTTGGTAATTTCCCTTATCTTCGTTGATAATCAGTTGATAGATTAGGGCTATGGCCTCTTCCCTAGTCATGGAATGATTTGGCTTAATGGTACCATCGGGGTAGCCGCTAATATAGGGTACTTTTTCTCTGGTTAATTGAACCCCCTGGGCGTTTTCCAGGATTGAGGTTTTTTCTGTTGCAGGGCTGGTATCCTCCTGGGAATCTGAAGGGGTAGTGGCTCTAGGCCTTGGTCTGGTTGTATCCCGATCCTCGCCATCTCGTGAATCTCCCCTTCCTGAATCGTCGGTCTGGTTTTGCCTAGGGGCAATAAATTTAAGGAAATCACCCCATATAATATTCCCTGCTTCATCACGTTCATAGGGAATTGTCGGCATCAGGCTTTCAAAATTTTGATCTGTCAAGACAACCCCTGTCTGGTTTTTGGAGCTTGTGCCGTCAAACATAAAGTTGTCATTGGAGCTTAAATGGGCTGGATACTGATCCTTTGCCCTATAGTCTTTTTGGTAGGATACAAAGCCTTTAATTGTAAAATCTGTAGGAATATTGGTATAGGTCGTAAAGCTCAAATTTGCCCCTTCATTATTAAAGCCGATATTATTTTCTGCAATCACCCCGGGATTGCTGTTGCTGGTAAAGCCATAGGCTCCATTGCCAAAGGCCATGCTGTTTCTAATGATATGGGGAACATGGATTCCTTCCCCGCCCAGCTTAAAGCCGTTCTTGTCACCGGCACCAACGGTACCGTCGGTTAAAAACCCGTTATGATAGGCAATACTGTCTTCAATGATGACCGGCCCGATGGCGCCAGTACCGGCCTTGGTATAAAGATCCCATCCGTCATCAATATTATTGTGGGCAATACAGCCCCTGAATACATTCCCCACACCGGCGGTAAGCTTGGCAGCAAAGCCGTCGGCATTGTTGTCGGAGGGGTCACGGTTGTCGAAGGCCGTACTGTTGAGAATCAAGTTGTAGGAGGGCCATTGGCTGATATCATTGGAAAGATCTGTTCTGCTGATTTGCAGCCCTGTATCGCCATTTTCGTAAAACCTGCATAGCTCAACAATATTATGGCTTCCACCAATGGTAAATCCCTTGGTGTTTCCTGCTGAACGAATAAAATCAATTCCCTTTACATGCCAATAGTTTCCGCTTAATACAACCCCCTCGGTCTTTTTATCAAAATCAATAATAGGCCTTGCCCCGGGGGCGGCAACCATATATTTCATGGCATCAGCCGTACCATCATTATATTTTTTAATTTCCAGCTTGGCATTACGTACATAGCGGCCATCCATCAACACAATTTTTTGTCCGGGCTTCAAGAAGGCAATGGCGGTATCCAAATCAAGGGGATCATCTGCTGTACCTGTTCCGTTGCCGGTGCCCGTGGGCGAAACATAAATGTTTTCTCCTATATCATAGCTTCTGTTTTCAACAGTAAAATGCTTGATAATCTTATCATAGGAAGTTAAAAGGGCTGTATCATCTGGAATAAAGGTGGCTATAAAACCGGTGGTGCGATTTTTCCCAATTTCTGTAGAAACTTTAAAAATCTCATTTGAATCCAGGGCCTGGTCTTCAATCAAGGTCTTATGGCCCATTTTGAGGGTTAGATAGCCCTTTACATTGGATTTCAACAGTAATTCATAATTGGTGCTTGCGGTTTGCTCCAAAGATAAAAATTCAAAGTCTGGCTCCACCGGAACCTTAGGCGGCTCTACCCTGGGGGCATCAGTGATGGCAGCCGTTACCGAAAGCTCCACGTTGCTGACTTCAATGGTGGCCAATCGGGCCGCATAAAAGCCCACATAAATTTTACCATCCATCACATTCAGCAGCTCCGGCTCATAGAAGATGGCGGTTTCACCGTCATTCAGGCTGGCAGTATAGCCACTGTTGGTCTTGGACAGGGTTAGGCGATAGGGGGCCTGGGGATAGGTGTTGCTTTCCTGTGGTCGCTCTTCCTTCAGCATAATGCTCTTAATTCCCTGACTTCCGGCACCGTCAGGGGATTCTACCCCGGTTCTGATGAAGAATTGTGTCCCATTATCATTTCTTGTTCCTCCGCTGTAGCCCCCAACGGCTGCAATATTTGAAGCAAAAACACTGGCATCACCATGGGGCCCGACGGCATCCCGAGCCATGATTCCAAAGGACTCCTGGCCGTCATGGGGGGTTTTGGCATATTCAATTACCTTAATGTCAGCCGATAGGGTAAAATTATCACTGCCGGCATCGATCTCGGTATAATAGAAGGTGATTCCATCATGGTCTCCTGTAACCTTTCCGCCCCCCTCCAGGGCCACCAGCTCAATGGTACCGTCAGCCCTTACCGTACCGTAATTCCTGCTGTCAGACGAGGATTGCCCAAATCGAATAAACTGCCATTCATGGCTTGGGGCCTGCTGAACGGTTACTTTCAATATAATGGGCTCAATGGATTCATCTGCTGGTAAAATTTTAATATCATAAATACCCGCCTGGCTGGAATCATACTTCCCTAGATCGATTTGATACTGATCTTTCTCCAGTACTTCCTTTTCTCCATTATCGTAGGCCTTTACCACCACTAGACCTGTAGAATCAAAAACTTCTCCTAAATAGTAGGTGGTTTTTGGGTAGCTTCTCACCTCAATTCCCACCAGCTCCCTTTCCTTCACCAGTACCTTAAAGGAAACGGTCGTTCCCTTATGGAAAATAGTTATTTCCTTTTCTCCTGTTGTGGTGGTATCCAGCGCTGATACTGTATATTCTGACCTAGATAGTCTTACGGAACGGTTATCGCTGTATTTTGCATAGACAATCATCCCCTCCAGCTTTAGCTCCTCCCCTGGAAAGTACAGGGTTTTTTCTGGCATACGGATGATTTCCAGCTCTGTAATTTGTGCATTGACTACTGTGACGGTAAAATCCACTGTAACAACGGGGGTATCAATGGCCTGAACAGTAATGATTTTCTCCCCGGGCGTATCAAAGGTATAGCTGGCCTCATCAATTGGCTGGCCATCTATCAGCAATCGATATTGTTCCCTTTCCAGTTCCTCCTGATAATAGCCGTGATTATAGGTGGCTAAAACTGTTAAACCTTGAATTTCAATGGAATCACCAGGATAATAGGTGGTCTTTGCAGGATGATATAAAATGTCTAAGCTGGTAATACTCAATGAAATAATGGTCAGCTTAATTGTGGCAATGGCACCGTTGTAATGAATGGAAATGACCACCTGGCCCGCCTCGCTGCTGTCATAGCCCATTACAATGTAATCATCGCTATTTAAAGCTTCCTCTGTTCCATCGGAATAAAGGGCTTTAACGATTAAGCCTGTTGTATCTAGGGTCTCCCCCACCAGGTACTGAGTTTTCATCTGACTGTAGTCAAGGCTTAGCTCTGTCACCCTTCGTTGGTCTATGGTAATGTCAAAGTCACTAAAGGTGATCTCTGCATCTCTGGCTACAAATAGTCCTACATAGGCAGTTTCATCAAGGAGCCCTTCCAATGTAACTGCTTCGCTGATTCCATTGCAGGTAAAGACATAGGTACTGCCTGATTTCCTTAAGCTTAAGCTGTAAACCTCGTCGGCCGTTGGTGCATTGATACCTTCATAGGGGGGCAGCTTTGTCTGGGTTCCCTGGGCCTTATAGAAGCCCTTCATGACGGTATCCAAGGCCCCCACTGCAGCGTAGCTGCTGGTTTGGACAGCTGAATCGCCATCCTCCCCCACCTCGTTTCTTACCATCAAGCCAAAGGATTTTTGATTGGGCGTGCTGATGGTAGCTGTATTGTTAAAGCTATTGACTGTCACCTGGACGGTTAATTGAAAGTTCGTCTCAGAGGGCAGTTCCTGATAAAGGAAGGAAATGCCTTCATCACCGCTGGCAATTTTTCCTCCCGTAGCCCCTATGGTAATGGAGCCATCTTCATTTTCCATGGGTTTTGGATTCCTTTCAGTACTGGTATTACTCCCAAAGGCGCTAAATTGCCAGTCTGAAAGAATTTTAGTCATATGCTGATGGATATCTATATTGTTTTCCAATGCTTCCAATTCTAAATTAGCCTGGTCTTCATCAGGAAGCAGCACTTCTTCTGGCGTAGGGATCTCCCCTTCCTCAACAGCCTCCTCTGTTTCCCGGGGCAATTCCTCCTCGACGGGCCCTTCTGCTTCCTGAGACTCCTCGTCCTCTGGTGCTGTATCCCCCTGCTCTTGAGGCAGTTCTGCTTCAAGGGGTGATACTTCCTGGATAAGGGAATCATCTGGGTCTTGGTCAGCCGCCAGGGCCATTATGGGCATGTTTGCCAGCAGCAATACTAGAACCATCATTAAACTTAAAATACCTCTAAACCTAATCACCTAAAAACCCCCTTTAAATATTTTACCTGGATCTTATCTTTTTGAAGACCTTTGTATCCTTTCCTCCCTTCCTGTCTTGTTAATGGAAAGGCCTAGATTTTCCAGCCTATACCAGAATTGCACACGTGAACAAGTTCTTTTAAAAAAATACCTATCCCATAGATCACAATTCAAGTTTTAGCTTGCACACGTGAACATTTTAAATTAAAAAGAATATTGCTTGATATGTATGAAAACGTTAACATTTAAATTATAATATGACTTTTTTATTGGCACAAGCCCTTTTGCAAAAAAATATTGAATTTTTAAAATTTATTTTTTGAACAGCATCAAGGCCACCAATGTTAATTTGATGGCCCTATCAATCTTTTTTCTATTCATCTTTCTCCTGTATCACGTCGATTTTTCCATCCTTTACATATTTTAAAATTAGCTTCACGTCAACCCCTGTTGCCTCTGATACCTCTAAAACGCTGGCCCCGTAGTGATCATACACATATCTGACCACCTTTTGATAGGGCCCCTCCTCATTACTTAAACAACGAGGACATATTTTTGAGTCAGTACCTTTGAATAATCTACCGCAGACCGTACAATTAAAAAGCGCCATCCTTTACTGTTCTCCCTTCAAATATAATGGGGTATCTAATCTAATTATGTAATGTTATTTTTATTGTACTAGCTTGGAGTGAAGGAGACAATCAGATTTGTAAATCTTTCCGCAGTTTTTTGTTTAAAAAAGGAGCGTACTTTAATTACGCTCCCATCTTATTTTTCTGCATATCTATGTAAAATCCCCTCCAGCATACGAGCGTGTCTGGCCTCGTCCTTGGCTGATTCATTAAAATAATCCCTGGCGGAATAAAGCCCCAGTTCTTCTGCCATTTGGGCAGCCTCACGCTTGCCTTGATTGGCAAAGGTTTCTCCCTCCAACATCTCCTTAATATTTTCAAACAGATCTACCTGGATCATACCGTTTAATTCTGCAAAGTGGGCAGCATGCTCGGCTTCCTCCCAGGCAATGGTTTTTAATACCTCTGCAATTTCAGGGTAGCCCTCTCTTTGGGCTAATCTTGCCATTGCCAAATATAGGCCCGCTTCACTGGTTTCACCCTTGAAATTTTGACTGACGATCCGCTCCAGCTTCGTATCCTTTGTTTCTCCGATAATTGCTTCAATTGTTAATTCCCTCTTTTTCATTTTAGTTCCTCCCAGCTTGTTTAAATTGTTGAAACACCCTTTGGGCGATCTCCTTGTTCTTCTTTTCCAGCTCGCTGATATAAACCAGATTACTGCCCTTATATTCAAGGGAATCACCAATAAGGGCCACCTCAAGGGAGCTTCTGATGATATTAATGATACAATCCTCGTCATGATATACTCTGCAATTTCGACATTGATTTAAAGTAAAGGCGATGGCCCTAATTATTTCTTCCTCGTCGAATAGCTTGGAATCCTCATAGGGAATGTCCTCCATTCCGCCGTCTAAAAATTCTTCTTGGCTCTTTAATGCCGTTACCAAGGCCTGCTTGCAATACCCCACCAAACAGGCCTCATTTTCACAGGAACCACACTGCGTTTCTGTCAGACAGCAGGCACCCACAGCTTCTATTAATCCATTGTAATTAATAGCTTCCATTTAAACACGCTACCTTCCTTCAATATTGATATTTTCCTGACAAGATGACCCATGGTACTAGATACCCTTGTTTTTGACTAATAAGCAGGATTTTTGGTTTATGTTGTATATTTAATGACTTTAAAGCCCGCTTATTTAACAGTCTAGGAAACCGGGCTTCAAAGTCATTTTCAATTTATTAAAGAATATTTTCTAAGATTTCATACATCCACTTGCATAATTCTCCTCGAGTAATATATTCCTTAGGGCGGAATAATTCTCTATCTGCAATTACCTCTTCATCAAGGAAATAGACGATTGCCTCCAGGGCCCTTCGTCTGACACCCTCCAAATCTCCAAAGGGTATGGCATCCCTTGGTATTTCTACAATATTGGGGGCAACATCATCCGGCAATCCATTATAAAGCATAATCAACGCCTCTTCACGGGTGACATATTCCTTGGGATTTATATATCCATACTCATCTGTGGTGACAATCCCATTATCGAAGGCCGTTGCAAAATAATCCCTTGCCCAGCCTACAATTTTTTGATAATCTACTGCGGCAAATTCCTGGCTTATCAGCTCCAAATCGAAGCCATCCACCAGGATTTTTGTCATCTGCTCCCTTGTAACAGGATCATCGGGTAAAAATAAATCGTTGCCGACACCACTGACAATCCCTTTTTCAAATAGTTCTTCTATGTATTCTCGCTTGGGATGATCCACCAGATCAATAAAAAGTACAGGTTTTTCAGCAAAATGATGGATTTCAGGGGTAGGAATCACGAGATCACCCCCTGGCAGTCCACTGGCCGGCAGATGGCTGGCATCAATGGAGGTAACAGGCTGCTGATATTTATCACGAATCAATTGAAAAATTTCCTCTTGAAAGGCCTTTTCACCGGAAACATTGGGATTATTCCTTGCCACCCAGCCATTGTATCCCCATAGGGCAAAGTACCAATGTTCCAATATGTTTGGGTCCATGTTTCCAATTTTGGGATAGGTTGTTCCTGAAGCATACCACCGGCCCAGCAGTATATCTGCTCCGGCCTCTATATTGTATTTGATATCGTATTTTAATTTCTCCTGATCAAAGTGTTTATGTATACTATTAATTTGCATAATTCCTGTGTTGCCTCTGGAAACAAAGGGGGCACCGCTGCTGGTAAACTGTTGATATTGGCTTTCCTTCCAGGCCAAGGCCTTTAAGATTACAGCGGGTATATTTTTTTCCTCCGCTACCTCTTCTATAATCCTTTCTATTTCCTCATAACTTAGATCGGTTGAACCAAAACTGATTAAGGTCTGCATGACAACAGATAATATTAAAGTGAATATAATTATCGCTATTTTCCCTTTCTTCATTAGAATCCTCCCACTATCATTATTTCTTGAACCGCCTGAAAGAACGATTCAAGATTTTGAAGGTGTTTTGACTTTTCCTGTTATTTCTACGTTTCATTATACCTTACTCCTTTGGCCCATGCAAGAATGAACCGGGTAACCCTAATACATAAAAAAACAGCCCCTACGTACATAGCTTTACGTTAGGAGCTGGATTTTTCGGTATAATCAAATTAATAATGGAAGGAATCTTCATCCACCAGAAAATCTGAAGCCTCAGCCATATATTGCTGAAGATCCAACTCATCTAGTTTTAACAGCTCCAGTGCGTGGGGTGAAAAGCGATAGGCCAGACCATCTATGCCCAAACCCATCCCCATCATCATGATCATGGCATCTGACACATGGACAATGGCAGTCATTTTTTCATTCACCTTCGCCCTATCGGGGGTATGATGATAGGCAATGGCCTCTACCAATTCCTCTGGAAGATTCCACTTTTCAGCAATTTTAGCCCCCACTTCTGCATGGTTAAAGCCTAAGATCGTTTCCTCAGCCTCTAAAAAGGTTATGCCTCTGGTTTCAACCTCGTTGATCACGTGCTGATACTGTTCTGTAATATAATAGTTTAGGATGACCTTTCCAATATCCCGCAGCAACCCTGCCACATAGGCATTTTCAGCCTTACTGAACCTTAGCTTCTTGGCCAGGAACCTTGATATCATTGCACAGGCCTGGGACTGTCTTAAAAGGGCCTTACTTTCTAGGGCATAGCCTTCAAGCTCTTTATCTAAAATATTACTGACCGTTGCACTGAGAGCCATACTTCTAACCGTTTGAAAACCCAGTAATACAGTGGCTTGGGATATAGTACTGATGGTTCGGGGGTACCCATAATAGGCTGAATTGGCCAGCCTCAATATTTTGGTTGTCAGGCTTTGATCCTTCAACACTTCCCGCTCTATATCCTGCACGGTAGAGTTGGCATCATCGGTTAGCTGAATAATCCTGGTGATGGTATCGGGCAGCGTTGGTATGTCTTCCACACGGCTGATAATTTCCTGCAAAGTAATTTGCTTGGTAGCCATTGGTATGCTCCTTCCGTATATGTTTCCCCTAACTGTCTTCACTAAAACAGCTTTCTTCTATTA
The DNA here is from genome assembly GCA_965652145.1 of uncultured Clostridiaceae bacterium. GTDB lineage: Bacteria > Bacillota > Clostridia > Peptostreptococcales > Natronincolaceae > CBFGTV01. The sequence goes on from CBFGTV010000009.1 coordinate 36,117, forward strand.
TAAACAAAAGGTACTGCTCTTTATATAGTTACATTGGCCTATTAAACAGTCTGTTATAGGTAGATATCAATGCTTCCACCTAAGTGGGGATGAACAGACTGCTCCAGGGCCTTATTGGTGCTTTCCAAGGCCTTTATTAATTCAAGTCCCTGGCTTTGAGCTTGATCCATGGTCATTTTCAACACTGAGACAGCAGCCGCCTGCTTCACCTGGGCCATGCTTTGTATGGTAGATAGGGCTTCTATGTTCATAAAAATCACTCACCTTTCCTAGGCGTGTCTGAAAACCCACTCTAGGGCATCTTTCACCGCTTTTTTGTCCCACGCAGCGTTGCTTTTCCTTGACGTACTCCTGGTATGCACCTTTCGGAGTATTCAGACACACCCTAATTAGTTGTTATATCAATTTTACCAGAAACATATTTTACCATCAAATTAAAGTGAATATTTTTCTATTGCAGTACCAAAGGCCCGATTACTTTTTGTAATTCCTGCTTCCATGCCTGACAGGTCGGAATGAGCTTTTTAGCTGGCCTTTCAGCTGCCATTTCCATTTGGTTACCCTCGATCAGAATGAGTATTTCCTTAATTTCCTTAAGCAGATTATAAATTAAATAATTGATACTATTGTCTGGCAGTTCCTCCTCTATAGGGCTTAGAGACTGGTCAATGGCCTCCAGGGCCTCAGCCACATCATGGAGTAAAATCTTGGCATCTTCAATCTTTTCTTCAGCCAATTTCAATTGTATATGTTCAATTCCTTCCAGCAGGGTGTCGCTTAATTCTAAAATTCGTGTCAGTACCTCTATGTATTTTTCCATTCTTTTTCATTCCTTCCTTCAAAGGCTTTAGTTTTCAATGGAGTAGGCCTTTAGAACGATCTCCAGGGCCTTTTTTCCCTCTTCCCCGTTTACCAGGGGCTCTTGGTCTTTACATATTGCCTCAATAAAGTCCTTATACAGCGGTGTGTGGCCGTTACCATATACACTATCTATTTCTGAGCTTTCGTCAGCTTCATCGTAATCTCTTTTATCGGCAAACTGCCAGGTTTTGATTTCGTTCACTGCCAGGCCCCCAATAACCACTGTTCCCCGCTCTCCAAATATGCTCAGGGTCTCTTCCAGGTTTTTAGGGTAAACGCAGGCACTGCCCTCTACAATTCCTATGGCTCGATTTTTAAATCGGATTAGTATGGCCCCGAAGTCTTCCATCTCTATATTTCTTAAAAAGGTATCCCGTTCTGCATGGATTCTTTCCACCTCTGAACCCATCATCCATTGCAGCAGGTCTATATTATGAATACACTGGTTCATCAGGGTACCTCCATCCAGGGCCCTGGTGCCACGCCAGGGGGCCTGACGATAATAATTGTCATCCCTCGTCCATAAAATTCTGGCGGTGCCGTTGATAATCCGGCCAAATCTTCCCTCTTCTATGGCCCTTCTCAGCTTTTGTATTGGCGGATTAAACCGATTTTGATGGGAGACACAGATTTTTTTATTTTTTTCCCTGGCCAGGGCAATCATTTTATCGGCATCCTCCAGGGAAAGGGCCATGGGCTTTTCTACCAGCACATGGGTGCCGGCCTCCAAGCAATCCAGGGCTATCCTGGCATGGTAGCCGCTTTCTGTGGCTATGGTTACGATATCAATCGTCTCTTTTTGAAGCATTTCTTGATAGTCACGGTACTGGGCTACTGTTTCCCGGGCAGCGGCAATTTCTTCAAGGGGTCCTTTTTGATTATCTCCTTCCTGCTCTTTCAACATCAGCTCTCCATATTGGGTGGCCCTTTGCTCCATCCTTTCGGGTACTAAGTCACACACTGCCACCAGCTCTGCTATTTCTCTATTATTGACAATCCCTTCAATATGCTTATATGAAATTCTTCCGCAGCCTATTAAAGCTATCCTTAGCCGTTTCACCGAAAAACCCCCTTTATAGCAGCTCGATATTGTCTCTGTTTAATACTCTTTTCATGGCATTTTTCGTATCAAATATGTAAGGGGCATTTTGCTGAACAAATTCATAATCAATCACCGTATGGGCCGTAGTAATCACTACTAAATCGACCCCTTGAAGCAATTCAGCCCTTAATTGATCCATTCCAGACTTCTCTTTGCCCTTATATTTATATTCCTTCACAAAGGGATCATAGAAGTCCACCTGGCACCCTTCTTTTTGAAAAATTTCAATGACCTTTAATGCTGGGCTTTCCCGATAATCATCTATATCTTGTTTATAGGCAACCCCCAAGATTAGTATTTTGGCTCCATTCAGGGGCTTTTTAAAGCGATTTAGAATTTTACTGGCCCTTTCCACCACATATTCGGGCATACTATCGTTAATAATGCCGGAGGTTTCGATGAGCTTTGTATGATACTGATATTCCCGAGCCTTCCAGCTTAAATAGTAGGGGTCCAGGGGAATACAATGGCCCCCCAGGCCTGGCCCGGGATAAAATGCCTGAAACCCATAGGGCTTTGTCTTGGCTGCCTCTATGACCTCCCATATGTTAATTCCCATCTTATTACAGATAATTGCCATTTCATTGATTAGGCCAATATTGATATTCCGGTAGGTATTTTCCAATATTTTTTCCATCTCTGCCACCTTTGGTGAGGAGGCTTCAAAAATATCACTGTCCAACACCCTGCGGTACATGGCGGCCGCCAGCTCTGTGGCATCCCTGCCCACTCCCCCTACTACCTTGGGGGTATTTTTCGTCTTGTAGATCAGGTTACCTGGGTCCACCCTTTCTGGGGAAAAGGCCAGAAAAAAGTCTTCTCCACATTTTAGGCCGGAGCCCCTTTCCAGAATGGGCATCAGCAGCTCCTCTGTGGTACCGGGATAGGTGGTACTTTCCAATACCACAATGGACCCCCGCTTTAAATATTTGGCAATCTCAATGGTAGAATCTCTTACATAGCTGATATCTGGCTGTTGATACTCGTCCAGGGGAGTGGGTACACAGATGGCTATAAAATCTGCTTCTCCCACCACAGAAAAATTCGTCGTAGCCGACAGCAGGCCCCGTTCCACGATATCGGTCAATTCTGCATCTACCACATCACCTATATAGTTGTGTCCCTTGTTTACCAGATTGACCTTTTCTTCCTGAACATCAAAGCCAATGGTTCGGTACCCGGCCTTGGCCTTTTCCACCGCCAGGGGTAGCCCCACATAGCCCAGACCGATGACCGCCACCAGTGCCTTTCGATTCACGATTTTATCCATTAATATCTCTTTATGTGTTTTCAAATAGACTGCCTCCTATCGGATGGTTTTTAAAAACTCAATAAATCGTTTATGATCAATGGCAAAGTTGCCAGAAACGCTTCCGTTATCCTCAACATTTTTCGTTACCACTGCCCCTATATTGACCCTTGCATTTTTCCCTATGACCAAGCCATTGGATAAAACAGTCCCTACTCCAATCCAGGCATTTTCCTTAATAATGGTTCTGCCTCCCATAAAGGTTCCGGCTGCTATCAATACGCCTTTAGAGAGCTTTACTCCATGGGCAATATGTACAAAATTGTCAAGTTTGCAGTTATCTTCAATAATCGTCTGATCCCACGGATAAATTGCCCGATCTACACACACCTTCTGCTGTAGCTCTACATCTTCACCAATTCGTACCCATCCCACATGCCTTACCGGTAACATTTTATTTTCATCTATTCTTTTAAATTCAAATCCTTCTCCGCCAATAACAGAGCCGGCACGAATAATGCTATTGTTCCCAATTATGGTATTTTCCTTAATGGAAACAAATTCTTCAATAACGACATTATCACCGATTTGAACATTCCTTTCTGCAATACAGGCAAGGCGGCTGATTTTACAATTAGCTCCAATACGGGTTTCAAATCCAGCTTGACGGGTGTATTCAACCTTTTCCGCTAAATAATTGTGTAGCTTAAAAAATGAGATTCTGGGATTACTGCTAATACATATCCCCCTGCCCTTAATTAATCCGGCGAGTTCCCGGCTCGTAATGATCATTTTCGCACCATCAGAAAGGGAATCGATATATTTCTTATGATCAATAAAGGTACAAAAATCAACCTCCAGCCCAGTACCAGAGAGGGCTAAAGAATGAAATTCCACGTCAGCTATAACTTCTTCAATTCCCAGATCACAATGATTTATTAGCTCAGATATTTTCATAGCTCTACCCCCTAATCGAAAGCCTTTAGTGTTTTAACAATATATTCCCTTTCATCCGTCGTCAGCTCTGGAAACATGGGAATGGCAAAGGTTCTTTTGGACAAATATTCGGCAGTAGGCAGGTCTCCCTCGGCATAACCCAGGGAAAGATAAGCCTTTTGCAGATGCAGCGGTACGGGGTAATAAATGCCTGTAGCAATTCCCCTTTCCTTCAAATAGGCCACCAGGGCATCACGCACTTCCGACTGTATAACATACATGTGATAAACATGCTCATTATCTGCTGCCTCTACGGGCCTGACCAGGTCCATCCCTTCCAGGGCATTATGATAAAAGGCTGCATGGTTCCTTCTGCTGCTATTCCAGGTATCCAGCAGCGGAAGCTTCACCCTTAAAATCGCCGCCTGAACCTCATCCAGCCTGGAATTATGACCAATTAAATAATTAAAGTATTTCAAAGGATTATATACCGTGTTATCGGTAGAAGAATCTACCTCAACCACTTCATCAATACCCTTTAACAGATTATATGCCCTTCGCCCGTTTTCCCCACTGCCATGGGCTCGAAGTCCCCGACAAATTACCGCCAGATCGTCGTCATTAGTTACAATCATGCCGCCATCACCGGCACAGCCAAGGTTTTTTGTAGGAAAAAAAGAAAAGCAAGCAATATTCCCTAAAGAGCCCAGCATCTGACCCCGATATTTACCGCCCACTGCCTGGCAGGCATCCTCAATGACATAGAGGCCATGACGCCGGGCAATATCATTCACCTGGTCCATATCCACCGCCTGACCAAAGATGTGAACCGGCATAATGGCCTTTGTTTTAGCCGTAATCCTATCCTCAATTAGGTTAGGGTCGAGATTGAAGGTATCTGGTCTTACATCGACAAAAACAGGGGTTGCCCCCACAGCCGAAATACTTTCAGCTGTGGCAAAGAAGGTAAAGGGCGAAGTAATCACCTCGTCCCCTTCCCCAATCCCCAGGGATTTCAGGGCTATTACCAGGGCATCGGTACCATTCCCAACTGAAATAGCATGTTTAACCCCTATATATTGGGCAAACTCCTGTTCAAAGGAAAAAACCTCCTTGCCCATAATGTACTGGGCATTGGACAGCACCTCTATTACCTTGGCTTCTAAGGCATTTTGAATTTGTTTATATTGGGCCTTAAGATTAATTAATGGTATGTTCATTGCTGATCACCTTCTGTCTAATTACTTAATCAATTTTTTGTAGGCCTGCTATAGCAGCTGTTAGTATTTCCTTTAGTTCATTAATAACCGCCGGATCTGCCTCTAAATGTTGATTTTGCTTGAGTAATTTTTGATAGCCATTCATCAATTTGTTTGAATACTCGAAATCTAGCAGCTCTACCACCTCAATAGATCCTTCGATTAAACCCTTGTCGAAAATGCCTATTTTTAATTGATTTTCAAACATTTTTATTGTTTCCATAAGATCTGTCATGATTCCATATAGATTCACTTTATGGACATATTTTTTTAACTCCCCAGTTTGATCAGGGATTGTTTCACTCAACCTGGTAACGACATCATCTGCTATAAAGGCATTGATATTATATGAATTTGCTGCCTTGGACTTTTCTTTATATTGTTCCAAAGAAATAATTCCATACCATGCCATTGGATGATTGTTATATGTTTGTTCAAGGGCCAGGTCCCTTTCAACATCAAAAATTCCCTTTAAATAGGTTTCTTTTAATGCATGGTCATATTTAAAGTACAAATTGCGATTGATGCGAAGGTTCCATGGAACCTGCTTCCAATATTGTAAAATCTCCTTGTCCCAGAATGGAGTACGCCATTGGAATCCCCAAAATTCATATACCCTAAGGGCATTATTGATAAAATTAGCCTGCCTGTATTGATAATCCCAAGCTTCGATGATGTCTGCCGCTACTTCTCTTCCGTAATTAGTTTTATATTGATGCTGGGAAGAAATCGACGTATTAATCTTATTAATAAAATAATCCCTTGATTTTTGATTAAAGCTGTTTAAATTCCATAACGAATAATGTACAGAAAATAGATACCTGATAATATATTCATGGGGAATTTGTTCATGATTTAAAAATTCCTTAGGAATATGGCTTCCTGCCACCATATCTCCGCTGTATCCTGGAATAAAAATACTATTTTCTGGTATTTTATTATTATGCTTTAATTCCAGTACAGCCGGCCAATCCTGAATGATCGGTATGGCTGCCCCGCTGGATGAATGCTCAAAATATGCTTTCATTTCAGGGGAGTGGTACCATTTATTCCATTTTTCATTACTATACTCAACAAATTCCCACTGGTAGCCCAATAAACGGGCTGTCGCCTCTGAAATTTTAGATTCATGATTTCCTTTAACACCATAGGTGAAGCAGATGACATTTTGATAGCCCAGTCTTTTCAAGGCCACTGCAATACACCTGGAATCGCAGCCTCCGCTGAGGGGTACGACAACCGTTTTGTTTTGAAGAGTTCCTATCATTCTTTTGAAGGCATTCATATAGCATTCATCAAGTCTTTGAAGCATGCTGCTTTCTTCATCCTTAATAAAGCCGGAATGGTGAAACTGATAATGACTTTGAATTTGAAGCCTTCGGGTATTTTTGTCAAACACCAGAAATTGACCAGCCTCCAGCTTCTTAATTTGCTCATAAATTGTATCGTCTTTAGTAATAAAGCCCGTCATCTTCAGCTCATCTATTGCCAGTTGATCATAGGTTAATTGGCTGATCTTTGACTTAAGGATATCTAAACAATCACTAAGCAGGAGTTCTCCTTCCACAAGGCAGTAAAAAAGAGGAAAGCTCCTGATATGGTCTACACAAGCAATGATTTTATCCGCCATTTCAATAATAATCGAGTAGGCTCCATTTAAGTCCTTTAGTATTTTTTTAAGTTCTTCAATATGCTTGATATTCACCAGACTACTTTTTACCAAATTCAAGTTTTCAGAATACAACTCATTAGTAATATAACCTTTAAAATAAATATTCTCATACTGAGTCCAATCAAAGGGCCCATTACTTAAGTAAATGTTCATTGTATCCCCCTTAAAATAGTTCTTCTTTTAATATATTTGTAAATTTTGAAGCTCCCTTTTTATTTAAATGGGAAGTATCCCAAAAGTCTTGATCGGCAAATTCCCTTGAATCAAAATAGTCTAATACCTTAAAGCTATATTTCTGCTGAAACTCATTCATAATATTATAAAATTTATTTTTTTGATATTGATTTGCAAATTGCCTATGATAATACTTACTTGTAGGCAAAATGACAATGACCGGTTCTATGTTATGTTCCTTTAACAATTTCAGATATTGGTCAAAGAGGATTTTATTTTCTTTAACTGTATCGGGATAATTCATTTGTGCCTGTTTCATTGCAATAGCTTCTTCTTCCTTTATACTTTCTTTATTTAAAACAGTACTTAACTTGTAATAATGGTAATTGATATAATCTTCTTCATAATTATTTTTTTTATAAAGACTATGGCATAATCTTAAATGCAGAATATTATCATAATGATTGGTTTTTCCCAATTCATAGTAATATCGATGGATACGACTATTTTGAAGGATTGAAGATAAATCATAATCAAAGGCATAATAGGAAATACATATGCACAATTTTTTAATGTGGTTTTTCACTGAATCATAGGACAATAAATACTTTGTCAAATGATAATCATAATACAGATCTTGAGAAGACAATGCAAAATTAAAGGCGCTGTATGGAAATTCTTCTGCATTAATGCCAACCTCTGCATAGGATAAACCCGTAATTAGAAATTCTATCTTACTTTTTTTCAGAAACTCATTTAGCTTTGTTTCAAAGCCTTCAATAAAATAATGGTAAGGATAATTATGGAAATCATATATTTTATCCTTCTTAGTAACCATAGCCAAGTCGTCAATTATTTTTTGAGCCTTGTTTCTATCCTTTGATAATACAATAACATAATCGTACTGTATTTTTTCTAGGGAATTCATACTAATTTCCTGGTAGGGTTGATTTGTTTTATATTCCTTCAATACTCCTTTTATATTACCAACATCCGTTAATAAACCCATTTCAAAGGGAGTAACCTCATCTCCCGCCAGAATAAAATTATATTTTAATGTCCTTTTAAATGGCCCTAAATGCAAATTACTATTTAAAATCTGCTCCTGTATCTTATTGATATGAGCCGCCATTACCTTATTTTTATTGGTCTTTTCAGCCATCTTAAAAAAACGATATGATTCATAATACCGTTGCTGATTCAACAGATTCTGGCCTAAACCGAATAGTAATTTTTCATTGTTGCTGTCGTGCTCAAGATGCTGCTTTAATAATACTTCTTCCTGACATAGACTTTCTTTGGCTGACATCAGTATTTTTTTATCTGCTTCCATTTGTTTTTTATATTGTTGTGATTGATTGCTGTATTCTTTCTTTAATTCTTCATCAAATACAGAAGCCAGTTTTTCCGTCAAGCCTTTACGTTCAAACTGTTGTACTTCATCGGTAAGTTTTAAGGTTGGCAACGCTCCTTCTTCCCACTTCTGATACATTTCAAGAACGAATTTTTCCATTCCCTTTACGTCATGGTATTCTACGTTTCTTCCACGCTCAGTTTTTTTGATTAGTTTTTCCAGCACGCTTCCCTTGGGTGACAGGGATAATATCGGCTTTGACAGTCTTAAATATTCAAAAACCTTTCCGGTATATACGCTATACCACCTTGGGCCCTCACCCGTTATAATTAGCAGCAGGTGGCAACTACTGGCTTTAACGAGACTCTCTCGATGTGATAAGTATCCAATAAACCGAATATTATCTTCCAATCCCAATTTCTTAACATATTCTATGTATGTATCATCATTATCTGTGTGGGTGAAATAAATAATCAGCTTATCTTTTTGGATTTTTCCGGTTTTAATAAGATTACTGATACAATTAATAAAGGTGATGGGTGTTCGATTGCCATATAATAGACCATTGTGGATAATGGAAAATTTGCCTTCCTCTTGCCCCTCTGGGTGAATACCGTCAAAATCTGCTTCATCATATCCATTGGTTATAGAGGTTATTTTGCTTGACGGCACATTAAACAATTTTACATAGTTATCTCTCATAATTGGTGCAGCCACTACAACATGATCGGCATGACTTAAAAACTTATTTTCCAAATGATGATCTATTTTATATTGAATACTGCTACGATTATATTGTGCCATAGGGTTATTGGTCCACTCATCACGAAAATCTATGATCCAGGGCTTGTTGTATTTTTGCTTCAATAAATAGGCCACAGCATGGTCGGAATAGGGGCCCGATGTGGAATAGATCAAATCTATTTCGTTGAAATTGACATGCTGCTCGATGTTTTTTAAAACTTCCTTTCCCCACATGATATAGAAGTCTGGTATAAAAAGAATTTGCTCCAGTCGATCCGGGTTATTATTAAGTAAGTTAATATACTCATTGAGTAATTCCTTATCATCAAGCAAATCATCATAGAGTTTGATTAATTCCTGAACAGCACCATTATTAACCGAACTTGGTTCATCGAATCTAATTACTTCAATATCCTTATCAACCTCTTCACACAGGCTTTCATCCTTCAGGGGGTAATGGGTATGTCCTACGGTTACGACAATTGGCTCCCAGCCAAAGCTTCTAAGATATTTGATAAATTTCAGTGTTCTTTGCACACCTGAGCCCCCAACAGGAGGAAAAATATGAGCAATAACCAATACCTTTTTTCTTACGGCATGTTTTTGGATCACATCCAATTGATTAAGTTCCTCAAGTTTGCTATGTAACATTTCTCTGGTTTGCGGATCTTGGCAAACCCCATGGGCCTGCCTGTAAAGCTTATAGGCCGTTATATTGTTCTGCCTGGCCTCATTGATATGGGCTAAATTGCACAGTAGATCTACATTATGATGATCCATTTTTAAGCCTGCTTCAATATGGTTTTCTGCCGCTTGATAATCTCCGTTTAAAATATTAATCACGGCTTTAAAGGAGAACATATCAATATCATCACCGGCCATTGCCTCGTATTTTTCAATAATCTGATTGGCCCTTTCATATAGACCCTTTTCAATTAAAATCGATATATTTTCTTTAATCTCTTTTTTTATTTGATCCAATGATTTCTCCAATTTATCACACCTTCATTTCCTTTGTTATTGAAGCGTTAAATAAAATTACTCCCTTATCAGAAGCTCAGATTCCAATAATACCGATTCCATGTCACCTTCAATAATAGAATTATACTCCTTTAATAACAGCCTGGCCTCATGTAAATTGTTATTATTGATTAACGCCTTTATTTTATCCTTGATCGATTCCTTATAATGCTCCAGCTCATCCTGTGGGTGCTTTTTGGAATCAGCTTGATTGTATTGATTATTTAAAGGATTTCCCTTAAGATCAGCGATTAGCTCCTTTAGCTGCTGCCGCTGCTGCTCTGAGCTGGTCGCTAAGATAGCCCCTTCATATAGGGTGATGGCCTCTTTGGTCTGGTTCATGGTTTGGCAGTAGAAGGCACCATTGCATAGCAAATCGAAATTATATAATTCCAATGATAATCCTTCCTTTATGGCTTCCTCTGCCTTAACCCAATTTTTCTTATGCATTTCAATCATCGATTTTATGGAATAAATTGCTATATCCTTCGGGTTGACGGCCTCATATTCCTTTAGTATTTCTTCGGCCGCTTCAATGCTTCCACTTACAATGTAATCGTTGATTGTTGATTTCAATTTTGCAGCGATGCTTAAAAATTCACTGTTGGTGTTCAATCTTTCATCTTTTTCTTTAATTAATAATTCAATCCCCCTGCTCAGCTCAGGTAACACCTTTAAGGCCTTTCTCAGGAGCCTTATCGCGTCGGATGGACTTTCCTCCCTTAGCATTAAATAATGATACATATGGGCAAAGAATACATCTTCATCGGTTTTAAGTCTGTTAAAACAACTTTGATCCTCGATTAGCTGCCGTTGATAGGTGGTGAATAAATCCTGTATACCTTCAAAAATAAAGCCTTTAAACACACCCAGGTAATGTTTGTCTACCAATAATTTATCTGTTAATAAGCACTTTCTGATTACCTTTCTTAACCTAAAATCTTTACAGCCATACAAGTCCTTACTATAGTCTAAAATCAATTGGAACAGTTCCCTTTGGCTATGCCGATTGGAATCAAAAATATACCGGAAAAATTCCGTTAGTTTCCTTTCACTGCAGCCCCGCAGCATTTCAACAATACTATCATTCATTTTAATTTGATACAATAAAATATCGCCATAATATGAAGGCAGCTCGTTAAAGCTCCATTTCCTTGTTTCATCTATTGCATCCTTTTCTTCAGGCCTTATACGAATTTTCATTAACAAACCGTATTGACCGCTTTCGTCCTTAAAGAGCTCCCATATCTTTCTTCTCACCTCAGGCTCTTCTGCAAGCATGTATTTTTCCAGATCCGAAATAAAATCCTTTTTCTTGTCAGGTAATAACTCACTACTATAATAGTTCTTTAATTCTTCAAGTCTTTCAGTTTTAACACAGGCACCAATAAAGGCAATAGAGATTTTTCCCTTTAATACAGGGTCTTTAAGTAATTTAAATTGAGATAAGGCCACTTCATATTCTTTTTCATTGTAATAAAGAGTGCAGGTTTTGGCCATGACCCTTTCCAGGTACCCAGAAGTTAAGGAGGGCGTTGCAATGTCATTGTAGCCTATAAATTTTTCATAATTCCTGGCCATATCAATAAATTTTTCGTAGTTTTCCAGGGCTTCATCAATTTTATTTAGCTTCTCAAGGGCTGCCCCAAGAAAATAATAGACATCTAAATAACCGTCCTGGGTCGAAATGGCTTTTTTCGCCAGTTTTACCGTTTCTTCATTTTTCCCATTGGAAAAAAGCATATTTAATAATTGCATATAAATATACATTCGATGCTTTAAATCTAATTTATTTTTTAAAGCAGTATCATAGGCCCTTTGAATGTATTTTAGTGCGGTAATATTGTCATGATACATTGAATAGGACTGGGATAACTGATATAGAATATAAACGTTTTCCGAATCCTTTTCCAGCTCCTTTTCCAGAATGGGCACATTTCGCTTAAACTTTTTTTCCATTAATTGAGGATCATCAGAAATATAACCATAATGGCCCAATAGAGAGTTAATGTGATACATGGGCAGTTTAAAATTGGGCTGCTCATGAACAGCACCACTATATTGAAATCCCTTTCTTTTGAAGAAGCGGACAATTGTACTGATATTGGTGGTCTTTTTTCTAACATCCATATAGTTTTTGATTTTAATGGATGCCGATTGATATTTTTTGTGCTTAGAACCCTTAAAAAAACCGATGATATCACTGGTATCCTCCAACACCTCATCGCCATCCAGAACAAGTATCCATTCTCCCTTGGCATAGCTGATGGAGAGATTTCTCATGGCAGCAAAATCATCATTCCATTGATGAAAATACAGTTTATCAGCATAATTTTTTGCAATTTCTGGGGTACGATCATCGGACCCAGTGTCAAGGATAATCAATTCTGATGGAATGGAACTTCTTAGGGGTTCAAGACTTTTTAAGGATGCTTCTATATATTTTTCTTCGTTTTTTACCATCATGACAATGCTTAGTTTCATTATTTCGCCTCCTAAACAATTTTGGCTAATTTATAAAAGTTTTGTTTAAGGAAAAAACATTTTTTCCTTAAACAAAGCTTTTATTTGATTTAAAAAAGAGGGTAGACTGGCTACCCTCTTTTCATATGTCACTTTTTACATTAATTATCTTAATAATTGAAGTACCCCTTGAGGTGCTTGATTAGCTTGTGCTAGCATAGCTGTAGCAGCTTGTTGAAGAATGTTAGTTCTTGTGAAGTTCATCATTTCCTTAGCCATGTCAGTGTCTCTGATTCGAGATTCTGAAGCTTGTAGGTTTTCAGCAGCTACGTCTACGTTTTTGATTGTGTGCTCTAATCTGTTTTGAACGGCTCCAAGATCTGCTCTGAACTCAGCTACTTGAATAATAGCAGCATTTATTGTACTGATTGCAGCTTGTGCAGCAGTTTGAGTAGCTACACTTACTCCGCTGATACCTATGGCATCTGCTGTAACAGCATTTAATGTAACAGAAATTCTATGGCTAGCTTCATCGTTTGGTCCAACTTGGAAGCTGATTGAAGTTGTACTATTAAGAAGTTTTTGACCGTTGAATTCAATTTTTTCTGAAATGGCATCTACTTCTTTTAGTAATTGAGAAATTTCCTTTTCAGCTAGTTCTCTGTCTTCATCTTGGTAAGTTCCGTTGGCTGTTTGAACAGCTAGCTCTCTCATACGTTGAAGAATTGCATGGGTTTCATTTAAACCACCTTCAGCAGTTTGAATTAAAGAAACACCGTCTTGAGCATTTCTGGAAGCTTGCTCTAAACCTCTGATTTGAGCTCTCATCTTTTCAGAAATCGCCAAACCTGCAGCATCATCAGCAGCTCTGTTGATTCTTAAGCCAGAAGACAATTTTTCTACTGCCTTGCTTTGATCGCTTCCTGTTAATTTTAATGATCTGTGAGAGTTGATTGCCAACATATTGTTGTTAATTACCATGTTACTCATTTTGTATTCCTCCTTGAATTTTTTTATTTACCCTGACGTCCATGTCTGGGTTGGTAAACCTTTTTGTTGATCCATTTCCATGCCGGCATTATTATGGAAAAAGGATTTTTTTGCCTTACAATATATTTATCGGATAAAAAACAGGATACTTTATAGCATATTATAAATTTTTTTAATCTTTTTTGTAGAAAATTTTTTTCAGCTGCTCTATATTTTTGACATCAACACTGGTGGCTGCCTTGTTTTCTGCCTCGATGGTAACATAGACCTCTTTACGATAAATTTCTACATTTTTAGGCGCCTCAATTCCCAGCTTTACCTTTCCCTCTTCAATTCCCAGAATTTTAACTTCTATGTTTTGTCCTATGATAATGCTTTCATCCTGTTTTCTAGTCAATACCAGCACCGGCGCCCCTCCTATCCTACCTGCTTTATTTCTTCCAAGATCAAATGCTTGGTATGATACTGCTGCCCCTCTAAAACAATCTGCTTGCCCCGGTTATTCTCTTGATTGATGATAATAGGCGCCATCAGATTAGCGGTCATTTGATTGATATCATTGGGTATCACCACAATGGCATAAATTAAAAGGGACTCTGGAGCGTTGATTTCCAGTCTTTCGACAATTGACTTGGGAATTTGAAAGTCGTAATCTTTTTTGAATAAAAAGGGATTGATAATTACAAAGGCCAGTTGAGGATCTTCAACCGATTGAAGCCAGTGAAAGGGAATTTCTTCTTCAGGATTTTTAATTATGACATATTGAGTCAATTTTTCAAAGCCTGGAATACCGTCTTGAAACATGATAATCTCTTCCTGCTTGATCTCTAATTCCCCAAAATTACGAGTGTGTATCAGCATTAAATTACCCTCCTGCAAATAGATGATAGAAAAATCCTATACTCAACCACCATAAACATCAACATTTTTCCCGACAAACTGTATTTCAACGGAATTCTTCTGCCTTAAATAAATATCCAATTTACCAGGGTAATAATCTATATCAGGCTTAATTTTTCCTGTTTTAACTTCCACATAGCCTTTTTGGTATTGCCCTGTAACCTCCTGGGGAATGACCGTGATTTTAGGCCTGGATTTCGGAATCATTGTATATTGAAATTCTTGTCTTCTGGAATGGTACCTTCTCTTAGCCTGTTTTGCAATGGCCGGTCCCTTATGGATATCTGCCAGCTCCTTACCCTCCCTGGCAATTCTTGCAATCCCCCTCAGGGCATCTCTATGACCCTTTGCCGCATAGTCTCGATTAATTTGCTGTATACCCTTAAGGCCAGCTTCAGCAAAGCACTGGCTTTGGTCTATCAACAAGATCGCATCTGACATTTTAATCTTTAGCTCCGGCTCCACTGCCCTAAGCTCCATGGGCCATTGATGCTGCCTGATGGAATATTGACCATGGGTGGACCCTATTCCTATCAAAGCATTTTGTGACCGAATTTGTATCTGCATTTTCCATCACCTAACTTTCCATCTTCGGCATACGCTATTTAGTTGCCCAATCTAACGGAGGAAATCCAGCAATGAGGGTTGAATAATTCTGGCTCCGATGGACAGGGAAGAGCGATAGACATTTTCCTCTGTCAGCAGATTCATGTATACCTCAGCCAAGTCTGCATCCTCTATTTCTGACTGCAAATTGGTAAAGTTTATTTTATCATCGGCAATACGATTTTGAACCAGTTCCATACGGTTAACCTTGGCACCTACCTGGGCCCGGGCGGTTAAATTGACATTGATGAATTGGTCTATTTTTTCCAGGGCACCGGTCAGCTTCTCGTCATCATCAGCCTGAAGGTACCCTTCAATTTCGCTGATAAAATCAATTAAGCCTACCGAATCACCTGCTGAACAGCTTCTTCCATCTTCTGGATTATCATCTGGATCCACTAAGTCAAAAAGCTCAAAGCCTAGGGTATTGATGGCAATTCGGTCGTTTATGCCCACTTCAAATAGAATCTTATCATCCATTTCTGTAGGGTCGTATTCATCAACCAGGTTAACATTATATTTGTAGGTCTGGTTTACACTGTCATATTCCAAAAGGGGCTTGTCAGATGACTTTCCTGAAAAGATATATTGACCGGCATAGGTGGTATTTCCCAAGGTGACAATCTGATTTTTCAGCTCTGCCATTTCCTCTTGTATTTTAACCCGCTCTTCCACCGTTAAAACGCCATTGGATGCCTGTACTGTCAATTCTCTAATCTTTGACAGGGCATCGCCCATACCCTTAATGGCCAGCTCGGTGGTTTCCAGAAAGGACACCACATCATCAACATTTTTCTTGTATTGCTCCATTTGGCTAAGATCCGTCTTGATTTTCATACTTTTGGTAATGGCCACAGGATTATCTGAGGGTAAATGATACTTTTTACCCGTTGATGCCTGCAGCATGGTTTTATCCATCCGAAGCATATTCCGATTCAGGTTCAGCATCAACTTGCTGATCATCATATTATTGGTAATTCTCATGGCTTACCCTCCTATCTTCCTACGATTCCTATTCTGTTAATGACAACATCCAGCATTTCATCCATGGTGGTCATCATTCTGGCGGCGGCATTGTAGGCATGCTGGAACTTCACCATATTTGAAAGCTCCTCATCCATTGATACACTAGAGACGGCAAGCCTTTGACCATCAATGGTGGCCAAAAGGAACTCCTGGTTACCGGCCATTCGAATGGCCTCCTGGGTATCTACACCGAGATTTCCTATAAGGGATTTAAGATAATCCTCGGGCTTTACATTGCCCGGAAAAATTCCTTTATCCCGTAATGCAATTAGTTCTAATGCATTGGTATTTCCCTTGGGAAGTCCTTCTTCCTTTGCTGCAGCTGCAATTTTATTGGGGTCAGCATCAATATCCAAAGAAATCCTTATATTTTTTGCATTAAGTCCTTCAGCAGGATCAGTCGTAGAAGCAACTCCGTTAACTGTAAAGAAATCAAGATTTTCGCTTCCGTCTAGACCAACACCTTGTCGATGTATCTCATTAACCGCCTCGGCAAACTCCTGTACAAATGTGTTTAATTGCTCAATATAGTAGGGGATACCCTTACTGGTGGCGGTGGCACCATCTCTAATATCTAAAAGCCCCTTCAGCTCTCCCCCAAGGTTTTTGACGCTAAGCATGTCGCCATTGGCCCATTTAACCTGCTTCATTGAAATATTGGGGTCAAAGCTGCTTGGGGTTTCAACGCTGCAGTCAAGCTTGTTGACCCGGTCGTGATATACCAAAGGTTGTCCATTAATTTGAAGCACCATCTTTTCACTCAGGCCGTCATTGTTATCGACCACCTTTACCACGTCAACATTCACCATCTTTGACAGCTCATCTATTAATACATTTCTTCTGTCTCGAAGGTCATTGGCATGGCTTCCGTCAGCCTCTGTACGATATATTTGGGCATTCAGAGCGGCAATTTGTTCCGCATAGGAATTGATGGAATTAACTGTGGTTTGCACCTCATAATTTAAATCCTTAGCCATTTTTTCCAGCTGATTATACATATTGTTTACGGTATTGGTAAAGGTAATGGCTGTTTCCCTTACCAGGGTTCTGGTGGTTAATTTTTCTGGAGTTTTACTGAGCTCCTGAAGGGCATTAAATAATTCATCTACCACAGTGGTGATACCTGAATCTGAGGGTTCGTTGAAGATCGCTTCTATGAAGCTTAGGCCCTCCTGCTTGGCAGCCCAATAACCATATGTAGTAACCTCGCCACGATATTTGTAATCTAGAAATTCATTTCTGACCTGGGTAATCGATAGGGTATCAACGCCGGTTCCCAGCATCCCCTGTCCGCCATAGAGGGCCATGGGGGTACTTTGGGCTTGATTTAGCCTTTGCCTGGAATACCCCACCGTATTAACATTGGATATATTGTGACCGGTGATATCTAAGGCTCTTTGGGCGGCAAATAAACCTGATCTGACTGTATTAAAACCTAAAAAAGTTGAACGCATTTGTAACCCTCCTTTTATTAAACCCTTGCATCGAAGAGGTTTGTCTTAACTTTTCCCTTTCCATCTGCTTTTTTTCCATAATTGTTATCATCAGTTAAATGATCAGTCATTAATTCCAAACTCATTTCAATATATTCCAGATGCTGCTCCATTAGCTTTTGGTTAATTTGATTGGTTTCATGGATTGCCTCAATGGTTTCAAGAAGCTTATATCTTATTTCATCTAATTCATCTATTACCTGTTGATCGGTCAAATGAAGCAAAAACTCTGACAAGCTGTCAATTTCATCTACCTCAAGGGTATCGGCAGCATTGATAAAAACGGATCTTCTAATTCTCTCAAAGGTTCCCATTTTCATCATATATTGCTGCTCTTTTTTAGTCATTTCTTCCAATTCCTTTACCTTGCCCCTTTTAATGACCTCTGTTTTACTCTTTTCAAGATTTAATACCTCTTCATACATTTGGAGCTCTTGAAAAAGTGCCTCTTTTAACTGCTCCACTTCCCTTTCTAGCATATTATCACCTCAAACCCTTCTCCAACGGAGGCTAGATTTTTTTATCAATGTGAATACTGGCTATTATTTTATCGGCAATTTCCTTACCCGAAATATCGTAGGTTCCCTGTTGTATTTTTTCCTTCAGGGCCTTCACCTTTTCTTCTCGAATCTCGGGCAGCTTATTAAAGGCCTTCACTGCCACCTGAAAATCCTTGGCGCCGTCGGATAGCTGCAATTGATCCTTACATCGCTGCGATTCCTTCACCGATGATGCCTGGTGATTGGTTTTATCATAGATTTTCATAGCCTGAATGACATTGGGATGATGATTAATTTTCATAAAAAAACACCTCAACTCTTTCCGATTTATCTCTCTAACATATTATCGGCAATCGTCAGGTGTTTCTTAAGCTTATTTTAACTTTTTTCTGATTTCTGTAATGTACATCTTGTGTCCGCTTTTGTCTATACGATTCTTTTCACGATTCTTTTCCGGGGCCTTTGGCTTGGTTACTGCTGTAAATTCCCGGTGCATTTCAATAATACATTCATCACAAAATCTTCCGCTTCTAATTGATTTTCCACATCTTTCACAATCCAACAGATAATTATTTTCCTCTCGGATTTCAATTCTATTTTCTCGAAGATAACGCAGTATTTGCTTTTCTGTGACCTGGGTTGCTTCAGAAACCTCGGAAACCGTCGCTCCCGGGTTATCATAAAGGTATTCCTTTACCCTTTTAAAATCATCCTCGTCGTTAGACATACAACGGGAACAAACATCGATTCCATTGTATGCAAATACCCTGCCGCATTTTGAACAATTCCTCAGTTCCATAATAAGATCCCCCTCTCAGACTATACATTCTTTTTAAGACTGCGGGCCAAGGTAAATACTGTCACTGATTTGGCTCCCGCCTCCAGTAATAGCTTGCCGCATGCTTCAACTGTTGACCCAGTGGTCAAAATATCATCAATTAACAAAATATTCAGTCCCATCACCTGATGGGGTTTTTTTAAAGCAAAGGCATCCTTGACATTTTGTCGTCGCTTAAGCCTCGACAGCTGATGCATAACTCTGGTGCTTTTAATTCTGATCAAGTTATTAAGGCTGGTGTCTACCTGACATTCCATTGCAATATATTTTGACAGCAGGGCTGATTGATTAAAGCCCCGCTGGCTGTGTCGTTTTTGATACAGCGGTACGGGTATCATCAAGTCTATATTTAACCGTTCCCGCTGAATATGCAGAGCCATCATCCTTCCCAATATCCTGGCTAAATAAGTTTGATGCTGGTATTTTAGCCTGAATATTAGTTTAACAATATCACCCTGATATTCAAAGACTGAAAACATCCGCATTGATTCAGTGCCCAATAAAACCCCAGATTGTATCCATCTGCCTTGAGGAACAAAGGGAAGCTGATCCCGGCAGCTAGTGCATATATAGGAGCGATCTTTTTCTGTTAGGGAGTTCTTACAGATAATACACTCTGTTTTGGGCGGAAAGATTAAATCTCCAAGGGCTTCAGCATAGGATTGAATATATTTTCTATATTTCATAGCTCACCTGTTTCTTTAATCATATTGAATCCTGTCTTTTAATTCAACATTTTTTTGACTATTTCCTGCCGGAAAAGGAATATTTAAGACTATATTCCCCCCTGTTGAAATTCAAAAAAACCTTTCATCCGTTGCCCAAGACCTGAATATCGCTGAATAATTCTGTCATTTTTCACCATTTGATTCAGGTAGGCCTCTGTACCTACCATCACCACTAAATTTCTAGCCCTGGTTACGGCGGTGTAAAGGAGATTTTTTGTCAATAGCATCGGCGGCCCCCAGGTTATGGGCATTACCACTACGGGGAACTCACTTCCCTGGCTCTTATGTACCGTCACGCAATAGGCCAGCTCCAGCTCATCCAATTGATTAAATTCATAATTAACCAGACGATTTTCGTCAAAGAGTACGGAGAGCTGCTGCTGCTGGAAGTCAATGGCGTGGACTGAGCCAATGTCGCCATTAAAAACCCCCTCCCCCCGTTCATCTTGTCCCTGGGAATCGATGATAATCCATTGTAGAGAATAATTATTTTTGATTTGCATGACCTTGTCTCCAACTCGATACAGCTTTCCGCCATATTCCTTTTCAGCCTTCCATTTTTCCGGTGGGTTTAAGGATTGCTGCAGGGCCTTGTTCAGATTGATCATACCCACCTCACCCTTTTTCATGGGCGACAGCACCTGAATATCCTTCAAGGGATCAAAGCCATAATGCCTTGGCAGCCGTTCCTTTACCAGCTGAACCAGTGTTTGTAAAAGGACTTCTTTATTATTTCGGCCAATAAAATAGAAATCTTTATCCTTTACATTACATTGGGGAGGATCGCCCTGGTTAATGCGATGGGCATTAACGACAATCATGCTTTCCCGGGCTTGTCTAAAAATTTCTGTCAACCGGACCACCTGAATAATCTTACTTTCGATTATGTCCCTTAATACATTGCCCGCCCCCACAGAGGGAAGCTGATCAACGTCTCCTACCAAAATCAGGCGAGTTCCCGGCCGGATAGCCTTTAACAGGCTATGCATCAATAAAATATCTACCATGGACATTTCATCAACAATAATGACATCGGCCTCAAGGGGGTCCTCCTCATTTTTTTGAAAGCTCATTTCCTGTTCTTCATCGCCATACCCTATTTCCAACAATCTATGAATGGTTTTGGCCTCTTTTCCCGTGGCCTCTGTCATTCTTTTGGCAGCCCTTCCCGTAGGGGCCGCCAGCAGTATTTTTAACTGCAGCTTTTCAAAAATCCGAATTAGCGTATTAATCGTGGTGGTCTTGCCGGTACCAGGCCCTCCGGTGATGACTGTAATGCCGTTTTGTATCGATTGCTTAATGGCTTCTTTTTGATTGGAAGCCAAAAGAATTTCCTCCTCCTTTTCTATTTTATGTAGCTCCTCATCAATATTTAAGCTGGAGGACTGGAAATTAACCTGGGCAAGCTCAATCAGTTTTTTGCATGTATAGGTCTCTGCATAGTAATAGACCATCGAGTAGATATGAAAGGTTTCGCCATTCCTTTCAAGATGAATCTTTTGTTCCAGGGTTAGATGCTGTATGGCATCCTCCACCGATTGAGGGCTTGCTCCCACCAGGTCAGTCGTCCTATGGACCAAGTCTGCCCAGGGGGCATAGGTGTGCCCCTCGGTGTGAAAGCTGTTCAACAGGTATTTGGTCGCTGCTAAAATACGATATTTTGAATCAAGGGGAATTCCCATGGTCTGGGCAATATGATCTGCCTTTTTAAAACCAATTCCAGTTACATCCTCTGCTAATCGATAAGGGTTTTCCTGAATCAAGGGGATTGTTTTTTCTCCATATTTTTTATAAATTTTGATGGCATAGTTGGGGGTAATACCATATTGAGAAAGAAATAATATAATCTCCCTCAGCTCCCGCTGCTCTCGAAAGGCCTCAGCAATGGAACCGGCCTTTGCTTCTCCAATTCCCGGCACCTCCTTTAGACGATGGGGCTCAGCCTGTAAAATATCAAAGGTTTCCAAACCAAAATAATCTACAATTCTCCTGGCCATCTTTTCTCCGATTCCATGGATCATACCAGATGATAAATAGCTGATCATCCCCTCTATGGTGGAGGGCTTCACCGGCTTATATTCCTGCACCTCCAGCTGTCTGCCATAGCTGGGGTGCATGGTCCACCTACCCTTTACAATGAGGTCCTCCCCTTCCCGGAGGGCAGGCAGGATTCCAACGACGGTGATATCCTCTTCCGCCGCAGACAAAATCCCTACCGTATACCCATTGGATTCATTTTGATATATCACTTCAACTAGTTTTCCTTCTACCTCTATCAGGGTTCTCACCTCTTAAGCAATTGTTAATAGTAATATTATACCATAAAAGTTAGCTGAACATAATAAAGACCCTATTCCATCACAAATAGGGTCTTTATAAATCATCCAAGGGATATCTTATTGTCCCAGGGCCTCTCTTCTAAGAATTTCTGCCTTGTCAGTTTTTTCCCAGGGTAGGGCCAAATCGGTTCTTCCAAAGTGTCCGTAGGCTGCAATTTGTTTATAAATTGGCCTTCTCAAATCTAAGTCTCGAATAATGGCCGCTGGTCTTAAATCAAAGTGTTTCCTCACCAGTTCAACCAGCAATCCCTCATCCACCTTTCCTGTACCAAAGGTTTCTACCAATACCGATACAGGCTGGGCCACCCCAATGGCATAGGCCAGTTCAATTTCACATTTATCGGCAAGGCCTGCAGCCACGATATTTTTTGCTACATACCTGGCAGCATAGGCAGCAGAACGATCCACCTTTGTTGGGTCCTTCCCAGAAAAGGCACCGCCGCCATGACGGGCATAGCCGCCATAGGTGTCAACAATAATCTTTCTACCGGTTAACCCGGCATCACCCTGGGGTCCACCGATTACAAACCGGCCCGTCGGGTTAATATAATACTTGGTCTTTTCGTCCAGCAAACCAGCCGGCACCACCTGATTGATCACATGCTTGATTAAATCCCTTTCGATGGTTTCCTGGTCTACCTCAGGGCCATGCTGGGTGGAAATAACAATTGTGTCAATACGCAGGGGCTTATCGCCATCATACTCTACAGTCACCTGGGTTTTTCCATCAGGTCTTAAATAATCAAGGGTACCATCCTTGCGTACATCAGAAAGTCGCTTTGAAAGCTTATGGGCCAAGGAAATTGGTAAAGGCATCAATTCAGGTGTTTCATTGCAGGCAAAGCCAAACATAATCCCTTGATCACCAGCACCGATGGCCTCCAGTTCATCTACCATTTGCCCCTTTTTTCTCTCTAACGCCTCATCAACCCCCATGGCAATATCAGAGGACTGCTCGTCAATGGCTGTTAAAACGGCGCAGGTATCGCAGTCAAAGCCAAACTTTGCACGGGTATAGCCAATTTCTTCAATTGTCTTTCTAACTACCTTTGGAATATCAACGTAGCAATCGGTGGTGATTTCACCGGCCACCAGAACCAATCCAGTGGTAACAGTGGTTTCACAAGCAACTCTGGCCTTTGGATCCTTTTCAAATATTGCATCTAATACTGCATCAGAAATTTGGTCACAGATCTTATCTGGATGTCCTTCTGTCACTGACTCTGAAGTAAATAGTCTTCGTGCCATTAAAAATTACCTCCCTTTTCCTAATGTTATCAGGCTATCTGTATAATCGAGCTTCCTGAGCGTGAAGGTTTTCTGTACTAATATACCCATCCATGCCAGGAAAATATGCTGATCTGAAATAGGAATAATTGATTGCAATAAAAAAACCTCTTTCAAGAAGAGGCATATCAACTATATATGCTTACCTCATCTTTCAGAATCAGAATCTGTGGGAATTAGCACCGTACGCTACGGTTGCCGGGTATCATCGGGCCCTTCCCTCCACCACTCTTGATAAGGCATCAAGATTTTTATTTAATTGAATTACTAACTCATAATATCATTGAGTTGTATATCTGTCAACATATTTTTTACTAATATGAAACTTTTAAAAAAGCTTGTATTTTCATCTAACCTGCTTCTAAATACTTGTAATAACATAGCTCAAGGTAAACATAATGCTGCCCGCTACGACGGTGCCCAGGGCGATGGCCGGAAAGGCTATTTTGATAGGAATATTAAATATTGTGGCGGCCAGGCACCCTGACCATACCCCGGTGGTTGGTAATGGGATAGCAACAAACAATACCAGGCCCAGGGCACTGTAACGTTTAATTTTATCGCTTTTCTTAATGGTCCTTCGTAAAATTCGGTTCACCAGATTTTTAAAGGGCTTTAAATCTCTAAAGAATAATACAACAGGCTTTAGAAAAAATAACAGAAAGGGTACAGGAATTAAGCTGCCCAGAACCCCCAATAATGTTGCATGTAAAGGATGCATTCCTAAGGAAACCCCCAGTGGGATCGCTCCCCTCAGCTCTGCCAAGGGCATGGCGGCAACCAGCAGCACCATCAGTTCTCGGGTTATCACCTCAAATATTTTTCCCATCAGTTCACCTCAATTCTTCTGTATTACCATTATATCATATATTTTGAAAAAGATTCCTTAGAGGATGGTCTGTTATTTTTAGGAATTTTGTATAATTTTAACTTAAATCTATTGTTTATTAAATGTAATCATTGGTATAATAACATTACATTTAGCTGCATGTTTTCTTTAGACAGCACTTATTGGTTAAGGGGGGCAGAGTATGGATAAAGTGAAGATGCTAAAAAACGAGATTGAATCTTTAAAAGCTCATCTGCGACACCTTATGGAGGAGAAAGCCGACAAACAGAAAATCTTAAAGCTTAATGGCCAGATAGACGACTTAATTAACCAGTTCCACGAATTAAGTAAGAAATCATAGTAAAAACAAAACCTTCGGATGTTCACTTCACACTGAAGGTTTTTTTTGACCGATCATTAGGTTGATCAAAGGAATACTGAGACTCGACAGGGCCTTTGTGATATATACTCCCTTACCTGACCAAAGCCACGTATTGTTCTGCTCATCTTATGATAGCAGACTTAAAAGGGTGAATCAATGGACAGGGGCTTTTTTTCTGCAAAAAACTATAGGCCCTGATTATCAGGCCTATAGAAGGAGGAGGGGGAATAGAATATATTTCAATATTGAGGGTCTTTCTGCTTTTCATCTCGTCCGTTAAAATCCAGTAAAATATAAAGAGCAATTAAAAATACAATAAAAATTATTTTCATTTATACCACCACCGAAATTTTTCCAAGACTATAATTAGAGTCTACCATAGTTTACAAGAAAAAACTGCTTTGTAATACACTTTTAACATAAGTGAAAAATATGTAATATTCACTTAGCACACCATTGCAATTCCCTATTAGTTGATTTCTTCACAAAACCAATAACAGTTTTTTTCTCTTCCCCCTTATGATAATATGATTGGGTCGTTTACCAAAATCTTCTCATTTATGTTAAAGCTTGTAAAGGGGTCTCTGGTACTAAATGACAAAATCTTCGAAAAAATTTACATAAAAAAATCAGCGAAGGTCTTCGCTGATTTTTTTCTTAGTATCCTATATCCTTTCTGGTTAAGGGTTCCTGAATAAAATAATGAGACATCAGGGTTTCCCTTACGCTTCCGTCTACATAAATCTGAACCTGTTCAATACCTTCCAGCTCTGTTAAAGAAAGAATCATCTGGGTCAAAATCGAGGTTTCCTGCAGAGAACCTCCATGGAGTTTATCTCCGGCTAAATTAACATAGGCTGTATTTTCAGCAGTTTCAACACTTAAAACCTTGATTTCTTCTAGGGACGTTGTGATTCCCTCCTCCTGGGGCTGCTTTTGGAGCTCTGCTAAAACCACTTCCTCCAAGGGTTTTTCCCCCACCAGCACTTCTCTCTTGACGGCAATAGCCTTTTCTAGACTTTCATCACCAGTGGCAATATATTCTTCATTCATATAATACAGGGTTACCTCAACCTTTTCCCCCTCTGGCTTGGGATCAATAATAATATCTTGATCCTTGTCAGGGTCCTGGGGTGTTTCTACCGGCTGCCTGCCGCAGGCTGCCAATGATAAAGCCATAATTGCTATCAATAGTATGGTTATTGTTCTTTTCATTTTTTTCTCTCCCTTCCAGACTAATTGCTGCTTTGTAATAACATTATACTCAATATTTATGAAGGGCCGCTGAAGATTTGTAAAGATTCTATGAAGGAAGGCTAAAGGAACCTTTAGGAATGTGGATTGAAAAAATCGTTCCTTCTCCAGACTCGCTCTCAACACTGATTTTCCAGTGATGTACATCAAGTATTCTCTTGACCAGAGAAAGTCCAATGCCTGCTCCCCCTGTATCTCTGGAGCGGGAAACATCGGATCTATAAAATTTTTCGAAAATTGCCTCTCGATCTTCCCTACTTATTCCAACACCATTATCGGCGATCATTAAATGAAGACCATCTCGATTGATTTTATGAGAGATCCTTACAATTTGATGGGCCTTTGATATATCTCGATATTTGATGGCATTATCCATCAGATTGATAAAAACCTCCTGTATTCGATTGGGATCACACTGAACATAAACTGATTGAGGTAGGTCTATCGTGACGGCTACTGCGGTTTGTTGAATCAGCGGCCTTAAAATTTTTACTGTATCGGCCAATAAAAGATTTATATCTATTTCTTTAACTTTGATTCCCTGCTCCTCTAGCTTTGTCATGGTCAATAGGGATTGAATCAAGCTTGTTAACCGATCAATTTCTGAATCCATATCCTGTAAATATTCTCGATAAATAGCCAAATCATCTTCACCATAAAGTAAGGAATCAATTAGGGCCTTCATGGAAGCCAAAGGAGTCTTTAATTCATGGGACACATCGCCTATAAATTGGGTTCTACCCTGATCTATACGATATAGCTCCTGGCTCATTTGATTAAAATTATCTGCCAGTCTTCCCAATTCGTCCTTTGATTTGATTTGTACGGTTTCTCCCAATTGTCCCTGACCAATCCTTTTAGCCGCCTTGGAAAGGGCCGCAATAGGAGCCGCCATTCGACTACTGGCTATAAAGGCTGCCAGCCCCCCCACCAGGGCAGCAGTAAATGAAACCAAATTAAGCTGTCTTCTAAAATCCCTTACCTGTTGATAAAGATCCGTAACGGCAGTGGAGATCAATACAATTCCCACCACCTGCCTTTCCCCTTCAATGGTTCTAAAGATTGGTACAGCCACCTGCAGGATGTCTTCCTGCCGTTCATAATAGCCTAGGGATTCTTGCCCATCCAGGGCTTCCCTTACTTCTTTATTGTTTATCGTCTCCCAATCCAACAGATTATAGCTATCTACCAGCACACTTCTCTGGTCATTTACAATTAGAATTCTGCCTTCTATGGACGACCCGTATTGCTTGGTAATTCTTTTTAGATATACCAGGTCGTTGATGTGGTCTCGACTTAAATTCCCAATAATATTGGCGGTTTTCAAAGTGTTCACCTGAACCTCATTAAATACGGATCGGCTCATATTTTGAACGGCCATGTAATTCACCAGCACTAAAGGAATAAGAATTAAGAGGGTATAGATGACTGTTAGCTTATTTCTGATTGAAAAGAACATGCTTAATCAATCCTTTCTAAAGTAATAGCCTACCCCCCATTTAGTTTGAATATAGGGCTGCTCCTCCTCTTCATCCTTCAGCTTTTCTCTAAGATTTTTTATATGAACATCAATTGTTCTTGTATCAAAGCAGGGCTCGTTCCAAATATACTGAAATATTTGCTCCCTGGTGAAGACCTGGCCCTTGCTTCTGATTAAAAACTCCAAGATATCAAATTCCTTGGGGGTCAGATCAATTATTTTGCTTCCAATCGTGACAGAGCGATCGATGGCATTTACCTGAAGGTTTTTTGAACTGAAGGTCACCGTCTTTTTCTGCTGTTTTTCCATTCGTCTAAAGATGGCCCTGATTCTGGCAATCAGTTCCCGGGTGTTAAAGGGCTTCGTCATATAATCATCGGCCCCCAGCTCCAGGCCTAAGATTTTATCGATGTCTGAGTCCTTGGCTGTTAGCATAATAATCGGCACCTCTGATTTTTCCCTAATCCTTCGACAAAGGCTGATTCCATCGATTTTAGGCAGCATAAGATCTAGAATAACGATATCAAAATCCTTATTCTGGAGAGTGTCCCAGGCCGCCTCCCCGTCATAGGCTGTGGAAACTTGAAAGCCTTCCTGCTCGAGGCTTTTTTTTAGCCCCTTTACCAACAGCTTTTCATCATCAATAATTAATACCTGCATTCAACCACCTCGTTAAGATAATCCCATGACCTCTTCAAAGGCCTCCAATAGATGCTCTAGCTCCAATTGTCCCTCATTAAGGCCTCGAGCCTTGATTCCAGTATAGATTTTAAGCTTCGGCTCGGTTCCTGAGGGTCTCAAACACACCCAGCCCTCGTCCTCCAGCTTAAACTTTAAGACATTTTCCCTAGGCAACTCAATGGTGTAGTGGCGGCCTGTAGCAAAATCATAGGCCTCCCCCTTTAAATAATCCTCTAAAACCTGTACCTTTCTCCCGTGTAATTCCCTAGGCGGATTAACCCTTAAATTCTCCAGGGTTTCTTGTATCTTTTCAATTCCTTCCTTCCCCTTCAGGGTAATGGATTTTAGTCCTTCTAAATAATAGCCATGGCGTTGGTAAAGCCTTTCAAGGGCTTGGTATAAATTTAGTCCCAGGGTATGATAATAAGCGGCCATTTCACAGATTAGCATGGAAGCCACCACTGCATCCTTATCTCTGGCATGGGTTCCTGCCAAATAGCCATAGCTTTCCTCGTATCCAAATAAATATTGATATTCACCGGTTTCCTCAAAATCTTTAATTTTAGCACCAATATACTTAAAGCCCGTAAGGGTATTCAAAGTAGCCACACCATAGGATTCAGCAATGGCTGCCCCCATTTCACTGGTCACAATGGTTTTTATAATGACACCATTTACAGGCAATGTCTTCTTTTCTTTAAGGCCCTTTAATATATAATCCACCAGCAGGGCACCAATCTGGTTTCCGCTTAAGACAATAAATTCCCCGGTCTGATCCTTTACCACAGCCCCCACTCGATCACAATCGGGGTCAGTACCAATGATTAATTCCGCCCCTGCCCTTTCAGCCAGTCCGATGGCCAGCTTAAAGGCTTCCCTTTCCTCAGGATTGGGATATTTCACAGTAGAAAAATTAGGATCGGGACATTCCTGCTCTAAAACTCCGTATACCTGTTGAAAGCCTATTTCCTTTAATACCCGCTTCACCGGCAGATTACCGGTGCCGTGAAGGGGTGTGTAGATAATCTTCAGGCTTTGGCCTGCTTCTTGAATCGACTCCGACCTTAGGGACAGTGACTTGACAGCTGCAATATAGTCATCCTCAAGGCCTTTTTCAATATATTGAAAGAGTCCCAGCTTCTTCGCTTCTTCAAGGGCCATGGCATGTATTTCGTGGTATTGGTTCAGGCGATTTATTTCATTGGAGATTTCCTTTGCACGCTGGGTTGCCACCTGGGCACCGTCATCCCAGTATACCTTATAACCATTATAATTAGAGGGATTATGACTGGCAGTAATCATTATTCCCGCTGTTGCCCCCAGGGCCCTGACAGCATAGGATAATAAGGGAGTGGGAACCAAGCGCCTGAATACATAGGCCTTGATCCCATTGGCCGCCAGCACACAAGCTGCCTCTTCACTGAATTCCGTGGACATATGCCTGGAATCATAGGCGATGGCTACCCCCTTTTTGGAGACCACCTTGCCAAAGGAAAGAATGTAATTAGCCAGGCCCTGGGTTGCCTTACGAACGGTGTAAAGATTCATTCTATTGGTTCCCGCCCCTAAAATTCCCCGTAGGCCGGCAGTACCAAATTCCAAATCCTTATAAAAACGATCTTCAATTTCCTGATCCTGCCCCCTGAGGGCCCTTACCTCTTCCCTGGTCAATTCATCAAAATAATCATCCTGTAACCAGCTTTCATAATTTTTAATGGTTTTTAAATCCATGGATGCTCTCCCTCCCGATTTGCTTCATTCCCAAATATAATATATTCATTGAATACCTAAAATTTAAGTATTCCCTTCCGCTTTAAATAACCTTGCCCCTTATTAATAACCAGCTTTAATTCCTTAATGTCCAATAGATAGCATAAAACACCATAGAGGAATCCACCTGCTAGGATAACAAGGGTTAGGTAAATGACACCTGTTGAAAATCCTAATTCAATCCCCCTCCAAACCAGGGGCTTAAAGAACCATAGAGTCAGTCCCATGACCCCAGATGCCAGGGATATTTTCAGGGCAGTTTGTAGAAGATAGCTTCCCTTAATTGTCCCTAGCTTTTTTCTTAATACGATCATCATTAAAAGGGCCGACACCAGTGTTGCAATGCTGGTTGCCAGTGCGAGGCCGCTATGCTCCAGGTATCTGATTAAAATCAAATTCAGCGTAACATTGATGAAAACCCCCATTACCCCGATCAGCATGGGGGTCTTGGTATCCTTTATGGAGTAGAACATTTTACTGGCCATTTCCCTGATACCGATCCCGGTTAACCCAATGGAATAAAAAATAAAGGCCATGGAGGTCATTGCAGTGGCAGTTTCATCAAACATGCCCCTCTCAAAAAACAGCTTTACTAAAGGCTGTGAAAGGACAAAGACACCAACCGTTACAGGTATTGTTACCAGTAAAATGAAATTAATGCCATAGGACATGATCTCCTTCATTCCAGTATAATTCCGGTGGGAAAATTCCTTTGTCAGCATGGGAAAGAAAATACTTGAAACTGTTAATATAAACACACCCACAATAACTTCTTCAAGCTTTGAGGCATAGCTTAGACTGGAAAGGCTGCCGGGCTTCAATTGAGAAGCCAGATTGGTGTCAATGACAGTGTTAATTTGCTGAACTGTTGTTCCAATCATAACCGGAACCGCAAGGCCAAGGGTTTTTTTCAGATAGGGGCTTTGAAAGCCGGTACGCCAGCTGTGTTTATATTTCATTTTTAACAGAAATAGTATCATAATTAATAATTGTATACCATAGCCCACCACCATGGCAGTCATAAGACCTTCAATTCCCTTGATTCCGGCAAACAACAGCAGAAACCCAACTACCACAATATTAAGGGGTATCCCTGAAGCTGCCGGAATGGTAAATTGCTCATGATAATGCATATAAACGGTGATGACGGAGGTAATCATGACAAAGATAATCATGATAAATCCAACCCGAAACAGTTCCACGGCTAAAGAGACCTGTTCTCCCGAAAAACCCGGGCCCAAAATTTTTACGGCCCAGGGCGAGATAATCCAAATGACTAGGGTCAATAGAACCGTAAAAATTCCTGCGGTGTTCATCATTAGACCTGCAAACCCCTGAAGCTCACCTTTTCCCTTTTTTTCATTTATCTCGCTAAAAATGGGCAGTAGCGTCGTGAGTATGGCACTATTCAGTATACTGATAAAAATTCCAATTCCCTTATATACAAGATAATAGGTGTCAGTGGTCTCGCCAGAGCCATATACAGCAGCAATCAATATTTCACGAAAAAAGCCCATGGCCTTGCTGGCTAAGATAAAAGCCATTACAATAACGGCCGATTTCGCAGCCCGTCCACTTTTTGACATAGGTCATCTCTTCCTCTATTGGATCCCTCAGGATCAATTTTATTCACTCAGTTGATATAAAATGTCTTTTATTACCACATTCCGTTCTCTGGTAAGGTCAATTTGCCAGGGATTTACCCGCTGCCCCCTTTTCCTGCATTAAGTAAAAGTTCGAGATCCCTGGGGAGTGTCTACCATTGCAAAGGTTAAATCTGCACTACAGGCGACCTCATTGTCTACCAGGGCCTTAGCCCTTGCCTTTGCGATTCCCTTACGCATGGCTGTAATTTCAACTTCAAGTCTTAAGATATCTCCTGGTACCACCTGTCTCCTAAATTTACATTGATCAATTCCAGTAAATAGCCCCAGCTTTCCTTTGTTTTCTGCCTGCCCCATGCAGGCAACGGCTGCCACCTGGGCCAGGGCCTCAACAATTAAAACCCCCGGCATAATTGGAATTCCAGGAAAATGCCCTTGAAAGAAAGGCTCGTTAATCGTAACATTTTTAATCCCTACAGCCCTTTTACCCGGCTCCATTTCTAAGATTTTATCCACCAATAGAAATGGATAACGATGGGGTATTATACTTTGTATTTCCATATTATTTAACAACATAATTGTATACTCCTTCCATGATAACGCGGCTCTTTATATATTGTTTACGAATGACAATAAAGCCTGTCATTATTTATTTTATCCTACTTTCCACAGGGATACAATTATTAAACAGCAATTCTTTTTAAAGCAAAGGGCATCATAGCTGATTGTGACAATAGTCAGCTATGATGCCCTTCTTTTTTAATATGAGACTTAAACAGCTATCTTTTTATTCCTGTCCTTCATAGGATGGACGCTGATAAAAGGTAGATAACTGCTGATATAATTGTTTGGCAAGACCGAGTCCCTCACCCTGTACCAATTCCTGAGACAACGCTTCATCATACATTGATTCATATATTTCCCTGGCCTGACTTTTTTCTGAATCCACAGGAACGGTGGCCCGCATCTGTTTAAGCATTAGGTTGACCAAAATGCTTTCAAATTCCTTACAGGCCTTCAGCAGCTCCTCGGGTTGTTCCTTTAAATTTTGATCACTTTTTACCGATAAGGATTGATTTATCCAATTAATATTATTAATTTCCATCTACTCCACCTGCCTATTCAAGTCTGTTTTAGGCCTATCGTTTCAGATTATTGGCAATGCCCAACATTTCATCACTGGTTTGAATCGCCTTTGAATTGATCTCGTAGGCTCTTTGGGCGGTAATCATTCTAACCATTTCATCCACCAGCTGTACATTGGAGGTTTCAAGATATTGCTGTAAAATCTCACTGGTACGCTCTTCACCCTCCATGGCGATTTCTTCACCAGATGCCACGGTGGTCTTGTAGAAGTTTTTACCTACTGCCTCTAAGCCTTCAGGGTTAATAAATTTCACCAGCTTTAATCTTCCTACTTCTACAATTTCACCTTCTTGATTTTTGGCGGTAATTAGTCCGTCTGAGGCGATATTGATATCACTCATGTTTTCATCAAAAACAATGACATCGTCAAAATCGCTCAACACAAAGTACCCATCGGATGTCACCAAGGTCCGATCAGTATCTTCAACACTTAGCTTAAAGTTTCCATCTCGAGTATACAGCAGTTCCCCATTGGGGCCTTCAATGGCAAAAAATCCATCCCCGTTAATGGCTACATCCAATGGGCTTTCTGTTCGCTCCATACTTCCCGTTAAGAAATTTCTTGAGGTGGCCACCGGCATGACTCCGTGCCCCACCTGTAAATTGACCGGCTTACCTACACCATCATTTAAATCGGCCCTGCCCAAGGTGGCATATAATAAATCCTTGAACTCAACCCTTTGCTTTTTATAGGAGGTTGTATTGACATTGGCCAGGTTGTTTGATATGGTATCAATATTCAACTGCTGAGCCTTCATCCCCGAAGCGGCTGTCCATAACGCTCTCATAATCTTACTCCTCTCTTATGGCTATTTATCAAATGCTATGCTATATTTCCATTACCCCAGGGCCTAATACCCTTGTTATTTCGTTCAATTTTTTAAACCTTTCCGATATCATTTACTGCCCGCTGTAGAATTTCATCGTAGGCCCTTACAACCTTTTGGTTGGATTCATAGGTACGATAGGCACTGATCATCTCAACCATTTCCCTTATGGGATTGACATTGGAGGCCTCTAAGTATCCCTGAAATACTTCGCCCTGGAAGGGTCTAATCTCTGCTTCTGTATTGGGGGCCATGTAGTAATGACCTTCACCATGCTTTCTGATGTCTCTTTCATTGACAATATCGATAAGGGCCACCCGATCAACGACCTGCCCATTGACCAAAATCTCTCCCTGCTCACTCAGGATAAAATCCTGACCTGCAACAGGAATTGACCAGCCCTGCTCATTTAAGAGATAGTAGCCTTCTGAATTAATAATTTCACCTGCATCATTTAAAGTAAAGGCTCCATCTCTGGTATAAAAGCGTTCTCCCTGTTGATTCATTACCTGGAAAAAGCCCCTTCCCTTAATGGCAAAATGAAGTGGGTTGCCTGTTTCTTCAAGGCCTCCCTGGGAATAGTTGGCCTCTATCATATTGAGGCGAAGTCCACCATTAATGGTACCAATTACATTGGGCCCACCCCGGGTAAGAAGGTTGGCAATGGCCTGTCCATTGACTACAACCTGCCCTCCTGGGCTGATTTCAAAGGGCTGTTGCCCTACATTAACAGGATTCCCACCGTTATCTAATATGAGATAACCATAGGTCGTATCAATATTTC
Organism: uncultured Clostridiaceae bacterium; assembly: GCA_965652145.1. GTDB lineage: Bacteria > Bacillota > Clostridia > Peptostreptococcales > Natronincolaceae > CBFGTV01. The sequence goes on from CBFGTV010000009.1 coordinate 70,415, forward strand.
CATCGATATCCCTGCTGTAGGTTCTTAAATACCCTTCTGGGTCAACAGCAAAATAGGTTTCCCTGTTATAGCTGGTTCCATTGGGAGTTTGGGCAGCAAAAAAACCATTATCCGCCGTTAGCTGATAAGCTTCTCCTTCCCTTACAGCAGAAACCCCAGCAGTATAATCAAAGGTTTCTACAGGCAGCTTCCCGTTAATTTTATGAAGCAGCACCTCAGGAAAGGTCTCTGTTACCACCACATCCCTTTTAAAGCCTGTGGTATTGACATTAGCCATATTGTTGGAAATGACATCAATTCGTTTTTCTGTTGTCTGCATCGCCGAAACGGCAGTGTATAATCCTCTTAGCATTTAACCACCTCAAATTATCTTCTCTATAGTATATCGGCTTTTTTATTGAATTCTTTGAGGATATTCTTTAATTTTTCCAATCTAGTGCTGAATACCTATTAAGCTCTTTTTCATCGGTATTTTGTTCTGGAAACCTGCATACCATGTTCTAATATATGCAGCGAGTCTAAGGCCTTTCCCGTTCCCTTTGCCACACAAGAGACCGCATCCTCTGCAATGTAGACGGGAATTCCCGTGCGCTTCTCAATGAGCTTGTCAAGGCCCCACAGCAGGCCGCCGCCACCGGTCATAATAATTCCCTGATCAGCAATATCTGCCGCCAGCTCAGGGGGAGTCCTTTCCAATACACTATGGACGGCGTCGGCAATGGAGGTCACTGATTCCTCCAGGGCCATTTGCATTTCAGAGCTGGTAATTTTAATATTGACCGGTAAGCCCGATACTAAATTTCTTCCTCTTACCTCCATAGCTGCCTCTTCTTTTCTTGGATAGGCGGTACCAATATTAATTTTTAAATCCTCTGCTGTTCTTTCACCAATCATGATATTATGCTTTTTACGCATATATCGAATAATGGCTTCATCAAATTTATCACCGGCAATCTTAATCGAGGTACTGACGACAATTCCCCCCAGGGAGATGACGGCAATATCTGAGGTTCCGCCTCCGATGTCTACCACCATATGTCCATTAGGCTTGGAAATATCCAGGCCTGCCCCAATGGCGGCTGCAATTGGCTCTTCAATAATATAGGTCATTCTAGCTCCGGCTTCGTTGGTAGCATCGATTACTGCTCTTTTTTCAACCTCGGTTACACCGCTGGGTACACAGACAATAATTTTGGGTTTAAAGAAAAGTTTTCTGCCAACGGTTTTGTTGATAAAATACTTTAACATTCTTTCGGTCATTTCATAGTTGGAAATAACACCGTCCTTCAAAGGTCGAATGGCTACGATATTTCCTGGCGTTCTCCCAAGCATTTTTCGAGCCTCATGGCCTACTGCTAAAATTCGATTAGTATTATTATCAATGGCCACAACGGAAGGCTCCTGTAGCACAATACCCTTTCCTTTTACATAAACCAAAACACTCGCTGTACCTAGGTCAATACCAATATCCGATCCAAATCCAAACATGAATTTCCCTCTCTTTCAATATTGTTTATTTTAAAAGACATAGTCCTGTGTCTAAGTCAATTCCAGAATTTTAGTGTCCTTTCAGCAATAAAAACGAAATTCATTCCTAAAACGACATTCAACTATGATAACTTCTATATATTTGTAAAAATCCCTTTATTTTTTTGAAACTTAAATTATTAAAAATGGAATGTAAAACCCTTGAAGGAAGGCAGAATTTATTTCGAAGGACAAAACATAAAATAAGATGGCTCAAACAGGAGCCACCTCATATATACATATTGAATTAAATACTGAACCTTTTAATATTAGACCAAGAAAATACTATCTATTGCTTATGGCCATAATTTTGGCTCGTCTACCGGTGCCAATGATCAAATACTCTGTAAAATCTCCAGAAGGATATTGCGGATAGTAATCATCCATATAGGTAATATTACCTTGTACTTTTACAATGCTGTAATCTTTAATCATATTTTTGCTGGTAAACTCTTCAAAGCCTATCCCTGAATGGAACATAACAGTTTCTAAATCCAGATCCTGCTTTGCTTCATCAGCATTGTATGTTTCTAGTTTTTTAATCACAATTTCTTTAAAACCTTTATCCTGTTGATAAATATTTTTAGAATTCTCTATTAGAATTTTTAAATCAGTAAATAGTTCTTTATCAATCAACTCATTCCAATGATCAAATTCACCAGTAATTTCTGCTAAATAATAATTACATACTGTTATTTCATAATTATTTTTTGGCTCTTCCTCTACAATAAACAGTCGTTCGTCTTTACTTATTGGATTTTGAAAATTTACCTGTATATCCTTTTTGTTATTTCTAAATAGTGCAAAGCCTGCTAAAATCACTAAAAAAACTATTGTTAATGAGATAATTTTCTTTGAAAGCATTGTATTCCTCCATTCAATAAAATGAAAAGTTGTTCTGTTTTCATGATGCTTCCAGTATACAAATTTATCATTTTGAAGACTAATATAATTAGATGACTCTCGTATTGAAGAAAAATCTTTTTTGTAGAGCCTATCTTTACTATAGCTATATATATATCCATATTGTGGAGTTAAAAACATAATAGCATCGTCACTTAAAATAGTCGAGTCAATTATGTCTACTCCCGATCTAATATTTTCAATTAGATATCGCTCAATAATTTCGTTGTTCTGAATTGAATACACTTTTCCACTATCTTCAATGGGGTATTCATAAGCATACTCTGATGTGATTAGAAAATGATTCGTTCCAGTAATATGCATCGACTTATTATCAATAGTATATTTGCCTAATATATCGTCATCCTGTAGTGAATACTTTAAAATGTAATATTTTTCACATTCTTCTAAGTATTCATTGTTAGGCTCTAGCAGTTGGTAATATATTACTTCTTCAGTGCCCCCAGCATATACAACAACTTGACCAGTATATTTTCCATCACTTGAAAATCTATAGCTAGCTGACGCAATAGTATCAATCATATCAGTAGAAGGATTAATTCTAAGTAAATTACTTTTTCCATAAATGTTATAATTTAGTAATATGTTTTCTTTTGAATTATATAAGTACGGCATTCTTTCACAAAAATCCTCATATAGAATTTTTTCATGGTCCGGTGAGATTTCTTTCAATATAAAATACATGCCATCCCCCTTAGAGGATAGCATATTTTTATTTACAATTTCTAGTATTATAACAGAATTACCTAAACTTTTCATTTGAGTCATAATAACATTTGTTTTAGAATTATATATTTCCCGATGAGTTTCCCCTGTAGGAGGAACTAAATATAACCTAACCGTATTATCAAATGTACCATAAATCAACCCTTCCTCAAATTTATCTGCAAAGATAATATGTTTCTCTTCTAAAGAAGGCTCAATCTCTATTACATTTTCAATAAAACCTGGTGATTTTATTAATGAAGCATGTATTAAAACACTAAATAATATACATAGCATTAAAGATCCAAACAAAAGAAATTTTTGAGATTTTTTTGTTCTGATTACCATATAATTGCACTTCTCCAATGTGCTCTATTAGCATTATATAAATCTGTACGTTCATACCATCTGTTGCCTAGACCTGGTCCATATGGATCTGTAATTCTTACTCTATCGCTATGTCTCAAATCCATACCACTTACATTAACAAAGTGTCCACTGGATCTATATGGAAATGCACTAACATTTCTTGTGTCTATATCTAATACAGCAGGCATATTATTATTTAATCCCCATAACAACTTATCAGTCCAATCTGCCTTTTGAGTAAATGAATAATATACATAGTTTTTTCCAGTAAGTGTTCGTAATTTTTCTGCAATAACAGTCATATCAGTTCCACTTGTAGTTGTACCTAATAGCTTTGCATAGTTGGACTGACTTTCCGAACTTCCCTTTATAAATTGAACAACTTGTTTAACAGTTGCAGGACCGCACCAATAACTTGTTTCTTGTTGATATACGGGAACATTTAATGTTATAAATGGAGCATCCGGATCATATAGTATGCTAAAATCTCTCTTTTCCATTTCTTTAAATTTTTGATTAAGAATATGTGCATCCTCAGGTGTCATAATATAAGGATTGGCACCTTCATCAAGAGATAAGTCTCCATTTACATCTTCATTTGAAGAAGCATAAGAAAAGTTTGCTAAAAATGCAATACAGATAACTGTAAGTATAATGTTAGTTATTACCCTATTTTTTCTCATAATAAAACCTCCCCTTAAATTAAAATGCCGAAATTTAAAAACAGATTAATATTATAAGCATCACTAAGGTGATTTTTTTAAAAAATATTTAAAACTATTCATAATCTCACCCCCCTAATAAGTTAATAACTATACTTGAGAAAAAGTGCTGTAAAAATTTTACATGGACAGGATGCAGTACCCCTAGGATACTTTCATCACTTTGAAAATTTCATTCAATGTCATTTGCTCTTTAGCTTTTTCATAGATCCAAGTAATCTGCTCTTTTTTAATCTGCTTCTGGACTTGTCTTGACCCTTTGGAGAAACTGTATTCCTTACTCTGGGTCATACAATATAAATGGGTTAAAGCAATTAGCGCCAAAAGCTTATCAATGGATTCTGTAGATCTGACCTGGTATTTATTGAGTCCCAAATTGTTTTTAGCTTCTCTGAAAAAAATCTCTATGGGCCACCTCTGACTGTAGTATTCCAGGATTGTCTTTGTCTCTAATTCTGGATTAGTTGAGAGGAATGCCCGGAGGGCTTTGGGGTGATTAAAAGCATCTTTAGGCCAACACATTAAAACAACAGCATTCTCTATCCCATTTAAGGCTCCTTCATATCGATAAACCCAGTCATCTATGCTGTTTACGGTCACGGAGCAAACGTCGCTTTTTTCTATGTACTGGGTAAAATCTTTTATTTTGATTCTAACTCCTTTAGGATAGATGATTCTGTTTGTTTTCAAGGCACCAATGAGATGGTACCCTCTTTTGAAGTGGGCTTGAATGACTTTTTCATTGGTAAACTATGAATCACATAACCCATAGGCTCCTCCTACTGGTATTGGAAGATTTTCTACCAGTTCACATACCATTTCAATTTTGCTTTTGACGTCTTTGACATATCTTTCGATATGATAGATAAAAGACTTTTTACAACAGGAGAGCATCACACAAAGCATTTGGTGTCCATAGACCTGCTTTCTTTTTAGGTGAGAATGATGAAAACCAGCGGCTTCAATAGGACGAATCGCCTGTAACGAAGGCTTTGTCTTTTCAACAATGGTATCATCAAAAATCACGAAGAAAGGCTCTTGAGTATCCTTTGAGAGCTTAAAAATCAGGCTAAGGACTGATTTCTTAATGGCCTGCCACATAAAAGCATGATTCCATTTTCCCTGGCTTAAGAATTTGCCTAAAGACGTTCTGTGACAGGCAGAGAGACTTAAGGTGGCCAAATCAGAGATTGTTCCACGATACCCCTTTTGAACAGCAGCAGTCATAAACTCAAGGATATGGATAAAATTAG
>CBFGTV010000010.1:0-69728 GCA_965652145.1 uncultured Clostridiaceae bacterium
TTGCTGCTTAAAATATCACACTTTTTGTGTCCAAACTATTGACCTAGATCCAAATAGATAAACCAACGAATCATATGATGTTGTAAAGTGCCTTTAAGACCGTGTTCTGTTTCAGGGAGGTTCATCACAGCAGTTTTACTATAGTATCGGATTACAGCCGTATTCCACTGCCACTAAATGGAGACTTAAGTAGAAATTATATAGAACAAGGGACTCTATATCCGGCCTTACATAAATTAGAAAAAAAGGGCTATATAACATCCTATTTAAAGGAGCAGGGTAAAGGGCCAGCAAGAACGTATTATAGATTAACAGTAGATGGTCATAAAGTATTAAGGCAGAAGACAAAAGAATGGAATGGTTTTGTTAAAATGATTAACGATGACAACCTTAATGGATAAGAAAGCTCGGTATCTCCAAAGTCTTCGCACTTCTTTGGCACATAGAATATAACGGAAATTGAGAATATACTTTTAGAATATGAGCTTCATATTCAGGATAAAATCCATCAACTAATGATATGTGGTGTAGATTACAAATGGGCGTTAGAATAGACCTTGGAAGAAATGTCCTTACCACAGGAAGTTGCCCGACTTTAGCAGTCGCTTTTTAGCTTTTATGAAAAAGTCACTTTACCTCTCTCTGGGCCCTCGTCAAATGATCATTTCCGCTTTAACATTTTAATATTTTTTATATATTTTCATTATAAAAATTATAAAAAAATGAATATTCTTAATTAGGGGTTTGATTTTTGGAAAAATAAGTAATATAATAAGGTTATACTTTTGCAATTAATAAATATATTTAAGGAATAACAAATTTTTTTTATTAACTATGTTAACGTTTGCAAATCCAAATAATACTATATTATAAATGTTATTTTTTATTATAAAATGTTAACGTTTGCAATAGGTCATCATCAATAATCGGATCTAGTTTTTTATATATGCATAATCACTAAAGCATAAGAAGGGAGGGAATAGAGACTAACTTCTTAAGATCACTTTGCAAAAAATAAGAAAATAATCAAGGGGGTATTTCAATTGAAACGCAAAAGGTTAATGTCAATGATGATATCGTTGTTTTTAATACTTTCAACGATGTTCTTAACGGGTTTTGCGCAAGACCAAATACTACCATCTGAAGACACCATATTCACTGAAGACTTCCAGGAAGCAACAACGGGAAATGTATTTACAGCATCCTATAGATCTATACCTAATGATTCTTCAAAACCAATGTATATTAGGAAAGGCGGAACTATAACTGTTGAAGATGAGCTATTAGTTTTAGGTCCCAGTAGTGGTGGAAGATTGACAATAGGTGCTTTATCTGATACAAATACAACTTCAAGCAGCACGCCAGGGGGAGTATTAGACCTGAGCCAGCCATATAAAATAATTATAAAAATTGCTGAAGTGGGTAGAGATACTGGTAAAAACTTTCAGGTATATGTAGATAATAATACAACCTCTCAAGGAAATTCAATTCATGGAGGCAGTTCAAAGGTTTTTCAGCAAAAACTTAGTGAGTTAGAACTGGGTGAGCTGACAATACAACCAACTGTAGGAACACAGACTTCATTTATTCAACTACGAACCGAAAGTGGAGGTAATATTAAAATAGACGAAGTAATAATACAAAGATTAGTTGAAATCGAAGATCCTGAAGAACCCCCGTATCCAGAAGACCCTGAGGATCCAGTAGATCCTGAAAGGCCCACTGACCCAGAGAATCCAATAGATTTACCAGAAGGAATCTTTGCTTTGACAGGCTATGCTACGTTAAATGGTGGTACAACAGGCGGGTTTGTACCAGCCAATGGAGAAGAACCTGTAATTGTTACGGCAACTACTGGAGAAGAATTAGAAGGATTTTTAAAATATAAAAGAGATGCTAAGAAATATCAAGACAGAGGTACAATCAATAAGGAGACTGGCGAGGTTTGGGTTGATCCCCCTATGATTATTTATATTGACGGCCCCGTTACCCATGACAATTCACGCAGTAGTAAAATTGATGTTAAGGAAGTTGAAAATTTATCTATTATTGGTGTGGCCGACAGAGGAGAATTTGATGGTATAGGAATAACCATAAGTCGAGCTAATAATATTATAATTAGAAACCTATCTATACATCATGTTCGAGGGGGTTCATCTACTGCGATAGAAATAACAGAATCTAGCCATAATATATGGATTGATCACAATGATTTTTATAGTGAATTAGATGTAGGCAAAGATTATTACGATGGCTTGGTCGATATAAAAAGAAATGCAGAATATATTACGGTTTCTTGGAACAGATTTTACAATCATAATAAAACAATGTTAGTAGGGCATACAGATAATGAAGGTTTAAAGCCAGATAAAATAACATATCATCATAATTACTTTTTTAATCTTAACTCAAGGGTACCATTAATCAGATATGCTGAAGTTCATATGTTTAATAACTACTTTAAAGATATTGTCGATACTGGAATAAATGCTAGAGTAGGGGCTAAAGTAAGAGTAGAAAATAATTATTTTGATAATGTTGGGGCAGGAACAATTGACTCTGCCACAGGGCAAAGGAAAGGGCCTTTAGGGTGGTTTTATGGTAGTCCAAGTACAGGTTACTGGCATGTAAGTGGAAATGTGTTTATTAACTGTCCGGTTAGTGAATACGAATCCACAACAACAATGAATATTCCATACAATTATAGTAGTGTGCTACATTCGGCAGAAGAGGCTAGAGATTTAGTATTACAGTACGCTGGGGTAGGGGTGATTGATGGCTTAGAGCCTCCAGCAATTGAATAACCTGCATACGTATAAAGCTCCAGTTTTAATGTAGTAAATTCCTGACCTTTCACTATCCATATAATGAGTAATATAAAAACAAACCCGAAGCTCAAAGCATCGGGTTTGTTTTTATAGATAAAGAAATCAATGATAGACCTTAAGGGTTATTTGATACCCCATGACAAAAACAATTGACTGGATAAATACCACATTTCCCCCAACCTGGATTGCGGGAAATTTTCATATACGAAAATTGTTCAGCGATTTAGGTATATATCAAAAAATAGATAAAAAACTATTGCATATAACGTTACGTAATATGATTTAATTAAAATGAGGAGTGATGGGAATGAAGGAAAAGAAGCGGTTTTCCATTGGCGAAATAGCAAAATTAACCGGTGTGTCCATCAGAACCCTGCAATATTACGACAATATTGGGCTTGTACCATTAAATAAAGAGGTTACGAATGGACGCAGGTTTTATGATGAGTTAGATTTGGCTAAACTTCAGCAGGTTTTATTCTATAAATCCTTAGGGCTTCCCATTAAGGAAATTAAAGACCTTGTTATTGAAGCAGTTACAGCCGATCAAATTGCTTCTGTTCTCAAGAAACAGCGGCAGGCTTTCTATCGAAAATTAATGGATATGAAGATGAATATATCGTTAATCGAGGCCAGTATTAAAAATTTAGAAAATAAAAAAGGTGTATTTTCCGGTGAATTGATTCAATTGATGATTTCCCTGAATAGGGATACAATCCTTGAATATAAAGAAATTCACTATGATGATCAAACAGAAGGTATTTTTATGAAATACTATGAAGATACTGAGGAAGTAATAGAAACCTATTGGTGCTGGAAAGCCCTTATATTAGAAGCAACTACACATATTTTTAACGGAGTTGACCCTAAAGGAGAAGAGGGGCAGTCCTTTGCAAAAAAGTGGATAGAGATGGTTGCCAATATTACAAAGGGTAAACTGGATTTACTGAATGCCCATAAAGTAGCCTACAATAATCGTGACCAATGGCCAGAGGAAGATCGCCGATTAATGGAGTTTACGGATGAATTTATTGACAAGGCCCTAGAAGCCTATCTGACAATCGATGAGAAGGGAGAGAAGCAGAATGATTGAAATAAAAAATCTTAGTAAAAAATATCAAGATAAGATTGCAGTAGAGAATCTATCCTTTGATATTATGCCCGGGGTAGTGACGGGTTTTTTGGGACCGAATGGGGCTGGAAAATCAACAACAATGAAGATGATTTTAAATTTGATCAGGCCCTCCAATGGAGAGGTAAGGATTGATGGAAAGCACTATATAGAACTGGAGCAGCCCATTTCAAAAATTGGAGCATTAATTGATGCCGATGCAGTCAATCCTAAGCTAACCGCAGAGCAGCATCTGCAATTAATAGCCACAGCAAGTGAAATTTCAGCTTCAAGGGTTGATGAAATCCTTCAAAGAGCAGGATTAGAAAAGGTAAGGCGTAAACAAATAGGTGAATACTCCCTGGGAATGAAGCAACGTTTAGGGATTGCAGCAGCACTCCTTGGAAATCCAGCGACGGTTATATTAGACGAACCCTTTAATGGCTTAGATGTTGATGGTATAAGGTGGCTCCGTAATTTGACTAGAGATTTAGCCAGGGCAGGAAAGGCTGTCTTAATATCAAGCCATTTAATGGGTGAGATTCAGGCAATAGCTGAAAGAGTCATCGTTCTGGCCCAAGGCAAGCTCATTGCAGATATGACTATAGAGGAAATGTCTAAAAAGAGCTTTAGCAGCTATTTAAGCGTTAGAAGCGAAAATAATCTTAAATTGCAAGAATTGCTCAGAAAGAAGGGAGCATTCATTCAGCAAATAGAGCAGGATCAATTAATTGTTAGAAATCTGGAGATGGAAGAGGTAGGTACTGCGGCAAAGGAAGGCAATCTTGCAATATTTGAGCTTACAAAGGTGCAGCCTTCCCTGGAACAGCTTTTTACAGAGCTCACAGATGGTAAAGTTGATTATACCTCTGAAAAAAACCAATACAAAGAAGGGGTGAGGATAGATGACCGTTAAATTAAAGAAGGTTTCCTTTAAGAATTTAATTAAAGCAGAGTATCAGAAAGTTATGTTTCTAAAATTCTCAAAGACCTTTCTAGGTATTTTAGTGCTTACCAGCCTAGCCATGGGTTTGATTTTTTCCCTTACAACCAATGTGACCCAGGGGAAATCAATAGCACAGATGTCTCCCACAAATATAATATCTGCCAGTATGTTGGGGATAGACGTTGCCGCCATTATGTTAATCATTTTTACTGCCCTTTCCATATCAAGTGAATTCTCAACAAAATTAATTCATGTTTCATTAGCAGTAACGCCAAACCGAAAAAGATTTTACTATAGTAAGTTTCTTACCTATGGTTTATTGGCCGTAGTAATAAGTCTACTTGTCACCTTTTTAACATTTATTGCAGGGCAATTGGTACTAGTTTCCAACGGGGTCCCCATGGCTTCTCTTAAGGATAATTCCTTAGTAAAGCTTATAATTGGAAGTGCAGTGATGCCGGTTTTCTATTGCTTATTGACTGTAGCAGCAACCTTTATCTTTAGAAGTAGTGCAGGGGGAATTACCTTTTCCCTGGCTGTCATGTTTATTCCTGCCCTAATTAAAATGTTCTCAAAGAACATCCAAGGGCTAATTTTACCAATTTTACCCCAGTCATCTTTACACAGCTTATCAGGAATTGTTTCTGAAAACCCATATGAATTGCTGGGGAATGGTACCAGTATTCTTCTATTACTTCTGTGGATTGGGATTACTTCTGCTATAGGAATCTTCCAGTTAGTAAGAAAGGATGTTTAAAAATTGAGGAAGAGCAGTGCAGCAATAATCATAGCAACCCCAATAATTGAGACGATGGAGATGATTATTTCAGTTTTCTTTTTAATAACCAAGAGACAGTATTGTTTTATTATAAAGAAGATTAGGTAAAATATAATGAAGTATATGATCCATATTGAAACGCAATAATTTTAAAGTATTCACATAACCTCAGACTAACCTGAGGTTTTTATTTTCATTAAATTGTATTGACTTAATTTAACAAAGATGATATTTTATATTCAACAAGTTAAATATAATTAATTAAATATAACATATTTAATACAAGAAGGAGGGATATAATCTATGAGCTTAAGGTATGGATTATTGGGGCTATTATGCTATCAAAGGATGACAGGATATGAATTAAACAAAACCTTTGAAACATCATTGCAGTTTATGTGGAATGCTAAAGCCAGTCAAATATATAGGGAGCTTTTAAAAATGCAGGATGAAAAATTAGTAACCTCACAAATTGAAATACAGGATAAAAAGTTTGATCGAAAGGTTTACTCCATAACCCCATTGGGAAAAAAGGCCTTCGAGGAATGGGTTAAAAAGTTTCCCCAGGATCTGCTAGCTCCTATTAGAGATGAATTCATTATGCGTATCTTTTTTGGTGAAACAATCGGGTTAGAAAACTTGTTGTTTGAAATTCAGAGGTTTAAAAAGCAACAGGAGGAGGAGCTTGAAATTTTATCTGTGGTTGAAAAATCGGCTAAGGAGTCTTCCATAGAGGATGGATTGGAGGAATCGCTATTTTATTGGACTTTAACCATTAATAGGGCAAGAAAAAGTATTATTGCTGAAATAGAGTGGGCCAATGAGACAATAGCATTAATTAAGAGCAAAAAGGGGGGAATCTTAAATGAGGTATATTGAAAAAATAAAGGAGTTACCGATTACATGGGGGATTTTTATCATATCATCCCTTGTATTTCTTGTAGCCCGAATAACAGATCCTGAAAATATAAGATTTTTAGCCTTAATCTATCATGAGTTTTCTCAAAGATGGTATACCATTATTTCTTATGCTGTTGTTCATATAGAGTGGTATCATATCCTATTAAATATGGCTGTCTTGATATTCGTTGGCTCCTGGGTAGAAAAGCTGCTGGGACAAAAAAGGTTTTTCATTTTAATTATACTTTGCACTTTAGCCGGAGGCGTTTCTCTAATCGCACTGAACACCAGTGGTATTGGCTTTAGCGCTGCAGGCTTTGGAATTCTAACCTATTACCATCTGGCTTTCCCATGGGAAAGGGAACTTCCCTTTAATTTGCCTAATATCATTTTACCTGTTTCTTTACTTGTAATTTCAGTCTTGGCAATTGTTTTTCAATGGCTTCCCTCTGTAGGGCATTACCCCCATATTGCAGGGGCAGTAACAGGAGCTTTATTGCTGCCGCTGTTTCGTAAAAAACACAGGGAAATATAGTCTTAAGATATTGCTAAAAACAGTATAAAATATAAACCATATAGCTATGTTGTCATCAGTTGCCATTTTCTGCTGAGCTTCCTCCCTGGCCCCTATGAGATTTCCTGAAAGAATTACAATAAAAATAGCCGAATTAGACTTTGAAGATTTTATGCAAAGTACGGTTATAATTAAAATTGATGGGACTTTAGAAAGCTAATTACTAATTTAAATAATAATCGCCTATAAGGTAAATATACCTTCCTTATAGGCGATATCCTTATAAAGGGGGAAAACTTAATTATATGAATTTAAAAATGAACACCATGGCTTTTTTTCTTATTAGTATATTCACTGCTATTTGTGTATCGTCAATCTCTCTAGTTACTACAATTGAAGAAAATATATTACTTTCTAGAATTAGTCGAGGAGACTATGGTAAGGATGCAATACATTTTTCCATAGATCAAGAAAGTTGGAGTTATAAAAACCTAGTTGATATAGCTCAATACAGTAACTTTAATGATTTTACTCTCATTTATGATGATTATGAAAAAAATCTAAGACAAATTTACATAAAGGGTAGAAGTGACTCACCACCTATAATAACAGGTCGTTATTTTTCTTCAAATGACTTTAATAATGGACAGTCAGTTGCTGTAATTGGCCAAAATCGGCTACAAGAAGTAATAAAAAAGAACGGAAAACAGTGGATAAAGGTTGAAGATAAGTTGTTCGAGGTTATAGGCGTAATGGGTTATCATATAGCCACCTTACTTGATGATAGGATAATTGTAAATGCAGATGCAATTTTTCAGAAGGGAAGAAATAATATCTATATTTTAGATGTTTATTCAGGAAATATGAAGTATTCAAGTTTAGACATATATAATGGACTAAAAGAGATGTGTACAGTAGATAACTTAACACCAATAAGACAAATAGATATTGACCCTATTGGTGTAGATAGATTATTTAAGAATTTAATAAGCAATACAGTTGTGTATGCGCTTTTGATGATTTCTTTTATCCTCTGTAGTATCTCCATATCTATTGAGTGGATAAGCAAGCAACGAAATAAAATCGCAGTTATGCGGTTAATCGGATGGAATGATAGGAAACTGAAACTGTATATTTATAAACATTATCTTTTCTTTGCTATTTTAGGTGTAGGAATGGGTCTAATATTTATCACACTTTCAGATATTAAAATTACAAATATGATATCTATTATTATTATATCTATAATTAATATAATATTGGGATGGTTAATAACAGTACCACCCATTAAAAAAATGCTAAAAATATCAGTAACAGAGGTGATGAGGTGATGGCTATAGGAAAATTAAACTGGGAGATAACATGTAATGAAATTAAAAGAAATGTTAAAAAGAACATTATTATAACTTTAATATTAATATTACAATGTACTGTATGTTTTACCCTTATTGCACTAGTAATAGCAAATACATTAACTGCATCTTCTAGCGTAAACCACCTCAAAGAGTATATAGGCAATAAATCGTACTATTCCCTGCATGATGATGCTGATGATGATGGTAGTTATCAAAAATATATAAATTCTGAGTTAGAATATTTTAAACTCTATAAATTTGTAGACGAATTAAGGAATAACAAAGACTTTTCATTTATCAGTACTATTATCCAACCTGTAGAACTTTTTGGAAAGGACATTCCAGAAAAATTTCGGTATGGATATGAAGAGGGGATAATAGAAGAGCCCTTTATACTGGATAATGAATTTTTAATTGGTGTAAAAAGTGTCCAAGTATCTAAAAATGTATTTTCTGAGTTTGATATTTCTGTAGATGAAGGTAGAAGTTTTTTAGAACAAGACTTTGTATTGGGAAACGATGGTCGTGGAAAAGTGATTCTTGGAAATCAATATAAGGATTATTATGGTATAGGAGATAGTTTTGAATGTATCTATTTATTTGAAAAAATGAGTTTTGAAGTAATTGGATTTTTACCGCCTGATACTTATATACCAAGGAATGGTAGACTATTATATGTGGATAGATATATAATAATACCAGCATTTTCAGAAATAGATATTGATAGATATCAAGACCTTGCTCAAATTGCATTGTTGCAGCAAGCTAATGGGCAGATAGTTACTTCAAAAACAAATCTTGATGTACCAAGGCTTGTAAATGATTTATCTGATAAATATAATACCTTACGATTTAGAGTGTTTGAAATAGGAAAAACAGAGGTCTTTAATACAATAACATTATCAGATGAAATCGTTAAAAAAATTTTATTAATAGCTATTATATTGATAATTTTTACTGTGGTAGGGCTATCAACAAGTATTTTAGGTCGGGTACGAGAAAATTATTATAGATATGGTGTACACTTAATAAGCGGCGCTACTTTACCTGACATTATATATCAAATGGTAGGGATAATATTATTTATAATTGGTTGTGCTCTTTTTACTTCTTTAATAATTTCTATTATTTTAACTGGATTTGGCTTGCAATTAATCATGGTTATATTTGTAGCAATGATTGTATTTATATTAGCAAGTATTATACCTACTATTATAATAAATAGGCTAGATATAAATCATTTGATTAGGAGGAAAGAATAATGACGATTATAAGGCTAAATGAAATAAATAAACATTATGGTAAGGATCAAGCTAAGATTTATGCATTAAAAAACATCTCCCTTTCAATTGAAGCAGGTGAAATGATAGCAATTGTTGGGAAAAGTGGCTCTGGTAAATCCACACTATTAAATATTATAGGCGGGCTAGACATCCCTAATAGTGGACAATATTTGTTCGAAGGTAAGGAGATTAGCGGATTAAAACCAAATGCATTAGCAGAATTTCGTCGCCAAAACATTGGTTTTATTGTTCAGCATTTTGCATTGATAGATGATATGACGATATTTGATAATGTTGCATTACCTTTAAGATACAATAGACTATCAAGTACAAAAATTAAAGAAGTTGTTAAGGAAATACTAGAAAAAATGGAAATTAGCGATAAAATGAACTTATATCCACCACAACTTTCAGGTGGACAATGTCAACGTGTAGCAATTGCAAGAGCATTAGCCTGTAATCCAGTAGTATTACTTGCAGATGAACCAACAGGAGCTTTGGATGAAAAAACAAGTTTACATATATTGGAGATATTTAAAAAGCTAAATGAACAAGGTATTACTATTATTATAGCGACTCATGATAAGGATATTGCAAACTCATGTAAAAAAATTATTCAGTTGAATGATGGTATGCAGAATAATGAAATTTTACTTCACAATCATTTATCTTAGACTATTTGGGTATTATATCATGTAGGCATCTCTTAAATCCATAGTTATCTGATATCTATTTGTGGGATAATCTCCTTAGATTAAAAATGTTATCTAAGGAGGTAATTATGTCTCCATCAAAAATATGACCTAGATGGAAGGATCACTTCACTTCCAGTTTCTCAAAGAGCTTTTTATTGTTTGTATTCAAACTATTGGAGAAACAATAGCTTGAGTCTAGATTTTAACATAGGGTCTTAATTTATTCTTACTTGTTTTGATGGTATCCTGCTAGATGCCCTTATTTCCTGATAGACAGTAATAATATATTAAATCTCCTTTTCCTATTGGGCTTCTACCTAGGTCATAAGACACATCTTTTTATTTTCAAATCGACTCGACTTGGTAACTCTCCTTTTTCTCCTTTGTCAATCTATGATCCTGTTTTTATAACTATATTGAAACTGATATAATATTGTGATCAGTGAACTAAAAGCTCATTACAATTATCCGTAGGGCATTACCCCCATATTGCAGGGGCAGTAACAGGAGCTTTATTGCTGCCGCTGTTTCGTAAAAAACACAGGGAAATATAGTCTTAAGATACTGCTAAAGACAGTGGCCTCCATATCCTGGTCTGTAGAGATACAATACAAATGGGTATGCCCTAATACCATAAAACTCTATAAAATTCTACCAGAAGAAAAAAAATATCAAGGCAGGATTTCAATCAATAAAAACAGAAGCGTATTATATAATAGGTTTTAGAAAGGATGTGGGATAATGGCAGATATCTATATAAACTATGGTACAAATTTACAGGAAATGACCTTTAAGCTGATGGAGGCTGCGGAGATTGAACAAAAATTAAAACCAAATATAAAGGTTGGTATTAAGCCAAACTTGGTTGTTTCAAGGCCAGCCGATGAAGGCGCCACCACCCATCCAGAAATTGTAGAGGGAATTATTCAATATGTGCAGGCGGCAGGGGTTAAGGATATTAGCATTTTGGAAGGCTCATGGGTGGGAGATAGTACAAAACGGGCTTTCGTTAACTGTGGCTATGCTGCCCTAGCAGAAAAATATGGTGTTCGATTGATAGATACCAAGCAGGATAAGGTAATCAAGATAAACCACCAGGGGATTGCCTTGAACGTCTGTGAAAGTCCCCTTAAGGTGGATTATTTGATTAATGTGCCCGTACTCAAGGGGCATTGTCAAACCGGAATGACCTGCTGTATTAAAAATCTCAAGGGCTGTATACCCGACAGTGAAAAAAGGCGTTTTCATACAATGGGATTGAATAAACCCATTGCAGCCCTGGGAAGTGTTCTAAAGCCGGCATTACATATCGTTGATTCTGTATGTGGTGACCTATCCTTTGAAGAAGGGGGAAATCCGGTGACGGCCAATCGAATTATGCTGGGCTTTGATCCGGTGCTTTTAGATTCCTTTGGAGCCCAGCTAATGGGATACCAGCCAGATGAAATTGAACATTTGCGACTTGCTAAAATTGATGGTGTAGGCAGCTACGCAGGGGCTGATACGGAAATTCTTGAACTGAATGCCCACAACAAGCCCCAGGTTTGTAGGCAGCATAGCAATACAGTAAAACGCCTTAGCCGTTATATAGAAGCCGACAGTGCTTGTTCCGCCTGCTATGCTGCTCTTATTTATGCCCTTGATAAGGCAGGTGGAGTCGAGGGGCAGAAATTCAAGATTGGGCAGGGTTTTCAAGGAATACAGCTAGAGGGAATCGGCATAGGCAATTGTACGTCAGGGTGTAGCACCTATGTAAAGGGGTGTCCCCCTAGGGCAAGTGATATTGCAGAGATGATCAGACGGCTAAGGTAGATAGGTCTAACAAACCAGGGGATGAATTATTAAGTACCTAATTATTCTTTAACCAATTAAGCAAGACAATGGCATGATTATAAACCGGGTCCCTTGCACCATACAGCAGGGTGACGGTTTCGTTCAAACCCATGGGCTTTAACAGCTTAACGGCTTCTTTGCACACGGGGCTGGTAGAAAGCTCGTGCTCATACATTTTGCGAAATTCTTCGTGCCTTTCCGGCTTATGATTATAAGCCTTGCGAAGCTCTGGGCTGGGAGCAATATCCTTTAACCATAAATCCAGCATTGCTTGATCCTTTGAAACACCCCTGGGCCATAGGCGATCTACTAAGACCCTTTTCCCATCCTCCAATGAAGCAGCTTCGTAAATTCTCTTTATCTTAAAGGGCATGATATATCCTCCTCTAATCAATTCATTAGCTGTAAGCTAACCCAAATTATTATATAATTTTTCTAAGAAAAGATGGCGGCACCAATGGTGGCTGCTATCTTTTATATTACCCCAATTCTAAAGAAAAAGTCTACAGGGCCATAAGAATCCATTCCTAAAAAACTATTGACAAATAAAATTAGTCATGTCATGTTGTGGTAGACATAGGACTAATGGTCATAAAATCTAGTTAAGGGTTTAGGATAATGAGAGAGAGGAAAAGTATTGGAGCATGACAGTTTTATATATCTTAGATAAAAGACAGGTTTATATAAACAGATTAGGTATACAGCTAAAAGATTAAGTTGCTTGGCGAGAATGGTATTTAATCTAAATTCAGTAGGTCGCCAAGCTATGGTTAAATAATAGGTAGAGCCTTTCCGAAAGGAAGATGGCAAAGCGGGAGTTAAGACCACAGGAGAATAAGTCTAACAATTAAACTGATAGCCGATGCCCCATATGGTCTTTAGGTATTTTGGCTCCCTAGGATTCT
Source organism: uncultured Clostridiaceae bacterium (assembly GCA_965652145.1). GTDB lineage: Bacteria > Bacillota > Clostridia > Peptostreptococcales > Natronincolaceae > CBFGTV01. The sequence goes on from CBFGTV010000010.1 coordinate 13,149, forward strand.
CCTCAATTTTACTCCTAATTCGTTTAATGTAAACCATGATGGTGTTGTCATCAATGGCACTGTATTGCCATACCTGTCTGTAAAGCTGTTCCTTAGTAAAGACCTGCCCGGGGTTTTCCATGAAAAACTTAAAAAGAGCCAGCTCCTTTGCAGTCAGGGCTATTTCCTGCCCATCCTTATAGACACGATAATGGGCCTGTCGAAAGGTAAAGGGCCCCACGTGGAGATCATTTGTTTTTTTATCATTGTATTCCTTGCTTCGTCTGATGAGGGCCTTCGATTTGGAAATTAAAAGGGCAGCACTAAAGGGCTTGGTTATATAATCATCTGCCCCCAGCCCCAGGCCCAATACCTTGTTATGCTCCTCAAGCTTTCCACTAAGTAAAATGATGGGGGTATGAATTTGTTGGCTTCGGATGGTACGAATGACTTCAAATCCATCCATATCGGGCATCAAAATATCCAATAGAATTAAGTCATACGAATGATGTTTTATTAGGTTCAGGGCTTCCCTGCCTCCCGAGGCCAGGGTTACCTCCATATTTTCCCCCTGGTAAGCAGCGTAAATGGCTCTTTGAATCATTTTCTCATCATCCACTACCAATATTTGTTCACCTGGCATATCGTCATGATCATCTGTATTTCCATAGCTTCCTTGGGTAAATACAGCCTGACCCATTCCCTCCCTCCATTTTCTAAGCATCATACAGGAGATTTTCCATATATTTATCTAATTTACATTAATGATTTTTATTTAAAAGATTGTAAAAGACCTCTTTAGTTAAACTTCTAACAACTCTATTATAATGAAAATAACCTCCTTTGTCATCCCCCACCCCTGGCAATCCTATGTCTGGCTTATACCCTTGCTATACCTTCTCCCTATGCTATACTATTAAATAACATGAATTGCAATGGGGGATTTTATGAGAAGCCGGCTTTCAAAGAGAAAAATCATTGGATTAATCATTATTATACTGGTGGGACTGGTCGTTATTAGTGTTTCTATTTTTATGATCTATAACACCCATAAACAGTCAATTGTCAATCAGCAAAAAGAGCAAATTATCACCACCGCAGAAACCGCATCCAGAAGCCTGGGGGTCTTTTTTAAAGAAAGAGTAAAGACCATGGATTTATATTTTGACGGTGTGCTGAGTCATGTACAGGCTGCGGATGACCTTTTAAATGAAATGCTTGCCCCTTATGAGGAAAGCGAAGCCCAGTATTTGCAGGAGGTCACCTTTTTATCTCCATCAGCCTTGACTCCAGGAGAAAAACTACTGCTCACAGGTCAAACGAAAGCTGTATTGGGGGAGTATACCCTTGAAAAAGAAGGCTTCTTTGTGCTGAGCCTGTATAAGCCCCTTTATATTAATGAAGCACTGGTGGGATACGTAAAGGCAGGAATCAATTTAAACGCAGTATACGACGAAATTCTATACCCAATACAAATAGGCCAGCACGGCTATTGTACAGTTAAAGACAGAGCCGGAATCATTCTCATGCATGGCACTAAAAGTCAAATTGGTATTAATTCCAGAACAGACCGTAAGGCTAACTACCCTGACCTGGACCCTGTAGGAGTAGACCGATTAATAGAAAATCAGATTCGAGGAGAGTCAGGAAGTGATTTAGTATTGTCTTACTGGTGGGATCAGGTGGAATTGGGCAAGGTAGAAAAAATTATTGGCTACACCCCGGTTTATGTATTAAAGGATTTTTGGGTAGTGAGTGTCATAATGGATTATTCTGAAATCGAAGGGCCCCTGCAGCAAACCCTGCGCATGAGTATATTGGTAGGTATCGTGTTGGTTCTTTTCTTTAGCTATGTGGTATTTTATATTACCAGGGAATTAAAAAATATACAACGGCTTCAGCTTGAATGGCACTATCAGGCGGAGCTGTATGAAGCTGCCCATCTGCTAAAGCAGCAGGAGGAAAAGGTGCAACAATATGATCGACTGCAAACCCTGGGTATATTGACAGGAACCATTGCCCATGAATTTAATAATTTAATGACTCCTATTACCATTTACTGCGATCTCTTGATTCAAAAGCTAAATCACCTGCCGCAGGTTAAGGAAGACCTCAATGAAATAGCCATAGCGGCCATGCGGTGTGCTGATTTATCGAAGCAGCTGCTGGCCTATGGAAGAACAGAGGCGGTATCAGCCCCAATAGATAACTGTGATGGCGCCATAGCAGCAAAAAACTCCATGAAAATGATTGAGAAGCTAACACCCCCAGAAATAGAACTTAGCTATAAAATTAGCCATGAGCCATTGATTATTTCGATAAGTCCCGGTGAATTAAATCAGATTCTGATCAATCTTTGTACCAATGCCTATCAGGCCATGAAGGGAAGGGGGGGCAAACTCAAGGTGACCTTCCTGAGGAATGGCAAGGGACAGGCCCAGCTCATCGTCAAAGATACAGGCTACGGAATGGATCAGGAAACCATGGACAACATGTACGATGCATTTTTCACCACCAAGCCTTCCAATGAAGGAACCGGCCTTGGCTTATCAGTTGTTCATAGATTAGTGACAAAGCAGGGCGGAAGTATAAGGGCGGAAAGTACCCTAGGAGAAGGAACTACCTTTATCATTAACTTCCCCATTATTGAAGGCTCCTCCAGCGTCAATCTTAATAATCGTTCCTCTAATGACGAGATAAAAAATAAACCCTTAAGAATTCTAATTTTAGATGACAAGCCGGAGATCATTAAATCCCTTAAACGGGGGCTGGGGGTTACCAACTGGAAGATAGCAGGCTATACGAACCCTGGTCTGGCCTATGGCAAATATAAGGAGGAGCCTGAGGACTTCGATATTTTATTAACAGATGCAGCCATGCCAAATATGAACGGTTTTGAATTTGCAAAGGTGATCAGGAGCATTAATCCTAAGGCAAAAATAATATTAATGACAGGTTATATAGACGAGGATCTGGAGGCATATCTAAGGCAGCGGGTTATTGATTCATATATATTAAAGCCCATTACCATCAATGAACTCCTTGAAAGGGTTACGAAGCTAATGAACTCAAAATAGCAGCGGCAGCATCATGTTTCCTATTCAAAATATAATTCTGACAGGAAATTAAGAAATCAGTCAGAGAATAGCCAGATTTTTTCATTACAATTGTTTGTATATGACAATAATATATCAAACCAATACTTCAACCTGCAAACTGGCTCAGACACGCCCTAGTACAGCTGGATGAAGTATAGAGAAAAGGAGACAGCTATGAAAAGAATACTGGCATTATTAATCACCTTTCTATTAATTTTTTCATTGGCTGCCTGTGGAGGTCCAAAGGAGGCCATAACAGAGGGAGCCAAATTTAAAGCCGGAACCTATGAAGGAACGGCAAAGGGCTTTGGAGGCGAAATTGTTGCAACAGTCCAATTGTCAGAGGAAAAAATTGAGACAATCACGGTGGTAGGAGATCATGAAACACCGGGAATTGGATCAGTACCAATTGAAACGCTGCCAGCATTAATGCTGGAAAAACAAAGTGTTCAGGTCGATACCGTTACCAGTGCCACCGTTACCAGTCTGGCGGTGATTGAAGCCGTCACCAATGCTTTAAAGAGTGCAGGGGTTGATGTTGATTCTTTAACGCCCCTGGAGGTCGGTGAAGGGATTAAAAAGGAAGAGACCCTGGATGTCGATGTCGTAGTGATTGGGGCCGGCGGAGCTGGTATGACAGCTGCCATTGAATTAAAAAATGCCGGGGCCAATGTTGTAATAGTGGAAAAAATGCCTATGGTGGGTGGAAATACCATTAAGGCCACTGGAGGAATGAATGCGGCAGAAACAGCCCTTCAAAAAGAATTAGGTGTAGAAGATACCGTTGAAACCTTTATTGAAGATACCATGACCGGCGGTTATCAGGTGAATAATCGGGAACTGGTTACGATCATGGCCAAAAATTCTTCCGATGCCATTGATTGGCTGACTTCCATCGGTGCGCCGCTGCCAGAGCTATCCTTTTCAGGGGGAGCCACCAACAAACGAATTCACCGTCCTGCAGAGGGAGCCGGAGTAGGGGCTTACCTAGTAGAGAAATTCTCAGATAACCTGGATGCTTTGGGAATTGAAGTCTTACTAAATACTACAGCAACAGAAATACTGATGGAAAACGGCAAAGCAGTGGGAATAAAGGCAGAGGGTAAGGATGCCAATTACACCATTAACGCCAAGTCAGTTATTTTGACAACAGGAGGCTTCGGAGCCAACGAGGATCTATACACTAAGTACAAGCCAGAATTAAAGGGCTATGTAACCACAAACACGCCAGGTGCTACGGGAGACGGCATTGTTATGGCAGAGGCAGTGGGGGCCAATCTGGTGGATATTGGAGAAATACAAACCCATCCCACTGTAGAGCAGACTACCAGTATAATGATTACAGAGTCTGTTCGGGGCGGCGGAGCCATTTTGGTGAATCAAGAGGGTAAGCGATTTATTGACGAATTAAAGACCCGTGACGTGGTTTCCAAGGCAATTGTTGAACAGGAAGGAAACTACGCATACATCATATTTGACCAACTGTTAAGGGATAACCTAAGTGCCATAGAAAAATATGTTGAAAATAATATTACCCAACAGGCAGATTCCATTGAGGAATTGGCTGCACTAATCAATGTTAATCCGGCCACACTGTCTGAAACCTTGAATACCTGGAATGAAGCTGTAGCAGCCCAAAAGGATGCCGAATTCGGAAGAAGCACCGGTATGGAAAATAATATTACCCAAGGGCCCTATTATGCAATCAAAGTAGCTCCTGGGGTACACCATACCATGGGCGGAGTAGAAATTAACACCAGGGCAGAGGTAATCTCCACCACAGGAGATGTAATACCCGGCCTGTTTGCAGCAGGTGAAGTAACCGGAGGCATCCATGGTGCCAATCGAATTGGCGGTAATGCTGTGGCCGATATCGTAGTCTTTGGTCGAATTGCAGCAGCATCTGCCCTTGAATACCTTAACCAATAAACAATTAAATTGAATTCTCTTGAAAAGCCTCTTTGAGTGAAAGCCAAGGAGGCTTTTTTTCTTTGAAAATTATTATTCCAAAAATACTAATAGGAATCATAGCATAATGATTTAAAACATAGGTAATTATGGGGAAGGAGTCAGCTTTAGTAAATTCAAAATGGCCATTTGAAAATACTTATAAAATAAAAGGGAGGTTAGAAGTAATGAGATTAGAAAAGCTGCGAATCGAATATCAGCAAAACCCGTTGGGAATAGATTGTAAAAAACCAAGATTTTCATGGCAAATTAAATCTGAGAAAAATAATACCAAGCAGGTGGCCTATCAAATTATTGTAAAGGAAGGCGAAACAGTCGTTTGGAATACCAATCAGATTAATGGTGATACCTCAATACATATCCCTTACTCAGGTGAGCCTTTAAAACCAATGACAGAATACAAAGTAGTTGTTGATGTATGGGATAACCATCAAGAAAAGGGGCATATAGAGGGAAAATTTGAAACGGGCAAAATATCAGGTGGCAATTTTACAGCAGACTGGATTACCCATACCCTGGGTAATATTGATGCCTGCCCAATTTTTGTAAAGGCATTTAAAGTAGAAAAACCCATTGAATCAGCTAGAATTTATGCCACCGCCCTGGGGCTTTATGAGCTTCAGCTAAATGGCCAGCGGGTAGGGGATTTCTACTTTACACCAGGATGGACCAGCTACCATCATAGACTACAGTATCAGACATATGATATTACCAATATGATCATGAAAAGCAATGTTTTAAAGATGACAGTGGCTAACGGCTGGTATAAGGGGAGATTTGGATTCGAGAACAAATCGAATCATTATGGAGATAAGGTAGCTGCCTTAGCGGAAGTAAGAATAAAATATAAAGATGGTAATGAGGATATTATTGGAACAGACACAACATGGAAGTGCATAACCGGGGTCATTAGGTACAGCGAGATATATAACGGTGAAGTAATTGATTCAAATTTTATTGATACAGAGCTTAAACCGACAGAAACATATAACTATAAAAAGGAGGTCCTTGTAGGGCAGGAAAGCGAGCCCGTAAGAATAACCAAAAGACTTAAACCAATCGGCCTAATTAAAACTCCTAAAAATGAAATTGTGCTGGACTTTGGACAAAACATGGCCGGCATTGTGGAGGTAAAGGTAAATTGTAAAAAGGGTAATAAGATAATCATAAGGCATGGGGAAGTTTTAGACAAAGACGGCAATTTTTATACAGAGAATTTACGGGGTGCTAAGGCGACAGAAGTATATGTTTGTAAGGGCGGAGAAGAGGTTTTTCTGCCGCACTTTACATTCCATGGATTCCGCTACATTTTGGTGGAAGGTCTGGGAGAATCCCTTAACCTTGATAACTTTACTGCCTGCGTATTACATACGGATATGGAAATAACAGGAGGTTTTGAATGTTCAAATCAATTCATCAACAGATTGCAGCAAAATATTGAATGGGGGCAAAGAAGTAATTTTCTTGACATACCCACCGATTGTCCCCAAAGAGATGAACGCTTGGGGTGGACAGGAGACGCACAGATCTTTGCACGAACAGCTGCATATAATATGAATGTTGCCCTGTTCTTTTCAAAATGGCTTAGGGATTTAGGGGCAGATCAAACAAAGGAGTTCGGTGTACCTTCCATTGTGCCCAATATTATGGGGAAGCATGAAGGGGCAGCTGGATGGGGAGATGCTGCTACAATTATCCCCTGGACAATGTATCAGGTGTATGGAGATCTAAAATTCTTAGAGGATCAGTACGAGAGCATGAAGGGCTGGGTTGATTATATTCAATCCAGGTCAGAAGGCTATTTATGGCAGACAGGATTCCAGTATGGAGACTGGTTAGGACTCGATAAAGAGGAAGGGAGTAACAGAACAGGGGCAACGGACATATACCTGGTAGCTTCTGCCTTTTACGCCTATTCAACAGAGATTGTATTTAAAGCGGCAAAATTGCTTGGAAAGGAAGGGGATTATAAAAAGTATTACGAGCTGTACAATAATATTTTAAATGCCTTTAATGATGAATACATTACGAAAACAGGTCGTTTAGTGAGTGAGACACAGACAGCCTGTGTCCTAGCCTTATATTTTAACCTGGCTAAAAAGGAATACAGAAACAGAATCATTACATCCTTAAAAAATAACCTAGCTGACCATAAAAATCACCTTGTTACCGGTTTCATAGGCACATCCTATTTGTGTCATACATTATCAGAAAATGGCCTTCATGAAATAGCGGGAGAGCTGCTTCTTAAGGATGACTATCCATCGTGGCTATATGCAGTAAAGAAAGGCGCCACAACCATATGGGAACGATGGAATTCCATGCTGCCCGATGGTAGCTTTGAAGAATCGGGTATGAATTCCTTTAACCATTATGCATATGGTGTCATAGGTGACTGGTTATATCAAAGGGTTGCAGGAATTCAGCTGCTAGATGTTGGATACAAGAGAATAAGAATAGCGCCGACCTTTATAAAGGGCCTTACTTCTGCCAAGGGAACCCTGGAAACAATGTATGGACTCATCAGTGTTTCTTGGGAATGTTGCAATGGAAAAATTACAATTGATATTATAATTCCGCCAAATACAACCGCAGAAATAGTCCTTCCAGAAAAGGCAAGGCCCTTAGAGGTAGGCTCAGGCCGCTATCACTTCAAATATAATACAACCACAAATCTTGAAATGGATAATTGCTCAAAGGGATCAGCCCAGGAGAACGACTAGATGATCTATTACAGCTGATATCAATATCCATTGACGATAAATTCCATATGTTATATGATATAGATGAAAAATAAAAAGAAAGTAATAGGTGCCTCTTTTGAGGAGAATAGGGAATGAAGTGTAAATCTTCAACGGACCCACCACTGTGATGGGGAGCTTTACTGAAAAACGCCACCGGATATTTATCTGGGAAGGCTCAGTGAGCAAAGAACCAGAGTCAGGAGACCTGCCTATATACTTTATGAAACGTGGATGATGGAAAAGTCTACAGTTTATTGTGATTTCAATAAGCTGTAGACTTTTATTTTTTAAATTGATAGAAAAGTTCTCACTTATAATAATTAAATTAAAGAGAACTCCATATAAAATTTCAACAAGGGAGAGGATTTTATGAATCTATTGCAAAAGACCATTAGTATGATTGAATCGCTGGACAAAGAAATGATGGAAAAGGCTAGAACAAGGGTGGACAACCTAATTAAACCGCCAAAGAGCCTGGGGCGATTGGAGGATTTAGCGGTGCAGCTGGCAGGTATTACCAGAAATATCCACCCTGTAGTGGATAACAAAGCAATTATCGTAATGGCAGCGGATCATGGGGTGTATGAAGAAGGGGTGGCTGGTAATCCCCAGGTAATTACAGCTATACAAACGATAAACTTTACCAAAGGAGTTACTGGCGTATGTGCCTTGGGAAAGGCTTCAGGGGCCAAAATAGTTGCCGTAGATGTAGGGGTAAAGGCAGATCTGGAACCAAACCGTGGTTTAATTGCGAGAAAAATAAAATATGGAACAGATAATATGACCAAGGGGCCTGCCATGACCCGGAAAGAAGCCATAAAATCCTTGGAAGTGGGAATTGAAATCGCTACTGATGAAATTAAAAAAGGAGTTAATCTATTGGGAACCGGTGAAATGGGCATCGGTAATACTACTGCCAGCACTGCAATTGTAGCAGTCTTTGGAGGAATTAACCCTACCGAGATTACAGGAAGAGGATCTGGAACTGGTGAAGGTGGAGTTGAGCACAAGGCCAAAGTAATAGAAAAGGCCATTGCTTTAAACCGACCTGATCCATCGGATGGTATTGATGTACTGGCTAAGGTTGGCGGTCTTGAAATTGGAGGAATGGCGGGGGTCATGCTGGCAGCAGCGGCCAATAGAATACCGGTTGTGGTGGATGGTTATATCTCAAGTGCAGCAGCACTAATAGCCACAGCAATTGCCCCAAAAGTAAAGGACTATTTGATACCATCCCATGCATCAGCAGAAATAGGTGGTAAAAAAGCCTCCCAGTTATTAGGTCTTCAGCCGATGATCTACATGGATTTATGTTTGGGAGAAGGCTCCGGGGCGGCCCTGGTCTTTCCAATTATTGAAGGAGCATGTCACATGATTAATCATATGGTTACCTTTAAAGAAGGCATTGGAGAAATATAGAATTACTACAGTTTAAAAATGTTAAAACAGCAATACCTTTAAGTCATATAGCCTCAATATACTATGGGGTTTTCAATGACCAATGCCATTTCACTTAAGCTTCCATGACTTCTACACTATGCTGAAAGTTATAGCATGGTAGATTGTTATTCCGGCGGAAAGATATATTGAGGAGCTGGTAAGGGTTGAAATACACTGGAATTTATTAACCATAAATGAAAATTTCACGTGTTTTCACATAATAAGGTTGTTAAATAATAATCAATAAAACCATCAAATATAGCTGAATCTAAAAATGTTGAGCGTACAATAGACTTTCTCATGACTAGATATGCTGGTGAAATTTAATAAATTGTAACATTAAAATTGCCTAAAGTATTAATAAATTCTGCATATTGCAACAAATACAATACTGTGCTATGATTGTTTTTATAATAACTAAGGAGGAAACCAGATGCGTACAAAATCGGCTTTGAAAATGTTAGTGGCAACCCTAATAATTGCCAGTCTTTCAGTGTTTTCCGTAAATGCAGCACAGGAAGAAGTTGTTGATTGGGGAGATAGTAATTATCAAATTGTTGTGCCCGGATTCATTGAGGGAAGAAATGTGACTGTAGATGACGTAACGATTCATGCAATTGTTGTAGAAAAACCAGTGAAGAAAAGTAACGGTATGTATGATTTCTTTGAAATTGTAACGACTGATTCAAATGCTGTTACGGTCACTTCATCTGTGGGAACCATGGATGATGATTTAGGTGATTTCATGGGTGATTTAAAGAATGGTCGGATTATGTACAGCCCAACCTTGTATGCAGATTTCGAAGAAATATCAGATCAGCCACTATATTTGGGTTTTTCTTTCCGTGATGAAGATTTCAATATAATATATGAATTCCCAGTTTGGTTTGTATTTGAAGAGGGAGAGATTACTACTCCAGATCAAACACTAGCCCCAACTTCGGCCCCAGTTGAGGAAGTAACCGCTCAGCTTGCATCCTCTAAGGTAATTGTTGATAATCAACAAGTCTCCTTTGAAGCGTACACGATTGATGGGTACAACTACTTCAAGCTTCGGGATTTAGCCATGGCGGTTTCAGGCTCTGAAAAGCAGTTTGAAGTTACCTGGGATAGTGAAAGAAAGGCCATCAACCTTGTATCCAAAGAAGCATATACACCTATTGGAGATGAATTAACTGCAGGAACAGGAGCTGCTTCAGTTAAGGGAATTGCCAATCAGTCGAAGATCTATGTAGATGGAGAAGAGATCGAACTAGAAGCTTATACTATTAACGGAAATAACTATTTCAAGCTGAGAGATGTAGCGTCTGTATTTGATTTTGGTGTTACCTGGGATGGAGCTCAAAATCAAATCGTAATTGATACTGCTGCTGGTTATACAGAATAATAGAATAACCAAGAGGGGGTCCCCAAACTATAAGTATTACTTGTAGAAGAGGAGGCCTCCTTTTCAGTTTATCAATTTATGTGGTACTATACCTAAAATAATAAAAAGAAGCAGGGGGTTGGAATAATGAAGCAAGAACTGAAAAAAATGAGGCTAGATAGCGGAGAGGTCTTGGCTTATCGAGAGGCTGGAGATGGTAATAAGCTTTTACTTTTTATACATGGAAACATGAGCGCTGGCATACACTTTATGCCGCTAGTTAAAAGACTTCCTTCTGACTATAAGGCCTACATAGTTGATTTGCGAGGATTTGGCGACAGCACCTATCATAATCAAATTCACACCATCAAGAACCTTTCTGATGATATATATGAATTCATAAATAAACTGGGATTAAGGCAAATTACCCTGGTTGGTTGGTCTGCAGGGGGAAGTATATGCCTGCAGCTGGCTGCTGATTATTCTGAGCTGGTCAATAAAATTGTACTGATTAGCGCTATTGGTCATGGGGGGGTGCCCTTATTTAGAAAGGATGAACAGGGCAATATACTAAAAGGTCAGGTATATGAAGATAAAGCAGAAATGGCTGAAGATAGTGAAGTAGCCCCTTGTCTGGCGGCAATCAGAAGCCAAAATGCTGATGAAATGAGTACCCTGTGGAATATGGCCATTTATACAAACCAAAAACCAGGCCTAAGGGAGGGTGTAGAGTATATTAATGCCACGCTAAAGCAACGAAATTTAGTAGACATCTATTGGGCACTGGCCCAGTTCAACATATCACATCAACATAACGGTTATATCGAAGGAAATGGCTTAATAGACCATATCAAGGCTCCGGTGTTAAGCATCTGGGGAGAGAAAGATGTAATTATATCAGAAAATACTGTAAGAGAAACGGTAAAAGCCCTGGGTGAAAATGCCAAGATGCTAATTTTAAAGGATAGTGGTCATTCTCCAATGGTTGACTGCCCCGATTTACTAATAGAAAGACTAATTGAATTTATAGAAGCATAAAAAGATCGGGCTGTTAAAAAACCTGTATATGTACGATATAATCTATGGAATCTAAAACTTTGAGCAGTCTGGATTCGTTTGCCTTTGACAAGCGCAGTATGGAATTGATCTTACTGATTAACAGGGGGGAGTGGAGTTATTGTATTATTGGAATCAAGATAATTTTAAAGGCTTAAAAGAAATAGGTGATTTATATAGTTCTAAGGGCAGCTATAAGCACTTTGCCGATTATTGTATACTCAAGGAAAAAGGCCTGAGGAAGCAGGCTTTAAAGGCTATAGAAGATTTTATTGAATTAACTAAGGGAAGGACTAAGCAAGAGCAAAGGCAAATTGCAGAGGAAATAATTACCCTAAGCTATGATCATAGAGAGATTCTGGTTTGTATCTATTATCACGTAGTTGGCTTCCATAAAATTCATTAGATACTTAACATTTTCAGGTGCTAAATATATAAGAAAGTCTTATAACGTTTTATTCTGAAATAATCCTTTTCTTAAATCTTTTTTTATGTCCAAAATGACTAAGTGATACTTTGATAAAAATAGGGGGGATACTTGTATATGAAGTCTAAAATAATAGTTTGTGTAATACTTATTATAATCATTTTAATTCCAATTTTCATCTATAATGTTGGAAAAATCTATTATTCACACGAAAAAATATATGAATTAAATTGGGAAATTGATATACCTTCAGATTTTAAAGAAATGTATCATGTTTCAGATAAACGTGGTTTTCGAGGTGATGGAATAAGATATACGATTTTTGAAGTAAAAAATATGGAACAATCTTCCATTCTAAGCTCTACTAAAGGGACGAGGGAAATAGAAATACTTAGTGGGGATTCTAAAAATGTAAGAAATAATGAGCTTGAGCAATTTGTTAATACTATCGTAATGGAATTAGGTATACCCGAAAATAAAAGACCTCAGTTTCATAGGTATTATATATGGCAAGAGTTTGTAAAATATAATGATACGTTAGTTATTATCTATTTCCCCGAAATTAACCTAGTATATTTTGCTGAAAAACTAATATAAGAAAAAGAAGATAGTTTATTATATATCAATATGTGTCAGATCCCGGTTAGTCAGTGGCTGATGTAAGCCTTTGGTCAATATAGTATAATAAAAGTACAGCTTTAAATAATGATTAAATTTATTCAGGAGGTACAGGATGATATACATTGAAACCCCCAGATTAGTTTTAAGAGATTGGGAAAAATCAGATTTAGAGGCCTTTAGAAGGCTAAATGCAGATCAAAAAGTAATGAAATATTTTCCTAAAACACTTACAGCCCAAGAAACAGACACCTTCTACGAAGCTATTAACAAGGAATTTCAAGAATACAAATTTGGGCTGTATGCCGTTGAGGTAAAAGAGAATAAAGAATTTATCGGCTTTATCGGCTTCCACAGGGCAACCTTTGATGCTGACTTTACGCCCTGTATAGAGATTGGTTGGCGCTTAAAAAAAGAAGCATGGGGCAAGGGGTACGCAACAGAAGGAGCCAAGGCGTGCCTGGAATATGGTTTTAAAGAGCTGGGCTTTGAAGAAATCTACAGCTTCACTGCAAAAATAAATATACCCTCACAAAATGTAATGAAAAAGATTGGAATGGGGTATGTGAAGGACTTTAATCATCCGCGCCTGGAAAAGAATAGCGAATTATATAGACATGTACTTTACAGTGTTAAAAAAAGTTAAAATAGGGTGCTATTTAGAAAGGGCGCTTCAAGGAGCGCCCCTTTAAAATTAAATTTCAGCAATAACCCTGCAGGGAAGTCCAGAAAAACCCTTCCAATTGACAGGAAAGGTATAGACCTTGAAGGGCTGATCTGGTACTTTTTTTAATAGCACATCTAAGTTATCCAGATTTTCAATAATAAACACACCCCTGTCGGCACAATATTGATCTATACGGGGGTGATTATCAGGTTTTTTAGCCCCGGCCATATCGACTCCAATAAAGCTGACTTCCTTGTGAATCAAATAGTCAACTAACTCATCAGACAATTCTATATAGCTAGAAAAATACGGAATGGTGCCATAATCATACTGTTTTAAGATACCAGAATAAAACATGACAAAATCGTTTTTCTGTACGGAGCTTAAGTCTACATCCTTAAGCTTTACCTCTCCCGTTGCGATATGGCTGATATCAAATACTCTCCCCATAGTAATTACGCTTTCAATAGGAAATTCACCATTCATAACATCAAAATGGGTTCCTATATGGCCAGACTTATCAAGGGAAGAACCGACCTGTGAAATTGACCCTGCCAAATCATCAATTACAGCTTTTTTTACCTCATAGCTTAATTCAATTTTCATAAATTTATACCTCCATTCAAATTTTGTTTCCGCGGAAACAATTATTACCGTTATCATATCACTTTATTGTTTCCTTGTAAACCATTTGTCGAATGATTGATATTTTGAGATTAAAAATGCTATAATATAGATATTTCCCAGGAAACTAAAGGCAAGGAGTAAGTGTTATGAAGAAAAAATTGACTGAACTAGAAAAAAACAAAATGATTAATAAAATGGCATCAGTCATTGACTATTTAAGAAGTTTTGAAGCGCTACATGAGCAATCCTTTAAAGAATTATTAATTCAATACGATTATAAGCATATATACGAAAAGAACCTGTTGCTTTCAGAGTTTCATATAATAGACTGTATCGGTAAGCACTCATTACCGAATGCTACATTTATAGCCAAGGAATTAAATATGACCAAGGGTGCCATTTCAAAGCTTACGGCTAAGCTGATGGAAAAAAATCTAATTAAAGGAAACCGATTGGAAAATAATAAAAAAGAAATCTACTATTCCTTAACGCCCATTGGAAAGGAAGCATTTGAGGTACATCGAAAACTACACGAAATAGAAGAGGAAAGGCTAGTAAAAATTTTTAGTAAATATGATAAGCAGGAGCTAGATGTCATTTATCGTTTTTTAGACGATATTATAAAGGAACTATGATGATAGGAACAGCAGGCAGGCCTTGTCAAAACCAAGGGCTGCCTGCTGTATTATTTATGCCAGGCTGAGGGTAACAATGCTTGTGATCATTAAGCATATGCCGGTCAGCCTGATTTTGTTTAAATCCTCAGAGAGCAGCTTAAGGCTGTACAACTAAAATGGAGATAAGAAGGCTATGCAAGGCTCTTATATTCAACAGGCAATCTCTTAAATTCAGATTTGGGGTTGAACAATCGAGGATTTTGACCGATATATTTTATATACAACCATTATTAAAAAAACAGAACGAATTCGAGGTGAATGGTATGCAGATGATTACTTTAAAGAATGCATTAAACAACCTATATTACAAGGAGACTCCAAATAAAACCGAGCAAAGTTCAAAGGATCAAGCAAAATCAACTCTGGAAATGTTCAGAGAGGCCATGGAGGGAACAAATTTTAAGTCGGAAGAAGAAAAAATGGCCTATGAAGCTAAGCTAAATGAAAAGATCAAACGGGGGGACAAATTATCAGAGCGTGAGATGAGCTACCTTCAAAGAACAAACCCTATAATGTACTTTCGCGTTAAAAGGGTTCAAGTGCAGAGGGAATTACTGGAAACCAGACTAAAGCAATGTAGATCGAAAAAGGAAGTAGAAGAAGCCTATCATCAAGCCACATCGATGATTCATTCAAAGGATCCCGATAAGCAGTTATTGGTCAAGGCCTATGACAATGTAACTAGAGAATTTAAGAAGACCAGGGAATATCAAGCCTTGCCCAATGATATAAAGGAAGATCGAAAGGAAGAAGCCAAAAGGCGTAAAGAGCAAAGAGAAGCCTTTAACAGCCATAAAACAATGAGAAAGATATCTACCTTCGATATGTCGGTATAGAATTAAGTCCCAAAACTCCCATCCTTCCTATGGTGGGAGCTTTTTTAGAGCCAAATATCGGTCATTCCCCCTAAGGAGGGTTTCGACACTAAAGCAGCGAATGATATTCTAGGGTTAAAGTTGTTGATAGGTATTAGAGGAAATAAAACGGATATTAATCAGGTTAAGGGAGGAAAACCAATGATCTATGTTGCTTTACTGCGGGGAATCAATGTAGGGGGAAAGAACAAGGTTGACATGAAGCGGCTAAAGGAAGCCTTTATGGAGGCTGGAATGAAGTCTGTCAGCACATACATTAATTCAGGAAATGTAATTTTCATAGATAATCAGCGGACTAAAGCAGAGATAGCCGGCATACTTGAGGAGGTTATATTACATTACTTTCAGTTGGAAATAAAGGTATTGATACGAAGTATAGACGATTTTAAAGATATGATAAAAATACTGCCAACAACCTGGAAAAATGATAAGGAAATGAAATGCGATGTATTGTTTTTATGGGAAGAAATTGATCAAGGGGCGATACTAAATGAGTTGACAATCAAGCCTGAAATTGACACGGTTCTCTATACGCCAGGGGCCATTCTATGGTCTGTTGATAAAAGGAATGTTACCAGAAGCGGCCTATCAAAGCTGGTAGGGACAAACCTGTATAAAAAAATGACCATTCGAAATGTCAATACGACTCGAAAAATCTATGAGATCATGCAGGATACAAAAGAACTGGAATAATACCGTGATTCTACTGTCGGGTACCCTTTATAGGGCTATAATACTATTTTGTATTCTTTTAGCATATTTAAAGGGAGCATACTACATCGTATAGAATAATTTAATACCTTAAATTCTAAGGCCCATGCAGTCAGGTTAAGATTTATAATTAATATTTCAATACATACACAATACATAATAGTACTATCATTTTAGGAGGGACATATATGGCAATTATAGGAATTGATTTGGGAACCACCAACAGTCTGGTCTCCTACTGGGCCGACGGCGTTTCTAAAATCATACCAAATTCCTTAGGAGAAAATCTTACACCCTCGGTTGTAAGTATAGATGATCAAGGTGAAATTTTAGTAGGACAAATTGCTAAGGAACGACAAATTACCCATCCCGAACAAAGTGCTTCTGTTTTTAAAAGAAGTATGGGTACCAAAAAGCTATACAAGCTGGGCACAAGGGAGTTTTTGCCCGAGGAACTATCGGCATTGATTATTAAGGCCTTAAAGGAGGATGCCGAGCATTACCTGGGTGTACCTGTTGATGAGGCGGTAATCAGCGTACCGGCATATTTTAGTGATGTACAGAGAAAGGCAACCAAAAGAGCAGGTGAGCTGGCAGGCCTGCGGGTGGAACGATTGGTGACAGAGCCAACAGCTGCGGCCATTGCCTATGGCCTCCACCTGGAAAACGCTGATACAAAGTTTCTTGTATTTGACCTGGGGGGCGGCACCTTCGACGTTTCGATTCTGGAGCTCTTTGACAATGTCATGGAGGTAAGGGCCGTAGCCGGCGATAACTACTTGGGGGGAGAAGACTTTACAGAAATATTGGTAAACTTATTTCTAAAGCATCATCAGCTCACCCTTGGTCAGTTGAGCCGTAAAGAGCATGCCATGCTGAAAAAGCAGGCAGAGGTGGCCAAAAGGGCCTTTAACCAGAATAAGGTGGTTAGCATTACTTCGTCCATAAAGGGTGAGATGCTATCGCTTGATATTAGCCTGGATGAATATGAGAGGGCTTCCAAAACATTATTTCAAAGATTAAGGACTCCGGTAGAGCGGGCATTGCATGATGCTTCCCTTAAACTTACAGACATTGAGGCGATTCTTTTGGTAGGAGGGGCTACCAAGCTGACATTGATACGTTCCTTTGTAAGCAAGCTATTCGGCAAGCTGGCTTACATTAACATTAATCCCGATGAGGTGGTAGGCCTTGGGGCGGGTATTCAGGCGGCTTTAAAGGGTCAAAATGCCCAGATTGACGAGGTCATTTTAACCGATGTTTGCCCCTATACCCTGGGTACCAGTATTTCGGTCAGAAGGGCCCAGGGCTATCATGAACCAGGGCATTTTCTTCCCATTATAGAGAGAAATACCACCATTCCCGTCAGTAAGGTTGAACGCCTTTATACCATACACGATTATCAAAAAAGTATTAATATTGATATTTTACAGGGGGAATCCCGATTATCGAAGGACAACATCTACCTTGGCGAGCTAAATATCCCCGTGCCCGCCCAGCCCGGGGGAAAAGAGGCAGTTGATGTGAGATTCACCTATAATATAAACGGTATACTTGAAGTAGAGGTGAAGGTGGTTTCGACCGGATTATCCAAAAGCATCATTATAGAAAAAGAGCCCAACAGCATGACCCAGGAAGAAATCACTAAATCAATGGAGGCCTTGGCCCATTTGAAAATACATCCCAGAGATAAACATGAAAATACCCTGATTTTGGCCAGAGGTGAGCGATTATATGAAGAAAATATCGGGCAGATTCGGTATGAAATCGGCCGGGGTCTAAGGGAGTTTGAAGATGTGCTGAATAAACAGGATTCAAAGCTGATTCAGGAAACCAGAAAAAAGCTAAAGGATTTACTGGATACAATAGAGGAAAGGGGAGACTTTTAAATGGATTCCTTTCAAAGGCTGGGCATTGAGCCGACTAAGGATATAAGAGCAATAAAGGGGGCCTATGCTAAAATGCTAAAGGTATATTCCCCAGAAAAGGACCCCGATGGCTTTCAAGCCCTTAGGGCGGCCTATGAGGAGGCCATAAAACGGGCAAAGGAGGAAGCCCCTTTAGAGGCTCCCCTGTCGCCAGTTGACCAATTTATGAAGGATGTCGAGGATACCTATTTAAACTTTGAAAAAAGAATCAATGTCCAGCACTGGGAAGCCCTGCTGGAGCGTGATGTTTGCTACAATATCGATACCGGTCAGGAGGCTATGCACAAAATACTCTCCTTTCTAATGGATCATTACCAGCTACCCCATCAGATATGGAAGCTCCTTGACGACCATTTCTCCTGGAACAGTAAACGAGATAAGCTCTTTGAAGGGTATCCAAAGAACTTTATTGACTTTATCATATATAAGGCCTCAAACGATGACTTCTTCCATTACGAGTCGCTGTTAAGTTCGTCAGAACGGGCGGATGAATTTATCGAAGCATACCATTATGCCAGGCGTTCCTTAGATGAGGTGGATCTTTATCATGCAGGAAAGGCCTTGAAGGATGCAGAGGAAATTTGCCCTGGTCACCCAGATTTACAGCTATTACAGGCAAGGTATGTAATGGAGTGCGGAAAAGTTGAAGAAGCCTGTCGTCTTCTGACAAATCAGCTAGAGGCAGACCCCGGTAACTTTTTTGGCTATATTATGAGGGGGAACCTATATGTAAGAATCGGCAGCTTAACGAAGGCCTATGAAGATTATAAAGAGGCCCTTACCATACAACCCGACTATACGGATCTATTGATCTCGCTGGGGAAGTGCTGCACTTATCTTGAGAAATATGAGGAGGCACTGGAGTACCTTAGTATTTTAAGAAATAAGCTGCCCTACAGAAGAGATATCTGGGTACTGTATCATTCAGCCAATGCCTTTCAATTAGAATACCTGATTGAGCAGGCGGCCATCAATCAAGATGATATTGAATTAAAGGGAAGGCTGGCAGAGGCCTATTTAGATAACAACCGTCTGGAGGAAGCCTACGAATTATTAAAAAGTCTGGATTCCCAGGGGCTGCTAAACAGCCGGAACTATGTGCTGTTGCTAAGAGTATTGCTGGGCCTGGGCAAAAAAGAGCTGGCCTATTCAAAGGTCATGATGGGTAAAAAACTCTTCCCCCATGACTATAATATCGCATTTTATTATGCATACATCTTAGATCAATTAGGAAGGTTAGAGGAGGCCATTCAATATTATGATCAAGCCATTGAATTGAATCCAAAGGATGAAGTCTCCTATAACAATAAAGCCTATCTTTTAAATAAGCTGAATAGACATGCCGAAGCCCTGGAATGGATTAACCAAGCCATCGCCTTAAACCCAGCCAGTGCCCATGCCTATAAAAATAAAGCAGAAACCCTGCTGGGGCTAAGGTTGTATCAGGAAGCCTTTGAAGCCTGTGAGGAGGCAAGAAGTAAAAATCCATATTTAGAAGAGGTTTATGTAATTAAAATGAAGCTGTTTATTGCAGTGGGGCAATACGATGAGGCCCTTTCCACCTATCGAAGCGCCATGGAATACGATTTGCGGGATAGTCGGCTAGTCAATGAAAGGGCTAATGTACTCAGATTGAAGGGGCAATATCCAGAGGCTATTCAGCTTTGTAATGAAGCTCTGGAGCTGGATGAAAAAAATCATGAGGCCTACTATTACAGAGGATTGTGTCATTATTATCAACGAAACTATAATGAGGCCATCGAGAGCTTTGAGCAGGCCATTGCCTGCCATCAACATTATGAAATGGCTTATTATTATAAAGCAGTTTGTTTGTCAGAGGCAGATGAACGGAAAAAGGCCCTGGAGGTTGCTGAAGAGGCCATTGCTTTACAGGGCGGTGAAAGTGACAGGCTTTATTGCCTAAAGGGAGACATTCTCTCTCGGTTAAATAAGCCTCAGCATGCCATTGCGGCTTATCGAAAGGCCATTCAATTGAATCCTAAGCATCCTCCGTACTATGCCGCTGTTGGCTGCGAATTGAATGAAATAGGTGAATTCAAAGAAGCGCTGGATTATTTCAATCAAGCCTTGAACCTCGACCCTTCCATGGTGGGTACCTATATCGATAAATCCCACAGTCTATTTCAATTGGGCGAATATACTGAGTGTATTAAGACCTGTGACGAAGTAATTGTCATAGAGCCCAATCGGATGGGGGCCTATTATAATAAAGCCCAGGCCCTTCGACGCCTTTCTCAATTGGAGGAAGCAGAAGAGGTCTGTCGTCAAGGGCTTGATATAAACAGAAGAGACATAAGCCTATGGAGCCTGCTGACTTATGTCTTATTGGATCAAGGGCTGTATCGAGAAGCTCTGAGGGAAATTAAGCAGGCCATTAAGCTAGACGGTGATTGTGCTTCCCATTATTATGATGCGGGGCAAGCCCTGTTAAAGCTGGAGCAATATGAGCAGGCAATAGAATACTACAATCAGGCAATTGAGCTAGAGCCGGAAATGGTGAGGGCCTATGTTAGCAAAAGCTTGGCCCTGCGTAATCTGAAAAGGCATGAAGAGGCAATTGAAGTATGTAATAAAGCCTTAAAAATCAACCCAACCTACATGGATGCCTATCGAAATAAGGCCTGGGATTTATACCTGTTAAACCACAAGGAGGAATCTGAAAGGGTCTGCCGGGAGGGCCTTGCCGTTGATAGTAGTTACATTAATCTCATTCAGCTTAAATACAGAATTTTAAAGGAATCAAAAAGATATAAAGAAGCCTTGCGGGAGGTTGAGGAAGAGATTAAATTGATGCGTGGCGAGCTGGATGTATTATATCAGAATAAGGGCGATATACTGGCAAAAATGAGGCGTCACCAGGAAGCCCTTGAGGCCTATAAAAAAGCAATTGAATATGACCCCACCTATGGGCCCTACTATAATATGGCCGGCTACGAATTAAATGAATTAAATGCCTATAAAGAGGCCCTGGCCTACTTTGATAAGGCTATTGAGCTTGATCCTAAATTCGTCACAGCCTACATCAATAAAAGCTACGCCCTTTATAATCTTGACCAATACCAAGGGTGTATAGAGGAATGTGATAGGGCAATGGCTATCAAGGCTGATTACATGCTTGCCCATTGTAACAAGGCTTGGGCCTATTACAAGCTGAATAACCTTGAAGAGGCAGAACGCTTCTGCCATAGCGGCCTTGAAATCGCTCCAAATGAGACATACCTGCTGGAGCTGAAGGTGAAAATTTTAAGGGATAAAAAACAGTACAGGGAGGCCCTGGCAACAGCCAATCAGCTTTTAGCCATATCGCCTGATTATAAAGAGGCATTAAGAGTTAAACAGGAATTGATCAAAAGGGTGTAAGGCTGAAAAAATTGATTCAACAACCTATATCGCATAATAGTCTGTAGCATGTTTCTATCTTCACTTGAAAATATGCCGCAGACTTTTTATTTGCTTTTAGGGGAACCATTTAAAGAGATATGACAATATATAAGTGAAGACAAATAAGAAGGGAGGACTTTTATGCTGAAAGGAGAGGTGTCAGTTGGATGCTGTAGAGATAAGGGAGCTGGTGGAGCTTTATGGTAAGGCCGTTTATGGATTTTGCTACAGGTTAACTGGAAGCCAGGCCGATACCGATGATCTGTATCAAGAAACATTCCTTAAGGCCATGGAGCTTTGTCATAAAATCGATAAAAATCATAATCCCAAGGGTTTTTTAATTGCCATTGCAGCGGGCCTTTGGAAAAATAACCGTCGAAAATATGCCCGAAGGCAAAGAATTGCACCAATGGAAGCGCTTCAGGGTGAGGCAAGCCACAATGACCACTTTAAAAATCAGCCGGGACCAGAGGATATTGCTGTTTCCAATGAAGATAAAGCCTTGATTCAAAATGCAGCCCATCAGCTGGATCAAAAACTAAGAATACCGCTGTATATGTACTATACGGCAGAAATGAGCAGCGAAGAAATTGCCTCGGCCCTGAAAATACCCGTAGGAACCGTAAAAAGTAGACTCCACAGGGCCCGTAAGGCCTTAAAGAAAAAGTTAGAAATGGAGGCTGGGAAATATGAAAGATTTTAATAGATTTGACCAACGCCTAAGGCAAGCCCTTTATTCCAACCTAGAGCCAAGCATAGAGTTAAATGAAAAAATATTAAATCAGTTAAAGGAGAATGAAAAAATGAAGTCAGTACATAAAAAAAGATTGTCTATACCATTAATTGCAGCTACAGTTGCCTTAACGATGTCGGTAACCGCCTTTGCAGCCTGGCAATTGCTTAGTCCGGTGGAGGTTGCCGAACAGCTGGAGAATGTTACTTTGGCCCAAGCCTTTCAAGAAGAAGGGGCCATTAAAGTTAATCAATCGGCTACCTCAGGAGAATACATCTTTACCTTGATGGGCATTGTCTCGGGGGAAGGACTAAGTGATTTTCCAATGACGTCCGAGGGAATTAACCCCGAAAGAACCTATGCCGTTGTTTCCATTGCCCGGGAGGATGGCAGCCAAATGCCTGGCAGCCAGGACGAAGCCTATGGAGAGGTACCCTTTTTCGTTTCTCCGTTAATCAAGGGCCAAAAACCATGGCAGGTAAATATAGCCAGCATGAATGGGGGCTACAGTGAATTTGTTGCCGATGGTATTATGTATCGCCTGATAGAGTGTGATGATATTGAAATGTTTGCTGACAGGGGGCTGTACCTTGCAATCAGCACCAGTAGCTTTTACGATATTAATGCCTTCGACTATAACGAAGCAACAGGTGAAATTACGCCAAAGGCTGACTATGAAGGGGCCAATGTCATCTTTGACTTACCCCTGGACCCTAAAAAGGCTGATCATGAAAAGGCAGAGGCCTACCTAAAGAATTTATTAAAAGAGCCTGAAGAGCGCTCTTCCAGGGAAGAAGAATTAATAGATTGGGAAGGGGAAGCAGCCAGTGGAAAGGTGATACCCGAATCAATTAAGGAGGTAACCTACGATAACAGTGGCCGGGCAATTTACGAGTATGAAGGCGCTCGAATCGCCATAAATATTGATACATTATTTGAGGATGGGAAAACATCAAAAATTGTGGCTGTAGAGGAAAATGATAACAAGCGAAAAGCCATTCAGTTGTCTATAGATGCCAATGGTATTGTAACAGGAATGATGATAGAACTAGATTAGGTTAATAAGCCAAAATAGTACCTTAAAGCAGGTAAAGTAAAAGCCTTAAGAATCTTGCTATAAAAATGCAGCTGGTAGTAGTTACTAGGTGCAAAGATTCATTTGAAAGAGGGACTTCAATTTTTAAAGGATGCCCTATATAGATATAAAAGGGGTTTGAGACATCCAGAGGCCACTGGGTTTTTAACTACGAGGGCGGCGGATTTCAATCGACCATGACAAGGATATAAATAAAACAGGGGATTCCCTATTAGGGCCCCCTGTTTCTGTCTATTGTTGTCTATTTAGCTTTATTTATTGGTAGGCACGGTTCATAATTTCAATGGTTTCTTCTAGGGATAGGGTATATCGGTCCAGCTTAAATAAACCGCCCATGGTTCGGTGGGCATTTTCTGCCAAGGCGGGAATATCATCTCTTTGAATCCCGTAATCAGACATTTTAAGCGCCGCCACACCGCAATCCCTTTGAAGCTGTACCAGAGCCTTGACAAAGGCCATGGGTCTTTCAGCTTCGTCCATTGAACCGACATCTACCCCCATTGCCCTGGCCATGTGGGTTAAGCGGTCAGGTACCTTGTCTGCAAAAAATGTATAGTATGCCTCTGAAAGCATAATTAATCCTGCACCATGGGGTAGCTTGGGGTAATGGGCACTAAGGGCATGCTCCATGGAATGCTCAGAGGTACAGCTTGATGTAGATTCTACAAGACCTGAAAGGGTATTGGCCAGGGCCACCTGGGTACGGGCTTCGATATTGCTGCCGTCCTTAACACAGGCCGGTAGATATTTGGCAATTAGCTCAATGCTCTTTAGAGCATAGGCATCGCTGATAGGAGTAGCAATGTTGGCAATATAGCCCTCTGTTGCATGGAAAAGGGCATCAAAGCCTTGAAAGGCCGTAAGCTGGGGTGGAACTGTCAGCATTAGCTCCGGGTCAACCACCGACAACACAGGAAATGTATCTTCAGTACCAAAACCAATTTTTTCATTGGTTTCTTCCTTGGTAATAACAGTCCATGGGTCTGCTTCTGTACCCGTACCGGCAGTGGTGGTTATGGCCACAATGGGCAGGGGAGAATTCACAAGGGGTTGTCCCTTTCCTGTTCCGCCACTAATATAATCCCAATAGTCCCCGGGGTTTTTGGCCATAACTGCAATGCTCTTTGCCGAGTCAATGCTGCTGCCCCCGCCTAAACCAATAACGAAATCGCAGCCCTGGGCCTTGGCAAGGGCCGCACCCTCCATTACATGAGATTTAATTGGGTTAGGCAGTATTTTATCAAATACTACATAGTCTATTTTCTTGGTGTTTAAAATCTCTACCACACGGTTTAAATAGCCGTTCCTTTTCATTGAACCCCCTGCTGAAATGACAATCAATGCCTTGTTTCCCGGAAGATTTTCCTTAGCAAGGGAATTGAGCTTACCGGGCCCGAATAAAATTTTTGTTGGTATATGATAGTTAAACCTCATAGAAATACCCCCTTCATTATAGTAAGGTCTATTGAAAATAAAACTTATTAGTATAATGTTATCATAAACAGTAGTAAAGTTATACTTATTTGATAGATTATACCAAAAATAATTGGTTGGAGGGTGAAAGCATGAATAGCTTGAATTTCAGCCGATATCCTCTCATGTCAATGGTTGTGATGGAAATAATGGATGAAAGCAGAAGCTTGTAGAACATGAAGTATCCCTTTAAATAACCGGCGGCTATCCCCCAAGGATATCCCTTAACTGCATTAAGCTTGAAACTTCATAGGTGGGTCGTATTTTGGTTTGATTAATTTTTCTGTCTTGATTAAACCAGCAGGTGTCAATGCCAAAGTTAATTCCCCCCTGGATATCAGAGGTCAGGCTGTCACCTACCATCAATACCCGTTCCTTATCGGTGTAGCGAATCCTGTTACAAAACAATTGGAAAATTCCAGGGTCTGGCTTCGATAGCTGAACCTCTTCAGAGATAACAATGTCTTCAAAGTATTTACCAATGATCGATTGCCGGATTCTATGGTGCTGAACATCCTTCAAGCCATTGGTAATAATTCCAAGCCTAAACTTTCCATGCAGCTCTTCAATCAGCCTGACGGCGTCCTCATATAAAAAAGAGGCTCTGGATAAATGCCTTAGATAAGCGGCGGCAAACTGAGCCACATTAAAATTGGCCCCCAGGCTTAGGGCCAATCGTTTAAATCTTTCTATCTTTAGCTCCTCCTGGGTGATCAGGCCGTTTTCAAGCTCCCGCCAAATGACGCTGTTGATTCCCTGATAAATAGTCAAATGGCGGGATTCATCATAATCAATATTGAATTCAAGCATGGTTTTTTCCAATGCATCCCTTTCAGATTTTTTAAAATCAAAAAGAGTCTCATCGGCATCAAATATTACAATTTCGTACTTCATAGTGATCCTCCCATATTAGCTGTTTTACTAATTATAGCATATTTTTTATGGTGGTCTTAATTTGAAAGACATCATAAACCCTTAATGATCTAATACAGCTAGGTGTCCTTTCTTGGCTGCATTGTCAACCCTCGCATTTAAGACAAGGCCTAAAAGAAATAACAGGGAGCCGATTACCTTACCCTTAGAAAAAACATTTAAATAAAAATAATCTATCGTTGCACTTGCAAGCATTTGACCAATAAAGCGAAGTATCACCACATATACCGCAGGAATTTTAGGTACAATTAGGTTAAACAGATAGGTGGTTAAAACCCCTATAAAACCTCCCAAAAAATAGGGTAGAGGAACAGCTCTTAAGGTTGAGTAAGACGGCATAGATTTTATCATTATGCCGCACAAAAAAGCAGAAGTGATTGTAGCCATTAAAAAGTTAATGATCACCCCATTAATCATACCAATCCTTTGGGCCAGCTTACCGTTTAACATCATATTAATAACAATTGAAACGCCAATTAAACACGAAAGAAATAGATAAATCATTTTTTCCCTCCTTATAAAATAATCATCAGCATTACTCCAAACGAAATAATGGTGAAGCCTAGCATTTTTTCTTTCTTAAATCCAGCCTGGGGCGTTCCAAACAATCCAAAGCACTCCACCAGGCTAGACATAACCAGCTGACTAAATAAGCTAATTCCAGTAACAAGGGTGATTCCTATTTGAGGAATTGCGATATTGTTTAAAAGAATTGTAATTACCCCTAGAATACCTGGTAGAAAAAACATAAGGGGTATATCCTTGAAATTAGAAAGCTTATTTTTTTTCAATACAGATATCATTATAATTAATATCAAACCTGATATATGAAATATCAGGGTACTCAAATAAGGGCCTGTTATACTAGTCAGCATACCATTTACAAAAACCATGACGGCAAGGATGATACCATTGATAAAACCTAAGCTTTTATACATAGAAAACCCTCCTGTGCTTTACAATGCTTTATAAATAAAATATGATATTTTTATAAAGTTAAATATGACATATGTCAGGTTAGGAGAAGAATAATGAAAAAAATTTTTAACAAAGCCCTTTTAGGTAATTATATAGAAAAACATAAAATAGAAGAAAAATTTGGAGAGAATAATATATTACAACATGCACAGCTTCATTTTTATGAGAGGGAAGAATCAATTTTAAAAGCAGAGACAAAACTGCAATATTATTATTTTCTGGTGGAGGGGAAGGTTAAAGTTTTTTATCTTTTTGAAAACGGTAAATCAATGCTGTTGAAGTTTTATCAAGATTTTAATGTAATAGGAGACATAGAACTCTTGAAAAATAATCCTGTACGCTGTAACATTGATGCTGTAGAAGATACCTTTTTAATTGCCATTCCCACGGCAGTGATTAGGGAGCAATATTTAGACAATATAAATTTTTTACACCATTTAATAGAATCCTTAAGTGAAAAGCTTTATGCCACCATCAATAACAGCTCATACAACTTTGTTTATCCCCTAATCAATAGACTGTCTACTTATTTAGTTGAGCATATGACAGATCAAGATTACATTATTCTAAATTCAACCTTTAACGAAATTGCACAATTTTTAGGAACAAGCTACAGACATTTAAATCGAACATTTAAAGAGCTTGAATCAAAATCGATTATTAAATGTCAGAATAAAACGATCTATATATTAAACGAGGGCCAGCTTCGGGAATTATCTAAAAATCCTTATCTAAAAACCTTATAATGGCTTAATATTAGATAAAAAACCCCCTTGACCGAGATATTCTTAAGGCGGTAATAAATTAAAAGGCATACAGGGGGTAAATTTTGAGAATGAAACATTAACTATAAAATTTGGAGGTGTAGCCCTTGATTAAGGTAGCGGGATTGGAATTTTCATACGATAAAAGCACTGATAAGGTAATAAAGGGAATTGACTTTCATATCGAAAAGGGGGAAATTTTAGGGTTTTTGGGCCCCAGCGGGGCAGGCAAAACAACTACTCAACGGATTTTGATAGGTCTATTAAGGGACTACAGGGGTAGTGTACAATTAATGGGAAAGGAGCGGAAGGACTGGGGACAGGAATTCTATGAGAAAATTGGGGTGGCCTTTGATTTTCCCAATCTTTATTTAAAGCTGACGGCAGCAGAAAATTTGCAGTTAATAGGAGGCTATTATCAAAAGGGTACCCAGAAGATCGATGAATTGCTAGAAAGGGTGGGGTTGCTTCCAGACAAAGACAAGAAAGTAGAGGGGTTTTCCAAGGGAATGAAAATGCGCTTAAATTTTATACGTTCTCTGCTCCATGATCCAGAATTGCTTTTTTTTGATGAGCCCACCTCGGGGTTAGACCCATTGAATGCTAAAGTTATTAAAAATATGATTTTAGAGATGAAGGCCCAGGGGAAAACAATCTTCCTGACGACCCACAATATGACTGTGGCCGAGCAGCTTTGCGACCGGGTGGCTTTCATTGTGGAAGGCTCAATCCCTGTAATCGACAGTCCAAAGGAGCTTAAGATAAAGCACGGTACCCATACTGTAAAAATCGAGTACTATCGGGGAGACGGCATCAGAACAGAGGAGTTTCCTATGATGGGATTGAAGGAAAATCAGCGGGTCTTCGATATATTAAAGACAAGGGATATAAAGACAATCCACAGTCAAGAGGCAACATTGGAGGATATTTTCATTAAGCTCACAGGGAGGCAGCTTGTATGAGAATCGTAAATGCACTAAAGGCCGATATGAAGTTTCAGTTTAAGCAGGGCTTTTACTTTGTATATGTTGTATTAACATTACTATACATGATCATGATGAGGCAAATCCCCAATCGATTGATTTCCTATGCCGTTCCCATTGTAATATTCACTGATCCATCCTTTGTAGGCTTCTTTTTCATTGGGGGCATTGTGATGCTGGAAAAGGTACAGGGTGTTTTACAGTATTTAACGGTAACGCCCCTCAGGCCTGGGGAATATTTGGTCTCAAAGATCATTTCCCTTGCCCTTCTGGCGGAGGCGGCCAGCTTTGCCATTGCACTTGTGACCTACGGCACATCCTTCAATTGGCCGTTATTGTTTTTGGGTGTTAGTCTTACATCTGCCTTCTTTACATTATATGGGTTTATCGTTACAAAGGGCTGCCATAGTATCAATCAATACCTGATCAAAATGATGCCCTATATGTTGGCTTTAATTATTCCAACATTAATTTACTATACCTTCCCCAATCTATGGATGCTAAGGCTGCTTCCCAGTGTAGGGGGCTTCAATTTAATCTACGGGGCCTTTAATGGAATATCACGGCTTGGTTTAATGGCCGATATTATCTATTTAGCAGCAATTAACCTCTTTACCTTTTTTAAGGTAGAGAAGCACTTCATTAAAAGTATATAGGAGGCGCAATATGTTGAACACTACTTCTTTAAAGGCTGATCTAAAAATGATTGTCAGGGACCCAATTCTAATCCTTTTCTTTATATTGCCCTTAATAGTAGCCATCACCTTTAAATTGCTCACTGTTTTTCTAACACCTATCCTTAATGTGTCCTTCGGCTTAGATTTAACGCAATACTATGGATATATATTAGCCCTTAGTATACTGGTGACCCCCCTGATGCTGGGGACTGTTTCAGGCTTTCTGATGATAGATGAAAGGGATTCAAAAATTCAGGAGCTGATAAAAATAACACCCATTGGCTATCGGGGCTATCTTCTAAATAGATTGCTGCTGCCCTTCATTGCCAGCTTGGTCTACCCATTGGCAGCTTACTCAATTTTAGGCATTTATAAAATGGAGCTGCTGAGATTGTTATTGATTTGTATTTTAACAGGCTTACAGGGAATCATAATTGCCTATCTCTTATATACCCTGGCGGCCGATAAGGTTCAAGGATTAACCTATTCCAAGGGATTTGGCATTTTTAATATACTGGCCCTGGCGGATATTTTTGAAGTGAAGTGGCTCAGTATGATAGCTGCAATAACACCATTTTATTGGGTAACCAGATTGATTGTCAGCTTTAGTACCCAATCAATCGTAATGGCCCTTCTGATTCATTTAGTGTGCTTATGGGGAATTACCCGACTCGATTCCCCCGTTTAGTCAGCTTATCGGCAATACCAGAGGAGGTATAGGAATCGGGCTTAATACAGCATTTAAAACCCATGGCAGTTACCCAACCGGCAATTTCCTTAATTAAATATCTGGTGTCGCCACCTTCACCGATATCTACATGGACCTCAAGGGTGGCATGAATATTGTTTTTTTCAATAAAGCTAGAGACCTTTCCAGCCAATTCAAGGCTATACTGGGTCTCGGCAAATATCTTTTGTCGTAAATCCTTGATTAACTTCAGCTTTTTTATATCATAGAAAAAAATGCCGCCCTTAGACTTTCGTACCAGGGTAATAACAGAGACCATTTTGGTCAGTCCCTCGTAGCTTTGGGAGTCGGTTCCAATTGAAACAACATAGCTTCCATTTAAATCCTTGCCAGTGTATTCCTTAATTTTTTCACATACCTCTTGAAGCGTCATCTCTCCATAGGTCATACTTTTCATTCTATACACCTCCAAGAACTTTTGTTATCCATCATATTGATATTATACCCCTTTGGTTCACCTTTTCCATCTTCATGGCATTAAGAACATTTTAAGCTTCGGTTAAATATTGGTGAAGCCGCAAAATATTTTGATATTTTCCCACCAGGCCAAACTATTACTAACACCTGAACATTTCTGATATAATTAAGCTACGGGTCTTTTAATCATTTAAAAACCTGCTGCAATCATAGAAGGGAGTGGCATTAATGAGGATTGCATTGGTACGACATTTTAAAGTAAAAAGGGGATATCCCCAAAAGGCCTTTATCACACCGGCGGAGCTGGATCAATGGATTATTGAATACGATGAATCTGATATAGAGGAGCAAAGGGTTGACCTGGGCTCCATTCAATGGCAATTATGCTATAGCAGTGATATGACAAGGGCCCTAAAAACCGCCGAAGGAATTTTTCAGGGCAAAATCAATGTATCAAAGGATTTAAGGGAGATTAAACCCTTTTGGAGAATAAATAAAAATTGGCGGCTGCCTTTTATCCTTTATCCTTTAATAGGCAGAATTGCCTGGCTTTTGAAGCTCCCATCCCAGGGGGAAGGCAGAGACCAGGTTAAGGGGCGTGCTGAGAGAATCATAGATGAAGTGCTATCGCAGAAGGCAGAAAATATCTTAATTGTCAGTCATGGAGGAATTATGATGTTTTTAAAGAAGGAGCTTTTGAAAAGGGGCTTTAGGGGGCCGGGTTTTTCCGTAGCAGAGCATGGAAGGCTTTATATCTTTGAGAAATAAATAAAAGTGAAGCCAGAAAGAAGGAAAATTTTTCAAGCCTGTAGAATGTCTGCATAAAGAAAAAATCTGAACCACGGGAAGGGGTAGATGGAGTTGAGTAAGGTTGTCGTTCACGAGTATTCAAATTATACTTTAGAAGGCCTGATTGAAAAGCTTAACGATGGCATAGCGGCCCTGGGGGGATGGGAGCAGTTTTGTAAGCCGGGAGATACAGTATTACTCAAGCCCAACTTAATTGGGCCCAAGCCGCCGGATTCTGGTGCCATAACCCATTACCAGCTTGTTCGGGCAGTAAGTAGAATTTTAAAGGAGCAGGGCTGTACTGTGTGGATTGGCGACAGCTCTGGCGGTGCCATCGCAGGAATTGCACCGACGGCCCAAAGCTTTAGGGTCTCTGGCTATGAGGCAGTGGCCAGGGAAGAGGGTGCTGAAATTAAAAACCTTGATACCGAAGGGGTTGTGGCGGTAACCCCTCAAAGCGGCAGTGAGGAAAAAATGTACCTTGCAAAGCCCATATTTGAAGCAGATGTGGTGATTAATCTACCCAAGCTTAAAACCCATTCAGCGGCCATTTTTACTGGAGCTGTTAAAAATGTCTTTGGTTGTATACCAGGGTTAAGAAAGGCACGATATCATAAAATGGCTCCTGATCCTCGAGATTTTGGTGAGATCATTGCAGATATTCACCAGGCTATTAAAATCAGTCTACATATTATGGATGGTATTCAAGCTATGCAGGGGGAAGGGCCCACAGCGGGAGAGGTCTATCAGGCAAATAAGATATTAATCAGTCCGGACCCCCTGGCATTGGATGTCGTAGCCGCCAAAATGATTGGAATGGATTTGACGGATGTACCTATTTTATTGGCTGCCCAGGAACGTGGCCTGGGGAAAGGCAAGCTTGAGGATATTACTCTTTTGGGTGATTATGAAGAAATACCCCGGCTCAAAGATTTTAAGCTGCCAAAACGTTTTAGAAGCACTAAAAGGCATAACGGCCGAATGGTAGTAAAGGTTATTGATTTTCTAAAAACCCAACCACAGGTAGATATTCGGAAATGTAAGAATTGCAATGTTTGTGTAGAAAGCTGCCCAGTAGAGGCCATTAGTCAATCCACAAAACAAATAAATTATCAAGCCTGTATAGAATGTATGTGCTGTCATGAACTGTGTATGCACCAGGCAGTTAATTTAAAAAGACAAAATTTTCTGGCTAAAATTATTACAAGCCTTTACCGGGGAAGATACAGATAGCACCTAGATGAAGCGAGGCAGAGGATAACATCACTCAAAGCTAACTATATTGGAAAAAAGATGCCAGCGTAAACCAACTGTCATTAAAAATTAAGTCACCTCCAGTTATTTTGGAGGTGATATCATTTTTTTGAATTAACTTTTTAATAAATACACTTCCAGCGTCAAAATCCTCCTTGTCTTTTTGGCATCTTATAATAATCATAATTGATCATTCCTGATTTGATATAAACATAAAAAATTCGAGATTTGATCACAGAATAGACACAAATAAAGCTTAAACTATAATTGCAAGATAAAAAAATAATATTGAGGAGGAATGAATTATGAAAAGAGTATTATCAACTGCATTAGCCTTGGTGCTGACAACATCCATATTTGCGGTACCGGTTTCGGCCCATGAACAGTCGGCTGAGGAAGTTCAAGTTGAGCGTATAGCCATCAATGGCGAGATTGAGGTTCAAAGCCTTATGGGTACCGTTAAGGAGATTAACGACCTAAGCCTTGTGGTGGTGGATGCAGAGGACAATGAGTACATAGTACCCATTGCCGCCTTTAAGGAGCTGGAGGCATATCAAGATGCCAATGTACAGGTTGGAGACCAAATTGAACTAAAGGGCTTTGAAGCCAGTGAGAGACAAGGATTAATCGGTGAAGGCAAAGGAGGTATGCTGGCATTTAAAAGGGGAGAAGCAACAAATCTTGAAGATATAAAAGAAAGAATTGAGGTATTGGAGCTGGAAGAAGGCAAAATCCTTACTCTGGCAGAAAAAGCAGCTGGAACAATCACCGTTAAGATTCGAGACGGGGTAGTAGACATAAAGGATCTGGCCTCCGATGAAGCCGCTGAGCTGGAAACTGGTGAAAGAATTGAACGGCTAAGGGAAACTAGACAAGAAGAGGGAGACGAACTATTAATGACTGATGGTGATTGTGTCGTAGCCATGACAATCACCCTGGATGGCAATCTATTCTTTGCCAATGAAATGACTATCAATGGTGTCACCATTACATTGCCACAGCAAGTAAGGCCAGCAACTGCAATAGAAGCAAAAGAAATAGAGTAGGTTATTATATAGATCAGCCAATGCCTGCTATGGGCCAACAGCCTAAGCAGGTATTGGCATTTGGTTTTTGGCTTGGAGGGATTTGATGAACAGAAATCTGCTTTTGATTGAGGACGAAAGAAGAATGCGGGAAATCATGGTAGATTATTTTGCTAAGGAAAACTACCATATCTTTGAAGCCGCCAACGGAAGAGAGGCCCTGGAAATGTTTGGGGAAAACAGTATACATTTAGTGATATTAGATATCATGATACCTGAAATAGATGGGTGGGCGGTTTGTAAAAGAATCAGAAAAGAATCTGATATACCGATTATTATGTTGACGGCCCGATCTGATGAGGATGATAAGCTAATGGGCTACGAGCTGGGGGCCGATGACTATATAACAAAGCCCTTTAGCCCAAAGGTATTGGTGGCAAAGTGTAAAACCCTGTTAAAGCGGGTAGAGGGTAATATCGGCAAGGAAGATAATACATTGATTTGTGCCGGGATCGAAGTCAACAGGTCTTCCCGCACTGTTAAAATTGAAGATGAATTGCTTGAGCTGACACCAAAGGAATTTGATCTGCTGGTGTATATGATTGAAAATAAGGAAATGGTGCTAACTAGAGAAAGTATCATTAACCATATATGGGGATACGACTATTTTGGTGATCTACGTACCATCGATACCCATATAAAAAAGCTCCGTAGCAAGTTAAAGGATAAGGCTAAACACATTAATACAATTAATCGGATAGGTTATAAATTTGAGGTGAATAAATGAGAAGAAAGAGTATTACCTTTAAGCTATTTATTATTACGACTTTTTTCTTCATCTTATTTTTATTGATGCAGGCCTTTAGTCAATCAATGTTCTTCGAGGGCTTTTACATACGTCATAAAATTAGCCAGCTTGAAAAAAATGTGATGGAATTCAGCCAGAAATATCGTAAAGAGGCCTGGGGTCAAGCTACCGTCACCAAAAATATTAATCAATTTATTAATGAAAACAATGCACAGGTGGTTATTTTGAATGAAAATGGTGCCGCAAAGCATATGGCCTCCTTCAATCTGGTGCTGGAAACAGAAGAGCATGAAGTCATAACCGTACTAATTAACAATATGAATATGCTGGAATTAATACAACAATCAAATCTTAAACCGGGCGATACAGTTGCCATAAGGGGTGTATATGGTGTTGGAAGAAATAACTTGTTATATCCCTACAGCATATCCAGCAATAATCAACAAGATTCATTAGTTGTGGCCGCTAATAGTGTTACATTAAATGATGACCCAATTGACAGGGTTGCTCTAATAAGAGGTGTGAAGCCGGAGCCGACACAAAAAGTTGTTGAAGCCGCTGAGGCTGTTGAGATGAAAACTGAGATCCTGCGGATTAATATGCAGGAAATAAAGGGAACTATCATTGAATTAAATCTGCCGGAGCATAAGGATTATCTGCTTCCATTTAGAGAAAACATGCTTTGGTCAGCTATTGACAACTGGTTCTGGCTTTCAAAAACCAGTGATTTTTCATTGGAGCAGGATCAGATTATCAGTTATCAATATGTTAATCCACTAAATGGTATTGAAAACATTGTACTGGTTAAGCCAATTTTTGAAAATGGCGTGCTAAAGGAAATGATCTTTGCCCTGTCATCCCTTCAGCCCGTTGGAGAAGCCATGAAGGCCATGAAGGCCTATTATATATATGGATTCATTGGAGCTTTGCTGATTATATTACTATTATCCTACATTTATTCCCGATTAATTGCCCATCCTTTAATTAAAATTAATGACGTAGCCATTAAAATGGCAGAACTGGACTTTTCGGTACAATGTGATGTTATGTCTGATGATGAAATTGGCAATCTGGCCAGTAGTCTCAACGTATTATCAACAAACCTAAAGAATAATATGGAAACCCTTAAGGATACAAACGAAAGATTAAAAATTGAAATTGAAAAGGAGCGGGGCCTGGAACGGATGAGAAAAGAGTTTGTCTCTAGTGTATCCCATGAGCTGAAGACCCCATTGGGAATAATGAGGGGTTTTACCGAGGGGTTAAAGGATGGTGTAGCCATGGAAAAACGAGACTATTATTTTGATGTGCTATTAGATGAAATAGAGAAGATGGATGCCCTGGTACTGGATATGCTGGATTTATCAAAGCTGGAATCAAAGGCATATGAGCTATTTACCGAGGAATTTGATATTTTAGCTTTAATTGATACAATCGTGAATCGGTTTAAACAACAGCTGGAAGATAAAAGTATCAAGCTGCATATTAATGATAGCCATTGCTATTGGGTAATGGCCGATAAACGAAGAATTGAGCAGGTCATTGTTAACATACTTACCAATGCCCTCAGGCATACCGACTATAAAGGATCAATAGACATTGTTATTAAAGAGGAAGGGGCTAATATTTTACTTGAAATTGAAAATGAAGGCAAACCCATTCCGCATGATAAGCTAAAGCATATATGGGATCGCTTCTACCGGGTCGAAGCGTCTAGAAATCGACAGGCTGGGGGAACGGGCCTTGGGTTATCTATTGTAAAAAATATATTAGAGCTGCATAATAGTGAATTTGGCGTTATGAATACTGTCAAGGGCGTTAAGTTTTATTTTACCCTTAAAAAATGCGTAGAATAAGCCTTAAGAAAAGAAAAAAGACCATCAGCCTTTAAATATGCTGACGGTCCTATGGGAGTACCGAATATTATATGGGATTGCTTTTTTTAATCAATCGATAAACCGGAAGCCCCACCAGGGTAATACCAAAGCCATATAGGGCATAGGTAGTATCGGTTAGAAGGGTGCTTAAAATAATGTAGGTACCGCCAATAATTCCAAGGCAAGGGATAAAGGGATACAGCGGTACCCTATAGCTTCGAGGAAGGTGGTTGAATCGTTTCCTTAAAACAAAAATACCAGAAACAGCCATAATAAAAAACAGCCAGCTTACAAACATTGCCAGGTTCGTTAAGATTTCAAAGGAACCACTAAGCACATAAATAGAGGCTAGCACACCCACCAGTACAAAGGAATTGAGGGGTGTTTCGAATCGTTGATCAATTTTCCCAAAGGTCTTTGAAAAGGGAAAAAGCTGATCCTGGGCCATGGCGAAGGGAATTCTAACCCCTGTCAGTAAATAACCGTTCAGGGCACCAAAGATTGAAATCATAATTCCTGCAGCAATGAAACCTGCCCCGCCATTACCAAATAGTACAATGGCTGCATCTGAAGCAGGCGTACTGGAGGCAATTACTTTATCAACAGGGATAATATTAATAATGGCAAGATTAATCAATACATAAACTAAAATCGTCAGAGATAATCCTAAAATAATAGATCTTGGCAAGTCTCGATTGGGGTTTTTAAGCTCGCCAGACATATTACCGACACCGACCCAGCCATCGTAGGCCCACAGAGTTCCCAGAAGGGCAGCGCCAAAGCCCGCCAAGCCAGTAGTACTGCCGGTGGTCGAGGTGACCGCCCCAAAGCCTCCTGCAGTGCCCTTGACCAGTCCAAAGCCAATGATAATAACAATGGGGATCAGCTTTGCAATGGTAGAAATAAACTGTACCTTGCTTCCCAGCTTTGTTGATAAAATATTAACTAAAATGAGCAGGTAGATAAGTGCGATGGCCAGGATTTTTTGACTGAAGTCTGATAATGGAATAAAAAAGGTGGCCTGGGTTACAAAAACAATCGAAAGGGCGGCGGTAACCCCTGGAACATAAATCAGTGACTGTACCCAGCCAAATAAAAATGCCCAACGTTCACCATATAATTCCTTTAAATAAATAAAAATGCCCCCGGTCTTGGGAATAGCAGTGGCAATTTCAGTAATGGTCAGGGCAGAAGCAATTGTAACCAACCCACCCAGAGCCCATGCTAAAACTCCCAAAAAAGGGGTACCGGCATTGGCAAAGACAGCAGAAGATTTAAAAAAGATTCCAGAGCCAATAACAACCCCCACTACCATGGTGATAGCCTCACCAAGACCAATTTCCTTCTTTAAAGACCTTATTTTTTCCTGCTTAATTGATACGCTGCTTTTTACTGTACTCACATTTCTCCATCCTTCCTACGCTGTAATGAGTCCTTCCTAAAGCTAATAACTTATATTAAGCATTGATTTCCACATTCATTCTATTGATTTAATTACAGGTTGTCAACCATTATTTTGTTTCATATTTTCTTACTTTACAGTCCTTGCGTTAACAAGCCTATTGAATTATACTATTATGATAGAACAGGGTAGTTGGTTTAGCTGCAAATCAGCCCTACATATCTGTATAAGGAGATGAAGTAATGAAGGAATTATTGGCATTATTTCTTGTTTTTGCCCGTATGGGAGCATTCACCTTTGGCGGTGGTTATGCCATGCTGCCCATCATCCAAAGGGAAATTGTTGAGAAGAAAAAATGGGCCACGGATGATGAGGTTATTGACTATTATGCTATAGGTCAATGTACCCCGGGCATTATAGCCATTAATGTGGCTACATTTATTGGCTACCGAAGAAGGGGGATACCCGGGGCGATTGTGTCTACCCTGGGAATGGTCTTTCCATCTGTTTTGATAATTACCATTATTGCGGCCTTTTTCACACATTTTCAAGATTATGCCGTGGTACAGCATGCCTTTTCCGGCGTAAGAATTGTGGTGGTGGCATTGATTATACAAACTATTATTAAAATGTGGAAGCAATCTATTAAAAACTGGATCGGAATTGTGCTATTCGGTGTGTCGTTTCTGGTAATTGCCTTTACTAGCCTATCTCCAATCTATGTAATTATTTTTTCTGCTGTAGTGGGTATTGTAACCATGGGCAAAAAGGAGGCAGAGCTACAATGATTTATATTCAAGTATTGATTGAATTCTTTAAAATAGGACTATTTTCTATCGGTGGAGGCTTGGCCACGCTGCCCTTTCTTTATCATTTAGCTGAGCAATATGGCTGGATCACCTCAGAGGATCTGTTGAATATGATTGCGGTAGCCGAGTCAACCCCAGGCCCTATCGGCATCAATACCGCCACCTTTGTCGGCTTTCAGACAGGCGGTGTTTTAGGAGGGGTCGTAGCTACGTTAGGAATCGTGACACCATCCATTATCATTATCATACTAATCGCCCATTATTTTATGAAATTCAGCGAACAGCCCACAGTAAGGGCCGGGTTCAACGGAGTCAGGCCGGCGGTGGTGGGACTAATCGCTGCAGCAGGCTTCGAGGTTGTAAAAATCTCCCTTTTAAATGCAGAGCAGTTTCTCGAAACCTATAATTTTGCTACACTATTAAATTATAAGGCTCTGGCCTTATTTACCGTCATGCTGTTTCTAATTTATCGCTACAAGAAGCACCCGATACTCTATATTGTGGCTGGTGGAATTATTGGCGTTATTTTTCGATATTAAAGAAGCTAAGAACAATCAATGGCGTAGACGCCCTATTAATTGATGAAAGCTCATTGGAGTGGGAGGCTGATGGTGTACTGTATTCCTTCTCAGGTAGAGGAATGGTTTCAAGGGAATCGTTAATTAAAATGGCTGAATCAATAAAATAAAAGTAAATGGCGCCAGGAAATCCTGGCGCCATTTACTTTTATTTAGAAAACGTTATTAAATAGACAAGAATGTTAAAAAATAAATTTAATAAAGCTATTGTTCTTGTGTTCGTTTTTGTTTATAATGAACATAATCAAACAAAAAATAGCGCTTACCTTGTTTGAAACAAACATTTTGAAACAAACATAAGGGGTGTTTTGATCTATGCTGCCTGTTGAAAGAAGGGCTAGAATAACGGAATATTTAAAAGAAAATGGGAAGGTTGTGGTAGAGGAATTGGCAGAGGCCTTAAAGGTATCGGCAATGACCATCAGAAGAGACCTTCAATTCCTTGAGGAGGAGGGCTACGTTACCAGAACCTATGGAGGGGCCATCCTGAAGGAGCACCTAATTAAAGAGGTTTCCTATCAAGAAAAGGCCACCACCAACATTGAAGCCAAAAAGAGCCTTGCTGAATACGCCAGCACCCTGGTGGAGGATGGTTATACCATCATACTGGATGCAGGCACCACCAATATGGAAATTGCCAGGCAAATCGCCCATTTGGATGATTTAAAGGTAATTACCAATGATGTCATGATTGCAGCCTTTCTATATCCCTTTGAAAACGTTACAGTTTACTGCTGTGGCGGAATGATACAAAGGAGTACCGGCACCATGATGGGCAGCCATGCAAAGGAATTTTTCAACGAGATTTTTGCAGATATTATATTTATGGGGGCCGGCGCAGTGGATATTGATTTTGG
This sequence comes from uncultured Clostridiaceae bacterium, assembly GCA_965652145.1. Classification (GTDB taxonomy): domain Bacteria; phylum Bacillota; class Clostridia; order Peptostreptococcales; family Natronincolaceae; genus CBFGTV01. Next base: position 52,933 of record CBFGTV010000010.1, read on the forward strand.
TGTTACCACGCCCAGCATTGAAAAGGCAAAGCTTAAGCAAATGATGCTGAGGGCCGCAGAGAAAAAAGTTTTGGTCAGTGACAGCTCCAAATTTGGCAGAAAAAGCTTTGCCAAGGTTTGTGAAATCGATTCCCTTGATTTAATCATTACTGATTCATCTATGGAAAAGGAGCTTGTTGAATTATTTAAGGAAAAAAAGCTAAACATAGATATCATTGACCAAGCCTAATTTTTACAGCAGCTGTACCCCTCAACCAGCAGTAAGGGAGGAAGACCAATGTCGAGTATTGTAGTAATCGCAGATGATTTAACAGGTGCCAATGCTACCGGGGTGCTGCTTTCCAGGAAGGGCTTCCAGGCAGCCACCTATTTAAACTTAGATGAAGCGGCGCAGGAAAAAAAGAGCTTCGATGCCATTTCCATCAGTACCAACAGTCGTGGCATGGCAAGCCAAGAGGCCTATGAAACGGTTGCCAATACGGTAAAATATTTTAGCCATAATGGTGTAAGGCTCTTTAGCAAACGAATTGATACCACCCTCAGGGGAAACGTAGGGGCTGAAATTGATGCAGTACTGGATTCTCTGACTGGGGATGAAGTGGCTGTAGTAGTGGCATCCTTCCCTTCTTCGGGAAGAATTTCAGTAGGGGGTTATTTACTGGTTAACGGAATACCCCTTGAGAAAACCGATGTGGCAAATGACCCCAAAACGCCGGTTCATACCTCCTGTATTATTGATCTGGTTCAGAGTCAAACTAAGTATCAGGTGGGGTATATTCCCTTGAAAAGCGTATTGGCGGCTGAAGCCGATTTAAAAAAGGCCATCCTGGCAGAAAAGGAAAAGGGTAAAAGGATCATTATTATTGATGCCACCACCGATGATGAAATTAATGCCATTGCCAGCGTCTTGGCAAAAACAGAACTTTCAGTTGTGGCGGTGGACCCGGGTCCCTTTACTGCCCATCTTGCCAAAGCCCTTCTAGGAAGGGAACATGCCGCTGTTCCTGGAAAAAAAGCCTTTTTTGCAGTGGGCAGTGTGACCCAGCAGACTAAACGACAGCTTGAGGAGCTAAAGCTAAAGTATAATCCGTTAATTGTCAAGGTTGATCCTGAGGCCTTACTTGATGATCGGTCGGCAGCCCTGGAGATCGATCGGGTGGTATCAGCCTTAATGGAAGGTATCGGTAGGTATCAGGTGCTGGGAATCACCACAAACGGTGGTAAGGTGCTGAATTTAAGGGCTGTTGCCGGCGAGCTGAAAATTTCAGAGGACGAAGTAGCCCAGCGAATAGCCATGGGGCTTGGAAGAATCACTGCAACCATGATGAAGGTTAGCAAAGGCTTGATAGGAGGACTTTATACCAGCGGCGGAGATGTTACCGTTGAGGTCTGTCGATGGCTTTCCTCCTCGGGTATTGAAGTAAAGGATGAGGTGTTACCACTGGCTGCCTATGGTCGAATCATTGACGGTGAATATAACCACACCCCTATTATTACCAAGGGAGGCCTGGTGGGAGATGACATGGCTATGGTAGAAGGTATAGAGTACCTTTTGACAAAAATATCAAATGAATATTATTACGATTTATAGAGAAGGGAGCTGTTTAATATGGAAAGACCGGTTATCGGTATACCAATGGGAGATCCGGCAGGAATCGGCCCTGAAATTGTCGTAAAGGCCCTGGCAGAGCCTGCTATACATGAAGTAAGCAGATCGCTGGTTATTGGTGATAAAAATACCCTGACCCAGGCAATGGAAATTTGCAAAGTAAAATTGAGCATCAATGTGGTTCAACAGGCTTCAGAAGGTGACTACAGGAAGGGCATACTCAACTTAATTGACCTAAATAATGTAGATGTTAAAAGGCTGGAGTTTGGCAAAGTTCAGGCGATGGCAGGACAGGCGGCCTTTGACTATATTAAAAGATCGGTGGAAATGGCCATGTCAGGCGAAATTGATGTTTTAGCCACTACACCCATCAACAAGGAAGCCCTAAAGGCAGCAAAAATTGACTATATCGGCCATACCGAAATTTTGGCAGATCTAACCAATACCGCTGATCCCCTGACCATGTTTGAGGTGGATAAATTGAGGGTGTTCTTCCTATCTCGCCACGTATCCCTCAGCAAGGCCTGCGATTTAGTAAAAAAGGAGCGGGTGCTTGATTATATTCAAAGGTCCTACAGGGCCCTTGAAAGGCTGGGTATTAAGGATGGCAGCCTGGCCGTTGCAGGACTTAACCCCCATAGTGGTGAAAACGGCCTCTTTGGCCGAGAAGAGGTTGATGAGATTGTACCAGCCATAGAAGCCGCCCAAAGGGAAGGAATCAATGTGGTGGGGCCGGTACCAGCAGATTCAGTATTCTATTTTGGGTTGAAGGGCAAGTTTGATGCCATTTTGTCACTGTATCATGACCAAGGCCATATAGCGACAAAAATGGTAGACTTTGAAAGAACCATCTCCCTAACCAACAATATGCCCTTTTTAAGAACCTCGGTAGACCACGGTACAGCCTTCGATATTGCCGGTACAGGAATGGCCAGCCCTGTCAGTATGATCGAAGCCATTAAAATTGCAGCAAAATATGGCCCCAGCTTTAAAAAATAAGAATAGCCAATAAAAGCTTTAAAGCCTAAGGCTTTAAAGCTTTATTGGAAGCAATATGAAAACGTTTCGATAAATATTTAACAATACCTTAAAAGGATTATGAAAGGAGAAATCAAATATGGATGCAGCCGTATCTGGCGGACAAATGATATTGGGCTTGGCCCTTGGTATCATTCTACTATTGATATTAATTTTAAAAACAAAGGTACATGCTTTCCTAGCACTTATTATTGCTGCTTCAGTCACTGGTTTAATCGGCGGGATGCCCGCCAATAACGTTATCACCTCCATTACAAGCGGGTTTGGAAGTACCCTTGGCAGTATCGGAATTATCATTGGATTTGGTGTCATGATGGGTCAGCTCTTTGAAGCCTCTGGGGCAGCCGAAAGGATGGCTCAGACCTTTATTAAACTGTTGGGAAAAAAGCGAGAGGAGCTGGCCCTGGCCATAACCGGCTTTATTGTGTCAATCCCCATCTTCTGTGATTCAGGCTTTGTTATTTTATCTCCTTTGGTCAAGGCCATTTCCCGAAAGACCAAAAAATCAGTTATATCTTTGGGTATCTCCCTGGCATTGGGACTTGTGATTACCCACTCTTTAGTGCCTCCAACCCCCGGCCCGGTAGGTGTTGCCGGAATTTTTGGTGTCAGTGTCGGCAGTGTCTTGCTTTGGGGGCTTTTACTGGCCATACCTATGACCTTGTCAGGGATGATGTATGGCCGTTGGCTGGGCAAGAAAATTTATCAGCTTCCTGGCGAGGGGGACTCATGGCTTCGGCCTCAGTATCAAGAGCCGGTTTATGACAGCCTAGAACAAGGGTCAGATCATGAAAACCTGCCCTCCACCATGATGGCCTTTGCACCCATTATTGTACCGGTAATTTTGATTTTACTTCAAACAATTTCTGCTGTATTGGGCTTAACTGGTCAGGCCGTATCGATTATTAACTTTCTGGGTACCCCCGTTATTGCAGTGGCAATCGGCCTTCTAATCGCCATATTGGGATTAACGAAAAACCTGACCCGGGAAGAAACCCTTGAAAAAATGGAACAGGGTATTCGGTCTGCAGGTATTATTATACTGGTAACAGGTGGTGGCGGAGCCCTGGGAACCGTATTAAGAGACAGCGGAACAGGGGACTATTTGGCCCAATTAATTGCCAGTACCTCTTTGCCGGTGATACTAATTCCATTTATTGTAGCCTCAGCCGTTCGATTAATTCAGGGGAGCGGTACCGTTGCCATGGTTACGGCCGCCTCTATTACGGCTCCCATGATCGCAGGATTAGATGTGAACCCGGTATTTGCAGCCCTGGCTGCCTGCACAGGATCTTTAATATTCTCATATTTTAACGATAGCTATTTCTGGGTTGTTAACCGTATGCTGGGAATTAAAAATGTGAAGGAGCAGATCAGAGTCTGGTCTGTAACCACAACCATTGCCTGGGCGGTGGGATTGGTGAGTCTGTTGGTGGTGAATGCCATCTTCGGGTAGCTTCAAAAAGTATAAAGATAATATAATAAAAGGTAGCCAAGATGAAAACCAGGCAGGGAAATTTCCTCCTGGTTTTTGTCTTGGGCAGAAAAAGAAGTCAGCAGCTTCCTTGTATCAAAAATAAATATATAATATGATAGTATATAGATCAGTAAAAACCAGATGGTTTGAACCATCAAGGAGAAGGTAAAAAATATGCTAGTACAGGCTCGACAACTATTAAAAAAATATTATGGGTATGACTCCTTTCGAAGGGGACAGGAGCAAATTATACAATCAATCCTGAATAGCCACGATACCTTCGGCATCATGCCCACCGGCGGAGGAAAATCCATATGCTATCAAATTCCCGCTCTGATGTTTTCAGGGATTACCCTGGTAATTTCACCCTTAATATCCCTAATGAAGGATCAAAACGAAACCCTGGCCCAATTGGGCATTACCTCGACCTTTATTAACAGTTCCCTGGAGGTCGGTGCTGTAAGGGAACGGATAGAAGGCCTACGCCAGGGAAGGTACCGGCTGATATATGTGGCACCGGAAAGATTGGCCTCTGAGGAATTTAAAGGTCTCATCCAGCAGCTTGACATCAGCTTCATAGCCATTGACGAAGCCCATTGTGTATCTCAATGGGGCCACGATTTCAGGCCCAGCTATCAACTGATAGGCTCTTTTATTAAAGGCCTTCAGAAGCGCCCGGTGGTGGCCGCCTTCACAGCAACTGCTACTGACGAGGTAAAATATGATGTGGTTAATCTACTAAAACTAAAAAATCCCAATACCTTTATTACGGGGTATGACCGAAAAAATTTATATTTATCGGTACAGCGGGGAGTCGATAAAGAAGCCTTTTTATTTAATTATCTTGAAGGTCATCAGCATCAGTCTGGAATAATCTATGCAGCCACCCGCAAGGAGGTAGAAAAGCTTTTTACGAAACTAAAGGCCAGGGGCTATTCCGTAGCAGCCTATCATGGTGGAATGGAGGATACAGCCCGTAGCCAGGCCCAGGAGGCCTTCATATTTGACGATGTAAAGGTGATTGTTGCCACCAATGCCTTTGGCATGGGGATTGATAAATCCAATGTACGTTATGTTATTCATTACAATATGCCTAAAAATATTGAGGCCTATTATCAAGAGGCAGGCCGGGCCGGGCGGGACGGAGAGCCCGGTGAATGTATTTTGCTCTTTTCCCAGGCCGACGTACTGCTTCAGCGCTATATGATCCAGGTAAACCAGTTAAGCGACGAAAGAAAGCAATATGAATATAAAAAGCTACAGGTCATGGTTGATTATTGCCATAGCTCCCAATGTCTGAGAAAGTACATACTTGAATATTTTGGTGAGGTGGGATTGGCAGAACAATGCCAAAACTGTAGCACCTGTACCGACGAATCTGAGCTTGAGGATATCACCATAGAAGCCCAGAAAATATTCTCTTGTATCTATCGAATGAAGGAGCGTTACGGGGTTTCGATGATTGCGCAGGTGCTGAAGGGTTCCCGGGTGAAAAGGCTGACACAGCTGGGCCTGAATCAATTAACGACCTATGGTATTATGGCAGACTATACCCTGAAGCAGATAAAGGATATGACTAACCTATTAATTGCAGAGGGCTACCTGGGGCTGACGGAGGATGAATACCCTGTGGTAAAATTACAGCAAAGGGCTGTAGGGGTATTGAAAAATCAAGAAAAGGTCTATCAAAAAATCCATTACAGGCCATCGGTGGTGGAAGCAGACCAGGGCTTATTAGAACAGCTTAGGAAACTGCGTAAAGATATTTCTGCAAGGGAGCAGGTGCCCCCCTATGTGATCTTCCATGACAGTACCCTGAGGGAAATGAGTGAGGTCCTTCCCGTAAGCCAGAGTCAGCTTGGCAGAATAAAAGGGGTTGGCCAAGCCAAGCTGGAAAAGTACGGAGAAGCCTTTTTACAGCTGATTGATGCCTACATTAAGGAGCATAGGCTTGCGCTCCCTAAGGGCAGGGAAGCCATAAAAGAAAGGATGCCAAACAAGCAGGAGTCCCCAAGTCATCAGATTACCCATGAAATGTACCAAGGGGGAATGTCAATCACTGATATAGCCCGGAAGCGGAATCTCAAGCCCCTGACGGTACAGGAGCATATCTTTAGATGCTATGATGAAGGGCTTGATGTATCCCTGGATGATTTTATCCCCAAAGAGCATGAAGCATTAATTCTCAAGACTATTCAACAGGTAGGGTACGAAAAGCTTAAACCTGTTAAGGAGGCCCTTCCAGAGGAAATTGATTATATGGCCATAAAGGCCGTAATATTAAAATATCTCAAATAAAGGGGATCACCTGACCAATTGTACTATTTGGTCAGGTGATCCCTTTATTTAGGCTGTCAGAGGGCAATATCTCAGATTGCACGTCGAAAGCAGTATTTCTGAAGGAAGAAGGGGTCTCTTTAGTCAGTCTCTTGAAGGCCATATTGTAATAATTTTGATTATTGAAGCCTACTGCCAGGGCCACCTCCAGCAAGGGTAAATCAGTTTCAAGAAGCAGGCGTTTACTTTTTTCTACCCGTATTTCATTTAATATTTGCGAAAAGGTTTTACCCGTTTCTTTTTTGAGGATCGTACAAAAATAACTGCGGCTGATTTTTAGGTACCTTGTAATACTGGTCAGGGTTACAGGCTCATGATAATGAGCGGTAATATAATCTAAAGCCCTTTTTACGTGCAGGCTATGTATTTGCTCCTCCTTAATCTGCAGATGCCTCAAATAGGGGCTTTCAGAACCGATGTTTCTAAGCAGTGTAACCAAATGGGGAATACAATTTTTTGGTTTATATAAAAGATCATTGGAATTTTCAGGCTTACAGGTGTAGGGGCCAATAATATGAATTCCCCGGTGAACTGTCTTAGGACATATCCGGCAGGCAGTAAAATAAAAATCTTCCCGACAGATGAGGGTGACCAGGTGATCGCCGTCCTCTTCAAGCATTTTTTCTTTTATCTGTTCGTAGAGGTCAAATTGACGAAATAATTCATCATAGCGGGAAGCATACCCCTCGGTATGTATAATACTGCCATCAAAATTATAGGTTCTGATGGGGATATGGGTACAAAGATAAAAATCTTTAAGCATTTTGATAATATGCTTTTCAAAATAACAGTAATTGATCATACCAGCAGCTCCCTTTCAAAATACCTAAATTTAGTTATAAAAATCAAAATATAATTAATTATAATCTAAAAAATAGTGCTATATTTAGTTGAGAAAGAAAATCATAATCATTATCATTTATTATAACAATTAACTTAGGGAGGTGTCAAACTGTCATACAAAATGATGTAAGGAGGAAGCATGAAGAAAAGATATTTAATTTTGGCACTGGTGCTATTATCAGTGGCTTCTATTTTGATTGGAGCTAAAAACATTCAGCTTGCAGATATTTTGAAGTTAAATTACGAAAGTCTCCAAATTTTGTTTATAAGTCGTTTTCCCAGACTAATCAGTATTATTGTTTCAGGCATGGGTATGGCCCTTTCAGGCCTGATTATGCAGCAGATTACCAGAAATAAATTTGTTTCCCCTACCACAGCCACCACTGTAGATTCAGCTAAATTAGGGTTTTTGGTTTCATTAATATGGTTTTATTCCGCCTCAACCTTCAACAAGATGGTAATTGCCTTTATTTTTGCTCTGGGGGGAACCTTTTTATTTATGACCATATTGAGAAAAATCAAGTTTAAAAATATGATTTTTGTTCCACTGATTGGTATTATGCTGGGGAGCATTATCGATTCAGTTACGACCTTCTTTGCTTATAAGTACGATCTGATACAAAGTATGAATGCATTGCTCCAGGGTAATTTTGCAATGGTAATTAAAGGAAGATACGAGCTATTGTATTTAAGCATTCCCCTCACCGTAATTGCCTTTGTCTATGCCAATCAGTTTACCGTTGTGGGAATGGGAGAAGCCTTCGCTAAAAACTTAGGTCTAAATTATAACCGTGTGGTGAACGTGGGGGTTGTCATTATTGCATTGATAAGCTCCCTGGTGGTGATTACAGTAGGGCAAATTCCCTTTTTAGGACTCATTATTCCAAATATCGTTTCCCTCTATGGAGGAGACAACTTAAAGAAGAATTTGATGCCAACCGCCTTACTGGGGGCTGTGTTCCTCTTGTTTTGTGACATACTTGGAAGGATTATTATTTTTCCCTATGAAATACCCATCAGTCTGATGGTAGGTGTCATTGGAAGTGTAATATTCCTCTATCTACTGGTAAGGAGGAATGAAGCATGAAGATCAGGGGTCGGCTGGGCCTTTTAATTGCAGCCTTTATTGGGCTGATAGTACTGTTTTTATGCTTTGGGCTGAATCCCAATAGCTGGCAATATGCCCTTTCTAGGAGGATTCCCAAGGTTATCGCCATTGTATTCACCGGTGGGGCCATTGCTCTTTCCACCATCATATTCCAGACCATTACCAACAATCGTATTTTAACCCCCAGCATCCTAGGGTTAGATTCACTTTACATGTTTCTTCAAACCACCGTGGTATTCTTTTTAGGCTCATCAGGTATGGCTATCATTAGCAGTCACACTAACTTTTTACTGTCAGTGGGCCTGATGATGGGGTTTTCAGCCCTTTTATACTATTGGCTGTTTAAAAGAAAATCACAAAATATTTTCTTTCTTCTCTTGGTAGGGGTCATATTGGGGAGTCTTTTTCAAAGTATGTCAAGCTTTATGCAGCTACTGATTGATCCCAATGAGTTCCTCGTTATACAGAGCAAAATGTTCGCCAGCTTTAATCAAGTCAACACCGATATTTTGAAGCTGGCCGCAGTACTGATCGTAGCCTGTATCCTTTATGCGTATCGGCACGTTCACCTACTAGATGTGGTTTCTTTAGGAAGAGAGCAGGCCATTAACCTGGGGGTGCCCTACGACCGGATAGTTAAAAGGATGCTGGTTGTAGTGGCGATGATGGTGTCGGTTTCCACGGCCCTGGTGGGGCCCATTACCTTTCTGGGTATTTTAGTGGCAAATCTTGCCCGGGAATCTTTAAAAACCTATCAGCATAAGTACCTGGTAGCAGGCTCTATGCTGATAAGTGGAGTCGCCCTGGTAGGCGGACAATTCATTATAGAACGGGCCTTAAGATTCCAAACTCCCATAAGTGTTGTTATTAACCTGATTGGGGGCACCTATTTTATCTATTTACTGTTAAAGGAGAGTCAGGGATGATTGAAGTAAAGGAAGTAAGTAAACGATATGGCGCCAAAACAGTACTGGATTCCGTGTCCATTCAGGTTCCTACAGGGAAAATTACCTCCTTTATTGGTGCCAATGGGGCAGGAAAAAGTACACTCCTTGGCCTGATCAGCCGACTAATCGACAAGGATGCCGGGCAAATATGCCTGGAGGGCAGGGATATTGGCCAATGGAACACCAGAGAGCTGGCTAAGAAGCTGTCTATTCTAAAGCAGGCAAACCATATCAATATCAGGCTGACAATCCGGGAGCTTGTGAGCTTTGGCAGGTTTCCCTATTCCCAGGGGAACCCGACAGAGGAGGATCAAGGGTATATTGATAGAGCCATTGCTTACCTAAAGCTTGAAGATATTCAGCATCAGTATCTGGATGAGTTAAGCGGAGGCCAAAGACAGCGAGCCTATATTGCCATGGTATTGGCCCAAAACACAGATTACATCTTACTGGATGAGCCCTTGAACAACCTGGATATGAAGCATGCGGTGGAAATTATGAAAATACTAAGGGCCATGGTAAAGGATTTGGGAAAGACCATCGTATTGGTGATGCATGATATTAATTTCGCCTCCTGCTATTCCGACTATATTGTGGCCATGAAGCAGGGCAAGGTAGTTAAAACAGGTTTTACCGACGAGATCATTGACCAAGGGGTTCTAAAGGAAATTTATGAGATGGATTTCAAAATTCAAGAAATAGAAAGCAATCGAATCTGTATCTATTTTTAAAAAAAACATGAGGTGAAAATATGAAGAAGAAAAGAATGTTAACGCTCTTAATTTTATTGATTAGTGCATTGGCCCTGACAGCTTGCTCCACCCAGGCGCCCCCTGCTGAACCGGCAATCGCACCCGAGAACGATACCGAAGCCGGAGAAACCACACCAACAGAGATTGAAATAACCCATGAGCTTGGTAAAGCTACTGTAAAGGTCAATCCTGAAAGGGTATTGGTGTTTGACTATGCCACCCTGGATTCCCTTGATGAGATGGGGGTAGAGGTCTTAGGCTTACCAAAATCCAATATCCCCACCTATTTAGAAAAGTTCAATTCAGATCAATATGAGGATATCGGAACACTATTTGAGCCTGACTATGAAAAGATTTATGAATTAAATCCTGATGTCATCTTTATCTCGGGAAGACAGGCAAGTGTATATGAAGAATTAGAGAAAATTGCACCTACAGTATATCTTGTCATAGATACCGATGATTACATTGGTTCCTTCAGTGAAAACCTAAGAACTCTAGGTAATATCTTTAATCAATCAGACTTTGTTGAAGCAGAGATCAGTCAAATTGAAAGCCGTATCGGCAGTCTGAAGGAGGCAGTGGCAGGTAAGGTTACCGACTCTCTGATTATCATGGCTAACGATGGTTCTTTAAGCGCCTACGGAGAAGGATCAAGATTTGGTGTAATTCATAATGAATTCGCCTTCCCTGCAGTAGATAAAGAAATTGAAATTGCCAACCATGGTCAAAGCGTATCCTTTGAATATATTGTAGAGAAGGACCCCGAATATATTTTTGTCATTGATAGAGCCGCCTCCGTCGGCGGAAGCGTTACAGCCATGCAAACCTTAGACAACGATCTAATTAAAATGACCCAGGCGTACCAAAATGACAAAATCATATACTTAGATTCGCAAATTTGGTATGTGGCTACAGGAGGCCTTAAGGGAACCAAAATTATGATTGATGAGATGCAAGCCGCAATACAGTAAAGTCTACAACTCCCCCTTTTTATCTTAAAATAAAGAATGACACCGCCTCGTTTTCATAAAGCGAGGCGGTGTTTTTTTATCAATTGAATATATGGTTTACATATGTAAAATGATGGTATATATTAGGATTATATAAATTAGCCTAGAAAAACCTGAGTTTAGGTGATACAGGGTATTAGGTTAATGCCCACAATATATAAAATAGAATAAGTGGAATAAAAGTCAACCAGTTTTAAAAATATTTTATAAAAAGTTTTTGAGGTGAAAAAATTGAAACATTCCTTCATACTTTTAATTTATTTTCTCTTGGTTTTACTGGCTGTTCTTTTGGCAGCAGCGTGGTATTTCTATCGTGTTGGTGTACAAAGAAGAAAAAAGGACTTTATTCAAAACAATCCAGACATACCCAGGGAATCGGTGGATGAAACTTGGGGTGCAGGTAAGGCATGGCTGGCAGCCCAAAGTCAAACAAAGCTGCATATTGTATCAAAGGACGGATTAACCCTTAAGGCCATCTATTTAACCGCCCAAGGGCCCAGTGAAAATACGGTTATTTTAGTACATGGATATGCTGGTCGGGGGCAGTCGATGGCTTTTTTGGCCCAATATTACTGCGAGAAGTTAGGTTTCAATGTATTAATGCCAGACTTAAGGGGTCATGGTGAAAGTCAGGGGAACTACATTGGCTTTGGCTGGCATGATCGGTTGGATCTTCTTCAATGGATTCAACGGATCATTGACTTAAATCACGGGGCGGGAAAAATTATTCTTCATGGCATTTCCATGGGCGGTGCCACAGTATTGATGACCAGTGGTGAAAGGCTTCCTGACAATGTGGTGGGTATTATTTCTGATTGTGCCTATACCTCGGCCCAGGATATTTTAACCCATCAGCTGAAGAAAATGTATAGGATTCCTGCCATACCATTATTGCCTATCACCAGTTTAATATGCAAGCTGAGGGCAGGCTATTTCTTCAAGGAGGCTTCGGCAGTCAGGCAGGTGGCTAAAACAAATCTTCCGATTCTTTTTATACACGGAACCGACGACAAATTTGTTCCTACCTGGATGGTACATGAGCTCTTTGGGGCCGTAAAAACAGAGCAAAAGAGAAAATTTCTAGTAGAGGATGCAGGTCATGGAAACGCCTACTGGAAAGATACCCAGGGTTATCAAAGGCATATTCAAGACTTTGTTGAGGCCCTTTTAACCCCATAGCCTTCTCTTAAAGCTCCAATAAATTTTTTTATATGTTAAGATCAATCCCATGGATTGGTCTTTTTAACCGAAAAAAATTATAGTATGATAGTAGGGTACATGGTTAATTTGTAGAAACGGAGCCTAGGATATGAAAAAAACCGTCTATTTTGCAACGATTCTTGTGGTAGCTTTAATACAGCTTTTAACCCGGGTAAAAGAGATAGATCGTATACTGTTCATTTTAAAGCCCGTTACCCTGCTGGTATCAATGTTTACGACTGCTGAGTTTCATTTTGTAGAAGGGGCAGGCTTTGTAAATGAAGGGCTTCAAGTAGTGATTGGCAAGGCCTGTGCCGGGGGCAACTTCTTTTCTCTGCTGTTTGCCATGCTGGTTTTTAGCTTTATTCCTGTCATTAAAGGTAAACAAAAGCAGCTAAAGGCATGGTTCCTGTTCCTTTTATCGGCCTACGGGTTAACCATAGTGGCCAATAGTTCAAGGATTATCAGCACCTTGCTGCTAATGAGGCTGGGACTTTTGGTTGGCCGGTATCAATCGGCTATTCACCAACTTATCGGAATCGTTTTTTACTTTAGTTATTTGGTAATTGCCTATGTACTTGTTAACAAGATATTGAAAAAAAGGGGGGTTGATCATGGAACGACTCTATAGGCCTTATTTGCTGTTTTTTACAGTTACGCTGCCGCAGCTTTTATTGTTGGTTCTGTTCAGCAGGGTGTATCACATTATCAATACGGAGCTTTCAAAGGAGGCTTTACATAAATGGAAAATTTTCTTTACAGCCCTTATGATTGGCTTGATTGTCATTACCATTCATGCCATATGGCTTGTGATTAAAAAGAAAAAAATTCCCCCGCTTTGGGCCGCCGGGCTTATGGGCTATGTATTTCTGGTAAGCTTTTATTTCTTCGGAGAAACCAGTATGATTCCTGTCAGCATCGATAGCTGGATGCTAATGGGAATATCCCCCTCGGTGGTAGTTTTAACCCTAATCATGCCGGCCCTGGGTCATGGCATGCTGCTGTTGGTTCATTTACATGTAGAAAGATATGGAGCAGGCAGTCTGTCTAAAGACACCGCTATGATGATGGCAATCCCTTTGATTTGGTACATGGGGGCCAATGTAGTTTTTGGCATCCTGTCTGTTCATTCGATACCGAAGCTAATTCAATCATTGGTTTTAATTATATTTGTGGTAAGTATACTGATGTTCTTTTTTCTTTTTATACGTATTCTCTATGGCATATTAATCAGAAAATCAGACATGTGGCGGAAATACCTATTGGTTGTTGTATCAATTGGGTCATTGACAGGGCTGGCATTGAATCAAACATTATCCAATATGTTCGGTAACTTTTCTCACCCAATATTTTATATATTGAATCTGCTCATCATCGTTTTATTATGGTTACCTAAGGCAGAGCAGCCCCGAATCCGTTTGGCACTATTTATTGCCAAGGCCATTACCCTTGCTTATACCCTATACTTTGCAATTGTATTTCTTCCCTATCTGCCCCTTTCAATTTTGGGGATTATTTTCGTTGGTTTGGGGGGACTGCTGTTAATTCCATTAATGCTTTTATTTATGCATATTCAATCTCTATGGCTGGACTTTGAATACTTAAAGGAGACCTACAAAAGCAAAAGGCTTACAATTCTCTTTGTGGCAGGCCTTATGGTGATTCCTTTAGTCCTGACAGTTACCGTTTACCAGGATCAATATCACCTTGATCGAGGGCTGAACTATGTTTACCGTAGAAGCTACCAGGAACCCCTAAAACAGAAGCTAAATCCATCAGCCATGAAGCGGGCTATAGACAATATTAAGTATTCAGCATCTACCGATTTGGCAGGCTTCGATGGTTTAACCAGAAATAACAATATCCCTTATCTTTCTGCCCTTTACCGGTATTTTGTCTTAGATAATCTGACCATTTCAAGGGAAAGGATCAACCGGCTGGAGGCTATTTTTTATGGTGAACAGGAAGAATTAAATACGGAAAATCAAAATAGTTCAATTACCAGGCGGGTGCGGCTGACTGAAGCCAGATCAGAAACCAGTATTGATGAAGCAACAGGTCATTATCGAAGCTGGATCCATTTGATCTTAAAGAATAACAGCTATGCCCAGGAGGAATACATTACCACCCTTCGCCTTCCCGAGGGAAGCTATATCAGCGATTATTATCTGTATGTGGGGCCCCACAAGAAATATGGACTCCTAGCAGACAAAAGGGCGGCCAATTGGGCCTATCAGCAGGTAAGGAATATCAGAAAGGACCCAGGTCTGTTAACCTATACCAGCAGTGATTTAGTAGAATTTAAAGTATTTCCCTTTGCCCCTATGGAAACAAGAGAGACAGGAATTGAAATTATCCACCGAGCACCAATGGAGCTGTATATTGACGGCAAGACCCTTCAACTGGGTCAGCCCCAGGAGGGGGAGAACCGACTCAATATCGACCCGCTTCAGGAATATCCCTGGCTTGCCTATATTACCAGGGAGGAAAAGGAAGGTTTAAGGGCCGTGAAACGGCAGCCTGCCTATTATTTTTTAATTGATTACTCCAAGGCCGGTGAAGGGTTGATTCAAGATTATCATCAGCGTGTGGAGGAATATATCAAAGATAACCGGCTGGAAAATACGTCGCTTCAAATAATTGCTGTAAATTATCAAGAGAAGGTACTGGATATTAATCATCATGAAGGGACTTTAAAAAATGAGCTGCCCCTTCAAGGAGGATTCAATCTGGATTACAGCATTAAGAAAATCTATTATCAGCATTATATGGAAAACAGTGATTATTATCCTGTGGTCATTGTCGTCAGCAATTATTTTCATCGGGCCATTAAGCCCGAAAACTTTCAATTTTTTCAATTTACCGCACCAGAGGGCTCAAGCTATTACCACCTGGATTTATCAGGTAACCTATATCGACATTCCCTATTAGATTCACGGCTGCCCATGGACAGACAGGATAAAATTGAAACCCCTTTAGTTTTACACTGGCGTTCGCCAGATGGTAAAAGCTATTACCTGCCCGACAATCAACAGGATACCCTGCTGCTGCTAAGTGAACCGCCTTTAGGACAGGAGGTAATCAGGGAATCAAAATGGAATGCAGGAGTAATACTTAAGGCCATGCATATGGCCCACATGCTTAAGCCGGAAGAAGGGACCCAAATTAATCTGGCCATGGTGAAAAACAGTATTGCCAATGAAGTAATGGGCCCGATGACCTCCTTTATTGTACTTGAAACCGAAGCTCAGGAAAAGGCCATGCTGCAAAGGCAAAAAGATCTGTTGGCCACCAATAAGGCCCTTGATATCAACGATTTTGTTCAAATGGATGAACCGTCCTTGTTAATTCTATGCCTTTTAACAGGGTTGTTTATCTGCATTAGAAGGAGAAAAAAGGCCTAATATAAAAGCCGCCATGGATATATTCCGTGGCGGCTTAAATTTCATGAATTAAAATATCTAATTAAATAATGGCAGTAATCTTAAAAAATAAGTAATTTAAGCGCCCTGAGTCATGATCACATCTTCTAAGCGATGATATTGCCGAATATAGCCTTTATAAATTAATTCCTTATTTTCAATGAGAAATAAATCAGTGGTCTTCACCAGCTCTGGCGCCTTATTCAGTTTGAAGATATTACTTTTAATCAGTATTTCATATACAAATTGCGAGCAGAAATAATGATGTCTTCTTTTTAATGGTTTATTCAATAAAACACCAAACAGGCCTAAAAAATTGTATCGGTATTTCTCCTTCTGGGCAAGAAAGATTTCAATTTCTTTCTTAAGGAAGGTCATCTGTTTTCCAGATACCTTTACTCGGTAAATTAAACATTCACTATGGCTGAATTTTTTATAGACACCATCATGTAAATTTTCCTCCACCAGTCCCCCTGAAAAGGGATTGTTGGGATTAGTTCTGCCGAAGGAATACATTTCACGAAAGGTAGGATCAAGGCTAATGGATGCATGCACGTATTTTGTATCCGAAAAAAGATTAATTAACCTGGATAACCAGGTACCGGTTTTTGTAAAAACCAGATAAATATATTGGTCTTGCATAATTTATTATTCCACTCCTTCTGTATTTACAATTTAAAGTTGACAATCCAATTGGTTTAAGGAAACTATTATAAAATTAACATATATATTGTCAGTAGTAAATAGTTATTAATTGGATAAACCATACTAATTTAAACAACCATTGAAAAACTCCCATATCTGGTATTAAAGGAAAATAAATTTCTCTGTAGAATAATAGATAATACAAATATTCATTCAGACAGGAGGAAAGACATGGAGCATAATTACATAGAAATCGACATTGCTCTTCTCCTTTCGAATAGTCTGCGGCTATGGTGGCAGGCCAGGTCAGATTTTCCCCTTCAAGGGGAAACAGACCCCAGCCATAGAAGATACAATCGACGTCAGGTGGAGGCCTTTAGAAAAGAGCTGACTAGCGCTCTAAGG
>CBFGTV010000011.1:0-68431 GCA_965652145.1 uncultured Clostridiaceae bacterium
CATTTTCCCGTTGTACCTTTATCAGGGCAGTGCATTGATATGCCTTGATTTCACTTAATCGCTTCTGTGCATCATAATAAACTTCTTCCTTGGTGGGCTGCCCACAGGCTGTCAGCAGCAGGCAGGGTATAAGCATCAACACAAGCCTACCCCATTTCACCTTGTCTTCCCCCCTGACGGAATAATTATTTATTCCTGGCCATGGCAATTGCCTGGGCCACAGCATTTTCCCTGCTATGGGATATAGAAATTAAAATTTCTTCTATACCTTTACTATATGCGATTTTTTTGCTGTTATTATGAAATTTTACTGTAGGTTTACCCAGGGGGTTCCGCTGAATCTCTATATCCTGCCATTTCATATTGCGAAAGCCTGTACCTAAGGCCTTTACAATTGCTTCTTTGGCGGCAAAGAAGCCCGCAATGCTGGCGGGATGATTTCCCTTTTCTTTAAGGAGCTGCCGTTCACCGGGAGTAAAAAATCGTTCCAAAAATCGAGGATTTTTTTCAACGGCTTTTTTGATTCGAGCTATTTCAATAATATCGATGCCAATTCCTTTAATCATGAATCACACCTCTCTATTTTTATCCTATCATGTTTGGACATTTTTTTAAATACTCAAAATTATTACAAAATTAAAGGAAGCAAGGGCTTCATCGCAGACTTGGCGATGTTGCACCTTGCTTTTGCCCAAAAATTATTCATTTTCTTTGTTTTCCTTAAAATAATGGATATCCAGGCGACTCATCTCCTTGGGGCCCACCATGGTATGCATGAAGGAATAGAGATAATCCATTTTCTTTTCCAGCTCCTCCTTATGCTCCCTAAGTTGATTTAACTTTTCTCGATATTGATTGATTTCTGCATTGGTCTGATTTAAATCAGCGGTTCCCTTTAATAAATCATTATAAGCGATTTCTACGGTTTCTTCAAGCAGTTCCAGGTTAAGGGCTTCAATTTTAGGAGGATATTCTTCTAGCTCAGCATAACGCTGATCGAGCTCTTCGTTTAATTGACTAAATTTTTCTTTCACTGCCTCCAGCTCATTCAGCGATTCTTCCTGTCCCTTACTATTAATTAAATCTGATAATAAAAGGATCTGCTGCATAGCTTCCTCCCGCTGCTTTTTAACCTCTTGAAGCTCCTTTTTAAGATTGGCCTCTTCCAATAATAAATCCTCTAGCTGCTTTGACAGGCTGTTGATCCTTCGATTGCCCTTGGCTAAAAATATTTCACACCAGCCCTTATCTTTAATTAAAACCGGCACATTGTTTTTCTTGATTATTTTATTATCTAATACTTTTCTTTTCCGCCATTTTGAAAACATATATTTCCTCTTTTCTTCGGGTTTCTATATCTATTACAATTCGCTAATCAGCAAACCTTTTCCTGCCGGTTCTTAAGTACTAATTTATCATGGCCTTTTAGATAATCATCCTAAAGAATAATTCGTGGTTATGTTTTTTATATTTATGGAAAAAATATTTCAGAGGTGATAGGATGAAAACAAACCATAAAGGAAGCATCGCACTATGGGTCATATTTTTACTGCTCTTTTCTTTGGCCGGATGTCAAAACAACCCACAAAAACCTGCCCCTGAGGAGAGTAAGAATAAAACCCCGGAGTTACCGGAGATCTTTACTGAAATGGAGCAGCGAATACTGGAAATGCTATATGTGGTCGACGGAATAGCAGGTATTGAAAAATCCATTGAGGAAAAGGAAAAGGTAGAGCTGGAGGTTGAAATGGAGACAGAGATCGATCAGACCATGGAGGAAAAGGACACAGCCTCAAAGAAAAAGGTAGACCCCAATATGTACATCGCCGAAGAAAGTATTTTGATTCCCCTTTTAAAGGAAGAGGAAATTGAATCTGAAATTATTAAGCTGGAGGAACCCCCTGATGACATTCAGGAAGTATGGTATCAGTTGGAGGAAAATCTTTATCAGCTTCATCGCCAATGGAATGTGGTAGAAGCCCATTTACAGCAGGTAAACGTTCCTGAAGCCTTGCTTCGTGAAACCGAATCGAAAATGAACCAAGCCACCCTTAAGCTGAAGGCCCGGCAAAAAATGGAGGGCATGCTGGAGCTAAACGGTATTATGAGTGATTTGAGTAAATATCGCAGCTATTTTCGACATCGGGTGCCTAGTGAGCTTTACAAGCTAAGCTATCATATCAGACAAGCTGCCATTTTAACTGCGATGGAAGAATACGAGGAATCGAAGCTGGAGGTTGAAGAAGCTAAGGAAGTGGCTGAAGGACTTCGCTCGAAATTACTTGAAAAGGATGCTTCGGATGTCGTTCATAAATTAATGCTCTCAATTGATGATTTAGAGCAGGAAGTTACTAATCAAGAACCAGATTTGGTACTATTGAAGGCCACCATTGTGATGAAAAACATAAATATGGCCATCAGCCCCTTCGAGTCTACCACAGATAGCAGCCAATAGCCCGGAAGAGGTCTTGCCCCAAATTTCTTTGGGGCTTTTATTTTTCCCTTAACAGGGCAATTTCTTCCCGATAAAGGTTTGTCTTTTTATCTAACCAGGGTGTTTCTAAAATACAGGGTTTATTCCTGGCAATTTCATGATGTACAATGTATCTCAGGGCCTTAAGCCCGATTTGGTCGATTCCCCTGGGGTTATCCGGCCCGGCTCCAATATTGGCATGGCGGTCTTTTCGAGCCCCGCACCGGTTCAGTGACCCATTGATATGAAATAGCTGCAAGCGGTTTAAACCGATGATCCGGTCAAAGGAATCCAATACCCCGTCAAAATCGTTGACAATATCATAGCCGGCATCATGGGTATGACAGGTATCAAAGCAGACCACCAGCTTTTCATGATACTTAATTTTTTCCAATAAAAAAGCTGTATGTTCAAACTTATAATTTAGCTCTGTTCCTTTGCCTGCCATGGTTTCAAGGGCGATATAAATATGTTGGTCTTTGGTAATAACCTCGTTGAGACCCTCAGCAATTCGCTTCAGTCCCTGGGCTTCCCCCTCCCCCACATGGGAACCGGGATGCAATACAAGGTATTTTCCTCCCATGACTTCAGCCCTTGCAACTTCTTTTTGCAAAAATTCAACAGACATTTTATAGAGTTCCTCCTTGGGGGAGGCAAGATTGATGATATAGGGGGCATGAATAGTGAACTCATCTATTCCCGCCTCCTTCATCAGCTGATGGCCCTCATCGACATACATATCTTCTACTTTTTTTCTGATGGTATTTTGCGGGGCACCTGTATAAATCATAAAGGTATCTGAATCATAGGAAATGGCCTCTTTAGCAGCAGCGAGAAGGCCCTTGCCTGATACCGATACATGGGATCCTAATTTCATTCCAAGACTCCTTTCCTGGTTTCTGGCCTTAAAAGCTGGAAAACACCAGAAGCCCCAATATGGCAGTTAACAGCGTGGCATAGATAAATACGTCCCCTAAGATCATAGGCTTTTCATATTTCTGTGTCCACTGACCGGGTAATTCACCAAACACATGGGTAATAGGCCGATAAATCAGCCTTTCGGCATTAAGCCAACTGGGC
Source organism: uncultured Clostridiaceae bacterium (assembly GCA_965652145.1). GTDB lineage: Bacteria > Bacillota > Clostridia > Peptostreptococcales > Natronincolaceae > CBFGTV01. Next base: position 3,554 of record CBFGTV010000011.1, read on the forward strand.
AAGTGTTCATGAAACAGGTCAAGTTTAACCCCCACCACAAAAATCAAGGCTCCTATTCCGTATATATATATCATACCCAAAATTTCCTTCGCTTTAAAGAAATTTAATCCGGTTAAATGGCTTTCTACAAAGGAGGCATCGTAGGTGAAGGAATTGACCGCAGGAACAATAAGTCCCTCCAACAGCATACTGGGGCGCATGCCTATGATTACGATAAATATGGCCAATATTGCCATGGCAGTGGCCATCCGTGGGTAGCGGGGCTTTATATCCTCATACTGGGAGGGGCATTTTCCCAGAAAGATGAAGCTGAAAAATTTCAGGAAGGAACAGACTGTTCCTGCACTCACCAGTTTAAAAATCAACTCAGCATATCGAAAGGATTCATGTCCATATTCATAGGCTTCTATAATGGCATGATGTAAAATAGACTTACTGGCAAAACCGTTAAAGCCGGGCATCCCCGTAATTCCCAAAACTGCAATCAAGGCCATGACCGCAGCAAAGGGCATTTTTCGCCATAGGCCCCCTAAATTGTACATATCCATCTCCTTGGTATTCAAGTAGACCACACCGGCCACCATAAAGAGCAACCCCTTAAAAAATCCATGATTAATCATATGATAAATACTGCCTGCAAAGCCTGTGGCTCCCTGATAGCCAAGATAGGCTGCTACACCAATTCCCATAATGATATAGCCCATTTGACTAATGCTGTGATAAGCCAGCATTCGCTTCATATTTCCCTGTAGTAGGGCCATAAAAACCCCCACCACCATGGTGATAATGCCCAGCCAAATCACCACAACTCCAATATTTTTTGAGGCTTCCCACAGAGCAGGGCCAGCAGTGCTGGCCTCGGCTGTACTGACAGAAAAGACTACCGTAGCAATTCTTAAAATACCATAGGCACCCACCTTCGTTAAAATTCCTGAAGATACGGCATTTACCGAAACAGGCGCCTCTCGATAGATTTTGGGCAGCCAAAAATGAAAGGGTACCACCCCCGCCTTAATTCCGAAGCCCAATATAAACAGCATTCCGATGATATATTTAATGGGCCCCATTTGACTGAAATTCAATGCTAGATTGGTCCATTCATAGCTCTGGGTATAGGCTGAAAGCAATATAATTCCACTTAAGATACTTAATCCGCCAATAATGCCCATATAAAGGTAAACGTTTCCCGCCTCAAGGGTACTCGTTCCCCGGTAATGAACCATCAGGGCATAGGTGCTGAAGGTCATCACCTCGAAAAATAGAAAAAAGCTTAATAGGTCCCCTGCCATGAGGGTACCCAGGGTGGCCACGTAGGCAATAATAAAGCAGGAATAATAGACCCGTTCTCCTTGCCCCTTGATATCTTCAAGGCTATAGATGGCTGAAACCATAAAAATAATACCTGCAAAGACCATCAAAATATAGTTTAGCAAATCAATTTTAAAGAAAATTCCCTGACCAAAAATACTGGGGAAACGGTAGACAATGGGCGCTTCAATTACCTGCCTATAGGTCAGCATAATTAAAACTGTGGTAAGGAAGATAAACCCATTTACCAGAACTCTTCTCAATAACCGGTGATCGTTTCCTAACAAGGGTATTACCAGGGCATCCAGTAAACCAAAAACCACAACCAATGCAGGAAGCCATATCAAAACAACAATCTCAAGAATATTCATTTTATTAACCCTCCTGTCAAATACTATCATCTAAATTCAAATAGATAAATTGATTATTAGAAAATAGCATTTTTTGAATAGGTTCTTTCATAATACATTATTTACCACTGTGCTGTCAATATTTTTGGCCTTTTACCGGGCCTGCCGAAAAAATAAGCCCTGGAAAGGTAATACCTTCCCAGGGCCCGTAATCAGCTAGAACTTAACCAAATATTATTAATATCGCCAGAATTCCCGTTAAAATGATGGAATAAATTACTACATCACTCCGTATCAGGCTCATTTCATACCGATCTGTGAATATGCCAATGGTGGTAAGAAATCGATTGATGATTCCTTCTTTTTTTTGTGCTTCCGCCTCCTGTCGCTCGACAATGGCACAAAGGGCATCCCCCATTCCTTCAATGGCATCATGCTTTTCAATACCCTGTTCCTCTTTCTTAGCCATGACCTTACAGATAAACTGAAGTACCTTGTTAAGCGGATAAAACACAATATATTCCACCTTAAGCCAATGGGGAAAGTGCAGATGAAATAAATGAAACCTGATTCCCAAATAGAAAATGACGGCCCCCAATAAATATACCCAGACCATTCCCATCATGTCATGGGAATTGAAGAAGTTCATGTTAACTAAATACTTATCGATAAAGTGGGGATCGAAGGTGATGGATCTGGCAGCTGGAATAATAAATTTATTCAACAGATAATCAGGCCTTAGGCCAACCCCTATAATTAGTAGGCCCAGTCCCCCCATGGCCATATCCATTGTACGGTAGCTTCCCTTCAGGTTTTTGTATTTATCAGGCAGCTTACCCAGAAATACAAAGCCAAAAAGCTTAATAAAGGAGCAGACTGTTCCGGCACTGATGATGGTAAAGGCAGTTTCTGCATATTTAAAGGACCAATGACCATATTCATAGGCTTCAATAATGCCGTGGTGTAATATTGATTTACTGGCAAAGCCATTAAAACCGGGCATTCCTGTAATTCCCAGGGCAGCCACCAGGGTGACGGCTGCGGTGAAGGGCATGATTCGCCAAAAGCCCCCCAGTTTATACATATCCAGCTCATGGGTTTTCAAATAGATGACTCCGGCTACCATAAATAGCAGTGATTTAAATAGGGCATGGTTAATAATGTGATAAATACTGCCTGCAAAGCCCATAGCCCCCTTGTGGCCAAGATAAACAGCTACCCCTATTCCTAAAATAATATAGCCCATTTGGCTGACACTATGATAAGCCAGCATTTTTTTCATGTTGCTTTGCTGTAGGGCCAGGAATACTCCCAGGGCCATGGTGATGATTCCCAACCAGATGACCACTGCCCCCAAAGATTTTGCAGGCCCCCATAAAAGATCTTGATAGCCTTCTATTTCAGTCTGCAATGGAAAGAAAAAGCTGGTGGTCACCCTTAAAATACCATAGGCACCTATTTTAATCATAATGCCCGACAGCAATGCACTGGCAGGAGTCGGTGCAACGGGGTGGGCCTTTGGTAGCCACACATGAACCGGGGCCATACCGGCCTTAATTCCGAAGCCAAAAATAAACAAACCGATAATAATATACTTCATAGCTCCCATTTGTTGAAATTTTGAAGCCAGCGGAACAAATTCCAGGGTATTGGTATTCAAGTATAGCAAAATCATTCCAAAGAGAATACTTAAACCTCCCAATACTCCCATATAAATGTAGTTGTTGCCCGCCTCTATGCATTCCTTATGCTCACAATGGGAAACCAGCATATAGGAGCTGAAGGTCATAATTTCAAAGAACAGAAACATGGTAAAGATATCACCGGCCATAACGGTACCTAAAATAGCCCCATAGGTGATTGACATAAAAAAGTAAAAGCGATTTCGGTGATTCTCAAAAAGCATATAATCATGGGAATAGATCATTACCAAAAGCCATAAGACCGAGGTAATGGTAATGACCGTAAAGCTGAGCATGTCAACCTTAAAATAAAGTCCAAAGCCCAAAACCTTTGGGATATGATAGGTTAAGGTGCCGGCCAGGGCCTGGGGATACATTGCCAATACCAACAGGAGGGTAATAAAGCTGGTGTTAACCACCGTAGCATCCCTTAAATTTTCTGATTTCATTCCCAAATAGGTTTCAATGGGGCCTCCTATCATGGGTATCAAAATGGTCAAAATTGGCAGGCCCTTATAGGTGGAAAGAAAATCGCCCAGTTTTTTAACTGAAGGGTACTGCTTCACCAGGGTTTGACCAATATCAGTGGTTGTCAGGGCCACAAAGGCGATAACCGCCAGCACTGCTGAAAAAAAGACAACCATACTATCCAACGTAAATGAATTTAGTTTTCCACTTTGCTTTAGGGGTCTTTTGGCAATCTCCGGGGATAGGTGAGCCGAAAGCTCCTGTGAACTTTTCATGTTTTAATCTCCTCCATTGATTTTCTAGGCCGTGTCCTTAGAAAAGGGTTATTGCTCGTTCAATAAAGCCCATTAACCATTGGGGAAAGAACCCCAATACGACACATCCTGTGGCTAATAAAACCATGGGTGCCAGCATTGTTTTTGGAACCTGGTCGATGGTAAGAACATTTTTACGGCTATTATTTTCTTTTAAGAAGGCTGTAATAATAATTGGCAAATAGTAGATGGCATTTAAAAAGCTACTGATCATGATCATGATAACAAATATAGGCTTACCGGCTGAAAGGGCTGCCATACTTAAATACCATTTACTCATAAACCCGTTTAATCCTGGAATACCAATCATTGAAAAAGCTGCAACGGAAAACACTCCCATGGTGATGGGCATTTCATAGCCTATTCCCTGGAATTCCTTCACATTTCTTTTTCCTTTTTGATAGATAATTGCCCCTGCACAAAAGAACAGGGCTCCCTTCATTAAAGCATGGGTTATCATATGAAACAGGGCTGCCTGATAGCCCATTTGATTGGCCAGGCCAATTCCCAATAATATATAGCCCACCTGGGCAACACTGGAATAAGCCAGCATTTTTTTAATATCCTTTTGACCGATGGCTAAAATAGAGCCCATAATCATGCTTATGGTGGCTAAAAGGGTCAATAGCCAGGGCAAACCACTCTCATTCATTACTTGTGGGCCTAATATCCTGATTAATATTTTCATCAAAGAAAACAAGTACACCTTTAAAACAATTCCAGACAAAATTGCACTGGAGGGAGTTGGCGCACTGGAATGGGCCTCCGGCAACCAAAAATGCAGCGGGAATATAGCCGCCTTAACACCAATTCCCAGGAGCATAAAGGCCATAGCGGCCAGCGCCGCCGTCTGATTGGCCTGCCATAGGGTACTGACCCCTTCTCCCATTTCTGCGATCTTAAAGGTACCTGTATGATAATACAGGAGGCTCATACTAAATAGAATGCTTAGCCCCCCGGTAACCCCCAGGTAAATATAACGATTTCCTGCCCTTAGGGCGCTGTTGGACTGGTTATGGGCCACAAGGAAATAACAGCTTAGGTACATGACCTCAAAGAATAAAAACATGGTCAATAAATCCTCTGCCATAAGGGCCCCAATTACACCACCAAAGGTAATGGACATCCAAAAATAAAAGCGGCTTCGATGCTGTTCCTCTTCAAACATATAGTTGTGGGCATAGATTGAAGCCAGAAGCCATAGGACCGAGGCTGCCAACAGCAGCATCCAAACCAGGAAATCAATCCTGAAATTTAGCCCGAAGCCAAGTATTTTCGGCATTTGTATCAAAAGGGTTTCTTTCATTACATCGGAATATAAAAATAATACCAGCAGCAGGGTGATAAAGGTCATGTTAACCATGATAATATCACGGTAATCCTCTGATTTCATTCCCAAATAGGCCGATAATGGAGCTGAAATGAAGGGAAGCAGCAAAATAATCATAGGGAGCTTTGGATTGTGTAGTATTTCGGTAAAAATATACCTGCCCAGACTGGTATGAAGAAGTAAATATTGCACTGTTAATAAAATAAATACAATTAAGATGATCAAGGTATTAACAGAAAAAAAATCCATTTTATGATGACTCAGAGGGCTATTTATTCCCTTTTCCTCACCTTCAGGACTGATTATTAAATCACCATTCTTCATTTTATTCCTCCTTTACTTTAAAATTAACGCATCGACTAAGTATAAAGGTCTTTTTATCTAAAGGTTAATTATTTAGGTAAGTATGGTTTAATAGGAGGGGTTTTGAGGAATTTTAACATTCATATCGTTATAACTTTAACATTTTATTCCTCTTACTCCTATTCTACTCTTCTTCCCTTTAATTTGCAATACATTTAGGGTATCTTTTTAGTTATTTTTAATCAATAATTGTTCTCACACTAAGGCACCCTTTCCTTTGAAAAGGTGCCGGTGGATCACAATGTATTTAGTTCACCAAAAATCTTCAAAACGCTGGATGAAAAGTTAAAAACCTGATGTTAAAAAGGTTGGAACGGCTTTTTGAATAAAATTCATTACCAGGTCTGGTAAAAATCCCATGACAATACATGCCAGACCAATGCAAACCATGGGCAGGAGCATTCTTTTGGGTATGTCCTCCACCACCATTACATTTTTACGATCCTTGCTTTCCTTTAAGAAGGCAGAAATAATAATGGGCAAATAATAAAAGGAATTCAAAAGACTGCTCAGCAGGATAATAATTAAGTATATTGGTTTTCCCGCCTCTAATACAGCAAAGCTTAAATAGATTTTACTCATGAATCCATTGACTCCCGGAATTCCAATCATTCCAAAGGCTGCAATGGTAAAAACCCCCATGGTAATGGGCATTTCATAGCCAATTCCGTCAAAGTCTCGAATATCTCTTTTGCCCTTTTTATAGATTATGGCCCCGGCACTTAAAAAGAGAGCTGATTTCATCAGACCGTGGGATATTACATGGAACAGGGCAGCAGATAAGCCCTGAACCGTTCCAAGGCCCAATCCCAGGAATATGTACCCGATCTGCGCTACACTGGAATAAGCCAGCATCCGCTTAATATCCTTCTGTCCAATGGCAAAAATGGAGCCCATAATCATACCCATGGCTGCAAAATACGTAATGTAGGTGGGAATATCGAGGGCAGTAATAATATTGATTCCCAGAACCCTAAAGAGTATTTTAATAATTGTAAACACATAGACCTTCACCACTACCCCCGAAAGCAATGCACTGGAAGGGGTCGGCGCATTGGAGTGGGCATCGGGCAACCAGATATGCAAGGGAAATACCGCCGCCTTGATGGCCATACCCGTCAGCATAAAGCCAATAGCAACCAAAATATTGGTAGGATATAGCTGCCACACTTCACCAATGGCTTTAGATGCCTCTATCATATTCAAATGGCCTGTGACCATATACAATAGAGCGATTCCCAATAAAACCGAAAGGGAGCCGATGGTGTTCAGCATCAGATAACGAAACGAAGCCAGGTAATTTTCTTTCTTTCGTTTTATAGATATAATGCTGCAGGAGGTAAGGGAAAGTATCTCCATAAATACGTACATATTAAACAAATCGTTGGTAAGGGTAATACCTACCATGGAAAACAGCAAAACAAAAATTAATGTATAATAGCTTCCGAACTGCCCTGGATCAATTTCATGTTCAATATCCTTTAAGGAATAAATCAGTATTAAAAATGAAATGGAAACAATAAACAGAACCATAAAGGCTGAAAATTCGTCTATAATAAATTCAATCCCGATTTTAGGGCTCCAGTTTCCAAAGTGATAAACAAAGGCACCTCTTTGATAAACTCGATGCAGGGTGGCGACAGAAAGGGCCCAGACCATTGACAGCGAAGTCATAATCATTAATTTTAGTTTTGAAAAGCCCTTTTGACCCAGTAGGGGAATGATCACAGCAGTAGAAAGTAAAAGGAGTAAAATTAGTACAGGATAATGTTGGCTATACATTGGTCTTTTCACTCCTTATTTCCATTATTTCATCGATATCCATGGTACCATAGGCCTTATATAGCTTCATAATCAAGCTCAAGGAATAGGCTGTAATACTGACGGCAACAACAATTCCTGTTAATATTAGGGCCGAGGGCAGTGGATTTACATAGGTAGCCTGCCCTGTAGTCATCAGCTTAATGGGGGATCTCCCACCGTGAACATAGCCAATTGATACAAAAAATAAAAAGATTGAGGTCTCCATAATGTTAATCCCAATTACTTTTTTCAACAGGTTAGAATGGGTTAAAACAGTATAAAGTCCGATAACAAACAGGGCCACAGCCGCAACATAATTGATATGATCTATTATTGAATTTAATAATTCCACCTTTAATCCTCCTCAATAATAGTATGGAATAGCGTGATCATGGTACTGGCCACCTTTATTCCTATTGCAATGGTCAACAGAGGAATCATTCCTGCACTTATCAGGTTTCCTGGTAAGCCCATAAAAAAACCGGCTCCCCTATTGGTAAGAAAAGCACCACCTAAAACAATTCCCAACAGTCCAATTAAGATATACCATAGTATTCCGCTAGATTCCACAATGGCTGATGTTTTATGGGAGACCTTTTTCGTAGCCCTCTTCAGTCCAAAGGACAGGGTAAATAAAATCATACTGGCCCCTAAAACAGCACCACCGGAAAATCCACCGCCGGGAGAAATATGTCCATGTAGAATAATAAAAATACCGTAAATCTGTATAAAGGGTATAATCAGCCTTGTAATGGTTTTAACTATTATATCATCCATGATGCTTTTCCCCCTTGTTCTTATGATTAATCTGAAGTACCGAAATCACCGCAGCAATACCCGTAAAGAGGACTGTTGTTTCCCCCAAGGTATCGAAGGCCCTATAATCTGTAATGACAGCGGCAATAACATTGGGGGCACTGGTATCCTCCAGGGTATGATCTATATAGTAGTGAGTAACCTCATTGTAGGAGGGGTTTTCAACACTTCCAAGGGATGGCATTTTTAAAATACTGGAAACCAACAAGAGGAATAAACCTGTTAAAACAAAAATAAATAGCAGCTTTTTCATTTCTCCATCCTCCTTGTTCGGCTGATTACTCCAATAAATAAAATAGTAGTCACCCCGGCCCCAATGGCGGCCTCGGTCAAAGCAATATCCGGCGCCTGCATCAGCAGCCATAGTACTGCCATAATCAAGCTATAGGCAGCAAAAATAATGACCGCCCCTAACAGATCCTTGGTCCTTTCTACAGCTATGGCACAGACAATTAAAAAAATAACTAGTATTACATTTAAAACGGCCATCAAAATCCACCTTCTTTCAAAATGAATTATTGGGTATTTTCGTTTCTCCATTGGGCCTTAGCAATGATATGGGCAGCAGTGGGGTTGGTAATCCAAATGAAAACGATTACCATAATTAACTTTAAGCTGATTACACTAAAGCCCCGGGATATAATTAAGGCTAACAGCAACAGTCCTGCCCCCAGTGTGTCACATTTGGTGGTGGCGTGCATACGACAGAAAACATCGGGCATTCTGATTAAACCTACAGTTCCCACAAGAAAAAAGAAGGCACCCCCAATGATTAGTAAAATCACCAGTGTATTTATTATCAATTCCATTCCCTTCACTCCTTAAAGCAATTTGCCTTTTTCCATATATTTAGATACACAAACCGTTGCTATAAAGCCCATCATGGCATAAACCAGGGCTACATCCACAAAAGCATCCTGTCTGGTCAACAGGGCCAGAACTGTAATCAATACCGTAACCTTGGTGGATATGACATTAATGGCTACAACACGGTCGGCTGGAGTGGGGCCCACATAGGCTCGGTAAAGGCTGATAAAGGTTAATAGTGCTAAAAAAATTGAAACCAGTAAAAATGCTTGCTCGATCATCATTATTTCTCCTCCAGTTGCAAGGTATTTTTCTCTAGCTGATTTTCTTCCATTCCGTCGGCGGCCGCTTTGGTAAGGGCATGGACCAAAATTTCATCTTCGTTAATATCTACTGAAAGCGTTCCGGGGGTTAAGGTTATACTGTTGGCATACAATACTTTATTTAAAACCTTTTTATGCTTTACAGGCACCTTAACATAGCAGGGTGAGATGGGCATTGAGGGACTAAGTACTATTTTGGCAACATCTAAATTTGCCTTCACAATTTCAACTATCAAGACTCCTATGAACTTAATCAGCCTGACGATTCCCTTTAGTGAATAAAAAGAGGTTTCCCTTTCTTCAAACAGCAGGTCCTGATTAGTTAAGACTACAATAACTGAAATAATTAACCCGCTAACGAAAGACTGAATGGTTAGGCCGGGGGATAATATCAACCAAAATAAAAATAACAGCAGTAATAAGCATAAGGATTTTTTTTGAAAGAGCATCTTAAATGATTTCATTATAAACCTCCTAAAATATCAATCCTGTTTCAATTCTGAAGGAATTATTGCTTTTTGTTCAGAAAATGTCTCTTTTATTGTACAGTAGATTTCTATTTTATTCAATGATTCATTGGGAAGATGAAGACTGGAATAAAATATGACATAAATAAAGCCCCCGTCTTTCCTCTAAGAAAAACGGCCGGGCCGATTTTCCTGCTGTCAATTCAGAGGGCTTAAGCTATTTATTTAACTGAGGTTGGTATCCTGGGCCTGCTCCTGGCTTTCAGAAGAACCAAGCATTGTATAAACCCTTTTTATACCAAACCATGTAAAGCATGCTATGGCGGCAATGGTTCCCAGCCTTCCGCCGATGCCAACATATGCATTTTCCGTAATTATATAGATGATTCCCATAATAAAGCCAACTGCCGCCATTTCCCCCAGCCTTGGTACATACTTTACAGCCACCATACCTCCGTAGGATGAACAGGCAGCCATGATCGCCATTTTAGTGCCCAGGGCAGGGAAAAAATATGGAAATACGATTCCAGAAACCAACGTCACAACGGCAGAGCCAAAAACGGCCCCTTTTTTCATGTAAACACTGATACCATAGGTGGCAATTGCTGACAATATGGAAACAACAATTATATATAGGCTTTCCATTTTTTCTTCTCTCCTAACCCAGCAGATTCATAATAGCCCTAGTAATTAAGGTAGACAGGGCAGCTGATGTTCCCCCCTTGCCTCCAATTCCTGCATAAATCTCAGTGGTAAGGGACAATACAATTCCCACAATGATTCCAGCAAGGGCAGCTCCGGTGAGGGATGGGATCACCTTGGTAGATGACATACCCACAAAGGATGCTGCATAGGTGATGCCTGCCAGGTTGCCCGGCAGCAGTATGGCTGCCAATACGCCTACTAAGCCACTGGCAACAACTGCACCATAGCCCATTTCATGATTAAGAAACCATGTAATTATCACCGCCACTAGGGAGCAACCAAGTATTTGAAGCCTTTCTTTATCTAATTTCATTTTGCTTCCTCCCTTGGTTGATGTGTAATTTCCCGGTAATGACCCAATAGCCCCAGCCCATAAAAAATAATTACGATTCCTGCCAACAGAGCAGTTAATATATCTCGATTAATCATAACAGCGCTTATTAATAAACCGCAGCCAGTAGCGATAAAGGCCAGTAAAGCTATTATTTTTCTTTTCATGAAACTCCCCCATTCCCCTCGCTTTTTTATTATTCTATTATTTTATTGTAATACTTTGACAATTGCATGTCAATTATTAAAGGTATTCCATAATTAGTAGTTAATTTTTTACCATAATCATGGAAATATTTGGAATAGAGATTACAAAAAATTGCCTTCAAATTCATTTTGAAGGCAAAGTCAAAATACCATGGGGTTATTTAATTTATCATAGGAATTACATTTTTCGCATTAACTGTCGGCATAGGCTTTAATGATATCTCTTCTACTAACAATCCCCACTAGCTTTCCATTTTCTGTTATCGGTACCCGATTGACCTTTTTAGTCGCCATCAAGGTGGCAATTTCTTCAATATTTTCTTCCACATCAACTGAAATAACCTTTTCAGTCATTACATCCTCTACCCGATAGCCAACCATTTTTCTAATCTGCTCTTGAATGGTTTTAGTACTTTCCAGAAAAATATAGCTGTCTAAAATCGTAAAATAACTGGGAATTTGCAGCTTCTTACTACGATAAATCAGGTCTCCTTCAGTGATCATTCCCACAACATGGTTTTCTTCATCTACCACCGGCAAGCCGCTGACATTATGCTCCATCAGCAGCTTAATAACATGTTCAACCGTATCTTCCCTTTTTACCGTAATTACATCCTTGGTCATAATTTCCCTAGCCAACATAGCCCAATCCCTCTTTTCTTTATTTTATAATTTCAATCAACCTAATTTCATGTACACACCATTTTCTTTTTTTAAGATACCCAATTATGAAGAAATCTAAAAGTCAGTTTGAGAAAAAATAAAGTCTGCCATTAAAGCTTTAATACTTCATCAGTATAAAAAAGATAAAGATATCTCTCTAGCACAGCCTGACCCGTTATTCTTTCCAGAGCCTCCTGGTATAATTGCAGCTGGGTAAGGTATCTGGCTTTAATATTACGCCGATCTTCCCCCAATACAAAATCACTTTTGTAGTCTAACAGCACCAGTCCCCCTGCCTCTTCAAAATAGCAGTCTATTATTCCCTGTACCAACAGGATTTCATTGGAATCCTTTAAATTTTCAATTACGTCACCTGCACGTTTTTTGATATTAAAGGGTACCTCGCGATAGACCCTTTCTGCCCTTAACATTCGTTTTCCAATATCAGATTCAAAGAAGGACAGCAGTTTTTCCGGAACCACCGTATGGGCCTCCTGTCCTGTCAACAGCTCCCGATCCTGAAGCTCACCCAATTGTTCATTAATTGCTTCGATGCTTTCAACCCTCTTTAAATCTAAATGCTGTAGGACAAAGTGCAAAATGGTTCCCTTCTCAGCCGCTGTAAATTCCTTGCTGTCTTCAATAAACTTCGGCATCTTCACCAGGGGCGGTATTTTATGTCCCAGGCTTTCAAGCCTTCTAAACTGTGCCAGCTTGATATCGGTTACCGATAGCTTTGAAGGAATATACAGGGCCTCCCGATGGGGGTAAACCCAATTTAAACGTCTGTTTACCTCTCTATACTCCCGGGAATTTGTATCAACTGGTGGATTCTCGAGCCATTCCATCATTTGATCCTTTAGGTGAATCTTTTCCTGCTCTTCAATTTTCAAGCTGCCTCGATGAATGATTTTAATTTTCCATCGGGATTCCTCCTGGGGCAATTGACTGCCATCCACCGTAGCTTCCGCCAGGCTTCTGAGGGGTTCCCCCTGGGGATGAAGCATTAAAACGGAAATCAACCATTCTAAGTAGGATTTGCTGGAAAACAACCGATAGGTACTGCTTCCCTGACTCCATTTTTTACAGAGCTTAGGAAGATTTCTACCAGAACCCACCAAAATCAGCTTATCCTTGGGCCGGGTAAGGGCTACATATAGTACCCGCATTTCTTCTGATAGGCTTTCCAGCTTGATTTGGTCCTTCATGGCAATTCTTGCAAGGGTATCCCGGGTGACCCGCAGGTCAGTGTCTATAAACGATGGCCCCAGACCCAGCTCCCGGTGTAAAAGGATTCGGTCATTGGTATCCCTCAGGTTGAAATTTTTCCCTATTCCTGCTAGAATTACAACTGGAAATTCCAGCCCTTTACTTTTATGAATACTCATCATTCTGACAACATTATCATTTTCATTCAGTATTTTGGCTGATCCCATGTCCCCTTTACTGCCCTGGATCTTAGTAACAAAATGAATGAAATTAAAGAGGCCCTTAATAGCGGTTTTTTGGAATTGACTGGCACGGTCAAGTAGTATCCTCAGGTTTGCCTGTCTCTGCTGACCTCCGGGCATGGCCCCCACATAGTGGTAAAAGCCTGTATCCATTAACAGCTTCCAAATAAATTCCTCCAGCTTCATATAACGGGCGGCTTCTGCCCATTGAGCAAGTCTGTCAATAAAGTCCTTTAATTTATCATGAAGGGGCCCCTGGGCCTCCTGTACATATTGATTAATGGCTTCAAAATAGCTGCCTCTGGGGAAGGCAATCCGAATATCAATTAGCTCTTCGGTAGTGAAGGCACCTATGGGGGATCGCATGACACTAATAAGGGGGATATCCTGTCGTTTATTATCTAAAACCTTCAACAGGTTCATAAATAAGTTGATCTCAATGGTTTCAAAATAGCCTGTATTAGCATCTGCGTAGGCTGGTATACCTTCCCTCGTAAAGGTTTCTAAAAAAATCTCTCCCCACCCCTGGGTGGTTCTCAAAAGTACTACGATATCTTGGTAATCAATTTTACGATAAGTATTTTGTCGGGAGTCAAAGATTTCTTCCTTTAACAGCTCCTTGATTCTTGAAGCCACCATCCTCGCCTCTACCTCTATGTCCTCCAGCAGCTCCAGCTCCTCGTCCAATTCCTCCGCCTCAATTTCCTTTTCAATTAAGTGCAGCTCTACAGGGTTTTCATCCAGGGGCATAAAGCTGCCTCCCTGATAAAGGTAGGCTTCGGGAGTATAATCGACCTCTCCCAGGGTTTTACTCATGATATTTTTAAAAACATAATTGACCGCCTGTAAGATTTCACCTCTGCTTCTGAAATTCTTTGCCAGGTCTATCCTTCGGTTAAGGGCTGTGGAATCTTTTTGAAAGGCTTCATACTTTTCTATGAACAGGCCGGGATCAGCCAGTCGAAATCGATAAATACTCTGCTTAACATCCCCCACCAGGAATAGATTGTTTTTCCTCTTTATTCTATTAATGATCGTTTCTTGAACAATATTACTGTCCTGGTACTCATCAACAAAAATATACCGATATTTATTTTGATATTCCCTGGCCACTAGGGGGTCCTCCAGTATTTTTAAGGCATAATGCTCTAAATCATTAAAGTCAACAATTCCCTTTTCCAGCTTTTTTTCCCGGTAGGCCAGGCTAAAGCGATTCGCCAGGTCTGCTAAATATTCCATATCCGGGGCCATCCGGTTCAAATCTTCCTGGTAATCTTCGGGAGAAAGGCTAAAGTAATCCTCCTTCAGCTTGCTTAATATCTTTTTTCCTTGATCCCGCAGGGACTTAATTTCTTCCTTAAGAGCTTCATCGTCTTCACGGGAAGCTCGCCCCAGGTTTTTGTGCTTAATATTCATTAAGGCCCTATACAATTGAGTAAGTCCTTCCCTTAGGGAAGTCCCTAGGTCTTCAATGATTTTTAAATCCTCCTCCAGGGCTGTCAGATAGACTGCCGGTCCACCTGGTTTTTGACAAAGGGATTTTGCCAATTGAAACAGCTCCCTGGCCCCCTCCAAACGAATGGCTATATTGCTTCTGATGACGTGACTCCAATGGCTTTTTTCCAGCTCGATTAAATCCATTTGAAAGTACTTTACCTGCTCCTGAAGCCATTGATCAGGATAGGGCTTACTTTGTACAAAATGGTATATTTTTAAAATCAGCTCCTTAAGGGGAGTATCCTCTCGATTCCCCCCAAAGGCCTCTACCAGGTTGAAAAAGCAGGGGTTTGCCATTTCATATTCTGTTTCCAGCAGCTCATCCAGGGCCTCAGCCTGTAGTATTGAGGTTTCTGTTCCATCTCCAATCCTAAAGGCAGGGTCAATATCAATGAGGTGAAAATTCCGCTTCAGCACCTCAATACAAAATGCGTGGAGGGTGGCAATGGTGGCTCGGCCCAGCAGGGTCATTTGCTTTCGTATATGGCCTTCTTTTTCAAGGTTACCTTCCAGCTCCCTGACTATGGCTGCTGCAATCCGTTCCCTCATTTCTCCGGCAGCTGCATTGGTAAAGGTAACAATTAACAGTTCATCTATATTGACTTCATCATCAATGATCAGCCGTATAATCCGTTCCACCAAAACCGCTGTTTTTCCAGAACCTGCCCCGGCGGCCACCAATAAATTACTCCCTCTAGATGTTATCGCCGCCTGCTGCTCCGGTGTCCATTTAGGCATCCGCCAACACCTCTCCTTCTATTTTTAGCTTGTCCAGTATTTCCTCATCCTTCAGTTCCTTTATAATCCGATAGACGTTGTCCTCCAACAGGCCGTCAAATTGACAAATGGACTGATATTGACAATATTGACAGGATACCTGCTTTCCCTTCTTACAGGGCAAAATTTTGACATTCCCCTTCAATATTTCCCTGGAAATTTCCTTGATAATATGTCGAATATGATTCAGCATAGATCGAAAGTCCTCTGCCGTTAGAACCGACGAGGTCTTTGAGATTTCATCACCTTTATTAAGCCTGACGGGAATAATATCTGAGCTGCCGTCTATATCGATATCAATATTTTTTATAACCTTCAGGTCCTTAAGTACCATTCCCCTTAGTTTCAGGGCCTTGTTTATCTCCCTTTCAATATGCTCTGAGGCCAGATCAGTGGTTTTAATCAGGGGATCATCAATTTTAAAATAGAATATTCCTCCGGGGTAGAGCTTAACATTTTTAAAGGACTCAACTGAAAGTACTGCATCCATATAGACCAATAGCTGCAGCTGCAGACCATAATAGGCATCACTCAGACTAAAATCCCGATTACCAGATTTATAGTCGATAATATTGATATATTGCCCTGTTTCATCGGTATAGACATCAACCCGGTCAATTACGCCCTGTAAAAATATCTCCTCCCCATCCTCCAGCTCGATGATAATAGCCGGAAGGGTGGCTCCCTCTTGGTTTGAAAACTGTATTTCATGGCCCATGGGATTAAAATTGCCGTTTTTCAGATGGTTTGTCAGGGTCCATAGGGCCCGCTTACTAATGCGCTTTAATCGATTTACCATATACCGGTAACGATGGGTGCTGTTTAATATACCATTTTCAAAGGTCTCAGAAATTCCATCGATGAGGGTATCAACAATCTGCTCACATTGCTGTCTTTCAAGCTCTCTCCATTCCAGCCTCTCGGCCTGAAGGTATCTGCCGAAAAGCTCCAGGGAATAATGAAACAACCTGCCAATATCTGGACTTTTCAGCTGATATTCCTTTCGTTCCCTGGGCTTCAAGCCATAGGCCACCATATGGGAAAAGGGACAGTTTGAGAATCGCTCAAGCCTCGAGATGCTGGTATGGATAGGAGTCTGATAAAGCTCCCTGGCCTTGGTATTGGGTATATAATGAATCTGATTCTCATGAAACAGGCCCTTAACCATTAAATCCTTTCGCTTATGCCATTCTGGATTATCATGATACCAGGCCAATACCTTCCACCACAGGTCAGAACATTCCTTTTCATCCAGCTTCAACCGCATATTTTCGACCAAATATTTGAAGGTACTGGTGGGAGTAGCCACATAATTGATAGAATCTTGACTTACTTTAACCAGATCACTTTTGATATGTTTTTTCTGATACAGCGTTTTAAAGAGATCATTGATAATTGATGGGCTTTGGGCCCTTCGCTCTTGATATGCAGCAGCATAGCTCAACCAGAGGTATTGGCTCGGTTTAGACAGGGCCATGTAAATGGCAAGCTTTTCTTCCGCCAGCCTACCTTCCCCATAGACTGCCAATGTAATACCATGCTCCTTTAAAAGCTGCCTTTCCTGATCAGACAGCAATCCTTCTTCTTCTCGCAGGGAAGGCAGGATACCATCATTGACTCCCACTACAAAAAGGGCTTTGATATCGTGGCTTCGGGAACGATCCAGGTTTCCTACCAAAACCTGGTCAACGGTGGCCGGTATGACCCCAATTTCACAGGCACCAAAACCAGATTCCAGTACTTTTTTATACTCTTTGAGGGAAATTTTTCGATCACCTAAAATCTCGGAAAGCTGGTCAAAAATCGCCATAACAGTATTCCATATTTGGGTATTTTCATTAACTGAGTCATAGCGCCCCAGCTCCTTCAGCTTTTCAATCCAATCTTCCAGCTTTTCTTCCATTTTCATTTGCTGAAGTAGATTAAATAGCCCTTTGGTAATTTCCAACACGCTGCCTGCCTTTTTGACATTCTCCTTAAAGGTTCCCAGGGGCTGATAAAATTGACTTCTAATTTGATTTAAACGGCCTAGGTCCTCATCCTGTCCCTTTGTAAACTCCTTTTCCCATTGGCTGCCCCTTATGCCGTAGGCAATCCCATAGTTTTCCAGTTCTTCGATTTCATCCTTACTTAAATCACTAAAGCCGGTTTTAAGGAATCGAAAGACATCCTCATACTGAAAACCCCGGCTAACAATATCAATGGCGGCCAATATCAGCTCCACCAGGGGATGATCCATGATGTCCCGCTTTTCGTCCATAAAGCATGGTATTTCATATTCCTGAAAAACCCTTTTAATAATCATGCTGTAACTATTTAAGTCACCGCTTACGATGGCTATGTCTTTAAACCGATAGCCCTGATCCCTTACCAGGGAAAGAATTTGACCGGCCACCTGCTCTATTTCTGTATAAAGATTAGCTGCAGAAAATATCTCTATTTCATTCCCCCTACCTTCATAGCTTCGATAGGGATAAGCATAGATTTCCCTTTCCACATGGGCAAGCTGCGGCGGCTTTATTTCCTTCTGGTGGGTTAATATGATCTGTTCCTCCCTGATTTCCAAATGCTGGGCCAGGTGTCTGATCTGCTTAAGGGTTCCCTCTGTCACGGCAAACAGGTCACCTTCCCGGGAATGGGGATTAGGATCAAGGGTAAGGGCAATATTAATCTGCCGGGCCTTTTTCATCAGCTCGGCAATAATCCTCAGGGTTTGGGGAGTCATATAATGAAATCCGTCAATCCAGATCTCTGCGTCATTAAGGAATTTGGTATCTTTTATTTTTTCAATTAGTAAATTGATATGGTCTTCGGTATCAAGATAGGCATTTTCAAGATAGCGATTAAAATACTCATACAACAAAGAAAAATCCTTTAGCTTTAGCCTTAGCAAAGGTTCTTCCTTCAAGGTATCTAAGAGCTTCAGCTCTTCGGGTAAAATGTCGTGCTGCTTCATTTCACTGATTAATTCATTTATTTTCAGTACGAAGCCCTCCTGCCTGGCAGTTTTCTGATAGATGGTCAAGTCTTTACCCAATTCCTCCAACAGCTTTCTAATGACCATGTTTTTACCAATATCATTTATATTAATTTGGGTTAGTCCCCCCACTTCATTAAACACCTGGTAGGCTAATCGGGAAAAGCTCAGCACCTCTGCCTCCATGATTCCCTCTAGATCTTGCTTTTCCAGCAGATCCCTTTCAGCCTGCAGGGTAAACTGCTCCGGCACCAACAATATCAGCTTCTGCTGTTTTTTCTCAATGATTTTTTCTCTGATTTCCTTTAATATGTAGGTGGTTTTTCCCGTTCCGCTTCTACCCAAAATATACTTTACACCCATTGTCTCACCTCTATTCTTAGGGTTTATTAAGTAAATTATATCATAATCAATCAAAAAACCCAGCATAGACTGAATTGGGAAAATGCTACAGCCTGCCGGGTGATCTTTATCCTTTTTTGTAATATTCTGTTCCCATGTTCCAAAGCTTACCTGTAAAGGGCTCTTCCTTAGCTTCTTCCTCCTTCATAAAGGATAAAATGCTCTCGATGTCCCCTGACATTTTATCGGCATGATGTAAAATTTGTGCCTCTACGGTTTTGGGCAGCACAGGGGAACCATATTCCAGCTTACCATGATGGCCTAATATGCCATTGAGAATAATGAGCTTATCCTCTTGATTAAAGTCCTCTATTTGATTAATTACATTCAGGGTTTCATGGGCGCCTAAAAAAATATGCCCCAGCATGGTACCCTCCTCTGTAAAGCCTATGGCTGGTAGGGGCTTGTACTCATATATTTTAGCCCAGTCATGAAGCAATCCCATGACAATTAATCTGTCTATCTGTCTTTGGGAAAGCTTTTTGGTCATAGCTACAGAATATGAAAACTTTAGCACCTCTAAAACATGCTGCAGCAAACCGTTATAAAAATTATGATGAACCTGGCGGGCAGCAGGATAGGTTATAAATTTTTCAAAATAGGTCTCATTGAAAATCATCCGATCTAATAGCTCTCTGAGATGGGGCGCCTCCACCTTTTCATAAAAATAAATCAGCCCCTTTTTCAAGGTTTCAATTCCCCAATCACTAACCGGCAGCAGGTCTTCTACTTTCACCTGGCCCTCTGCTACTCTGGCCATCTGCTTCACCGTTAGCTGTAGTTGACCCTGGTATTCCCCTACCAGCACTGTTAGCCTTAGTATTTCACTATCCCTCAATTCCTGCAGAAAATCTTGATTTTCTTCATAATCCCAGCACTTTGCCTCTACCCTTTTGCTGGCATCCTGAAGGGTAAAATCTGCATATTTTTTATCGTTTTTGGTGGTCTTAATTTTCAGCTCCACCACCATGGCAACAACTTCTACCTGTTGATTTAGGTGACGCTTATCTATTTCCTTTAACTGCCTAATTAGCATGACTTCCTCCTAAAACACATAAAATTTAAGGGTTTCCAACAGGGCAGCAATGGCAAGCACCACAAAGGCTCTTAAATAAGCTACCCATTGCCTCCTCATTTTTTCTCTCCGTTCCTTCATGGAAAGCTGTACTTCCTCCTTGGAATAGGTCTGTTTACGGCCCTCAAAGAGTTGAAACAAAGCCGGGGCACTGAACAGTGCAAGGAGGATCATCAATACGCCCAGAATATAAATTAACCTAATGGCACCACCAACCGGGTCAAGGTTCCTGACAAGGCCATAGATAAATCCAATTCCCCCGGCCCCCAGTGCACCAATGGCTCCCTGCTTAAGGGCTCTCTTGATTCCAATGTAAATTTGCTCCCTTGGGGTGGTCAATTCATCCTTTTTCATTTTTATAGCCTCCTATCGCCCATCAATCTTCCTTCAACAGGCTCGACCCTGTAATTTATTTAATTTCTATATTGGAATATAAAAGTCCTTTATACTGATATAAAATTCTTTGTTTAAATTTAGCCATAGGGGGTAATTGTTATAAGGGCGTCCACTTGATCTATTGATTGGCGTCGATTTATTTTTAAAGGGAGGAATTTTTTTATGAATCACATGACCGAATCTAATTTAAAATCTGCATTTGGCGGAGAAAGTATGGCCCATATGCGTTATTTAGTGTGGGGCGAATTTGCTGCAAAGGAAGGCTATCCCAATGTAGCAAACCTATTTAAGGCTGTAGCCTATGCAGAGCGAATCCATGCAGGGAATCATTTCAGAGAATTAAAGAATGAAGTTGGAGATGCATCTGTTACTGCCGGCGCTGGCTTTGGTTTAACCACCACCTCAGAAAATTTACAGGGTGCCATTGATGGAGAAAACCATGAAATTGAACAAATGTATCCTGCCTTCATTGCTGTGGCCGAGCTACAAAAAGAAAAGGGCAGCATTCGTACCTTTCAATTTGCATTAGAGGCAGAAAGGTGTCACAGCAAGCTGTTCTCAGATGCCAAGGCTGCTGTAGATGCTAAAAAAGACTTCGACGCTGATACTGTACATGTTTGCGATGTCTGTGGCTATACGCTGACAGGTGATTTAAAGGATAACTGCCCTGTTTGTAAAGCCAAAACTGATCTGTTCACTACCTTTGTAACAGAAAAATAATACATAAAAAATGACGACCCCGTGTCGTCATTTTTTATGTATTCATTATACTTGATGATAATTTAAGGCAGTACCAATGCCTTCGCCCATGATTACTCTGGTTTCATAGCCCTGGGCTGTATGATTTAATAAATCCTCATCAATTTCTATCTGATCCTTTTTGATAAACAGAATCGTTGTCGAACCCCCAAATTTGAAATATCCCTTTTCCTGCCCCTTTTCAACCATGGCTTCAGGTTGATAGGTTTGTACAATACTGCCTACCCCGGTGGCTCCCACCTCAACCAATAATATTTTTCCAAAATGTTTACTTTCAAAAATAGTCAGTTCTCTTTTATTTTGACAATAGAGCTTTGGGATTTTATTAAGGGCCCTAGGATTCACCGAGTAGTAATTTCCCTTGATGGGTATGCTTTTTTGGGGAATTCCGTCGTCAGGAAAATGAAACCGATGATAGTCTGCCGGAGCCAACCGTACCACTATACAGACCCCACCATGATATTCTGCTGCCAGGTCTTCCTTTCCAATCAGCTCTGCCAGCGAGTATTCCATCTTCTTGACCTGAAGAAGCCCATGGATATCAATATTGTCGTAGGCTAAAAGCTTCCCATCGGCAGGCGAAGCAAGCCGATGGGCCCCTGGGTCTGTGGGACGGGCAGCAGACTTCAGCTCTCTGATGAAAAAATCGTTAAAGCTTCGGTACCCTTCAATATTTTCTTGAAGGGCTTCCTTCATGTTGATTCCGTGATTTTCAACAAAGGCCTTTATCCTCTTTTTACTCAAGGCCGTATTCATAAACCTCCCCATTAAATTAGAAAAAAATCGCTTTTTAATTAACAGCTCTAAGAAGCTATTGCCAATGCTGCTTTCATAGCTCCATCGAATTAACCTGTCTCCGGGAACCATTTCGATTCTTTTTTCTCCTGTTTTCCGATCAATATATCTAATTTCCATTATCTCATTCCTTCACAATATTTGTAGACCAGACTATTATACTATATTGTTTGAAGGGTTAAAATAGTATTTATCAATCGTGAGCTATTTTTAGAGCTTCTTGTCTGATGCAGCCTGGCCTGTCATCAGCCATTGCCTTCTCCTTTTTCTCACTTTTTACCTAATATTATACTTTTTCTTCAATTGTTTAAATCATAATAATTGAATCTATTTTGATAATATGGTAAGCTAGTACCAAGATTTTGGTATGTTACGTCGTTTTTAAAGGAGGATTAAAAATATGGAGCTTCAGCAAAAATTAACCCAGCTAAAGGATATCTTGAAAAACCTTGAAGGTGCTGCCATCGCCTTTTCTGGAGGGGTAGATAGTACTTTTTTATTAAAGGTAGCCCATGATGTTTTAGGAGATCGAGTTATTGGCGTCACTGCCAGGTCATCCACCTACCCTGAAAGGGAGTTCAAGGAAGCCCAGCAATATGCCAGGGATTTTGGGGTAAAGCATGTGGTGATAGTTTCAGAGGAATTGGAGATTGATGGATTTTCAAAAAATCCCGTGAATCGCTGCTATTATTGTAAGCATGAGCTATTTACCAAAGTGCGATCAGTGGCCCAGGAGCATGGTCTAAAGCACGTATTGGACGGCTCAAATTTTGATGATCTTTCAGATTACCGGCCCGGTATGCATGCTGCCTCGGAATTGAAGGTGATCAGCCCCCTTAAGGAAGCCCAGCTAACCAAGGATGATATTCGCCAATTATCAAAGGAAATGGGTATTCCCACCTGGAATAAGCCTGCCTTTGCCTGTCTTTCTTCCCGATTCCCCTACGGCAATGAAATAACCATGGAAAAGCTGAAAATGGTAGAGCTGGCAGAACAATACTTACTGGATCTAGGCTTTAAGCAAATTCGAGTACGACATCATGAGAAAATTGCCCGTATTGAGGTGGCGAAGGGCGAACGGGTACGATTTTTTGATCTGGACCTGATGGATCAGGTTGGCACCTATATGCGGGAAATTGGTTTTGATTATGTTACCCTGGATCTATTGGGGTATCGTACAGGCAGTATGAACGAGGTTCTAACAGAGGAATCAAAGATACTCAATGCATAATTGTAAAGATTCAGCTGTTTTAGAAAAGTGGTCTCCTTGCAGGGAGACCACTTTTTTTCAATGGGAATTTTCTCTTATGCCTCAAGTCTTTGATATTTTTTATCGGCTAATCTATAGAGCATGGAAAGGCCAATAATAGATAATCCCAGTATAATTAAAGCAAAAATCAGATAAATCACCAATGGTGACACATTGGTTTTTAATAGCAGCCTTGTTAACAGGAAGCACAGCAATAGGAAGGCTGCTGTGGCCAGCATATGAAAGAAAACATTTAAGTTCTGTTTAACAGCCTCCTGAGGATTGGTCCATTCAAGCTTTGGCCTAATTAAATCAATGATGATTCCCACCAGTATCATCAGGAATGATCCTAAAAAGCTAAGGATTAAAATTATCAAGGTCTCTTGCAGGGGAAGCCTGAAAACTACGACCAACGCAATCAGGCTGGCAAAGATTGTTATACAATTGATGGCCAGGGAATGGAGCAGCTTACCCTTTATTTGGCTCCTTGGTGCCATGGGAATCATTTTTGAAATCCAAAAATCCTTCCCCTCCCTTGAAATGGTAGTGGCCGCCACCACATTCATGCTGCTGCTGAAAATAATAAAGGCACTGGCAATCAGTACAAGATAGATTGGGGGGATACTGTGTACCAGCATTAGCATCTGTTGAAAACCCTCCTGCTGTCCGCTGAAAAGAACTAAAATAATCATAATTGGCCCAAGGATGGCTCCTATCAGGCCATTCAACACATAGACAGGGGTCCTTAGCATCAATCTCCACTCTCTCCAAAAGATAGCCATCACAGGACTTTTGCTTTGATTGTATTTTTTATTGATCTCCTCTGACGTTAAGACTTTGCGATTTCGATTTGTTTCCTGGCCTGAAAGAAGACCTCGATAAAAAATTAAGTTGCTAATCCAGAGCAGGAATAAAAACAATAATGCAGAAGCCAACATAAAAAGGGCTAAGTAGCCAAGGCCCATTGCTCCATCCTGGGTAATGCCCAGGGTCGCCCAGATGCTGGGAGGAAACCGTTGGCCCACCAGCTTTATTAAGTCCATCTGACCGCTTAAGAGCCTTTGAAAATAGGCTTGATCCATCCCCTCTAGTCGATTACCAACAAAGAGATTAAAGCCCATGGCAAAAAGAAATACTGCAATCCCCCCTAATACGGCCAGAAGATCCTTACGCTTTTTCAGATTAATAAAGCGCATCAATATGACCACTATAAGGGTTGCCAGCACCAGGGGCAGCACTGGGGAGGCTAAGGCCACCAACAGTCCCTTGATCCAATAGATAATCCCTTGATTGGTTCCCCTGCCGTAGATCCATAGGGGCGGCAGCAAAATAGGGAGCAGGGTTAAATATTCATAAAACATAATCCCGACAAATTTGCTTCCTAAAACCTCATAGGGTCGTAGGGGCAAAGGCACCAAAAGGTCTAGATCCTGCGAAAAATAAAACACACTCATTACGTAGAAAAATCCAAATAACAAAACCAGTATCTGGGCTGCAAGAAAGGAAATCGTAATTACCAGCTCCGGTTGATTTAATTGACTGGCAGCAAAGTAAATTTCATTCATTAAAACACTGTACAGGGCCATCAGGGAACCAATTCCAACTGCCACTGCGATTAAAACCAGGCCATAGTTCAACAGCTTTTTTTTGTTTGTTCTGGCTGAATACTTAATGGCAGAAATGCCAAGGTTTACCCGAAGGTTAGTTTTAATTAATGACAACATTCTATTCATCTTCAGTCAACTCCAGGAAAATATTTTCCAGGGATTCGGCCTGATCTCCCTGCCTTAGCTCTTCAAGGGTACCAATGGCAATAAGCTTTCCCCGGTTAATAATACCAATTCGGTCACAAAGCTTTTCTGCCACCTCTAACACGTGGGTGGAAAAGAAAACGGTGTTTCCCTGGTCACAATGCTCTCGCATCAGTATTTTAAGCTGATGGGCCGACTTAGGGTCTAATCCCACCAGGGGCTCATCCAAAATCCATAGGGCCGGGTTGTGAATTAATGCAGCAGTTAACACAATTTTCTGCTTCATCCCATGGGAGTAGCTTTTAATCAGGTCACCGGCCGCATCATTTAGTCCAAAGGTCTCAAGAAAATATTCCATCCGTTTTCTTCTGACCTCCTTTGACACCCCATATACATCGGCGATAAAGTTAATATACTCGACCCCTGTTAATCGTTCATAGGCATTGGCACTATCGGGCACATAGCCAATATTAATCTTTGCATTAATGGTGTCTTTTTGATTATCATAGCCTTTAATTTCTATTTTACCTCCATCTGGATTCAAAAGGCCCACCATCATCTTAATCGTAGTGGTTTTCCCAGCACCATTAGGGCCGAGGAAACCAAAAATTTCTCCGGGCTTTACATGAAGCGAGAGGTCATCAACTGCTTTAATTTTCCCCTTATTGTAGTTTTTGGTCAGGTGTTCGATTTTAACCATCTTACCTGCCTCCTTAATCATTTTTAGATGCTATTCAATATTATAACGAAAAAATTAAAAATAAGTTTGTATCTATTATTTATTATAGTCAAGCTCTGTGATATTTATTGGATTCAAATAAAAAATCCACAGAATATCAGCCACCATAATGTAAAGCTAGTACCCTGTGCCATTACAACGGCGCAGGGTACTAGCTGCTTTGTTAACTAAAACTTCCTTGCAAAATGCCATCTTTTGAAATGATATATTTTAAATTCACTGGTAAATAGGGTTCCTGTATCAATATCGATAATATAGGTATAATTGATTTCAGATATATTGGGCATCAGCGTAATATCCACATAATAAAGCCTTCTATTAAGATTAAAATGATTATCTTCGAAAAAATATCTCAGGTTCTTTTCATTATCCCATTTAATGCCCTCTGCAGCTGGGTATAGGCCTTCCGCTTTATAATAGGCTTTAATATTGGCATCTACCATTTCATACTCTATAAGATACTTTTCATAGTTATAATCCTCAAACATAAAGTATATTGGCAAACTCATCCCCATCAGAATAACCAGAGCAAAGGTAAAGAAAATCCGTTTTCCGGTGTATTTTGTTTGTTTAACAACAAATAAGTCTTCTAATTTACCTTTAATTTTTTCCATCGCAATCCCCCTTAAACGATCATAGTTACTTACTTTTCATTATAAACTATTTTTACTTGTATTTCCTTATATTTTTGGCAATAAGGATTGGAGGCTTTCAGTGTGATCGTTAATACATAGAAAATACCCACCTTTACAGAATGCTAAAAAACAGGGTCTTTGAGGCGATGCTTTTAAGACCCTGTTTGATAACCATATCATCTATTCACAAAGCAACCAGTGCTTTTTACACACTGGCTGTAAATTTTACTATACTGTACTATTTTTAATGCTTGCTTATAAATAATCCTTATTCCTTGTCCCTTTCTTTTACCCGTTGAATCACCTATGAATGTCTATTTACAACTATTTAATTAGCTTTTTGGGTACTTGAGGCTGATAAAAAAACATAAAGCAGTTGGTAGAAACATTAAAGTTCACTAATCCTTCAGCGGCCATAGCCAAACCATTAAATAACAGTTTCATTTTTACTCCTCCTCATCAATTGTTTAATTTTACTTACCTTTATTAAGGTCAACGCTTCAATTAAGAAGCCCAAGGATGCAATGACTGAATGATATTGAAATGTTGGTATGAGTATAGAACTAATCAAAATCAGTATGCTGCCTATGGTAATAACCATAATGCTTCTATGACGATTTTTTCTCTTTTCCGATTCAGAAAGGGGCTTATTTGGTGAATCAATAGGTGAAAATAATAGGACCATTATATTTGAAAGAATAAGGATCATTGATAGAGTTAAAACTACTGAACTATAACCAATCATTAAGCTGCTCAGCCAAATGCTTCCATATACTAAGACAACGGTTACAGCAAAACATTTAAAGTATGAATGGGCATGGACACCACCTGCAAAAATTCGCAATAAACCAAAGGACAAGACGAAAATAACGGTTTCCGTCAAATACCCTGTTACCATCCCCAATATAACAAGACCGGTTCCCTTTAATATCATCGAGAGTAAAAGCTGAAAACCATAGCTGTATACCTCTTTGTCTTCCAGGGTTATAATCTTTTCTTTTATTAATTTGTCTGCCAATTTAACAGAGGCTTGTTCAATCATTTTGATCACCCTTTTTTAAGGTAATTGTATTATACAAAATATACCATTCCTTACGAAATCCTGCAACCTCCTTTGCAAAAGTGGTCGTTTTTTTGTCATAATTGACAAGGCTTTTTCTTTACGATAAAAATAACCAGTTATTCCGGTCTACTGGTTACTAAAGGAAGGGCAATCTTTACCTTAAATTCATCACCTACATCCTCTATGTTAATAATACCGTTATTCTTTTTGACAATCTGCTGTATATTATATAGTCCAAAGCCATGGTCCTTACGATTTACCTTACTGGTAAAGCGTTTTGTTTTCTGTAGTACCTCCTGGCTAGTTTTATTGTTAATAATTTTAATGATCAGCATGTCTTTATTTGTATTGATTTCAAGATAAATTCTTCTTTTCTCCTTTTCGATTTTTTGACAGGCCTCAATGGCATTATCGATTAAATTTCCTAATATCACGGTGATATCTATGTCTTTAATTGTTAAGCGAAAGGGCAGGTCTATGGAATAATCAAAGGCTATATTATTGCTTTTTACTCTTTCATTTTTAATATTAATTAATGCAGTAATAACGGGATTTTGATTATCTGCCACATCATTGACGGCTGCCACCTCGTCGGTTAATGATAGAATGTACTTTTTAGCCTCGTCATATTTTTCAAGCTGTATTAGCCCCAGTAGGGTACTGATAAAATTGTTAAAGTCATGCCTTTGGGCCTTCATGGTGTTAACCATTTCTTCAATATTTTTGGTATAGAAAAAATGATTACGATATTCCTTTTCCCGCATTTTCCAGGCTGTTTCATTTTGACTGTACTCAATTAAGCGCCCTATTATCACCAGCATTAAAAAATTAAATAGCAAGGCTCCTGATCCCATTCCTATAATATAAAACATTTCGTGTCCTGCCAGGTCATCAACAAAGCTATAGAAGGTAAAGGCCATAAAAATTATGATTAGGTTAAATAATAGCAGCAATATAATGGTGTAATATTGATTCCTTTTAATTTCTCCAAATACCCTCAGTTTAAAACAAGTATACCTGGCCAGTAAAAAGAATACCGTTTTTGAAATCATAATTCCCATTAATCTAAAGCCATTGTGTTCAAGCAGCATGGCAGTTGGAACCTTCAAGATAAAGGACATGGCACCTCCGGTTACCAGCTCGATAATTCCCATTAAAGTCATGGCTATGATGGTAATTAACGTTACCCTGATAAATTGTCCCTCAACTAAAATGTACAATATACAGGAGGCGGTGATAAACATAAATATAAAACCTTTAAAGTCAGCCAATCCCAGAGCAAGATTGATATAGGAGTTGATAAAGCACTGGACTAAAACCGCCGTATAGAAAAAGACTCTCTTTCCTTTACATTCCACCATTTCACTGACAAAGTAATAGATTAAAAAAGCATCAGCAAAATTTGTTACAAGTAAAACAAAATACTCCATGGTCTCCCCCCTATTCCCTAAATAGCTTCTTCTCAATGGCAAGAAGAACATTTTTCTTAAATCTTCTACTGACAGGAAGACTATCATCATATCCCTTTAAATAAATTATGTTGCCTGCAAGTCTCGAAACGCGATTCAGGTTAATGATAAACCCCTGGTGACATTGAATAAAATCTTCAGGATTTAATTCCTCCAATAACTGTTTTGTAGTGGCAAAATATTCGTAGCTGCCTGTAGTGGTATTGACAACTATTTTTCTTTGCTTTTTCTCAAAATATATAATTTCGTCTGTGTTTAAATAATGTAGTTGATCCTTTGCCTTAAAAACGAAGCTTTTCTTTTTTTCTTTTTGATATAATCTTATTTCAGCCAGCCTTTTGATTAATTGCTCCATTAGCTTGTTGAATCGCTCATTGGTAATCGGTTTTATCAGGTAGTGAAAGCTCTGGATTTCAAAGGCCTCCAAGGCATATTCCTTATACCCCGTTAAATATACCAAAAGCACCCGTTTATCTAATTCTCTTATTTTTCTCCCTATTTCGATTCCATTAAGTCCCCCCATCTCTATGTCTAAAAAAACAATATCATAGTTTATTTTCTGAAAACCTTGGTATAGGTCTTCACCGTTATAATAGAGGTGATAGACTATCTTTTCTTGAAATTTAAAGGATTGTAAGTAGCTTGCTATTAATTCTACCTGTACTTTATTATCATCACAAATGGCAATAGAAATTGACAATCAAAACGCCCCCTATAATTATGCTCTACTGGAAGTATTCTCCACAATTGCAGTATTTTCCTCTATTGCATTTCATATTACTTCATACTTTTCTTACGGGCTTCTGGCCGTTAAAATCAGCTTAATATTTATATTTTGACTTAACTCTATTTAAAAGTACAAAAAATATTTAATTTTTTTTACATAAAATTCCATAAACAAAAACCCCCTTATATAGATATAGACAGCTTTACAGCGCCCACTATAAGGGGAATGAATAAAGAACTTTATTAATTTAACAATTACCAAGCAATACATCTATATTTCATTTAATAATTTTTCTAACATTTTGTGCCTGTACTGCCTTTATATCTTTCACACCAGCCCTGTTTAAAGACTGCCTCTTCTTTATTCGGAGCTTTTAATCCCCCGCCTACTCTTTAATCTTTGCCCCGTCCTTTAATTCCTCATTGGACGAAAGAATTAGCCGTTCTCCTTCCATTAATCCACTGATAATTTCAACCTGTTTTTGACTTTCGATTCCTGTTTGAACTTCTCTCAGAACAGCCCGGTTATTTTTCTTGACGTAGACATAGTATTGGTTCTCCTGCTGGAACAGGGCGTTTTCAGGTATAATCAAGGTTTTGTCCCTCTCTTCTGTGACAATTTTTATATCTAAATCGTAGCCCGGCCTCAGGTTGGCTTCTCGTCCTTGTATTTCAATTTCTACTTTTATCCTCTTTTGTTCAATTCCCAAATCTGATATTTTACTAAAGGCCTGGGGGTGTATTTTTCTTACTGTACCTGTCAGCTCAATTCCCAAATTTTGATGACTGATCAATACTTTATCTCCTTCATTAACATTGGCTATGTCTGATACCAGTATATCGGCTTCGATATAATGGTTATCAGGGCTCCCTATCTCAAAAAGCTGCATTCCCGGCTGCAGGTAGCTACCTTTTTCAATATTTTTGAGCATGATGGTTCCTTCTATGGGTGAGGCGATGCTATATTCTTCTTTTTGACCTTCCAGTGCCTCTTTTTGGATTGCCAATTGCTTTAGCTGGGCCTGATATTGTGCTGCAATATTGATTGTATGAGGGTTACTTAATATTTCCAGCTCTAAACTAAGCTTCTCTAGGTTATTTCTTTGGGCCTCCAGTTGATTGAGGGCATTTTGATAGTCTTCATGGCTGACGGCTCCTGCTTCATAGAGCTTTTTCTGGTTTTCTGTGGTTCGTTCTGCTTCGACTAATGCGTTTTCCTGGTTTGTCAGCTCCAGCTTAAGTCTTTCTATTTCCCGTTGATCTACTGGCTTTAGGGCCTCTTGATATTGGGCCTGAAGGGCGGCTTCCTGGGCTTCAATACCTTGTATTTCTCTTAGTAGCTGTTGCTCTTCTATTTTTAGCAGCAGTTCTCCTTTTTGTACCGAATCTCCTATATTAACCAGTACATCTGTTACCCTTCCTGTGGCGGCAGCATAAACTGTTTCTCTTCTTTCTGTCATGACCACACCTAGCTCTTCTACATATTTTTCGATGGAGCCTTGATTAACTGGTGCTGTGGTTACTGTAATGGCTGTATTTTGAGTAAATAAGTAGTATCCTGCTGTTCCCAGCACCGCTACTGCTACGATGATTCCGATTATTTTTTTCTTCATTTTCATCTCCGTCCTTACCTATATTCTATTGATCACTGCCTTTGGGCAGTAAAGTCTTTAGGATACTCTATTTTTGAGGGCATCCATAAAGTTTAGGCGATAGATCTTTTTAATTGTGGCCAGCTGGGCCAGAGCAACAAATATGATGGTGGCCAAGGCTGTTATCAGGTAACTGCTGGAATTAATGATCATTGGAATGGTGTAGAGCTCTGTTGACATGCTGGATACGATTCCCTGGCACATGCCATAGGCCAATGGGATTCCCAGTATGATACCCAGTAGTGTCAGCAAGCTGTTTTCTTTACTGATGATTCTATATATTTCTTTTTTTTCAAACCCCAATACCCGCAGCGATGAAAATTCCATGGTTCTTTCCCCAATGCTGATGATGGTGGTATTGTAGACAATGGCAAAGCCTAAAATTCCGCCAAAGAGCATTAGGGTCCCTACGGAATAAATGATCATATCCATAAATTCTAAAAAGCTATTTTTCATATCTTCTACCGATTGTACCTGGCTAATATTGGGTACATTTTTCAGCTTAGTTAAGACTTCATCTCCTGAATTGACCAAGGCCCCGGTAACGATCTCTCTTTCCCCCAGTATTTCATTCAAGGCTTCGATTTCCATATAGGCGTTGCTGCCCAAATATTGTTCGGTAATTCCTTTGACTTCTATCCACCGGTCTTCTTGATCTGGCATAAAGTTTTTCATTAGTATTTTATCCCCTACCTGGGCCCCAAGGGCTTTGGCCAATCCTTCTGTTAAAATAATTCCCTCCCTGGGTATCGTGATGGTCTTTCCAGTAGTCTCCTTAAAGTGATAGAGGGCTGTATCGGATTTAAGACCAATAACGCTGACGGTTTCTTTTTTTGTCCCGTTTTTCAACTCAAAGGGGAATTCGGTTTTAGCTTCCATATAATCTATTTTAATTAACTGCTTCAGCTCCTTTAGGGTATCAACTCCCATTGGGCGGGTAAAATCTATGCTATATTCCATCCTTTGAAACTCACTGTACTGCAGCTGAAACATGTTGCCAAATACTGAAGACATAAAAACGGGTACCATAATAATGCCATAGGTCAGGGCAATTCCCAAAACTAAAAAGGCAGCCCTTCGCTTGTTTCTTACTATATTTCTAATGACCATCTTCCAGCTGAAGGTAATTCGATTCCAAATGGGTTTAACTTTTTCCAGCCAAATCCGCCCTCCTGCTTTGGGTGCCTCTGGTCTCATGGAGTCGGCAGGTAATATTTTAATAACGCTTCTGGCACCAATCAGGCCTGATATAATGCAGAAGATGGTGGTTAAGATAATGCCGTAGACTATATACTGATAGTAGATGGTCATTTCTAGCAATGGTATGTTCATATACAGGATATATAAATTGGTAAAGGCTATGGATAAGGGAATACTCAGAACAATTCCGATAATTGAACCCACTAACCCAATGGCCAAGGAAAATTTGGTGTAATGACCCATAATTTGAAAATTGTTGTAGCCCAGGGCCTTCATAACTCCAATGGCCATCCTATCATTTTTCACCGTTCTTGATAGCATGATATTGATGATGACAGCAGCCACGATCAAAAATAACAATGTTACGGCTGTGGCCATCATTTCCAGTTGCTCTACCTCCTGCATCATCATGCTGTGGCTGAGATGGTTATCTCGTTTAATGGTGCGCCGAATACCATATTGATCTAATTGGTCTTCTATGTCCTCTATAATCAAGTCAATTTGATCAAGGTATTGTTGATCAATTTTAATCATTACCTCATTATAGCTGCCCTGGTAGCCCAGGGAGGATTGGGCAAAATCCTCTGAAACATAGATAACACCAAATTTCTCAGGGGCCGGTAGCAGGCTTTGCTCGTTTTCCATTAGATAGATGTATTCGGGACTGCCCACTACCCCTATGACCTCCA
Organism: uncultured Clostridiaceae bacterium; assembly: GCA_965652145.1. Classification (GTDB taxonomy): domain Bacteria; phylum Bacillota; class Clostridia; order Peptostreptococcales; family Natronincolaceae; genus CBFGTV01. The sequence continues at coordinate 36,792 of CBFGTV010000011.1, forward strand.
TGGGATATTCTTTCCCGGCAATATAAGGTCTGATGGTTTCCCCCAGGTTCATGCTGCGACCCTCGAAAAATTGCTGCAGTACTACGATTGTTTTGGGGTTTGCTCCCAGTTCTCTACCTTCAATGGTATACAGGCTATTAATACTGCCGGTTTCTTCAGGCAGAGAAACTACCCTCACCCGTACTTTTTCGTTGGGATCTTCCACCCCCAGGGGTACGTCTTCACTAATTCTTCCCTGGGCCTGTATGACTCCCTCTATTGTATAAAGCTGTTCAATGGCCCCCTTGGGAATCCGCATTACCTCCACAGAGACATCGGCAAAATTGGTAAGGTCATAGTAATATGCTATGGAATGATTTAGGTTATCCCCCACCATACTCAGAGAGACATAGATTGTTAATGCCAATATGATCACAACGGCGATGGATATAAACTGACCCTTTGACTTCTTAATCAGCCTTAAGAGTCTTTTATCTAATTTTTTCATTACCATTCAATCCTTTCGGGGGGGATTGGATTTTGATTTACCCAGGATTCAATTATTTCGCCGCTTCTCATTTTAATTACACGGTCGGCCATCGCTCCGATGGGCATATTGTGGGTGATAATAACCACAGTCTTGCCATACTTTACGTTAATCTCCTTCAGAAGGGAAAGGATTTTGATTCCTGTTTCAAAATCCAGCGCCCCCGTTGGTTCATCGCATAGTAATAGGGCAGGATTTTTCGCTACCGCCCGGGCTATGGCCACCCGTTGTTGTTCACCCCCGCTCATTTGGGCAGGAAAATGTTCTTTTCTGTCTCCCAGCCCTACGGCCTCTAAAACCCCTTCCACCTCCAGGGCATTTTTACATATTTCCGTCGCTAGTTCTACATTTTCTAGAGCTGTTAAATTGGCCATTAAGTTATAGAACTGAAAAACAAAGCCCACCTTTTCTCTTCGGTATACCGTCAGCTTCCTGTCGTTATATTGGGTGATATCCTCTTCCTCCATCAATACCCTGCCTTCGGTGGGCAAATCCATTCCCCCCAAAATATTGAGCAGTGTACTCTTTCCTGAACCACTGGGGCCTAAAATAACGACAAATTCCCCTTCATACAATTTCAGGTTAATATTTTTTGCTGCAGTCACTGTCATTTCACCCATATGATAATGTTTGCTGACGTTTTCCACCTGCATTAGAACTTTCTCTTCCATTATTCCACCTCCGGTCGTCCAATCAGGCCGTATTTTAAAAAGTCATAAAAATTTGCCGTAATTTCCTTCATATCTTCTTTACTATTAATTTTATTCAAATACTTTTCACCAAAGGCCTCTATCACCATCATCAGCATATCGGTCAAAAAATCAACATTACCGGGCCTGATCTCTCCTGTTTTAACCCCATCCTTTATAATTTTTTCAAACATGATTCTACTTAACTTTATCTTTTCATCAATTAATTTTTCCGTTACGTAGGGAATCGAGATAATATCATGATAAAGGGCAAGGGAGTAGCGTTTACTCTCTTCAAAGGTATAGTTCATTAAAAAATCTATTTTTTCGAGACAGCCTGGTATTTGCTGAAGTGCTTCCTCGATTTCATAGGAGACACGCTCCATTAAGGAAAGAATCACCTCCTTAAACAAGGCCTCCTTGGAGGGAAAATGCTTGTAGATAGTCATTTTGCTGATTCCTGCTGCCTCAGCAATTTGATCCATTGACAAAGCCCGGTATCCCAAATCTAAAAACAGCTCCTCGGCCTTTTCCATTAATCGATTATATTTAATTTCACTTTGTGTAGCCATACTATTCACCCTTCATAAAAATTGTACTTTTATACCTTTATAGTATAATATTATTATTTCTATCCTTTAATGTCAAAGTTTATTTCAAATAAAAAACAATCAGACTAATAATCTAATCTGATTGTTTCAAGCAATTCTTTGCTAATTTATTTTAAAATCCTTTAATTCGCTAATTTTAGCATAGCCACCATAAACAATAGAATTTCCAGTATAATATTCCTCTACTTCCATTGTCAGTACCAGCTTTATTTCTTTACTAGCGCCCTGTTTATCTCGATACTTGAGGGTTATTTGCGGTTTAGCAATTAAAGGCAGCCCACTACCCAGCTCTTCATAATTTGTTTCAATTAATTGGAATTCAGTTCCCTTTTCTTTCAGCTTCGCTATTAAAGCTTGATAATCAGCAATCACTTTTTGATCCTTTAATAGTTTCTCTAAACCCGATTCACCACCATTTAAGGTATGTACTAAGTCTGTTTCAAAAAGTGTCAATGCCTCCCAGGCATAATAACCATCGGGCTTGGCTCGCCCCTGCCTTTGTAGCAAGTCTTCTTCAAAGCTGCTCCATTCTTGGATATCGCTGAGCTTCATGGTGTCGTTATGATTTTTTACAGTATATATCCATTGAAAGTCCTTTATTATTTCGCCCTGTTCAGGATAATTAATCTTAATGGTTTCCACCACCTCTACCCGATAGCTTTCATCATCTTCTGGATATACATATCCCACCTCGTGGGAATGGTATTCTTCCAGAATCCCTCGTTCCGACAAATTAGCCACCAGTTCTTTTTGAGAAAGATACAGGGGGCTTTCTTCTAAAAGATAGGGCTCTACCAAACTAAAATCATTTTCATTAATAGCTTTAACTAAATTTACCTCATACCCCTCCATCAGCGCTTTTATTCTGGTATAATCATTTTCTTCTTCTACCGGCTCAATTTCATCCTCTGCCGACAGAGAAGCCTGGTTTTGCACAGGCTCATTTTTTTCTCTATTAACGTCATCAAGTTCTTTTGACTGGCTACCGCAGGCCGTAAGTACAATGGCCATGATGCAGGTTGTTATCATTATTTTGGCTTTCATCTTATTATTCTCCCATCGTTATAGATTATCTTTCAATTAACTGCCAATGCTTAGTAAATATAATTTAGCATATATTTTAATGTAACTCTTTACGGAATGATTAAGGTTTATTTAAGATCAAAATCTATTGATTAGGAGAAAGAGAAGTATTTAGAAAACAGCAAAATCAAAGTAATTTGTAAGCTAAAGTATTGAGCTGAAACAAATATTATGGTATCTTTAACTTGATTTGGAAAAACAATCCTGGTTTTATCATTGGGTAATCTTAATATAAAAGGAAGGAGTATTAATATAATGAAAATAAAAGGTATGATTTTATTGGTGTTAATCTTTATTTTGACCCTTCATCCTTTTTCAGCCATGGCCGCATCAAGGGCCACGGTTCAAATCAATATGATAAACCTATTACCCATCAGTGAACTAAAAAAGCTCAATGTCGATGATTTAGGAGCGCTTATCATTACAGATATGAAGGAAGCGCAAGACTACTACTACTTTTTGCTGTCTGATGGAGAAAATAAAAAGGGTATGGCAGTATTAAGGGTCAGAAAGGAAGACTTTTCTACGGCTAAAATAATCTGTATAGAAGATACAGCGGAATTAAAGGGATACACAATAGATTCCATGAGTATCGGAAGTAATGGAAGTATGTGGTTAAATCTATCTGGTCAGTGGGACAGACTGTCTTGCAAAATTGATCGGGATGGCCAGATTACTACGGTGACCTATGGCCTTTCTTCAACAGTAAAGCATGGAAGGGATAGTATACTTTGGTATCAAGGCACAGAAAATTTGATTTACCGATGGGATGGTGAACATACTCAGACCTATGAAATTTCAAATCCTTCTATGATGGATTTTGTTGAGCATGAAGATCAACTTTATTACATTAATCATTACGGTGACCTTTATCGTGCCAAAGAATTTGAGGATATTAAGGTGGCTGACCTGTTGGTCATGTACGACCTTGCCCCTGAAGGGGAGATGCTGGAAACTGCTTCACTTGCCAGTGTCGGCGGAAAACTATGGGCCTCTGTTGGCATAAGATTATACCCCCATATTGGTCTGCTTAACTTAACCGATCATACTAAGATTGAACAAATCGCCGCCGGAAAAATCTATAAAGCCTTTGAAAATGGCGATGGAAGCCTTTACTTTTTAATTGATGAATATTACCCCATTGTGCCGAACCAGTATCCTGGCCACAATACCTTCTATCAGCTTACACTGGATAAAAATTCTCAATGGGTGATTGATCAATCAAACGGAAATTGGCAAGAAATTGAACAGCCCTATATCGACATAGAGGGGAATGTATGGACCTATCAAATTTTAGAAGATAATGGCGGTATCATATTGACTGGCTCTGACGAAACCACCATTAATTATTATTTTAAACCACAACATAACCAACCATCTGACATTAGGGTGGTATGCAACGGTGTAGAGGTTGAATTTGATGTAGCGCCATATATTGAAAAAAATCGAACAATGATTCCCATTCGAGGAGCTTCTTACCTCTTTGGAGCAACCACCCATTGGGATCAAGCCACCCAAACCGTCACCATTGAAAAAGAAGAAAGGATTCTTAGTCTTACGGTGGGAGAAAACACAGCCTATATCAATGGTGAAGCAGTGGACTTAGGTGTCCCCATAGCCATTCATGACGGCAGAATAATGGTTCCCTTACGCTTTATCGGTGAAGGCCTATTGACTGAGGTGCATTGGGATGATACTGCCAGAACGATTTTCATTAACTGCCAATAGCTGGGCCTAGGAGGTAGGTACTATTGCTTTTTTCCATAGGGCTTTTCATTTCTAATTGAATGTATTCAACTCAGCTAATTTTTCATGCGGCACATTAATGGGTGCATCACCGCCGATACCGCTGAGGTAGAACCGGAAGCGCACCCGGGGATCTGAGTTCTCATCCACATATTCCTTACAATCCTTGACCATCGTATAGATACACTCCTCCTGAATAAGCTCCTCAAAAGAAGCGGACTCGAAAGTGGACTTAAATATTGTGAGGTATGATCCTATTAGAAAATTTAGTTCTTCATAATCAATGCTTCCTGACAGTATATAGTCGTAATCAAAAAATACCCTTGTTGTATATTTTCGTCCTGTCTTATCCTTTTGTACCATTTCAAAAGGATAACGGTATCGAAGTTCACTAAATGATGTACCCGCAGGAGCCTTGTCAGAATAAATGTCCCTTCTCTCCGCCGGCTTTGAAGGCACGGTATCCATATCCAGATCCGCCGGGTATATGATATATCCGTCTGTGTCGAAATTACCAGAAGCCGAACCGTTCAATATCCGCTCCTTCATAAATGTATTGTCTATATAGCTGACCGGGACTTCAGATACAGAAAAAACTGAACTCGCCCCAAAGGCTCCAAGGGAAAAGATTAACAACAAGCAAATCATGATAAATCCTGTTTTCTTTTTAGTTATGTCCATAATTGCAACAATCCTCCTTTCTATATTTCTCTGGCCTCCGGCAAAAGCTGTGGAAAATACAGTTTTGGCTCGAACTTTTTTTCTTGAGTAGAGAATGCCTCTACCGTATTGCTTTCGCAGATTAATATCGGCCCCTGCCACCACTTCAGCATCACAGGAAAGCTCACACAAAGCAGCGATTTCTCTGGCAATAAAATGTACAAGCGGATTAAACCAATGGATACCCACGGCGACGATAACCAGAGCCCTGTACCACAAATCCCGACGTTTCAGATGGATTAACTCATGTTTCAGTATAGCAAGCATTTCCTCGGAAGCATAGATGTCAGACGGAAGGAAAATAGATGGTCGGATAAAACCCGCCAGCATCGGCGTGTATATACAATGGCATTCCTTAATTTCTATTTTTACACCCATGCTCATTTTTTCTTTAGCATCATGAAGTACATTGAGTATATTTGGTTCCGTTATTTCATGGCTCCATCGCCGAACCATTATCATGAAACGATAATGCCTTATAACATGGTATGTAAAAAATACAACAATCCCCAAAATCCACACGACCATTAGAATTTTCCAAACAGAGAAGCCCGAAAAACCATGAATCAATGAATCTTCCCAATTATGAGTGTACGAAATATAGTCCGGAAAGCCCTTCATTGTCGCCCTAGTTACATTTTGTACTGGCAGTGCTATTTCTCCCATTGGCCAACTAATTTGTAACTGAAACGGTAGAATAAGGCCTACAATAATAATCAGCCAAGCATAGTAACACCATTTGACATGATAACGTTTTAAAAGAATCGGCGTTACAGACATATAGAAAAGGCCAAGGAACGCCATGGCAAAGGAGCGAAGCAAGAGGGTGACAAGAAAGCTTTGCATTTCAACTCCTCCTCTCCTCTATCCACTGTAACAAAGCATCGAGTTCCTCATCTGAAATATCATTGTACTCATACAATGTATTAACTAAATTTAAAAAAGAATTTTTATGGTATTGCTTCATAAAATATCCGGTTTCAAAATGCAGGTAGTCAGCACGATATATAATTGGATAGTAAACACGCTCCTTTCCATGCTTCTCACTACGTAAAAAACCACGGTCAATCAACCGCTGCATAAGAGAAACGATGGTTTGTATTTTCCAACTTCGCTCTACTCCAAGCCGCTGCATAACCAGGCTTGTAGTGATGGGCGGCTCGTTTTCCCAAACGATCTTCATAATCTCAAATTCTGCTTCTGGTAGCCTTTTCATATTTCACCTCGTAAGTCAAATGTCTTAATTATATACTACAATTGTCTTAAAATGTTGTCAAGAAAAAAATTATTTACTTTTTTGACTTTTAACGTGTCACTACTATAACACCTCAGCTTAAGTTATTTTCTGAGGAAAATTACATTTGGAAAACCGTTACACCATATTATGGCCGTATAGTGTATAATAAGAATAAATAAATTTTTAGGGGAATGTATATGAGAAAAACCATGCCATATGTTGTACTTATTCTCATAACCAGTTTAGTTTTGTTTGGTTGTGGGGTTGAAAAGACAATAACTGGGGAAATATTGAATGAAACAGAAGATGATTTTCATCAGGGGATCGGTTCATTCTTGATCATTACCCCTTCTGAAGATGACCCTGTTATTTTAGAAGAGGAGGCCTTCAGTCAGGGAAGCGTAACAGTCATTATAGCTGCAGCTACCTTTGACCAGGAGGGACGAATTGTTGAAGCAACCTTTAATGCCAATCAAAAAATAATATATACTGACGGCCAAGGAAGAATTTCTACTGATAGAGTTTTAAAGGCCCTTAGACAGCAAGAAATAAATAAAATTGACCAAATGATTGATTCTGGCCTGGTAAATCCATGCGGAGTAAATTGGTATACTGCTGGAACCAACGCAGCTGTAGAATCCTTGACCCTGGACAATGACTCCTTGCAGCAAATGAATAGGATTGAAGAATGGTTCCAGGGGAAAAGCCTTGAGGAAATTAAAAATGAAAATGGTGACTTTCCTGAGGTGCAGTTAACACTAGGGTCTGTTGCCTTAACAAAGGATGATTATATTAAGGCAATGGAAGAAGCTTACCTATCAAGCTTGATAAACCAGTAATTTGCCATGCAAATAAGCCCTACACTTCAATGTAGGGTTATTTTCTATAGTTTTATTAATAGAATTACTTTTTAAGGCTTTGGGTCTAAGACCCTCTCTTCTTTATCCCCCTGCCCGTAAGAAGGCCAGGCGAAAATCCTCTATCATTTGATCAGATTTATCTGCTTCAATTTCAAAAACAATTTTCGTCCGTTCTACTGAAAAGGAGCCGAGGGCTTCAAAATAAGAATATAGGCTAACTCGCCAGCCTTTGCCCATATATAATGACCTATCCTGGGTTTGGCCACCCAGGGCAGTAAAGTATTCCTGAAATTCTGTGACTGGAATTCCTCCCATAATCAGCGTGGTTTTAATTGGTTTCATGCAACTTCCTGCCTTTCCCCTTTATCAGTAGTTAGCCCATTTATTATTCCAACACATCAGAGTATATCTGTTCTGTACTTTAATTAATGATTCAATTTTATTTAGTAGATATATATTGTATTTCGGTAAAACTAATGGCTCATTGTTCATATTTATCAATTTCAGTAATGGACTTTTCGTTTTTTCTTTATAACTTGATTTAAATGTCAGGGTTTAAATCATCATCATCTAAAACATGTTTCCCTTTTGTCCCGTCTGGATTAATGTAATAACCATCAACGATTTCGTTTATTCCACCACCAAACAACCAATTATTTGATTCAATGAATTCTATAAATTTATCATAAAACAAATCATATGATACCTCTTCTGGTACAGATACACATCCAATTATTTCAAATTCTCTTTCCAAGTCGTTACCTCCTTTTCTAATTCTATATCCAACCAGCTTGTTTCTAATATTTCTTTATATTATTATACAAAGTAGAAACAGCTTCTATCAATAGTTGTATCAAGGGTTTTATTTTTTTCATAAAATTTAAGTATACTTAACTCATTGCTATCTCATCAAATAATCTCTCTTTGTAAATAAGATATGGCCTAAAATATAAAATATCAAGGTGCACAAAAAAAGAGTAAGAGCAACCCTTTGGGGTTGAAAATAGGGATTAGGATGAAACCATTGAAAGGGATAGATATTGGCAGAAGCTCCACCCCTTGTACCATAGATCAAAGCACCATGGACAGCCACAACAACAAAAGAAATCAATACATCCTTGATTAAAACCATAATAAAAAAAGAAAGAGAGGAATAAAAAAGTATTGATGCGATGGGAAGATAAATATCATACCATTGAAATATTACCCTTTCTTTATAAAATACAGCTATCAAACAATAGAAAATATAAAATAATGCAATGTATATTCCTGTGAATTTTATTACTCTTACTATTCCATATTCATGGTCACGATAGGGCAGCGATAGCAAAATTTCTTTACTGTCAGAGGCTAAAAGATCGTTAAAAAGATAAAAATTCCAAATAATTATAAAGGGGATGGAAAAAACCCCGAAGCCTCTTTGAATCATCTCATTGGCCTCGCCATAGTAACTGTTAAAAAGTAGTGTATAAATTGCTCCCAGGGCCATGATGAATATGGGAACGAAAAAAATGATTCCCATATTTCCAATATCCGTTACAATTTCGTTGAAATGCTTTCGTTCCATATTAAATACCCCTCCTCAATGGTAGGCTCTGCCATCACAGCACCCTGTCCAGGTGTTTCATGGGCTATAATTCTCAATTCAACTCCATCCTTATCATGCTTTGTAGAAATGATTTGATGGTTTCCAGTCAGGCCTTCGTATTGCGTATTGGTTAATCTCCATAGCCACACCTTACCTTCCGCCTGTGCAGCCAGCTCATACAGATTTTGAAACTGTTCTGCCTTTCCATTTTTTAGCACAGCAACCCTATGACATAGTGCTTCTATATCCTCAACAATATGGGTAGACAACAGCACAATACGGTTTTTACCCAACTGACGTAAAAAATTACGAAAGCGAATTCTTTCCTCTGGATCTAGTCCCACCGTGGGCTCATCTATAATTAATATCTTGGGATCATTTAATAGAGCCTGAGCAATTCCCAGCCTTCTTTTCATTCCCCCTGAAAAACCGCCAACCCTCTGATTTTTTACATGGAGTAAATTAACCGCTTCCAAGATTCCTTCTATTTCTTCATTAATCCTTCCCTTATGCTGCATCCCCTTAAGATTAGCAATATAGCGTAGACATTCCACGGCTGTGACATTTGAAAAAACTCCAAATTCCTGGGGCAGATACCCAATGATTCTTCTTACCTGATCAGGGTTTTTGGCCCATTCAATATCTTCGTAATATATTTTTCCATGGTCTGGCTTTACCACTGTAGCCAAAATCCTCATCAAGGTTGTTTTCCCAGCTCCATTTTGCCCTAGTAAGCCAAAGAGTCCATTAGTTATCTCTAAATCCACTTCTTTAAGGGCAGTGTTTTTACCATAGGATTTTGTGATATTTTCTATTTTCAAAAGCGTCATCGGCCCTTCCCTCCTTGCTCTATTTCATCCATAATTTCATACCATATTTCTGCAGATGCGCCTTCCTCCTGTTGAAGTCTGTGATAAGCTTGCCGAAATAGTTCCTTTAAATACTGATCGCCCCCCTGTTGAAAATCAATAATGCGTCTGGCAAACTCAAGGGTTATGGGGTTTTCCCGGGCCGCCGCTTCACCCTCTAAAGATGCATAGTTGGTTATACTGCTACGATCTGGATTATTTAGATGGGCAAGAAGCAACTCAAAAAACCATCCGTGTACTTCATTTTGTTGATGATACTGGTCATCCCAATAAAGGGCAAAAAAAACAGCTTCTTTCCTAATGTTCATAAATTGTTCAAGATGTCTATTACTGATAAAAAGGGTGTCATGGGTTAATAATAGAACCTGCCTTGACATAGAGCTATAGGTTGGTCTGATATAAATTTTATTTGGTAGTCTTTTAGGGGCTATCCCCAGAAGATGAGCAATTTCGTAGTTATCGTTTTGAATTCCCTCCAGGGCTTTTTTGGCACTATTTAATTGATCAGGAGCTACCAAATATTCAGCTCCATCAATTTCGGCTGGTAAAAGCATTCCCTTTAAAAGGCTGATTCCTCTCCCCTCACCTTGAAAATGATTATGGCTCGAAGATACTAAATTACTGTATACTTTTTTGAAATCTTCTACCACAACATTAAATTTAGTAGGCTTTGTAAGCTGTATTTTCTTAAATACAAGTTCATTGGCGCTAAAGTTTGCTTTCCCTACCATCTGCCATTTTCCCGGAACAGGATACCAAGGGAAAGAGGCAGGTAAAAAGAAGCTATTTTCCGTAATAGGAGCAAAGGAACCCGTATTCCCATCAATATTCATCTTTAAAATTCCCCGGTCAAGTCCCTCAGGCCACTGAACTAGCAGCCAATCTTGGTCCCTTTCATAGGACAAGGGATTGCCATCCATTTCTATATGGATCACCTCAAGACCATGATAGAGGGTAAAGGGTACCCACAGGTGCTTTGCTGGATTTTCAAGCTCCATCTCAACCGTATATGTTAGCCTTAACTGATCCAGGGAAAGCCTCACGTCGTAAGAACGTGCTATCAATTGGCTGTTAATTTTTAATTCTTCAGGGGTAAGCACGTTAATTTCTACATCATCGTAATAGGCCTGATCACGTCTAGCATAATAATCTTCTATTCTGTTAACCATGTGTTCATCCAAAGGACCCAGGGCTGGTTTAACAGAAAGACCCAGCAGTAGAACAACAGCTATAATTACAACTGTATAGGCCCTTTTCTCTTTCTGACCAGAGTCTTTGTACCTTTTGATAAAGGAAAGCCCCAACAGCAACAAAATGGAAAATAATGTGAATAAGGCAAAATTCATAGCTACCGAGGATGTAAGATTTAAGCCCTGATAGGGCTCATAGGTACCATGGACTTCCCTTTCACCAAGATTCATCAGGGAAATCACTTTGTACAGTTTCCCAAAGGCCGCCTCGGGAACCAGGTTGAACAAAGGAAATAAAAAATTATAGTTCATAGGTGATACCAATAACCAGGTAACCAAAAGTAAAGGAAGCTTGATCCACCTAGCGGATAAAAGAACCTCAAAAAAATAACCCAATATTCCTGTGGAAAACAGTACTCCTGTCCAATAGATTAGAATATAAAGAAAGATTTCTTTGCTATATAGAACAAACTGGCTTCCCGCCAATTTAAAGAGTACCAATACTTCTATAAAGGCAATAATTGTCACGGAAAAGGGGATAATTACCCATGCCAATAGCTTGCCTAGTGGCCTTAGGGCCTCCCCAGGCATGGAATGCAACACCTCTTGAAACTTTTCTCGTTTTTCTCTTCTCGCTATGAGTACACCAAAAAATAAGCCAAAAAGGGCTGCAGCCATATTAATGTAGGAGGATAAGGTCAGCAATTGACCTGCTTCAATATGTTCACCCCGTAAAAAATGATTATAACCTATGCCAATATAGATGGTGAATATAGCAAGCATAAAATATGTTAATTTTTCTCTTCGTAAATTAATAAGCTCTATCTTCATAATCGCTAACATCATATTCATTAAGTATGCCTCCTATAAATTAAGTTCAGACACAAAAATCCCAATTTTATGGGGCACTCTTTACTTAACTGTCGGCTCGAAACTTCCAAATCCATCTTATTATAGCATATCCTTCAAATTATTCCAAAACCTCCTTCTATAAACTAAAATGGCTGATTATAAAATTAAAGCCGGCAGAAATGTAGTATACTACAATCTACCGGCCTTGCTAGTTCTAAAATCTCATGTTGATTAAGATATATTCCTGCTCCCTGGCTTTATTGCCGGTAGCTTTCCTTCCCTGCACAGGGGGCATTCCTCTGGATCAAAGGAAATGACTTCGGTGGTGAGGGCCGCCTGAAGCTTTGTACCAAAGTCTATTTTACCGTTGCTTCTGTCTACTAAAACGGCCACCCCTGCCACCACGCCCCCCTGTTCCTTTACGATTTCCATGACCTCCTTGACAGAGCCTCCGGTTGTGATGACATCCTCTGCCACCAGCACCCTGGCCCCCTTGGGAATTTTAAAGCCCCTTCTGAGGGTCATTTTTCCATTTTCCCGCTCTGCAAACAGGTTCCGGGCCTTTAGCTTCCTTGCCAATTCGTAGGCGATAATGATTCCCCCCATGGCTGGCCCGATGACTATGTCGATTTGATCCCCTTGAAAGGCCTGGGCCAGGCCTATGGCTATTTCCTCTGTGTATTCCGGGTATTGTAAAAGCTGGGCACATTGCATATATTGACTGCTATGTCGGCCCGAGGTCAACAGAAAGTGTCCCTCCAACAGCACCTGTGTTTCCTTTAAAATCTTCAGCACCCTTTCTCGTTCTATCATGCCTCATCCATCCCTTCCTTTTAAATGATTCCCCTTAATGCTTCCAGCTCCTCTTTACTTTCCCTTAAATAGCCCTCTATTCCTTCTAATATATCGATTGTGACCCTGGGGTTAATGAAATTAGCCGTTCCCACAGCCACCGCCGTGGCCCCTGCCATCATGAATTCCAGGGCATCTTCAGCATTCATTATCCCTCCCATTCCGATAATGGGCAGCTTAACAGCCTTAGCTACCTGGTAAACCATTCTAAGGGCAACAGGCTTGATGGCTGGCCCTGAAAGGCCCCCCACTATATTGGCCAATATGGGTTTTCTGCGGTGAATATCGATGGCCATTCCCAACAGGGTATTAATCAGAGAAATACCATCGGCTCCCCCGGCCTCGGCTGCCTTTGCAATGGTGACAATATCAGTAACGTTGGGGGTTAGTTTCACAATCAATGGCTGCCTGGCATATCGCTTCACTTCCCTGGTGACCAGCTCCACCATATGGGGGTCAGTTCCAAAGGAAACGCCCCCCTCCTTTACATTGGGGCAGGATATATTCAGCTCCAGCAGGTCAATATCGGCATCTTGGAGCCTTTCCACCACATCACAATATTCCTCCAGGGTTTTACCGCATACATTGACAATGATTTTGGTATCGTATCGTCTTAAAAAGGGAATATCCTTTTCCATAAAGGCCCTTACCCCTGGGTTTTGCAGTCCGACGCTGTTTAACATGCCTCCATAGGTTTCAGCCACCCTTGGGGTGCTATTCCCCTTCCAGGGGGTACTGGCAATTCCCTTTACCACTACTGCCCCCAGTCGATTTAAATCAACATATTTTCCGTATTCCCTACCCGAGCCAAAGGTTCCCGAGGCCGTCATTACAGGATTTTTCATTTCTACCCCGGCAATCTGAATACTTAAATCAAGCTGATTCATTCCCAAATCACCTCTTCTCGCCAAAATACCGGCCCATCCTTACAAACCCGCATATTTTCCCAATCTACCTGGGAGCTTTGTTGTATTTTACAGGTGCAAACCAGACAGGCCCCTATACCGCAGGCCATTCTTTCCTCAAAGGAAAGCTGGGCAGGAATTTGCATCTCTTGGGCCCACTGGGCCACAGCCCTTAGCATTCCCCTGGGGCCACAGCTATAAACCATCTCTGTTTTACTTAAATCAATGGTTCTAAGTATATCTGTTACCGTCCCCTTTATCCCCTGACTGCCATCCTCGGTGGCCACCAGCACCCTGGCCCCTATGGCTTCAAATTCCTTGATTAACATTCCTTCATGGCGAAAGCCCAGTACCACCGTTACTTCTCCCCTTAGCTGCTTCACCAGCTCCAGCAGGGGGGGAACACCGATTCCCCCGCCCACCACCAGGTGTCGTTTAACATTCCATAATTCAAAGCCCTTGCCCAGGGGCCCCATAAAGCTGATAGTCATTCCCGGCCGCAGCTGTGAAAGGGCTTTGGTACCCTTCCCCACCACACCATAGATCAGCCTTATTTCCTTCCTTTCCTGAAAAATTTCACAAATACTGATGGGTCGGGGCAAGAGCAGGTGGTGGCTGCCACAGTACAGATTTAGAAATTGCCCTGGCCTGGCTTTTTCTGCTACCCCCTGGGCTTCAATCAGCATTTCAAAAATGCCAGGAGCCATTATTCGGTTTTCCTTTATAAATCCAAGCTCTTTTTGCTTCATTCCTTCACCCCCAGGTTAATGACTTCAAGGGAATCAATGGTGAGGCCTCTTTTTTTGACTTGAAGAAGGGCCTTTACCGTATCAAGGGAGGTTAATACCTTGACAGAGGCCTCCACTGCCGCCCGTCTGATTCTAAAGCCGTCTCTTTTACTATCCTTTCCCTTTGTAGGCACATTGATGACCAGATTCACCAGGCCGCTTCCTATGGTATCTAAAATGTTGGGCACCCCTTCAGAAATCTTCTTAACGGTGGTGACGGGAAGGTGATGACTGTTTAGATATTCGGCGGTTCCCGTGGTCGCCAGCAGCCGATACCCCATGCTAATAAGGGCCTGGGCCATGGGGAGAAATTCCTCCTTGTCGTCATCCTTAATAGTCACCAGGATTTGCCCCCCTTCCTGGGGCATTTCAATTCCTGCCCCTATAAAGCCCTTATAAACGGCCTCTTCCAAGGATTTACCCACCCCCAGCACCTCGCCTGTGGACTTCATTTCGGGTCCCAGGCTCACCTCCGCCATGGGCACCTTTTCCGTTGAAAAGACGGGCACCTTTACGGCAATATGATCTGGGGCAGGGTATATGCCTGTTCCATAGCCCATATCATACAGCCTTTCCCCCATCATGGCCCGGGTGGCCAGTTTAACGATGGGTACCCCTGTCACCTTGCTAATATAGGGTACGGTTCTGCTAGACCTTGGATTCACCTCAATTACGTAGACTTCATTTTCATATTCAACAAACTGAATATTAATCATCCCCACCACCTTCAGGGCCAGGGCAACTTTTTTTGTTATATCATGGATCTTCTCCGCTATCTCCTTCGATACATTTTGACTGGGGTACAGGGTAACGCTATCGCCGGAATGGATTCCCGCCCGTTCTAAATGCTCCATAATACCGGGAATTAAGATGCTTTCACCATCGCAGATGGCATCGACCTCCAGTTCACGGCCAATTAGATATCGATCAATTAAGACGGGGTTTTTATGATCCCTTTCAAAGGCGCCTTGTAGGTATTGCCTTAGCTCCTCTTTACGGTAGGTAATTTCCATCCCCTGGCCCCCCAGCACATAGGAGGGTCTTACCAGCACAGGGTAGCCGATTTTATCAGCCTCCTTCATGCCTGTCTCCAGGGACCACACGGCCCTTCCCCTGGGCCTGGCAATGCCCAGGCTTCCCATTAGGGCATCAAATTTTTCCCGATCCTCAGCGATATCAATTTGCTCAGGCTTTGTTCCCAGAATGGGAATGTTCATTTCCTCTAAAAAGCCCGCCAGCTTGATGGCGGTTTGCCCTCCGAATTGAAGCACCACCCCATGGGGCCTTTCCTTTTCAACAATATTCAGTACATCCTCCTCGGTGAGGGGCTCGAAGTAGAGCTTGTCAGAAATGTCAAAGTCGGTGCTGACGGTTTCGGGGTTATTGTTGACGATGATGGTTTCAATTCCCATTTCCCTTAGGGCCAGGACACTATGCACCCCGCAGTAGTCAAATTCAATTCCCTGACCAATTCTAATGGGGCCAGAGCCAATGACCATGACCTTTTTTCTGTCACTGACCACCACCTCATCCTCCTGGTCGTAGGTGGAATAGTAGTAGGGGGATTGGGCGTCGAATTCACCGCCGCAGGTGTCTACCATTTTGTAGACGGCGTGGATTCCATAGGTATTTCTTAAGGCGTAGATTTCCCGGGGGCTTCTACCCATGAGCTGAGCAATTCCCTTGTCTGAAAAGCCTTTTTGCTTAAGCCTCAGCAGCTTTTCCTTTGTTAAATCTGCCATGTCTAACGCCTTGAGTTCTTCCTCTAACATGACCAATTCCCTGATTTTTTCCATGAAGAAGACATCCATTCCAGTAATTTCACAGACCTTATCGACACGATAATTTCTTCTAAGGATTTCTGCAATGTCAAAAATCCGCTCATCATCGGGGGTTTGAACCCGGGCCCTTAACTCTTCAAGGCTTCTTTCCCTGGAGGCCTTTCGATCCAGGCAATACTGACCAATCTCTAAGGAGCGTATGGCCTTTAACAGGGCCCCTTCAAAGCTGTTGGCTATGGCCATGGTTTCTCCTGTGGCCATCATTTTGGTACCCAGATTTTTGGTTGCTCCTGTGAACTTTTCAAAGGGCCATTTAGGCAGCTTTACCACCACATAGTCCAGCGTCGGCTCAAAGCAAGCGGTGGTTTTCCCCGTTACGTCATTGATGATTTCATCTAAGCCATAGCCCAGGGCAATTTTAGCTGCTACCTTGGCAATTGGGTAGCCCGTTACCTTAGAGGCCAGGGCCGAGGAGCGGCTCACCCTGGGGTTGATTTCAATAACTGCATATTCCAGGCTCCTGGGGTGGAGGGCAAATTGAACATTACAGCCCCCTTCTATTTGAATGGCGTTGATAATATCCATGGCGGCCTTCCTTAGCATTTGGTATTCCTTATCGGTTAGGGTTTGGGAGGGGGCCACCACAATGCTGTCCCCCGTATGGACCCCCACCGGGTCGATGTTTTCCATATTGCATACGGTGATGCAGTTGCCATAATGGTCACGCATGACCTCGTACTCGATCTCCTTCCAGCCCTTAATACATTTTTCTATCAGTACCTGTCCTACCCGGCTAAGCTGTAGGCCCTGGGCCAAAATTACTTTTAGGGTTCCTTCCTCCTCAGCAATACCGCCCCCGGTTCCTCCCAGGGTATAGGCGGGCCTGACCACCACCGGGTAGCCGATCTCTGCTGCAAAGCTAATCCCTTCTGCCAAGCTGGTGACAATTTTCCCCTGTATGACCGGCTGATTGATACGGGCCATTAGCCTTTGGAATTTCTCCCGGTCTTCCCCTTCCTTAATGGCCGAAATGGGGGTACCGATCATATTGACACCATATTTCTCTAAAATGCCAAGGTCACTCAGCTCCACCGCCAGATTTAAGGCCGTTTGGCCTCCCATCCCAGCCAGGAGGCTGTCGGGTCGTTCCCTTTTAATGACCTTTTCGATCACTTCCACCGTTAAGGGTTCGATATAGATTTTATCTGCAATTTCCTTATCAGTCATGATGGTGGCGGGGTTGCTGTTGATTAAAACCACCTCCAGGCCCTCTGCCTTCAAGGCCTGGCAGGCCTGGGTTCCGGCATAGTCAAACTCTGCCGCCTGACCTATAATAATGGGGCCTGAACCAATAACCAGTACCTTTTTTATTTCTTCTTTTTTAGGCATGGTGCTTCACCTCCATCAGCTTCATAAATCGGTCAAATAAATAGTCGTTTTCCATGGGCCCGGGGGAGGCCTCGGGATGGAACTGTACACTGAAAAGGGGCAGGTGCTGATGCTGGATTCCCTCAACGGTACCGTCGTTTAAATTGATATGGGTAATGGAAGCCTCCCGGGGCAGGCTTTCCTTCCTGACCACATAGCCATGGTTTTGGGAGGTGATGTGAACCCGCTGGGTCGTTAGGTCCTTTACAGGATGATTACAGCCCCGATGGCCGAATTTCAGCCTATGGGTATCGGCTCCCAGGGCTAGGGCCAAAAGCTGATGCCCGAGGCAGATTCCGAATATTGGCTTCTGGTGTTGGATTAGTTTTTGAATCGTGTCTAAAATCCTGGGAAGGTCCTTTGGGTCCCCGGGCCCGTTGGAAAGAAGAATACCGTCGTGGTTACCCTCCAGTATTTCCTCTGGAGCAGTAAAGGCTGGATAAACGGTAACATGACAATTTCTGGCCTGAAGTGACCGCAGGATGTTGGCCTTTACGCCAAAATCCAGTACCCCGACCCGCTTTCCCGTACCCTCCAGCTCATAGGCCTTCGGGGCGGTAACCTGCTCTACGGCATGATAATTTTGAAGGTTCTCAAATTTATTTTGCACCTGAGAGGGGGCTAAATCCCTCAGGGTAATGATTCCCTTCATGGTGCCATGGTTCCTCAAAAGCTTTGTCAGGGCCCGGGTGTCGATACCGGCCAGGCCCAGTACATGGTTTTGCTTCAGGTAACCGTCAAGGTCCATTTCACAACGCCAATGATTGGGCCTTTGGGCCCATTCCCTGACAATTAGCCCCCTTGCCTTGGGGGTGGCTGACTCACGATCTTCTAAATTAACGCCGTAGTTGCCTATGAGGGGATAGGTCATGGTGATAATCTGACCTGTGTAGGAGGGGTCTGTCAATATTTCCTGATAGCCCGTCATACCTGTATTAAAAACCACTTCCCCTACGGCCTCCTTCATGTATCCAAAGGCCTGCCCCTGAAAGAACGCACCATTTTCTAATATTAGCTTTGCCTTCATCTTTTCACCTCATCTATTTTTCACGCTGTCATTTCTTTATCTTGATTGATTCATCACCCGATGTAAATCTGCCTTCATTTGCAAAGCTGCTTCCCTGGCGGCCAGGGCAAAGTCTGTTTCTTTAAATCGCCTTTTGCTGGCCTCGGTGGTATGGGCTGCAATAATACCCCTTGAGGAGTTGACAATGGCCCCTAGGCCATCGCTGTTGAAGCATCCCCTGAGGTCCTTCGCCTTGGCCCCCTGGGCTCCATAGCCCGGCACTAAAAAGTAGTTATTGGGCATTTGGGCCCTTAGGGCTGCCGCTTCGGCCGGATGGGTGGCCCCCACCACTGCACCAACCTGGCTATAGCCACGGTTTCCCATAAGCTGGCTTCCCCATTCCCTTACCAGGTCACCCACCACCTGGTAGAGCTTTTTGCCCCCTACATCAAGATTTTGTATTTGACCGCTATTGGGGTTGGAGGTCTTCACCAGAATGAACAGGCCCCGATTAAACTCTTTACAGTCTGCCAAAAAGGGCTCTATGGCATCAAAGCCCAGGTAAGGGTTTAAGGTGATTAAATGGGTACCATAGACCTCGTGGTCGGTGTCTTCAATTTGAACCCTGCCGATATGACCGTCGGAATAGGCCTGGGCAGTGGAGGCAATGTCACCCCTTTTTATATCGCCGATCACGATCATTCCCCGCTCCCTGGCATATTGAAGGGTTTTAATATAGGCCTCAAGGCCCGGGGCTCCATATTGCTCATACATGGCAATTTGAGGCTTTACTGCCGGTACCACATCGTAGATATGGTCTATGATTGTCCTGTTAAATTGATAAAAGGCCGCTGCTGCCCCCTGGGGGGTTTTACCGTATTTTTCATAGGCCTCCCGGCGAATGGGGGCTGGGATCATACTGAGCCTTGGGTCTAACCCCACCACAGAAGGATTTTGGGTTGCTTCAATTCTTTCTATCAGCTGATCAATCATTTTTTAAGCCTCCTTATTTTTCTGATCAAGCCCGAAGGCCAGTATTTTGAAATACAATGCTGCCGTCCACCAGGGTATAGCATACCCTTCCCCTAACCCTTCTTCCCTGGAAGGGGGTGTTTCTGGCCTTGGAATAAAACCGGCTGCTGTCGATTTCATATTCTGCCCTGGGATCAATCAGGGTTATATCAGCAGGACTACCAGCTTTCAAGGTGCCCCCTGCTATGTTCAAAAGCCTGGCGGGATTGGTACTCATCTTTTCAATTAGTGCCATGGGGGTCAATATTCCCCTTTCAACCAGCTCTGTAATACCGAGGGCCAATGCTGTTTCCAGGCCTACAATACCAAAGGGGGCCTTTTCAAAGCCCTGGGCCTTTTCATTGGGATGGTGGGGGGCATGGTCAGTGGCAATTATTTCAATGGTGCCATCCTGTAAAGCCTTTAAAATCTCCTTCACATCTGCCTGACTCCTAAGGGGCGGGTTCACTTTAGTATTGGGGTCCAGCCCCCTTACAGCCTCTTCAGTCAAGGTAAAGTGATGGGGGGTTACCTCTCCTGTAATGAGGCTGCTTAACTGCTTCGCCCCCCTTAAAAGACCCACAGCTCCCCTGGTGCTGATATGACAAAGATGAAGCCTTGCCCCTGCATGAAGGGCCAGGTGGGTATCCCGGCAGGTGATGACATCCTCTGCCTCGGGGGGAATTCCCCGAAGCCCCAGGGCCCTGGCCAATGCCCCTTCGTTCATTACACCCCCAGCCGCCAGGTAATGATCCTCACAGTGGGCCATGACCGGCAGGTTATATTCCTTTGCCCTTTCCAGGGCCCTTTTCATCAGGCTGCTGTTCATAACGGTTTTGCCGTCTTCACTTAAGCCGCAAATACCCAGGGGTACCAGTGCACCATAACCCACCAGTTCCTCCCCCAATTGCCCCTTGGTGATGCTGGCAATGGGCAAAATTTTCACTGGGGCCCTTTGGGCCTTTTCCTGAATTTCCTTTACCACCTGGGGACTATCAATAACGGGGTTGGTATTGGGCATGCAGCAGATGGTGGTAAAGCCCCCCGCCGCCGCACTTAGGCCCCCTGACAGGATTGTCTCCTTATGGGTAAAGCCCGGCTCCCTCAGGTGTACATGAACATCAATTAACCCCGGCACCACCCAATGGCCTGTAGCATCAATAATTTCATCAGCCTCCAGGGTAAGGGAATCTCCCATGGCTTTAATGTGCTTCCCCTCAATGTACAAATCCTTTACTTCATCAATTTGACTGGCGGGATCAATGATTCGCCCATTTTTAATGAGTATTTTTTTCATCTTATCTTCTCCCTCCTGTGGCAATGTGGTCTAAAGGAATGGAGGCATAACAAAAAGAGCAATAGTAAGGAAATTAATCAAATTTCCCTTCCATTGCTCTGTAATATTTAAAATAATTAAATTTAGATTGTAAAAATTGACAGCTCAAAAATAGGCATGGCCGTTTCATCTGCACTCATTCCTTTCTGGCCTCTCTGGACCAAATTAAAGGTAGACTCACATTCTCCATAATCTTAGCACAGGTGTAGGGCATTGTCAACTGAATCTTTATACATTTCGACTAGTATTTATTCTTATATTGACTATGCTCCCATTATGCTCCTTAGCTTTTCGATAACCTCATCACCCACCTGGGCTGTAGTGGCGCTGCCTCCCAGGTCTGGAGTTAGGGTCTTACCCTCTAAAAGGGTGGCTTCTATGGCCTGTAAAATTTCTGATGTATCTGTTTTTAATAAATGATCCAGCATGAGCTTCACCGTCCATAGCATGGCAATGGGATTAGCCAGCCCCTTTCCAGCCAGATCAGGGGCAGAGCCATGGACAGGCTCAAACATAGAGGGGAATTCCCCTTCAGGGTTAAGATTGGCACTGGCGGCAAAGCCCAGGCCCCCCTGAAGGGCGGCTCCCAGGTCTGTAATAATATCCCCAAACAGGTTTGATGCCACCAGCACATCATATGCCTCCGGCTTCTGTACAAAGTACATGGAAACGGCATCGACATGGGTTGATTCGGTTTTAATGTCAGGATATTGGTCGCCAACCTCGCTGAAGATTTGGTCCCAGAACACCATGCTATAATTAAGGGCATTGGATTTGGTCACGCTGGTAAGCTTTTTATTCCGTTGTCGGGCCAGCTTAAAGGCGTATTCCATTACCTTTTCCGTATTTTTTCTTGTAAAGACCGAGGTTTGCAGGGCGATTTCCTCAGGGCGGCCAGGGAAACGGATTCCCCCCACGCCTGAATATTCCCCCTCTACGTTTTCTCTGATTACGACAAAATCAATATCGGCTGGTCCCTTGTTTTTTAATGGGCAGGGAGCCCCCGGCAGCAGCTTGATAGGCCGCAGGTTAATATATTGATTGAAGCCCTGGCGTATTTTGATTAACAGGCCATGGAGAGAAATATGATCAGGTACGCCGGGAAAGCCCACGGCCCCCAGTAAAATTCCATCGAATTCCTTTAATATTGCCAACCCCTGTTCCTCCATCATTTGTCCATGGTGTAAATAGTATTCGCAGCCCCAGGGAAAGGTTTCAAATGAAAAGGAGATGTCTCCCTTTAATTCAGCATAGACCTTTAATAGCTTCAGCCCCTCCGCTGTTACCTCAGCTCCGATTCCGTCCCCAGGTATGACGGCTATATGGTAGTTTTTCATGTTATATCCCTCCTTTACAGCTTTACAAAGCTAACCCTTGTAATTCCCTCCACCTGCTCAATTAACCGAAGGTCTTCCCTGCTGGCCTCGGAGTCAATGGTCAACACCATCATGGCCTTTTTTCCCTTCAGGTTTCGGCTTACCTGCATGGTGGCGATGTTAATTTGGTTTTTGCCCAGCATAGTTCCTATTTTTC
Source organism: uncultured Clostridiaceae bacterium (assembly GCA_965652145.1). GTDB lineage: Bacteria > Bacillota > Clostridia > Peptostreptococcales > Natronincolaceae > CBFGTV01. The sequence continues at coordinate 59,403 of CBFGTV010000011.1, forward strand.
CAATCATCCCCGGCTGATCAAGATTTTCTGCCACCAGCATGAAGGGGCTGGGGGTTACATCAAAGCTAAAGCCATTGACTTCAACAATTCTGGCTTCTCCCTTGCCAAATATGGTGCCGGAATAGGTATATAAATTGTTTTTGGTAGAAATTTTCAGCTGAATGAGATTGAGCAAATGCTCAGCCTCATTAGTTTTGCTTGAGATCACCTGAATCCCCCTCATGACTGCCATTTGACTGGCATTTACATAGTTGATTCGCTCCTTTAAAATGGGCTCCATCAACCCCTTCAGCACTGCCAGGGTAATCATTTCGGTTTCCAGCCTTGCCACCTCACCCTGATAGATGATTTCTATTCCTTCTACAGCCTCCCTTTCTATTTGATGATAGAGCTTCCCCAAAATTTCCCCCAGTCCCATATAGGGCTTTAGCTGATTCAGCTGATGGTGCTGCAGGGTGGGTAAATTCACCGCATTGGGTACCATTTCTCCCTTTAGGGCATGAATGACCTCCTGGGCAATGGTAATTCCCACGTTATTCTGGGCCTCCAGGGTATCTGCCCCTATGTGGGGGGTCATAACGGTATTTTCTAAATCCAGAAGGGGAGAGGTGGTGTTGGGTTCCCCCACCAGTACATCTATTCCTGCCGCCGCTACGGTTCCCTCCTTCAAGGCCTTGGCCAGGGCTGCTTCCTCAATAATTCCTCCCCTGGCACAATTGACTACCCTTAACCCGGGCTTGGCAATTTTAAATTGTTCCTCCCCGATCATACCGTTGGTCTCCTCGGTTTTGGGGGTATGGACCGTAATGAAATCCGATTCCATTACAAGCTCCTTCAAGGTCTCCTTCTTTTCTACCCCCAGGCGTTCAAAGCGTTCATCAGTAATGTAGGGGTCATAAGCAATCAACCTCATGTCAAAGCCCCTTAGCCGTTGGGCCACCAGGGAACCAATCCTACCCAATCCTACAATTCCAACGGTTTTACCATTCAGCTCCACCCCCTTGAAGCCGCTTCTGTCCCATTTCTTCTGCTTCAATAAACGGTCTGCCGCAGGAATTTTTCTGGCGGCGGCCAGCATTAATCCGATGGTTAGCTCCGCTGCCGAAACGGAGTTGGCATCCGGTGTATTCACTACAATAATTCCCCTTTTGGTGGCCCCGGGCAGGTCAATATTATCAATTCCATTTCCGGCTCGGCCCACTACCTTGAGGTTTTTAGCCCTTTCGTAGAAATCCTCATTAATTTTGGTTACACTTCTCACTACAATGGCATCATAATCAGAAATGATTTCCAACAGCTTCTCTCGATCTAAATTAAACTGAACATCTACTGTTCCCCCCAGCTCTACCAGCTTATCAATCCCCTTTTCTGATATTTTTTCTGCCACCAGTATTTTCATGTTAACTCCCCCTTACTTTCTCGTAATGCTGCTTTAAATTGATAAAGCTAATATTATAAATAAAAACCGCCCTTAGCTATTATTAGCCAAGGGCGGAATTGATTACGCGGTGCCACCTTGTTTCTTTATCAAAGGTTGATAAACTCAATTGAGATAACGGCTCAAGCCGGAATAGGTTCTTTCCCTATCTGCTCTGGGATGGATTCAATCAGCCTTAGGTCCGGCTTTCACCAACCGCCGGCTCTCTATTCCCTTAGACAAATTTACTGGTTCCCTTCACTGCATTTCATTCTTTAGCATATTTAAATCATGATTTCTAAGTATCTTACTATTTTTTCTATGGAATTGTCAAGTATATAATTTTATTTATTTGTTGGAAATTATTTTAACTCTGGCGGCGGTTGCCTGTACGGGATAGGATTCTGCCACAGCCCCCGTAAACCAGACTGCCACCTGCTGCCCCTCTTTAATATCCTCTATTTCAATTCTTTTATTGTTTTCATTCAATACAATAGTATCACGGGTCAGTCTGATGCTGGCCCAATCATAGCCGGTATCCGTTGACGACTCTCCCTCCACCAGGATGGTTCCCCGGATTCGAGCATCCAAATAATCTCGGCTCATACTGGTGATTTCTCCCCTAATGCTGGGATTCTCCGGTTTGCCTCCACAGCCCGCCAATAATGTCAATGCCAGGATTATCATCAATATAGTGAATTTTTTCATCTCCTAAGCACCTCCTTATTTAATAGACGATAGCTGTAGAATTTTGTTCCATTTTTCTGTCAATTCAACAGTATCAGGAACTAATTGAGCTTAAAGCGTTGAATCCAGGTCCTTAGTTCCTCTGAAACGGCAGTCAATTGCGATGCACTGTTGGAAATTTGCTCAGCCATTACCGTTTGCTGCTGAATGGTGGCTGAAATATCCTGCATTGCCAGGGAGGTGGCCTGGGAAATTTCACTGATTCTTTCCGTATCCTCCTCCAAAATTTCTCCTGATTTCATCAGCTCCTCTGCCAGCCTTTTGTTGCTTTGCATCTGATCAGTTGTATCCTGCAATACCCTGGAGACGGCCTTTATGGTGGTACCGGTTTGGTTAATCACCCTGTTGCCCAATTCAACCTCCTGGCTCCCTTGATGGATAGCCTCCACCGCCTCCCTGGTTTTTGCCTGGGTCTCGGTAATGATGTTCATAATTTCTCCGGCGGCTTGGTTTGAATCTTCAGCCAGCTTTCTAACCTCATCGGCCACGACGGCAAAGCCCCTTCCGTGGTCTCCTGCCCGGGCAGCCTCAATGGCGGCATTTAGGGCCAGCAAATTTGTCTGCTCGGCAATTGCTGTAATGGTATTAATAATATTCCCGATTTGATCAGATTTATCGGCTAAATCTTCAATCACCAGGGCAGAGCTTTTAAAGGTCTGATCTATTTTTTTCATTTGCCCCATAGAGACCTCAATGGCTTCGTTTCCTTTCTGCATTTGCCTCATTCCATTTTGCGAGGATTGAAGGGTTTGGTTAATCTGCTTTTCCATTTCCCTAATATTTACAATTATTTGCTTCATAAACTGAGCCACCTGCTGAACCGACGAAGCCTGCTCCTGGGAGCCCGCCGTCACCTCTTCAATGGTGGCCGCTATGTTTTCAGTTCCCTTACTAACTTCATCGGTGGCAGCCTCCTGCTCTATGGCGGCCTTGGTGACCCTTTCGGTAATATGGGAAAAATCCCCCATTAGTGTCTTCAAGCCCAAGGCCAGCTTATTGATTTCAAAGGTTAGCTGCCCCAGCTCATCTCTGTTCTTTGCTTCCTGATAGTAGGTAAGGTTCCCCTGGGCCAGGCTCTGCATACCCCACTGTAGGGCAATATATTGCTGTTTTTGACTTAAGGCAGTAAAGTAGGCTGTTATGGATGCCAGTACAAGGCCCCCCAGTAGTCCCAAGGAAATAGCCAGACTAGTTTCCTTTACTAGACTGGTGATGGCCAGAGCACCGATTAAGGGCACCACCTGAATACCAAAGTTTTTGAGCCATAATCGCTTTTGCTGAATTACCAGACCGGCCCGAAGGGTATATTCCTTCCGTCCCTTGATAAAGATAGGGCAGGCTGCATCAACCAGAATTTCCCCCGTATTTCGATGGTATACCTGCAAAATTGATTCCTGAGAGGCAATCTCTTTTTTCGCCACCTCGTCATCAAAGACAATTCCCTCCCTCAGACGGTTGGTATGGCATAGGGCCAAGCCAGAGGAATCCATCATGACAAAGTACTCCAGATTACCCAAATGCTGATAAAACATGTCGTAAACCTGTTCCCTTCCCCCCTGCTCCAGCTTGTTTTTTGATAGAATCTCTGTTATTAAGACAGCAACCCTTTCACAGGTTTCCATAGCTTTTTTTGATTCTCTTCTGCTTAATATTCTTTTTTCATTTAGCTTTTTCATTCTTTCCCCCCTCAACGGCTTCCTTATTAAAGCTATCTTTTCATTTTCGACTCGAGAGGCTAAAATCCTTTTAATCTTGTCTGGTTTGTTTAGATTATATTTTATTTCTCTTTGAAACTTCTTTATTAATAATTTACCGATAGGATATAATGAATAATAGCAAACGTTTATTTTAGGAAGTACTTAAACTTTATAAAAAATAACACAACAAAAAATATCGACCGGGGAGGAAATAAAATGATTACACCTCGTCAGTTATACCAAGGAATTGCGGGCCAACTGTTGAATCCGGCCTTTTTAGCCCAATTAAAGCTGGATAAGGACTATATTCGGGGCCAAATTGAATCACCCCTTTTTATCGGTGAGGTCTCTCGAATAGCCAAGGAAAAGGACTATAGCTGTCAGGCGGTCTACGCCCTATGCCACGATACCCTTCACCAGCTTTGGAACCAACGGGGCCCCGAGGAACCCCTTTATTATATTTATCAATATGCCCTCAGCTATTCCTTTCCTGACTCAGTTGAAATTTCCCTAAAAGAGGAATGGGAGGCGGGAGCCCTCTATTACCTTCATATATTGAGGGTGATTTGCCACTTTCAAAGACTCTCAAAGGATCAGAGCTTTATGAGCCGTTATCCGCTGCACTTTTTGACAGAGGAGGAGGAGCAGCGCTACGGCGTATCTGAGGAGTACAGCCTGTTTAAAAGGGCCTTTCAGGAGGAGTTTATCTATGAAATGATGAAGCTCAACCAAGAGGTAATGGGCCATAATACCCTGGATCATATCTGTGGTGTTCATCATCTGGCCCTTTTAATAGGCAGACAGCTCTATACAGCAGGAATCCCCGTTGACCTGGGCAGGGTTTCCGGGGCAGCGGCGGGCCATGATTTGGGAAAATTCGGCTGTAAAAGCAGTGAAGGAAACCGGGTGGCCTATCTTCATTATTATTATACCGACCTCTGGTTTAAAGGCCACGAAATTACCTATATCGGCCATATAGCCCTGAACCATTCTACCTGGGATTTAGAGCTGGAAAACTTGTCACTTGAATCGTTGATCCTAATCTATTCAGATTTTCGTGTTAAAAATATTGCCGTTTCAGAAGGTAAATATGAAATGCAATTCTTTTCGTTAAAGGATTCCTTTAAGGTAATTTTAAATAAGCTGGATAATGTTGATACCCAGAAGGAACGACGCTATACCAGGGTCTATGACAAGCTAAGGGATTTTGAAGCCTTTATGCTTCATTTAGGCCTGCAGCTGGAGCATGATGCCAAGGGAGAGCTTCAGCCCCACCGCCACCAGGAATACTACGCCCTAATGAAGGGAGATGAAGTAACTGAACATTTAAAATACCTGGCCATTCATCACAATATTCACCTGATGCATCAATTCCGTAACGAAACTTCATTAAATGAAATTCTTGAGGTGGTGAGAAGCGAAAAGGACCCCAGAAACCTGAGGGAATACCTTGATGTACTTCAGGAGTATTCTACCTACCTTACCCAGAAGCAAAAGCTCATCACCCTTCGCTTTCTTTATGAAAAGCTGACCCACCACGAGGAGGATATACGAAGGCAATGTGCAGAGCTGATGGGAACCTTAATTGCCCTCTTTGATGAAGATTATCGAAAGGAAATACCCCAGGGGGTGACTCTTCCCCCGGCAGAGGTCAGCAGCAGCAGCTTACTACGGAAATATCTTAAAAATTTCATTTATCCCCATTACTCCATTATTCCCCTGCATCGCCAATGGATGGGCTACAGTATCAAGATTTTGATTACCTCTATTTTTCAGACCTGCAGCCCTCAACAGGTATCCGCCTTTAAGGAGGTTATTCTGGCCTATTACAGTCCTAAAACCTTTGACGAGACCGACAGTAATATCTATTTGCTGGATGTTATCAGGCAAATACCACTGGAGGATGATCAGAAGGCCCAGTCAACCATACTAAGCTATATAGAAAGATGCTATCTAAGCCAAAATGAGGATTTAAAGGTGGCTGCCCTGGATGCCATTAATGGTCTTATTCCCTTGCTTCAGCAAAGGGATAGACTATTGACTTCCTTGGAGGAGCTTCTAAATGAAAAGCCGAAGAATGGCAGTGCCGCCGAAAATTACTTAAGGCTTAAAATTGCCAAGAAGCTCCAATGGAAGGAGTCCGCCATCGAGGCTTATCATTGGCTTTGCCTAAAGGACCTCAATCAAATCTCCAATATTTTTCTTAGTAATCTAAAGACTGCCACCAATTGGGTGACCAAAAAGGTTCAGGTGAAGATGCTTCTGGAATATTTTCTGGAATACAATAATATGAATGGTCTGTACATTGCCATCCACTATTGTAATTTACTGAAGGTCAGTGCCGTGGAAAGTGTTCGAAACGGAGCAGGCTCGGCCCTGGTGGCCCTGTTCCCCAAACTGCCCCTGGAGCAGCGTAATGACCTGGCCATTGAGCTGCTGCGAGCCCTGGAAATTGAGGGATATCAATTTACTAAGTACATTCCCAACTATTTGGGCCAAATTCTTCTTTACCTGCCACCCTTCGAGCTGGATGAAATCATCGAGGATCTTAATGAAAAGCTTAAGCAAAGCAATAATCAAATTAAGGCTCTGCTTCTTCGAACCCTGGGGATTATGATTGCCAATTACCCCAAATACGCCGACTCCTTTTCGGAACCGACTGAGATTTATGAGAAAAGACGCAGTAAGCTCCTGGGAATACTATTAAACGGCCTGGTTCATGATGATCTACAAATTCGACAGATTTCCTTCAGTGTGATCGGCAAGGGGATTTTCGGCAGCCAGCAGCTTAATTTAGCAGAAAAGTATGTTCTTTTTCAGGCTACAGCCAAGAAAATCCTTACACTATTGGCTGATTCCGAAGAAACCCAGCTTTTATTCCTGACCAATTCATCAGGCCTTAATCATATTTATCGTTTTATTGCCGACTACAGCTTTCATTATGGAAGGATTCAGATTGATGTACCAGAACGGGTGGCCTTGTTCCCCGGTACCTTTGACCCCTTTACCCTGGGTCATAAGGAAATTTCCAGGGCCATTAGAGACCTGGGCTTTGAGGTTTACCTGGCGGTGGATGAATTTTCGTGGTCTAAGCGAACCCAGCCGAATCTGATTCGAAAGAATATTATTAATATGTCTATTGCCGATGAAATGAATATTTACCTTTACCCTGAGAATTTTCCCACCAACATTGCCAATCCTGCCGATTTGAAGACATTAGAGGATAACCTGGGGAATGAAAAGGTATTTATTGTGGTGGGAAGTGACGTGGTCTTGAATGCGTCGGCCTATCAGATGCCCCCCAGGCCCCATTCCATTCACCATTTTTCCCATATTATTTTTGAACGCAGGGATGGGGAGGCTCAAAGTCAGGATGACCTTTTAAAGCAAGCCCTGAAGCAAATTCAGGGGGAGGTAATTACATTAAATCTTCCTCCGCAGCTTGAGGAAATCAGCTCAACCCAGATTCGAAATTATATTGACGAAAATCGGGATATTTCAAGACTTATTGATCCCATGGCACAAAAATATATCTATGAAAACAACCTTTATCGCCGGGAACCCCAGTATAAGTCTGTTGTTCAAACCATCTCAATCGATATCGAGGTGGTGGCCGATCCCCCCAGGGAGCTGGTGGAAACCCTGATAGAATGCTTCCATAGGGGAGTGCGTGGGGCCCTGGAGACCTTGACCATGATATTGAAAAAGCCTGAGGCTCGGCTCGTTATTTTACGGGATATTGCCGATGGCAATCGCCCCATTGCCTATACCCCTATCAACTGGGTACCCTCTGAGGAAATTTATCAGGAATTTAAAAATAGTCAAATCAGCGAAATCATTCGGGATCAATACAAGGGAAGAATTGTGGCTATCAATGGTTTGTTTATTAATGAAACAGAAAATACCACGCTGCATTATCAAAGGCTTTTGACCGAAACCCTGGCCTATTGCCTAAAAAATGACTATGGCTATGGGATTTATCACCATACCATGGAGAGCAGAGTCGATAAGACGCTGGTTGACCTGATTAAACGCTATGGCTTTGTGACTCTGGATACCAGGAAGCCCATTTTGGCTGTGGATATGACCTATCCCTGTACCTTGAATCTGGATCTGGAGACCATTATTAAGGAGCCCTTCCATAGCAACGAAGCGGTTAAGGCGGTGATAGCCAAAACCAGAATTCGCCTGCAGGAGGCCCTTAACAGGCTCTACCCCGGACACCTGGTGCTTCCCTTTGACAGGGGAATCATCGATGAAACCCTGGTACGAAAAATTTGTAAGGAAAACGGTGTATCGACAACCCCAAGTCAACCGAGGAAGTTAGGGGATTTAATGTGTGTTCCCTTTGGAAACATCTTAAACCGAGCTATTGTTCCCAATACAGTCACAAAATCACTGCATGTGGAAAAACTCTTTCAGCCTGACATGAAGGGCTTTACCATTGGTCCCTACCCCTATTATCTTGACCTGGCCAACCAGATTAAGATGATTGGTTCCTTTAACCGGCCGGTGATTCTGGTGGATGACCTGCTAAACAAGGGCTATCGAATTAAGGGAATTGACCCCCTGTTAAAGGCCCAGCAGGTGGAGGTTCGAAAGATTATTGTGGGAATTCTTTCGGGTAAAGGCAAGGAGCTAATGGAAATTCAAAATCGTGAGGTAGACAGTGCCTACTTTATCCCCAAACTTCGATTATGGTTTAATGAAAATCTATTGTATCCCTTTATCGGTGGAGACACCCTTTGGCGGGGGGTATATCCTGAAAAAAATCTACTTTCCTCCATTAACCTGATTCTACCCTATACCTCTCCCCATTTCATTACGGGGGTCACCAACCAATCGGTCTATGATCTATCGGAGGTATCGATTTTAAATGCCATTGATATTTTAGAGGTGCTGGAGCATGAGTATCAGAGAGTTAATGAGAGAAGGCTGACCCTTTCCCTTTTGAGTGATGTTTTTCTCTTTCCCCGATGCCCTGACCCCGGGGAAAATATGTTTTATGACTTAAGCCTGAACCCGTCAAGCTATCTGAAAAATGATCTGGAGCTATTGAGAAGGCTGGAACACAGTATCATTACCGGTGATATAAGGAGGAGCTAACATGTATTTTTATCGATATCATGATCGAACGATGTTTTCCATGTCCCCCCAGGAGCAGGCGG
>CBFGTV010000012.1:0-67205 GCA_965652145.1 uncultured Clostridiaceae bacterium
TACAAAAGCCACATCCCAGTGGAGGAGGCGCTGTGGTTTATGAGGTGAATCCCGACTTTGAAGATGCCATTGCAAGGGAAACAACCTATCAGGTTTACGATAGTCTTGGTGGTGTTCACCAGATTAAACAGGCTTATATTAAAACTGGAGAAACAACGTACACAGTAGCCACATTCTATGTAGATAAGGATGGCAGCATGTCAACTGCAGCAGGAGATGTTAACTTGGTATTTGGTACTAATGGAAGACTATTAGATACAAGTGCCGACAGTATGAATATTACTATAGGGGCAGGCTTTACAAATGGAGCCGGGGAATTTAGCTTCGATGTCGACTTTAGCAAGCTCAAAATGGCAGCCAATAAATCCACTGCTTCAGCCCAGGGTATCGATGGCTATAAGCAGGGAACATTAGAGGACTTTACGATTGCTGCCACCGGTGAAATTGTTGGGGTCTTTGATAATGGACAAAAAAGAGTGTTGGGACAGATTGCAATGGCCAACTTTAAAAACCCTGCCGGCCTTGAAAAAACAGGAGGAAACCTATATCGAAGTACTTCCAATTCAGGTCAGGCCATCATCGGAGTACCAGGGTCAGGGGGCTTTGGAAATCTTAACCCAGGGGCTTTGGAAATGTCCAATGTAGATTTGTCTAAGGAGTTTACCTATATGATTACAACCCAAAGGGGCTTCCAGGCAAACTCAAGAATCATTACCACCAGTGATGAAATGCTTCAGGAAGTAGTGAATATGAAGCGATAGTATGAATAAATGACAGGGTCTGGGTGCTTCGGCACCCAGGGCCTAATAAAGGATGGTTAGGATGATTAAATTAAAGCGATTAAATGCCACGGATATCGTGATAAACGCTGAATTAATTGAAATGGTCGAAGAGACCCCCGACACAATCATAACCTTGACCAATGGGCATAAAATGGTGGTTGCAGACAGTGCCGATGAAATAATTGAAAAAGTCATTACATATAAACAAAAATTATTTAAAGGTTTCCTGCTAAACCGAATGGAACCGTAGAAATGGGGTGTAATCTTGGATATATCAACAATAATAGGGATAATTGTAGGGATGGTATTCGTAATACTTGGAATTTTAGCCGATGGTGATTTACCAACGTACTTTAACATCGCATCCATCCAAATCGTTTTAGGGGGAACAATTGCTGCCACATTTGTTTCCTATCCCCTACAGAAGGTATTAGAGGCCATGAAGATTGTGTCAAAGGCCTTCAGCAACAAACAGGTGGAACCCGGAGAGATTATCAATAAGATCATCGGCTTGGCCAATATAGCCAGAAAGGAAGGGCTGCTGGCCCTTGAAGAGGCATCCGACAGCATTGGCGACAGCTTTTTACAAAAAGGGGTTATGCTGATCGTTGACGGTACAGACCCAGAGCTGGTTAGAAATCTATTGGAAACGGAGCTTTCCTTTGTGGAAGAGCGGCATAAAAATGGGCAGGGGATTTTTGAATCCATGGGAACCTACGCACCGGCCTTTGGTATGATTGGTACCCTAATTGGTCTGATCAACATGCTTAAAAAGCTTGAAGACCCTTCTTCCATCGGCGCCAGTATGGCTGTGGCCTTGATCACTACCTTCTATGGGTCATTAATGGCAAACCTGATTTTCCTACCCATTGCCAATAAATTAAAGCTTAGAAGCCGTGAGGAGATCTTAAGAAAAGAGATTATGGTAGAAGGACTGTTGTCGATTCAGGCCGGTGAAAACCCAAGAATCATTGAAGAAAAGCTAAAGGCCTTCTTACCACCTAAATCAAGAGAAAACCTGACTGGCAAGCAGGAAGGCGTGGAAGCAAATGGCTAGAAAAAGAAAAGAAGAAGCTCCGGCACCAGGTTCTCCAGCGTGGATGACCACCTATGGAGATATGGTTACCCTGTTATTATGTTTCTTTGTGTTGTTATTTTCCTTTTCAACAATTGATGCCAAAAAATTTCAATCAATCATCCAATCCTTTCAGGGGGCATTGGGGGTCTTAGATTCAGGACAAACAATTGAAATGTCAGACTTTATTTCCGAAGGGATGGCAGATGAGCTTACCACCAACCAAATGGAAGAATTAGAGGATTTTAGAAAGCTAAAGGAAAAGCTCGAGGAATTTTTAGAGGCAAATGGTCTGGATAACGATGTACTGGTAACCCTCGAGACCAGAGGTTTGATTCTTCGCTTTCAAGACAGTGTCTTATTTGATTCAGGCAGTGCAGAATTAAAGCCTGGCTCAAAGGAGCTCTTAAATTACCTGTCAGAATTTTTAATGGAGCCTGAATTTGAGTCAAAATTCGTCAGGGTAGAGGGACATACCGATACGGACCCCTTAAGGCCTAATTCCAGATATGAAACCAACTGGGAGCTGTCGGTGGCAAGGGCATCTAATGTAGTTCGCTATTTAATAGAAGAAATTAATTTAGAGCCAAGACGTTTTTCTGCCTCGGGCTATGGAGAATATCATCCCGTAGCAGATAACGAAACAGTTGAGAATAAGGCAAAAAACAGACGGGTTGACATTGTTATACTAAAATCAGAGCTTGCAATTTCATTGCCGTAAGCTGGCTAATTGGAGGATAGAGCATGGATACAAAAAAATTACTTACTTTCACACTCATTGGAGTCATATTAGCGGGGGTTGTCTTCGGTGCCGTATTCTTCTTCATGGTATATAGCCCTAACATGACTGTTAAGGCAACAAATACCTATGAGTATAGTATGGCAGATTTTACAACCAATTTGGGGGCTGTAAAGAGCTATTTCAGAGGCTCCATTGTGGTAGAGACCACCAACAAGAGGCTTATTGAGGAATTTGAAGCCCACAACGCCGAACTAAGAGACGCCATTATACAAATTCTGATATCCAAAAAGCCTGAAGATTTACTGGATATCAGCGGTCAGCAGGCCCTGAGGGAAGAAATAAAAGCTGCCATTGGAAAAGTATTAACAACCGATGAAATTACAAATGTTTATTTTATCGACTACATTGTACAGTAGGAGGTGAAGCAGTTGTCTGATGTATTATCCCAAAATGAAATAGATGCCCTGTTAAAGGCAATCAGTACAGGGGAAGTCGACGCCGAAGAGATAAAGGACGAAAAACAGGAAAAGAAAATCCGAAATTATGATTTTAAAAGTCCAAAAAAGCTTGCAAAGGATCAGCTTAGAACATTGCAAATTATTCATGAAAATTTTTCAAGGGTCTTAAATACCTTCCTTTCAGGCTATTTGAGGAGCTATATTCATACAGAGGTCTTAACAGTTGAGGAATTGTCCTACTATGAATTCAACAATTCCATTGTTAATCCGGCAGTCATCTCAATTGTAAATCTGTATCCCTTGACGGGCCAAATCGTTTTGGACATATCACCGTCAATTGCCTTTACCTTCATAGATCGTATATTAGGAGGCATCGGTAAAAACTTTGATGAAAAAAGAACCTTTACAGAAATTGAAACAACCTTGATAAGAAAATTAATGAAGCAGGTATTGGAATTAATGATTGATCCCTGGGAAAATGTCATTGAGCTTCAGCCTCAATTAGATAAGATTGAGACCAATTCCCAGTTTGTACAGATCGTTTCCCCTAATGAAACAGTAGCATTGATTACCTTAAGCTTAAAAATTGGTGAAACAGAAGGCATGATGAATATTTGTATTCCCCATATTGTCATTGAGCCGATTTTAGATAAGCTAAGTACTAAATTTTGGTTTTCCAATATCAGTAAGTCCGTTACAGAAACTGACAAACTGACTCTGAAAAAACGGGTAGAGAGAAGTCATGTAAACATTTCAGCCTTAATGGGGTCCACGATGATTACAGTCAAGGATTTCCTGGGGCTTCAAAAAGGTGATGTAATTAGGCTGGATAATCTTGTTAATCAAGAGCTGGAAATTTTGGTTGGACAACGTCAAAAGTATTATGGCGTTCCTGGTACTGTGAAAAATAAAGTCGCTGTAAAAGTTACGAGGATTGACAAGAAAGGAGATGAACTAGATGACTGATATGTTGTCTCAAGAAGAGATTGATGCCCTCCTAAATGGAAGTAGCGGAGGAAATGAAGTAGAAAATAACCAAAAGGATACCTATACTGATTTCAACAACGAAGAAAAGGACACCATTGGAGAAATCGGAAATATCAGCATGGGAACTGCTGCCACCACCCTTTCAACCCTTCTGGGGAATCGGGTTAATATCACCACACCAAAGGTATCCTTGCTTGATATAAACCAGTTGTCAGAAGAATATGATATACCCTTTGTAGCCGTGGATGTAAAATACAAAGAAGGTCTTGAGGGGCTTAATGTACTAATCCTGAAGGAAAATGACGTCAAGATTATTACCGACCTTATGATGGGCGGCGAAGGAAACATAGGGGCTGAGCCTCTGACAGATATTCATTTAAGTGCCATCAGTGAAGCCATGAATCAGATGGTGGGCTCTGCCTCCACCTCTCTTTCAGAAATGTTCAGTAAAAAGATCGATATTTATCCTCCCAGGGTATTTCGGTTGGAGCTGAATTCACCTGATTTTGTAGACCTATTCCCAGAGCTTTCTATGCCCTTTGTGAGAATATCCTTTAGAATGGAGATAGGAAACTTAATAGACAGCGAGATTATGCAATTGATTCCCCTGGACTTTGCCAAAGAAATGGTTGATAAGCTGTTGTATAGCTATACGCCTCAAGAGGCTTCGGCAGCAGAAGAAGCTGTCAGGGTAGAAGCCAGGCCTCAGAAAGTCGTTTCCCAGGAAATATCGCAGCAATCCAACCAGGGGGGCTATGGCCATGGACAGGCTCCAGCTCAGCAATCAGCTGCTAATCCTGTTAATGTGCAGCCAGTATCATTCCAATCCTTTGATCAGTCAAGCAGTAAAGGGTTGCCTGAAAACATCGATTTAATTCAGGATGTTCCCCTTAATATTACTGTAGAGCTGGGGAGAACCGTTAAACGAATTAGTGAAATATTAGAATTTGGGCCTGGTACCATTATCGAGCTGGATAAACTGGTAGGTGAGCCCCTGGATATATTGGTCAATGGTCAATATGTAGCCAAGGGTGAAGTGGTTGTAATAGATGAAAACTATGGTATTCGAATAACCGATATTGTCAATACCACAAAACGCTTTGCAAAACTCTAAAGCGAGAATTCCATTACAATTAATTATTAATCGCCCATCAAAATTCATTGAATTTAACTAACTTCTAGTTATATAATACCATTAGGGGTAGTTTCTGTCGCAAATTGTTTAATTTTAGCGACTAATGGAAGGGTATAGATACAATACACAGATATTTAAGGAGGAAATATTAATGGCAAAGGGAATTTTAATCGTGGATGATGCGGCATTTATGCGAATGATGATTAAGGACGTACTGACCAAAAATGGATTCGAGGTTGTAGGAGAGGCTGAAAATGGTGCCAAGGCCATTGAAAAATTTAAAGAGCTTGGGCCCCTATTAACCATTATGGATATTACCATGCCAGAGGTCGATGGAATACAGGCAGTAAAGGAAATTAAAAAGCTTGATCCAAATGCCAAGGTTATTATGTGTTCTGCCATGGGACAACAGGCCATGGTAATTGAAGCAATTCAAGCCGGAGCAAAGGACTTTATCGTTAAGCCCTTCCAGGCAGATCGGGTTATTGAGGCAGTAAAAAAGGTAATCGGTTAAAGCCGGTGAAGCAATGTTAAATCAGATTTTCACGATCATTTTGCTTCTGATGGCAGTGGCCCTAGTGGTTGGCCTTGCCTACTTGACCACCCTGTTGATTGCCAAAAAATCAAACATGATGATACATAGCCGTTCAATTAAGGTTTTAGAACGTTCAGGGGTTGGCCTTCAAATGAACATTACCATCGTTCAAATTGCCGATCGGGTATATTTTTTAGCCATTCAAAATAAAAATGTTACCCTATTGGATGCCATGCCCCTTGACGAATGGCTTAAGTATCGTGAGGCACAAGCAGCAAAGGATATGATTGGAAAAGAGCTGTTTAAAAAGGACATGGCAGTGACGAAGGAAATCAAAAAACTGCTTAAGAAACCGATTTTAAAAAAAGGTGAGGATCACAACACAGATGGAAACAATTAGAGGACTATATAAAACCAAATTGAAGTGGCAGTGGTTGTTGGTTTTCATTGTCATAATGACCTTGATCAGCGGTTGGCGGGTGGAAGCCCAGCCCAACCTGCCAATTCCAAGAATTGGTTTGTCTGTTGAAGGAGCTGAATCACCCCAACAGGTTGCCTCTTCCATTCAAATTCTATTACTATTGACAATTTTATCGATCGCTCCGTCAATTTTGATCATGATGACGGGCTTTACAAGAATCATTATTGTACTTTCATTTTTAAGGAATGCACTGGCAACTCAACAGACACCACCAACTCAGGTTTTAATTGGATTGGCACTGTTTCTTACCTTCTTTATCATGGCTCCAATCTTTGTAGAAATAAACCAGACTGCCATACAACCGTATTTGGCTGAGGAAATAAGCGATACTGAAGCTTTAGAGGCGGCAATGAAGCCCTTAAGGGAGTTTATGTTTAGGCAAACCAGAGAAAAGGATCTGGCGCTTTTTATGGAAATAGCCGAAAATGAGGTACCGGAATCTCTTGAGGATATTCCTACAACGACACTGATTCCAGCTTTTATCATCAGTGAATTGAAAACGGCCTTCCAGATGGGATTCATTCTGTTTATTCCTTTTATTATTTTGGATATGGTGGTGGCCAGTACATTAATGTCCATGGGGATGATGATGCTGCCGCCGGCTATGATCTCGCTGCCCTTTAAAATACTGTTATTTGTTCTGGTTGATGGATGGAACATACTGATTAAGTCCTTGATCGTAGGCTTTAAATAGGGGGGAATTAAATGAGTGAAGCAATGGTAATAGAACTGGGTCAACAGACCATGACCACCATCCTGCTGCTGGCTGCCCCAATGCTTTTAATTGGCCTCTTGGTGGGGCTTGCTGTCAGTATATTTCAAGCCACAACCCAGATTCAGGAGGCGACTCTAGCCTTTATTCCCAAAATTGTTGCTATTTTTGCATCCATTGTTATTTTTGGTCCTTGGATGTTATCAGTACTAATTAATTTCACAACTAAATTATTTAACAATATTAGTATCTACATACAGTGAAGAGTGATAGGCCATGGATCAACTACTAGAGGTAATACAACTAAATTTACATATTTTTATTTTAATTGTCTTTCGTGTCACGGGGATCTTTGTAGCGGCACCCATCTTTGCCCGCAGTAATTTTCCTGCATTAATGAAAATAGGCTTGTCAGTAACCATTGGTTTCATTTTAATGCCAGTTCTGGGAAACAGTGCAGCAATAGAAATCGGCAGTGTTTTACAGCTTGCTCTTTACGTACTAACAGAATTTATAGCAGGAATTTTAATCGGCTTCATTGCCTTTATGTACTTTTCTGCTCTGTATTTGGCGGGCACCATTATTGATACCCAGATGGGCTTTGGTATGGTAAATGTATTTGATCCCCAAACCAACACCCAAATTCCGGTAATGGGTAACTTTTATAACAATTTATTGTCCCTTTTATTTATTGTATTGAATGGACATCACCTGTTAATCAGGGCTTTAACCGACAGCTTTCAAATTTTGCCCCTAGGAACCAGTTTTACGCTGGGCTCAGAGGGAGTTGCAAAAATAACTGTCATCATGACTGAGTTCTTTGTTTTGGCAGTAAAATTCAGTGCCCCAGTATTGCTTACTATCCTGCTGGCCAATGTTTTGCTGGGGATTTTAGCCAGAACCATGCCTCAAATGAATGTATTCATTGTGGGCCTGCCCTTAAAGATCTTTGTTGGAATGCTAACGGTTATTATTTCACTACAATTTATGCTGCCCTTTACCCGTCTCATTTTTGATAAGCTATTTACTTCAATCTATGAAATGCTCAAGATCCTTGCAAAGGGATGATGAAATGGAATTTATAATTAATTTACAGCTTTTTTCAGAGGAAAAGACAGAAAAAGCAACCCCTAAAAAGCTGAGGGAATCAAGGGAAAAGGGGCAGGTTCTGCAAAGTAAGGAAATTAACTCAGCCACGATGCTGCTGGGAGCCTTTGCAGTTGTTAGCTTTGCAGGTGGATTTATAGGAAATTCAATGCTAAAGCTTACCCAATTTGTTTATCAGGATTATTTGAGTCTAGACTATATATTTTCTCAAAGAAACCTTTTACAATTGATGACCACAGCCCTCATTTATATTTTGGTACTATCCCTGCCCATTGCCGGGATATGCCTGATAATTGGACTGGTAAGCAGTTATATGCAGGTTGGCTTTTTATTTACCACAAAGCCACTGGGGATAAAATTCAGCAAGCTGAATCCCATAGAAGGCTTTAAAAGAATGTTTTCTTTGAAGTCCCTGGTGGAGCTGGTAAAATCCTTTATTAAAATTGTGGCTGTTGGTTATGTGGTTTTAAGCTATGCCAGGGGCCAGATTAGCACAATCTTAAACACCATAGAAATGAATGTAGAGAGCATTGTCACAACATTATCAGATATTGCCATTGGAATTGGCTATCGGGCCGGTTTGGTACTGGTATTTCTAGCCATATTAGATTATATGTACCAAAAATATGATTACGAAAAGCAAATGAAGATGACAAAACAGGAAATTAAAGAGGAATATAAGCAGACTGAAGGGAATCCTCAGATTAAATCGAAGATTCGTGAAAAACAACGTCAAATTTCAATGAGAAGAATGATGCAAGAGGTACCAAAGGCCGATGTGATAATTACCAACCCAACTCACTTCGCCATTGCCGTTAAATATGATCCCCACCAGGCACAGGCCCCCAAGGTCTTGGCCAAGGGACAGGATCTAATTGCACAGCAAATTAAAAAAATAGCCATGGAAAATGACGTGCCAATTGTAGAAAATAAACAATTAGCCCGAACATTATATGATGTGGTGGACATAGGAGATACCATTCCACCAGACTTGTATCAGGCAGTGGCAGAGGTCCTTGCCTATGTATACCAAATGAACAAAAAGAAGGTCTAAGGGGGGTCAGTAAATGAAATTTGGAGACATTTTAGTTGTGCTTGCTGTGATAGCCATTGTAATCATTATAATCATCCCCATTCCATTAGGAGCCTTGGATGTATTATTAAGCTTTAATATTTCATTGGCGCTGCTGGTTCTGGTCATAGCCATGTATACAGAAGAAGCATTAGATTTTTCGATATTTCCTTCATTGTTGCTATTGACAACCCTATTTCGGCTGGCGCTGAATATTACCACCACTCGATACATCCTTACCTCTGGGAATGCAGGAGGGTTAATCGATACCTTTGGAGACTTTGTTATGCAGGGGAATGCAGTGGTAGGTTTTATTGTCTTTTTAATCATTATGATCGTTCAATTCCTGGTCATTACAAAGGGGTCAGAGCGGGTTTCAGAGGTGGCAGCCAGATTTACACTGGATGCCATGCCCGGAAAGCAGATGGCTATTGATGCTGACCTGAATGCCGGTTTGATAGATGATAGAGAAGCTAGGGAACGAAGGAAAAAGGTTCAGCGGGAGGCCGACTTCTATGGGGCCATGGACGGAGCCAGTAAATTCGTGAAGGGTGATGCCATAGCAGGTATCGTTATTACAATCATCAATATATTAGCCGGATTTGTGATTGGATGGATGGGAGGTCTGGATTTAGGGTCGGCCATACAAAAATATACCCTGCTAACCGTAGGTGACGGTCTTGCCAGTCAAATTCCAGCCCTGTTAATTTCTACTGCCACCGGTATTGTCGTAACCAGATCCGCCTCTGAAGGAAGCATGGGCAATGATCTGATTAAGCAGTTATTTAAGCAGCCTAAAATTATGTTCATTATTTCAGGTGTATTGGCAGCTTTAGCCCTTACTCCCCTTCCCAATGTACCCTTCTTTTTCGTTTCAGCAATTTTCCTGGTTCAGGGAATGCGAATGCGAAAAGCCAGTATGGAGGAAGAATTTGATCATATTACTGATGAAGTTGATGAGGCAGTTGAAGAAAGAAGAAGGCCCGAAAATGTCTTACCGCTGTTAAATATTGACCCCATTGAGCTGGAATTTGGTTATGGAATTATTCCCCTGGCCGATGCCAATCAAGGGGGAGACCTCTTTGATCGTTTGGTCATGATTCGAAGGCAGGTGGCAATGGAGCTAGGTATTATTGTTCCTATGATCCGCCTTCGAGATAATATACAGCTGGAGCCCAATCAATATATTATTAAAATTAAAGGAATTGAGATTAGTAACGGAGAAATTATGTTTGACCACTATTTGGCCATGAATCCCGGAATGGCCGATGGAGAGCTGGAGGGAGTCGACACCACTGAACCGGCCTTTGGGCTTCCTGCAAAATGGATCAATGAGCAGGAAAGGGAAAAGGCTGAGGTGCTTGGCTATACAGTGGTAGACCCGCCATCAATTATTGCTACCCATTTAACAGAAATCATTAAACGCCAGTCCCATGAATTACTGGGTCGTCAAGAGGTGAAGCAGCTAATTGATAATGTCAGAGAGAGTCAACCGGCTCTGGTTGATGAACTGGTTCCTGGGCAGTTAAGCCTTGGTGATATTCAAAAAGTCTTGAAAAATCTTCTGAAGGAAGGGGTTTCCATCAGGAATATGGTTACGATTTTAGAGACCCTGGCAGACTATTCAAATCTGACGAGAGATACAGATATGCTGACGGAATATGTTAGACAGGCCCTGGCAAAGGTGATTACCAAGCAATTTATCACCAATCAGCCAACCAAGGTTATAACACTGGATCAAAGTCTGGAGCAAAAGATCATTGATTCGATACAACAGACAGATCGAGGCAATTTTATTTCCATCGACCCGGATATCGTCCAAAGATTACTCTCGAACCTTTCATATCAAATTCAAAAACTGACAAATTTGGGAGAGCAGCCTATTATTATAACTGCCCCTGTGGTCAGGTTATATTTTAAACGATTAACAGAACAATTGACCTCTGATTTAGTGGTATTGTCCTATAATGAAGTTGATCCAACAGTTGAAATTCAATCTATAGGGATGGTGAATATTTAATGAAGGTCAAAAAATTCAATGGGGCAGATAATCATGAGGCCATGATGAAGGTAAGACAAGAGCTGGGTCCGGAGGCTGTCATTTTACATCAACGAAAAATAAAGCCAAAGGGCCTCTTTGGCTATTTTAAAAAGCCGATGATCGAAATCGTGGCTGCTGTGGAAGGGCCCGTTGAGTCCATGCCTAAAAATGAACCTCGGCTTCCCGAGGATGCCCTAAAGGCAAGGCTCCCCAAGAAAAATCTGGGGAACACCTCTGGAGGAGAGATTTCAAAGGAAATATTTGAAATCAAAAGTATGCTGTCTTCGGTGGTGAAAAGGGTTAATCAGGAGGAACTGGCTGAATCAATCAAAGGCCTTGGAAATCCAGAACTGGAAAATATATTCTACCTATTGAAGGAGCAGGAACTAGAACCTGAAATTATAGATAAAATCATGAAGGAACTGGCGGTTTATGTAACTAATGCCGAAGATAAAAGCCTTATTGATAAAAATGTACTTCATGGCAGAATGATGAAGCTGATTGATCAGTATTTTATTGAGCCCTCAGAAGTTAAAAATACCAAGGTGATATTCTTTGTCGGTCCAACGGGGGTGGGAAAAACCACTACCATTGCGAAACTGGCGGCCCAGTTTGCAATCAGTGAAGGAAAGCAAATCGGCTTTATTAGTGCCGATACCTATCGAATTGCTGCTGTAGAGCAATTAAAAATCTATAGCGATATTTTAGATATACCCGTTGAGGTAATTTATCAGCCTGAAGAAATCCATGGGGCCCTTGAGCGCTTACAGCATAAGGATGTCATCATGGTGGATACCGCCGGCAGAAGTCATCGTAACCATGAGCAGATGCAAGAGCTAAAGCAGCTATTAAATCAGGTGGATGAAAAAGAAGTCTATTTGGTCGTTAGCTGTACATCAAAAAATAACGACATTAAAGAAATTATAAATGCATATCAGTTTCTAGAGGATTATAAATTTATATTTACAAAGCTAGATGAAGCCACAACCTATGGAAGCATATTGAATACTACTATGCAGACCCATAGGCCTGTTTCGTTTATTACAACGGGCCAAAGTGTACCCGATGACATTGAGGAAACAAATATTGAAAAAGTCATAAGCCTTTTAATGAAGGAGGCTTAAAGGCATGAATGACCAGGCAGCAAGACTCAGAGAAATGATACAGCAAAAGAAGCGCTTAGACAAAATAAAAAATGATAAAGACAAATACCAAGAACAAATGCAGCCTAGAGTAATTTGTATTACCAGTGGCAAGGGAGGGGTGGGTAAAACTAATTTCACCCTTAATTTAGCCATAGCCCTTAGTCAGCAAAATAAGCGAGTGGTCATTATCGATGCAGATTTGGGCCTTGCCAACATTGATGTGGTAATGGGGGTATTGCCCAAATATTCACTATTAGATGTAATTAATGGGAACAAAACCCTAAAGGAAGTTGTCATTCAGGGCCCCAATGGCATTAAAATTGTTTCAGGAGGGTCTGGTATCCTGGATCTGATCGATATGTCCGGCGAAAAGCTTAAGGATTTAATTGAAAAGTTCAATGAGCTTAATCAAATGGCAGATATTATTTTGATCGATACCGGAGCGGGTCTTTCTAAATCGGTTTTATCCTTTGTTTTAGCGGCCCAGGAGGTGATTGTAGTCTGTACACCCGAACCCACTGCCGTCACCGATGCCTATGCGATGATTAAAACCATCGGTTTGAAGGATTCCAACAAATGCCTTAGTTTACTGGTCAATCGTGTGGAAAGTATAAAGGAAGGAAAAATGACCTTTGAAAAACTACAGAATGTCAGCAGCAGATTTTTAAATATAAAGCTTGAAAAGCTGGGTTATTTGTCAGAGGACATACATGTCAGCAGGTCTGTTAAGCTTCAAAAGCCATTTTTATTACAATACCCCAGAAGTGTTGTCAGTAAAAATATAGAAATTATTGCCCAGAGGCTTTTAGATAAAGATGTACCGGTTGATTCCTCCGGTGATGCCAAGGGCTTTTTTAATCGGGTAATCAGCTTATTCAGATAGGAGTGAGGTTATGGATATTGCCGCAGAGCTAAAAATTGGAGACAAACTTGAGATTCAAATCACGTCAGAGGATCAAGAAGTAAGTCCTATTGTCAGTCAAGTGGTAGACCTTAAGGAAAATCGTATTTTTATTGTAAATCCCATGAAGCAGGGTTCGGTATACGCTTTAAGGAAGGGACAAAGAATTAAAGTGATTTTTTACCGTGGAGAAAAAGGAATTTTTAGGTTTACTGCAGAAATAAAAGGTAAACTGGAGAAAAATCTTACCATTTATGAAATTGTTCCCATTGAGGAAGCAGAAAAAATCCAAAGAAGATACTTTTATCGTTTTGAAGTGGTAAAAAGGGTATTAATAAAAGAAAGAAGTGCTTCGGAGGAATACACTGCTGTCACCAAAGACATAAGCGGCGGAGGAATGAAGCTGTATTGCAAAAAGTCCTTTAAGCTGGGAACCGTGGTTTCATGCAGGGTGTTTTTGGATGAAGAGGAGGAAACCTTTGTAAGTGGAGAGGTTGTACGATCTGAATTTGATCCGGAGGTAAGGGAATACATATTGGGAATTAACTTTACAGACATTCGGGAATCCACAAGAAACCGAATTGTATCCTTCATATTTGAAAAGCAAAGATTACTCAGGAAAAAAGGACTGATTTAAATGACTTTAGCTAAGGAGCCCATAAAGGTACTGGTTGTAGATGATTCCGCCTTTATGAGAAAAATCATATCCGATATGTTAAGCAGTGATCCCCATATTCAGGTTGTAGGGATTGCAAGGAATGGGCAAGAGGCCATTGAAAAGGTACAGACCTTAAAACCTCATATTGTAACAATGGATGTTGAAATGCCCCTTATGAATGGCCTGGAGGCCTTAAAAAAAATAATGGAGCTTGCCCCATTGCCGGTGGTCATGCTTAGCAGTCTAACGTCGGAGGGGGCAAATGCCACAATCATGGCCCTGGAAGCGGGGGCCGTGGACTTTATTCAAAAGCCTTCCAGTGTCTTTATGATTAATGCAGAATCAGTTAAGAAGGAACTGCTGCAAAAAATAAAGGTAGCATCCACTGTTAAACCCCAGGTGAAGCTCAAACAGGCTTCTATACCAGAAAGAAACATACTGGCAGGGAAGATCTTCAATACCGGAACCCGTAAGCAGGTAAGTACTAAGGAAGGTTTTCCCATTGTAGCCATTGGTACTTCCACTGGAGGCCCAAGGGCTCTACAGTCAGTGATTCCTTTAATTCCTGGTGACACCCAGGCCGCCTTTCTGGTGGTACAACATATGCCCCCCGGCTTTACCAAATCCTTGGCTGATCGGCTAAATAATATTTCAACAATAACCGTTAAGGAGGCTGAGGATGGGGAAAGAATTTTACCGGCAACAGCCTATATTGCGCCGGGAGACGCACACCTGGAAGTAAAGCAAAATCAACAAAGCCAGATGGTAATTCATTTATCCAAAAGTCCCCCAGTCTCAGGGCATCGACCCTCTGCTGATGTGATGTATACCTCTTTGACCAATATAACGGATCGGAACATTATTGCCGTTATTATGACGGGAATGGGCTCCGATGGGGCCAAGGGGCTAAAGCTGTTGAAGGAGAAAAATGAGGCAATCATTTTGGCCCAGGATGAAGCCACCTGTGTAGTCTACGGTATGCCAAAAAGTGCAGTAAAATTGGGAATAGTAGATGCAGTAATTCCCCTAGATGAAATAGCAAATTCAATACTAAATAGGTTGGAGGTGTTGTAAATGGATATGAACCAATATCTGGACATATTTATTGAAGAGTCAAAGGAGCATTTGCAAAGTATGAATCAAATACTACTGCAAATGGAAAATGCTCCTGACGATATTAATATGATTAATGAAATTTTTAGAATTGCCCACACCTTAAAGGGAATGTCGGGTACCATGGGCTTTCAAAATATTGCCCACCTGACCCACGAAATGGAAAATGTACTGGATTTTATTCGAAGCGGAAAAATGAAGATTCAGGCCAATATCATAGATATACTCTTTATGTGCTTCGATGAGCTGGAAAACTACATCAATCTGGTGGAATCCACAGGAGGGGAAGGAGAAAATACATCAGAGGGACTTATTCAAATGCTGGCTGATTTAAAGGATGGAAAGTCGGTAGATGGAGGCAGGCAGGGGAATTCTCCCCAGGGAAGCGTCAAGCAAGCAGCAGCCATAGAGAATATTCAGGTGAGTGAATATGTTCATAACGTTATTGAAAAAGCGCTGCAGCAGGAATTAAACGCCTATTTTGTAAAGGTTACCCTCGACAGCAAATGTATGCTCAAATCAGCCAGGGCCTATATCATTATCAATTCATTAGAAAAATTGGCAGAAATTATCTATTCTAATCCAAGTATTGAAGATATTGAAGATGAAAAATTTGATTTAACCTTTGAATTAATCCTCGTTACCAAGGTGGATGAGAAGCTATTACATAAAGACTTGGGTGAAATTTCGGAAATAGATAAAATAGAAATCATTGATTTATCAGGAAATCATTCCTTTGAAATTGAGGACAAGCCGGAAAAAGCTATGGCAGCCGGAGTACAGTCAGCACCAGATGGACCCATGGCCTCGGCAAAGAACGAAGAAAATAAAACAAAACGCAATAAAACGGGCAAAACCGTCAGGGTCGATATTGACCGTCTAGATAATCTAATGAATTTGGTAAGTGAGCTGATCATTATCAAGACCAGGCTGGAGGATATTGACGATTCAAGGGAAACCGGCCAAAACATGCATGATGCTATTGAATATCTGGAAAGGATCACCACCAGCCTCCATGATGCCGTAATGAAGGTCAGAATGGTTCCCATTGAGCGGGTGTTCAACCGGTTTCCTAGAATGGTAAGGGATTTGTCAAAGGAGCTGGGGAAAGATATATCCCTTTTTATGTCAGGGGAAGAAACCGAAGTGGATCGAACAGTAATTGATGAAATAGGTGACCCTTTAATTCATTTAATAAGAAATTCCATTGACCATGGCATTGAAGACCCCGAAACCAGAATAAAGGCTTCAAAGCCTGCTAACGGAACCGTAAAGCTGGTAGCCTATCCCGATGGCAACAGTGTTGTGATTGAGGCAGAGGATGACGGCAGGGGTATCGACATTGAAAAGGTGAAGACCAAGGGGATTGAAAGGGGAATCATCACGCCGCAGCAGGCCCAAATAATGGAGGATAAAGACATTATTCAGCTTTTATTTCACCCTGGCTTTAGTACCGCAGATAAAATCTCTGATATTTCCGGCAGGGGCGTGGGGTTAGACGTGGTAAAGACAAAGATAGAATCCCTTGGTGGTGTAGTTGAGGTGGATACCAAGACCGGTAAGGGCTCTAAATTTGTTATTCGACTACCCTTGACCCTGGCAATTATTCAGGCCCTTCTTGTCAATGTTGGAACAGAAAAATATGCTATTCCCCTTAATACCATAAAAGAAATTACCACCGTTCCTTCCAGAGACATTAGAAAGGTTCAGAATAACGAGGTGGTGCTGTATCGTAATCACACCCTGCCAATCCTCAGGTTATCAAGGCTGTTAGATATAAAGTCCCAGCGTGAGGATGATGAAGACTACGTAATTGTGATTGTGAAAAAGGGTGACAAAACCGCTGGGCTGGTGGTTGATGATTTAATCGGACAGCAGGAAATCGTCATAAAATCTCTGGGCAGGTTCCTTTCAAGTATTAAGGCAATCGCTGGGGCAACTATATTGGGTAATGGTTCTGTGGCGCTGATTGTAGACACTAATTCTTTCTTTTAGGGGGTGAATCCTTTGAATAATAATCTTGATAATAATAACCAATATGTGATCTTTAAATTACAGGACGAAGACTATGGCATACCAATCAACTATGTTGAGACCATTGAAAAGATATCTGAAATTACAAGGGTTCCCAATGCACCCTACTATGTTAAGGGTGTAATCAATCTCCGGGGAGAGGTGGTGCCTGTGCTGGATTTAAGAAAGCGCTTCCAGTTCCCGGAAATTGAATTGAGTGAAGAATCCAGAATCATTATTTTATCAATAGATGAAATGATTGTAGGAATTTTGGTAGACAGCTCTTCTGAGGTATTAACTATAGAAAATGAAGCCATTGATCATGCCTCTAATCTGATCAATAACTTTGATGATGACTATATTAACGGTATCGGCAAGGTTCATGAAAGAATGATAATTATGGTGGATGCATTGAAAATTCTGGGAATATCCTCAGAAAATAATTAAGGTGGTGGCAAACCATGGCATTTAGTTTAGAGGATTTAAACAACCTGTACTTGGATGTTTTAAGGGAAATCGGTAATATTGGTTCTGGAAATGCCGCTTCAGCCTTGGCAAAAATGATTCAAAAGAGAATTGACATGGATGTGCCCCATGTTAGAATATTAGACTTTGAGGAAGCTGCAACGGTATTGGGCGGTGAAGAAATCGTTGTGGCGGGCATTTATTTTCAATTGGAGGGGGACTTGGAAGGAAATATTATGTTTTTGATGGATATTTCCTCCTCAAAGATTTTAACTGGTATGCTGATGGGAAGGGAAGAAAATGTTGGTGAACTGGATGAAATGGATCGCTCTGCCCTGCAGGAAATTGGTAATATATTGTCCGGCTCCTACATTTCGTCTCTATCAGCATTAACGGGTTTAGATTTAAAAATTTCCGTTCCTTCTCTTTGCATTGATATGGCAGGAGCGATTTTAAGTGTACCTGCAATTCAATTTTCCCAAACCTTTGATAAAGTTCTGTTGATTGAAACCACCTTGACAGAAGGCGATAACCGGGTAAAGGGTAATTTCTTTTTAATTCCTGACAGCGGCTCCTTTGAAAAGCTGCTGTCGAGCTTGGGAGTGTACAGTTAATGCATAATATAATCAAGGTCGGTATGGCGGATTTAAAGGTGGTTAAAGAGCCAGACATACTGACAACATTAGGCCTGGGTTCCTGTGTAGGAATAGCATTATATGATCGAATCAAGCAAATAGCTGGTCTTGCCCATATTATGTTACCCTCCAGTATACAGATCAAAAATAATCAAAACAAGGCTAAGTTTGCCGACACAGCCATTGAGATGCTTATAGAGGAAATGGTTAAGCAGGGGGCTAGCCAAGGAAGACTGACTGCCAAAATTGCCGGGGGGGCCCAGATGTTTTCCTTTGGTTCAAGCGGAAGTGATTTAATGAAAATCGGCCATCGTAATACGATTGCCACAAAGGAAATACTCAATCAATTCAATATACCCATCCTTTCAGAGGACACCGGGGGAAATTATGGCAGAACAATTGAGTTTTATTCAGTAAATGGAGACTTGCTCGTCAAAACCATTGGTTATGGCGTCAAGACCATTTAGTAGCAGAATTTGTAGCCAGGAGGTCTCTATGGAACATTCAAGCCTGTGGCAGCACTATAAAAAACATAAGGATAGCAGCAGTAAAGCTCAACTGATTGAGGCATATATCGAATTGGTCAAGGTAGTGGCTGGAAGACTATATAATACATATGGGACTAATGTAGAGTATGATGATTTAGTTGGTTATGGTATATTTGGATTAATAGATGCAATTGAAAAATTTGAGCTTGATAAAAATGTCAAATTTGAAACCTATGCTCAAATAAGAATCAGAGGTGCTATTATTGATCAGCTGAGGAACCTGGATTGGGTTCCCAGATCCATCAGACAGAAAGCCAAGGCAGTTGAAATGGCATATCATAAGCTGGAAAATCAATTGGGAAGAAGTGCTTCAGACAGTGAGGTGGCAAAGGAATTAGGCGTGTCTCTTAAGGATTATCAGCTGACACTTCAGCAAATTAATAACCTTAATGTTGTTTCTCTGGAAGAAAAGCTGATTGAAGGACATGCGGGCAATCTTCGAGAGCGGGAGGATTATTTACCAGAGAGTATTTTATGCAGCCAGGAAACCTATGAAATTTTAAGAAGCAGTATTGATAACCTCCCTGAAAGAGAAAAACAGGTAATTGCACTCTATTATTATGAAGAATTGACCTATAAAGAAATTGGTGCGGTATTGGGAATTTCCGAATCAAGAGTTTCGCAGCTTCACTCAAAGGGAATTTCTAGATTAAAGGCAAAGCTTTCAATTTAACGGAGTCTTTTTTTAGAAGATTGATAGGATGACTTTGTTGAAATCTATTGACGGAAGGTTCTCTACAATTTGAATTAATATGATGTAAGAGCTTTCCTTATAGATAAAAAAAAGTATGTTTGGGGGGAGGACTGATGGCTATGGGAAACCGGTTTATAATCGTAGACGGAGAAAATTATGATGAGGCCTTGGAAAAGGCAATGCTTCAGCTTAAGCTAACCAGGGATGAAGTGGCGGTAGAGATTCTGGAGGAAAAAAGAGGCTTCCTCTTTAAAAAAGGATCAATTAAACTTAAGGTTAGTCCCAAGGAAGCTGAAGCAGTTGTTACAATGGAAGCAATCGAAGCAAAGGAAGAAGCACCGCTGGATTTGATAAAGGGTTTGAAATCTATAGAAGCTGAAGTGAAGCCCTATCAATTAAGCTATGGGCAGGAAGGCGTATTTCTAAGGGTAAACAATACCTATCAAAATGACCAGGATTTAATTAATGCTATATTGGATTACTTAAAGAGAAAGCAGGTAAAGGGCTATGAGCTTAACCAAGTTACGCAAGCAGTTAAGCAAAAGAACCAACCCTGTAAAATTGCTCCGCCCCAGGAGGAGTCCCTTATTGACAGCACAGTGAAAATCAATCTTTCCCGGGATAAGATGGAAGCCAGCATTTGGGTCTCAGCGGCGGAAGGCGGGAAGGAATTTACTCTAGAGACCTTAAAAGAAGAGCTGTTCCAGGGGCAGGTGGTCTTTGGTATTGATGAAGAGCTGCTTAAAAAAATAGTAGACCATAAGTGGACAGACGGGTATGTAAAGGTTGCCAAGGGAAAGGCCCCGATTGATGGTATTGACGGGAAGGCTATTTATTTGTTTGATACAGATAAGAGCTTTAAGCCAATTATTCTGGAGGATGGGACCGTTGACTTTAAGCAGCTGAATATTATAAGAAATGTCAATCGTGGCGAGCTGCTGGTAGAGATTATCCCCCCCACCGATGGGGTACCGGGAACCGATGTGTGCGGGAATACCATTTCTGCCAAAAAGGGAAAAGAGGTCAGAATTAAAAAAGGAAAAAATACTGTTGAAAGCGAAGACGGCCTGAAGCTCTATGCGGCGGTCGACGGTCAAATCATTGTAGAGGATGGTAAAATAAGCGTCAGCGAAGTCTATCAGATTCGAGGCGATGTCGATAACTCTACAGGAAACGTACAATTTAACGGTACTGTGATTGTCAATGGAAATGTTAAGTCAGGTTTTATGATCCAGGCAGAGGGTAACATCGAGGTAAATGGTGTAGTGGAAGGAGCTACTTTAATTTCAAAGGGAAATATTGTACTTAGCAGAGGCATACAGGGAAATAATCAGGCACTGCTGGAATGTGGCGGTAATTTGGTGGTTAAGTATGTTGAAAATGCAAAAATTCGGTGTCGGGGAAACATCCAGGCAGACTTTATACTACATAGCGATGTTGTTACAAAGGGTAAAATTTTATTAAATGGAAAAAGAGGCTTAGTAGCCGGCGGTGATATTCGAGCCGGTGAAGAAATCAGAGCTAAAACAGTGGGTTCCCATATGGGCACCTCCACGAGGCTGGAAGTAGGAATAGATCCCCAAGAACGAATGAAGCAGGATGAGATTAAAACGGAACTGGCTGAGATTGACAAAAATTCTCAAAATCTTAAGAAAACGATTGACCTGTTGAAGCGGACTGCTCAGACGGGGCAAATTCCAAAAAATAAGGAAGAAATTTTAATCAAGTCAGTTAAGACCCTTGAGTTTTTAAAGGAGAAGGAGGCAACCCTAAGGGCACAGCTCCAGGAAATTGACGAAAGAATTGCCTATCTATCCAGAGGAAAAATTCATGTTTCCGATACCATTTATCCCGGTGTCAAGGTGGTTATCTTAAATGCCACAAGATTTATCTATGATGAGCTGTCTAATTGTACCCTATATCGCAAGGATGGAGAAGTTACAATCGGCCCTTATGAGAAATAGGAGGTTCCCAATATGTCTATTAAGCCAATTGATTTTCATTTAACCTATGCCAATACCATAAACGAGTCAAAAAACAAGCAGGTGGATTTTAATCGGGTAAAGGATACGAATCAGTACGTCCAACACCAGCAGGAAGCAGAAGTCCAGCGAAATAAGGAGCGGATTGTACAGTCAGAGGAATCAAAGGGTAAAAAAATCAATCAGGAGCAGGCAAAGGAACAGAACCCTAAGGAGAATAAGGGAAAGAAAAAGAAGCAGGCTGAGGGGCGGGTGAAAAAGAAGGCTGACCCCCTTAAAGGTGCTGATTCAAAAGGTTTAAAAATTGACATTATGATTTAAAGAGGTGCATTATGGGGTTAAATATAACGATCATTATACTAGGCGGAATCATTGTTTTAATTGCATTGGCCCTTTTCATCAAAGAGCAGCGGGCCACATCAGAGGAGCTTCCCAATTCATTTTTATTTCAAGGCCCCGGTCAGCAAGACCTTATACAGCTTAAAAATGAGGTTAAGGCCCTTAAAAGCGAATTGGGTGCGGCAACAGAACTATTAAGAACCATGGCCCAGGAGCCAAAGCCTATGGAGGTCATCGAAGAGGAGGCTCCCTTCGATCAATTGCTGAATTATAATCGATTTACCAAGAAAAATGAGCGAATTATTCAGCTGTATCAATCGGGGGAAACACCTGAAAGCATTGCCAGAAAGCTTGAAAAGAGCCTTCGGGAGGTTGAAATGGTGATTAAACTTATTAAATGAGGTGAAGGGTTTGAAGAAGCTTTGCTACTTTAGCTTAATTATTGGGATTGGTATTGGAATGATCATAACAGCCTCGTTAAATGAATTAGTCGGGGGAAATGATCAGGAATTACCCCAGGTCGTAGATAATTCATCCCAGGGAGAACTGGAAAAAACCCTTGGAGAAATTAAAAACAGTCTGATTGTTCAGCAAAGCCAATTGGATCAGATCGAGGGTGATTTAGAAAATGAGCCGGAAAAAATGGAAAATGATGAATTATATCCTTCCGATGGGGATAAAATAGAAGATACGAAACCCCAAGAGCCAGTGGAAATCACCATTCTACCAGGAATGCATACCCAGGCCATTGCCGACCTGATGGCAGAAAAGGGCCTGATAGAAAGTCCAGAGGATTTCATTGAAGAAGCCTACGCAAAGGATGTAACTCGAAAATTCAGGGCAGGCAAGGTATTGATTCCCAGAGGCAGCAGCATTGAGGAGATTTTCGAACTATTGACCAAAAGGCCTTGATGGGCCCGGTTTGATGAAAAGCTCCTAATTGGATAATCATAAAAAACCCAGCACCTATAGACTTCGATAGGCTATGCTGGTTGTTTTTTAGGAACTTTTGATCAAACTGTGAGGATCACCTTTGACGAATAGCCTGGAGATGAAAATCTATTGCTATTGTATAATTAAATAGAAAAAATTTCATAATCTAAGATAAAAAATATTGCTTCATCCACAACCATGTGTTAAAATACTTAGGGTGAGAAAAAACACACATCCTATGATTTATTTGGTGGTGCCTTCGGGTCCCAGATAAATATGATTAGGGTGGCGGAAAAACTAGGAGGTGGCGTAATGTCAGTTATTTCAATGAAACAATTATTAGAGGCTGGTGTTCACTTTGGGCACCAAACAAGAAGATGGAATCCCAAGATGGCGGAGTACATCTTTACAGAAAGAAATGGAATCTACATCATTGACCTGCAAAAAACCGTCAAGAAGGTAGAAGATGCGTACCAGGTTATGAAGGAAATTGCTGCAGAAGGCAAGACAATTCTTTTCGTAGGTACCAAAAAACAAGCCCAAGAGGCAATTGAAGAAGAAGCTAAAAGATGTGGCATGTTCTATGTCAATCAAAGATGGTTAGGTGGTATGTTAACTAACTACAAAACCATCAAAATCAGAATTGATCGACTTCATGAGCTTGAAAGAATGGAAGAGGATGGAACCTTCAACGTATTACCTAAAAAGGAAGTAATTAAGCTAAGACATGAAAAAGAAAAGCTTGAAAAGTTCCTTGGCGGAATTAAAGATATGAAGGAAATCCCCGAAGCAATTTTTGTGGTTGATCCAAGAAAAGAAAGAATTGCCATTAAGGAAGCGCAAAAACTGGGTATACCAGTAATTGCAATTGTGGATACTAACTGTGATCCTGAAGAGGTGGATTACGTAATTCCTGGAAATGATGATGCAATTCGGGCCGTGAAATTGCTTACAGCTACCATGGCCAATGCCGTTTTAGAAGGTAAGCAAGGGGTTCAAACTGAAGAGTAGAAATGATAAGAGGTAAGGGTATAGGGGAGTTTCCCTTGCTCCCTTACCTTTCATAATATTAAGGAGGAGGCTAACAAATGAGTATTACTGCAGGAATGGTAAAAGAGCTTAGAGAAAAAACAGGAGCAGGTATGATGGACTGCAAAAAAGCCTTGACTGATTCTAATGGAGATATGGATAAGGCCGTAGAAATCTTAAGAGAAAAGGGTCTTGCTGCGGTGGCCAAGAAGGCCGGCAGAATTGCAGCGGAAGGATTAGTAGAGTCATACATACATGGCGGCAGAATCGGGGTACTGGTTGAAGTAAACTCTGAGACAGACTTTGTTGCAAAAAATCAAGAATTTAAGGATTTTGTCAAAGACATTGCCATGCAAATTGCTGCTGCCAATCCTTTGTATGTGAAGAAGGAAGAGGTTCCTCAAGATGAAATTGCAAAGGAAAAGGAAATTCTTAAAAAGCAAGCCCTAAATGAAGGAAAACCAGAAAAAATCGTTGAAAAAATGGTTGAGGGCAGAATTGAAAAATACTATAAAGAAGTATGTTTATTGGAACAAAGCTTCGTAAAAAATCCTGACATCACAATCGGAGAACTATTAACCGAAAAGATTTCAAAAATTGGTGAAAATATCAGCATTAGAAGATTCGTAAGATTTGAGGTAGGCGAAGGTTTAGAAAAGAAAGAAGAAAACTTTGCAGAAGAAGTTGCAAAGCAAATAGAACAACAATAATTTAATGGAGAACACCCCTGTGTCATCCAGTAATTGTTGAGGCTCTAGCCTGATCAAAAGCCCCTGGATTCAAGGCGTAGGAAAAGGCAGCGAACACAGCGTATGATCAATACGTAAGGGAGCTGGCTTTGACAGACGTAAAGAAGCTCAGGGGATTTTTACAACCAGGAGAACATCTCGGTGTTCTCCTTTATATAGAGCTTAAGGCACAGCTTTTATTAATTTCGAAAATAGACAAAGAAATTTTGTATTTCATAAATGCAGTTTCGTTCAGAAAAAAGGGTTTTTTATAAACTTGTAGAAATTAAAGAATGGAGGATTTTAAAATGACAGAACCTCTATATAGAAGGGTTTTATTGAAAATAAGCGGTGAAGCTTTGGCCGGGCAGCAGGGTTTTGGACTGGATACGGAAACCGTCAATGAAATCGCCAACCAGATCAAGGAAATTAGTGATCTGGGCGTACAGGTGGCAGTCGTTGTGGGAGGCGGTAATTTCTGGCGAGGTCGTAGCGGTGAAGGAATGGATCGTACCACCGCAGACTATATGGGAATGATGGCCACTGTTATTAATGCCCTGGCTCTGCAGGATGCATTAGAGAACATCAATATACTGACTCGAGTACAGACTGCAATCGAAATGAGACAAATTGCTGAGCCTTATATTCGAAGAAGAGCGGTTCGTCATTTGGAAAAAAACCGTGTGGTGATTTTTGCTGCCGGCACTGGAAATCCATATTTTTCTACTGATACCACAGCGGCATTGCGGGCTGCTGAAATTGAAGCAGAGGTAATTCTCCTGGCGAAGAAGGTTGATGGGGTCTATGATGCTGATCCCAACCAGGTAGCCACAGCAAAGCGCTTCGATCAGCTTACCTATTTAGACGTGTTAAAGATGGGATTAAAAGTAATGGATTCCACAGCCACCTCCCTCTGTATGGATAATCGTATACCGATTCAAGTCTTCGGAATTGATAACCCCGGAAATATTAAAAAAGTTGTAATGGGTGAAAAGATAGGAACTTATATAAATAGTTAATTAAAAAGGAGGAGATAATTATGTTGTTAGATGTTCATAAGACAATTGAAGAGAAAATGCAAAAAACTATTAGTGTGGCAAAGGAAGACTTGAACGGAATAAGGGCTGGAAGGGCCAATCCTGCCATGCTGGATAAGCTTACTGTAGACTATTATGGCACACCAACACCAGTTAAACAGATCGCCTCTGTTTCAGCTCCTGAGCCAAGGGTATTGCTGATTCAACCCTATGATCGCTCTGCCATGGGCAGTATTGAGAAGGCTATTCTGACATCAGACCTGGGGCTTAACCCCTCTAATGACGGTAAGGTTATTCGTTTAAATATACCACAGCTTACAGAAGAAAGAAGAAAAGACTTAACCAAGCTTGTGAAGAAGACTGCTGAGGATGCAAAGGTGGCCATTCGAAATGAAAGAAGAGAAGGTAATGACCTGCTTAAAAAAATGCAAAAAGATGGAGAATTAACTGAAGATGATTTAAAAAAGGCCCAGGATGAGGTACAAAAGCTGACCGATAAATACATACAAAAAATTGATGATTTAGTGGCAGCTAAAGAAAAGGAACTGATGGAGGTATAGGATTGAATCAAATTCCGAATTTGACAGGCTATCCTGTAGAGGTTGCAGAAAAAAGATTGAAGACAATGGGGCTTCAAATGGTAATCATTGAAACCATGGGAAAAAATACAGTTAAAACAGAAGATGCCAGAGTAATAAGACAAAATGTACTGGCAAATCAAATTGAACTTATTATATCCTATTTTTAAGCCCCCATTTTGGGGGTTTAAAAACGATTAAGGAGAATTAAAATGAAGGAATGGCTGAATATTTTTCAAAAGAATAATGAACAGGCCTTTAATATAGATAAGGGCGAGATGCCGGAGCACGTGGCCATCATTATGGATGGAAACGGACGATGGGCACAAAAAAGACAAATGCCCAGGGCCCTGGGCCATAAGGCTGGCGTTGAAGCCCTTCGGGATGTGATTAAGACCGCAGATTCCATAGGGTTAAAATATTTAACCTTTTATGCCTTTTCTACGGAAAATTGGAAGCGTCCGGCCGATGAGGTTTCCACCCTTATGCAGCTTTTGGTGGAATATCTAAAGAAGGAAGTGAAGGAGCTTCACGAAAACAAAGTACGAATTCATACCATAGGTGATATTGATAAATTGCCCGAAAAACCCTTGAAGGAGGTTTTAAAGGCCAAGGAGCTGACCCAAAATAATACAGGCTTGTGGGTCAATATTGCTCTGAATTACGGTGGCAGAGATGAACTGATTAGAGGAATTAAACGTCTAATTGATCAGGTATCGGCAGGCACCCTATCCAGGGAAGATATTAATGAAGAAACCATAGGCCTAGCCCTTGATACAAATGGAATTCCTGATCCCGAGCTGATCATTCGTACTAGTGGAGAGCATCGTCTCAGTAATTTTCTCCTTTGGCAATGTGCCTATTCGGAATTCTGGTTTACAGAAACCTTCTGGCCTGATTTCCGTGGTAAAGACCTAATTGAGGGAATCAGAGCATATCAAAACCGTGACCGGCGGTTTGGTGCCGTATAGGAGAGGGGTGGTCTACCATGCTTAAAAGAATTGTAAGTGGTTTATTGGGCGTACCTGTATTGCTGGCTGTCGTTTATTTTGGAGGAACAGCCCTCTTTGCGGCTACCTTAGTGGTTGCTTTGATTGGGCTCTATGAATTTTATCAAGCGATGGAAGCAGCCAAGCTAAATCCAATAAAGCCAATAGGCTATATCTTTGCTATTGCTATATTAAGCCAATTTCACTTTATAAATATGTCTGCTAATCCGATTTTTTGGTTGGTAATGACTATCATAGCATTGAGTATCATACTCCTTGCCAACCGAAAATATAATATGATAGATGCCAGTATCACCCTTTATGGATTATTGTATGTACCGGTACTGCTGGGGCACATTTTGCTGACCAGCCAGCAGCCCAATGGTATTGTCATATGGTTGATATTTATCACCGCCTGGGGAACCGATACCTGCGCCTATTTTGCCGGAAATTTTTTTGGAAAAAGAAAGCTCTGCCCTGAGATCAGTCCTAAAAAAACCGTAGAAGGGGCCATTGGTGGCATATTGGGTACGATGATTATTGCCGGTATCTTTGGGTATTTTATGATCAAAGAACATATGACAGCGGTGATTTTAATCGGTTTTTTTGGAAGCATTTTTTCTATGCTGGGGGATCTTACCGCTTCGGTTATTAAACGAAGGGTGGGTATAAAAGACTTTGGTAATTTAATTCCAGGCCATGGAGGAATTCTTGATCGATTTGACAGTATCTTGTTTACAGCGCCGGTAATCTATTATTTTTTGCTATTCATGATTAATAGATTATAGAATGAATAAGCATGGCTTTGAAAGCAATGCTTATTTTATTCATAGTCTGACACTAAAGGGGTGAAGCCAATGAAAAAAAAGATAAGCCTTTTGGGTTCTACGGGTTCCATTGGTAAACAGGCCATCGAGGTGGTTCAAGATCATCCTGAAGAATTTCAGGTGGTGGCCTTGGCTGCGTTGAAAAGTATAGAAGCCTTGGAAGAACAGATTGATCAGCTGAAGCCCAAACTGGTGGCTGTTTATGATGAAGAAAAGGCAAAGGAGCTGCGGGCCAGAACAGGAAGCTCAACAAAAATTGTTGCGGGAATGGAGGGGCTGATAGAGGCTGCCACCATACCGGAGGCCGATATTGTCTTAAATTCTGTAATGGGCAGTATTGGGCTGGTACCTACCCTTAAGGCCATTCAAAGTAATAAAGACATTGCTCTGGCCAATAAAGAGACCCTGGTGGTGGCAGGGGCCTTAGTGATGGAGCTTGTCAAAAAGCATCAAGTGAGAATGATCCCGGTAGATAGTGAGCATTCAGCTATTTTTCAATGCCTTCAGGGTGAAAATTATCATAACCTTTCAAAGCTGATCATAACAGCATCAGGAGGGCCCTTTAGGAACTGGAAGAAGGAAGACATTGCCCAGGCCGCCTGTGCTGAAGCCTTAAGGCACCCGAATTGGACAATGGGGAAAAAAATTACCATTGATTCTGCTACGCTTATGAACAAGGGATTGGAAGTAATTGAAGCCAGGTGGTTATTTGATGTGGATGTGGATAAAATAGAAGTAGTGGTTCATCCGGAAAGTATTATCCATTCCATGATAGAATTGAAGGATTATTCGGTTATTGCCCAAATGGGGCTGCCAGATATGAAGCTGCCGATACAGTATGCCTTTACATATCCTGAGCGATTGGTCGGCAATTTACCAAGACTAAATTTTAAAGAAATTAGTAGTCTCCACTTTGAAATGCCCGATACAGATAAATTTCCATGCCTTGAATTGGCCCGTGAGGCCTTAAGAATAGGAGGAACAATGCCCTGTGTAGTAAATGGGGCCAATGAAGTATTGGTAGAGGGCTACTTGAAGGGAAGAATTGGTTTTTATGATATTCCTAGAATCATAGAGGCTGCCATGGGGCAGCACCAAGCCTTTTCCTATGAAAGCCTTGAAGAGGTGTTGACAGTGGATGAATGGGTGAGAGCATGGGTAAAAAGCCAAATAAGATAGGAAGGTGTTAAAAAATGGGAACTGCAATTGCAGCGATTATTGTTTTCAGCATGCTGGTGTTTTTCCATGAGCTGGGGCATTTTGCCATAGCAAAGCTGGTGGGAATTAAAGTACATGAATTTGCCATTGGAATGGGGCCAAAGCTTTTCGCCTTTTCAGGTTCAGAGACTGACTATTCTGTCAGGGCCTTTCCAATCGGGGGCTATGTAAAAATGGAAGGCGAAGACGAGAAATCCGAAGATGCCAGGAGCTTCAATAAAAAGTCTGTACCTGCAAGGATGGCGGTCATCGTGGCAGGACCAATCATGAATTTTATTCTAGGCCTTCTGCTTTTTACCCTTTTATTTTATATGACAGGAAGCCCAGTGACGACCATAGACCAGATTATTCCCGACTCACCTGCAGAAATGGTGGAGATTATGCCTGGTGATCAGATTTTAAAAATTAATGATGAACAGATTGGAACCTGGTCTGAGCTGGAGGTCGCCATAGGCAATTCAGGAGGAGCCCCCCTGGAGGTGGTACTGGAGCGGGACAGTCAAATAATGACAAAAACCATTACCCCCATGAGGGATGAAGAGAGCGGAAAAATTATGATCGGAATTGTCCCCAAAATGGAAAGCTCCCTTAAGGGAGCAATTCAAAACAGCTTTCATAATTTTTCCATGATTGTAACAGAGATTATGGAATTTCTAAGGCGGCTGGTTACTCGGCAGGCATCTTCATCGGAGGTGGCGGGCCCAATTGGTATTATTAGTCTGGTGGGAGAAGCCACCAGGGCAGGGTGGTTAAATGTAGTTTTTCTTGCCGCCCTTATCAGCGTTAATCTAGGGCTTATGAACCTGTTACCCATTCCAGCCCTGGATGGCAGCCGACTCTTGTTCCTGCTGGTTGAGCTGCTTCGGGGGAAACCTGTAGACCCCGATCGAGAAGGCATGATCCACATGATTGGATTTAGTATTTTAATAGCCCTAATGGTCTTTGTCACCTATCAGGATATTGTAAGACTATTTAATTAAATGCTGATATTTCAATAGAAAACTTTGGAAGGTGGAAAAATGAGAAGAAAAAGCCGTGCCGTGGCATGTGGTCAGGTCTATGTAGGGGGAGATCATCCCGTAACGGTTCAGTCAATGACCACCACAAGCCCCAAACAGGTGAAGGAAACAGTGGCGCAAATACGGCGATTGGAGGAGGCCGGCTGCGATATCATCCGTATTGCAGTACCGACCCTGGAGTCTGCCTATTATATACATGAAATTAAAAAACAAATTACGATTCCCCTGGTGGCAGATATTCATTTTGATTATCGGATTGCCCTCGAGGCCATTGCCCAGGGGGTTGACGGCCTGAGAATTAATCCTGGCAACATTGGAGACAAAAGAAGGGTTAAAGAGGTGGTGATGGCCGCCAAGGAAAAAAATATCCCCATTCGGATTGGTGTCAATGCCGGGTCACTGGAAAGGCACCTGCTGAAAAAGTATGGACATCCTACGGCTGATGCCATGGTTGACAGTGCCATGGGACATGTGGCCCTTTTGGAGGAGCTGGATTTTCATGATATTGTCATTTCTCTCAAGGCCAGTGATATCCATTTAACGGTGGAGGCCTATGAAAAAATTGCTGCCCTTTGTGATTATCCCCTTCATTTAGGTATTACTGAAGCCGGTACCCCCTGGGCGGGAACCATTAAATCGGCTGTGGGAATCGGCGCCCTGCTGCTAAAGGGAATTGGTGATACGCTGCGGGTATCCTTAACGGGTGATCCGGTAGAGGAAATTAAGGTAGGCAGACAGATTTTAAAATCCCTGGGGATTATTCAAAACGAAGTTACCATTATTTCGTGCCCTACCTGCGGCCGTTGTCAAATAGATTTAATTAAGCTGGCCCAGGAGGTTGAGGAGCGGGTAGGAAAGCTGAAAAAGCCCATTAAGCTGGCAATCATGGGCTGTGCAGTAAATGGCCCTGGAGAAGCCAAGGAAGCTGATTTAGGTATTGCCGGCGGAATCGATGGCGGTTTGTTGTTTAAAAAGGGGGAAATCATTCGTAAAGTTCCAGAGGATCAAATTGTACAGGCTCTGCTGGAGGAAATTGATAAGCTGTAATAGAGTAGGAGGTTAAGATCAATGGTGTCAGCAATTTTGCCGGCCTATAATGAGGGAGATCGGATAGCTGGGGTGATCGAACCCTTGCTTCAATCCCCCTATATTCACCGGATTATTGTGGTTGATGATGGTTCCGTCGATCATACTGAATCCGTCGTACGATCCTACCCTGTTGAACTGCTGCGCCTGCCCTATAACCAGGGAAAGGCAGCAGCTGTTAAACAGGGTTTAAGTCAATGTGGTGAAGAAACCATATTGCTGCTGGATGCAGACTTGATCGGATTAACCCCTGGACATATTGAAGCCCTGGTATTGCCTGTATTATCAGAGGTTGCCGATATGACCGTTGGTATTTTTGTCAGTGGTCGCTTAATTACCCATATGGCCCAGAAAATTGCCCCCAATCTTTCTGGGCAAAGGGCCTTTCGAGGCTGCCATATTACTGATATTTTAATGCTGGAGGCCACAGGCTACAGTATCGAACTGGCCCTTAATCGCCTTACAAAGGATAAAAATATGAGGGTAAAGCGGATTCCTCTGGAAAATATCAGCCATGTCATGAAGGAAGAAAAGCTGGGGCTATATGAAGGCGCCCTTTATCGGTTAAAAATGTATCAGGATATGATTAAATATTGGTTGAACTAGTTAAAGGTGGGATACGATGCAGCCAAACAGAAAAATGGATTTCAAAGAATTTCTGGCAGAATTAGGATTAAACTGCAATCCCTGCTTTGAATCCTATTATTTAGATGGAATTAAATATTATCGGAAAAAAAGAAAAATAGAAATACAGCTTCAGGGGAATAGGGCTGCCGACCTGAAGCTTTTGGATGAGGTGACTGACAGTATTAAGGGCAGGCTCCAAATGAATGAAGTTAATCTTTGCTTTTCTCAATTTCCTGAGTATCCCTCTCCAAGAAAGCTGGTGGAGGATAACTGGAAGAACATAATGTATTTAATTCAAAAAAATATGCCCTCCTTTAAAGGAACGTTGGACGAAATAGATTGGGATATGAAAAATGATCAGCTAAGGCTTACCATCAAGGAAGCGGTTTTTTTACAAAAAGCAAAGGAAAGAAATATTCATCGAATCATAGAAGCCTATTTTACCAGTCACTTTAATCAAAAAATTCGCTGCTTGCTGGATGAAAATGCCCTAAGGGAATTTGATATTTCCCAATATGAAGAGGTAAGGGAAAAGGAAAGCACCCAATATGTTGAAGAGATCTTAAAAAGTGTACAGCATTCACCGGCCCTAAGCCAAGCCCCTAAAAGGATTAGGGAAGCAAGCAATGGCCAGAGCACAAAGGATGGCTCTTCGCCAGTGCTCTTAGGAAAGCCCTTTATGGGTGAAGTGCTGGCCCTTAGTGAAATCCAGGGAGAACTGGCTAAAATCATTGTAGAAGGAGAAATTATTGATTTTGAAGCCCGGGATTTAAATAGCGGTAAAAAAATTTATACCATTCAGATTACCGATTACACCAATTCCATTACAATTAAAATATTTGAGCGTAAGTCCCTCATAGCAGATTTTGAAGCTACCTTAAAGAAAGGTCAGTGGCTTCGGGTTCGGGGGGACGTTGTTTTTGATAAATATCAGCGGGAATATGTTATTATGGCCAGTGATCTCATGGCCATTAAAAAGGAACCCTCCATAGACCCCTGCGAAAGAAAACGGGTGGAGCTTCACCTACATACCCAAATGTCATCCATGGATGGCGTCAGCAACACCGCCAGCTTAGTGAAGCAGGCTGCCCAATGGGGGCACAAGGCCATCGCCATCACTGACCATGGTGTAGTCCAGGCCTTCCCCGAGGCCATGGAGGCTGGTAAGAAGCATGGCATAAAAATCATATATGGAATGGAAGGATACCTGGTTAATGATGAGGCCGACCTTATTGAGGGGAATACAGCCTATGATTTAATGGATGAATACGTGGTCTTTGACATAGAAACCACAGGGTTATCCAACAAAAATGATAAAATAACGGAAATAGGAGCAGTGAAGGTTAGGGAAGGAAGGATTGTTGACCAGTTTTCTGCCTTAGTAAACCCCGAAATACCTATTCCCCTTAAAATTACAGAGCTTACCGGCATCACTAATGACATGGTGAAGGATCAGCCCACGATCGAGGAGATATTGCCTCAATTTTTGGAATTTATAGGAGCCGTCCCCCTGGTAGCCCATAACGCTGCCTTTGATATGGGCTTTATACTGGAAAATGGAAAACAACAGGGTTACTCAATTGAAAATACTGTCATCGATACCCTGAAGCTGTCCCGTATTCTTCTGCCGCAGCTAAAGCGTCATAAGCTTAATCTTATTGCCAAGGAATTGAATATCAAGCTGCTGTCCCACCATAGGGCCGTAGATGATGCCACTGCCACGGCAGAAATTTGGATCTATTTTATCAATATGCTGTTGGATCGCCAAATCAGCACCCTGGCTGAAATCAACAAAAGGCTGGCTAAGAAATTGGATTTTTCCAAGCTGGATACCTATCATGTGCTGATTTTGGTAAAAAATTATACAGGCTTAAAGAATCTGTACCAGCTGGTTTCAGAATCCCATATAAATTATTTTTATAAGAAACCCCGTCTACCCAAGAGTCTGCTGAATCAGTATCGGGAGGGACTACTGATAGGAACCGCCTGTGAGGCCGGAGAATTGTATCAGGCCTACCTAAGCGGAAAAGCTGATGAAGCAATAGAGGCAATTGCTGACTTTTATGATTTTCTGGAGATTCAACCCCTTGCAAACAATCAATTTCTAGTGGAAAAGGGTATTGTAAAGGACGAAGCCGCCCTCCGGGAAATTAACAAGTGCATTGTAGACCTGGCCGAAGCCCAAAAAAAGCCTGTGGTGGCCACCGGTGACGTTCACTTTTTGAATCAAAGAGATGAGGTTTTCAGAAGAATTTTAATGGCTGGACAGGGCTTTTCCGATGCCGATAATCAGGCTCCCCTGTATTTTAAAACCACCCAGGAAATGCTGGAGGAATTCAGCTATTTGGGAAAGGAAAGGGCAGAGGCTGTAGTGATTGATTTTCCCAATGCCATTAATGAACAGGTGGAGGAAATCATTCCAATTCCCGATGGTACCTATCCTCCTGTCATTGAAGGATCTGATGAGGAGCTTAGAAGATTATGCTACGAAAAGGCGGAAAGAATTTATGGTACTCCCCTGCCTGAAATTGTTCAGTCTCGTTTGGACCGGGAGCTGAATTCAATTATCAGCAACGGCTATGCCGTTATGTATATTATCGCCCAGAAGCTGGTGACAAAATCCCTTCGTGATGGGTACCTGGTAGGGTCCCGGGGCTCGGTAGGCTCTTCCTTTGCGGCCACCATGAGCGATATTACCGAGGTAAACCCCTTGGCACCCCACTATGTGTGCAGTAACTGTAAGCACTCAGAATTTATTTTAGATGGTTCCTATGGTTCAGGGGCAGACCTGCCTGATAAAAATTGTCCGGTATGTAATACTCCTCTGACCAAGGATGGCCACGATATTCCCTTTGAAGTATTTTTAGGCTTCGAAGGAGATAAGGAGCCTGATATTGACCTTAACTTTGCCGGAGAATATCAAAGTGAAGCCCATAAATATACCGAAGAGCTCTTTGGAAAGGGAAAGGTGTACCGGGCTGGAACCATCGGTACCATTGCCGATAAAACAGCCTATGGATTTGTAAAAAAATACCTGGAGGAAAAGGGAATTCAGCATAACCAAACGGAGATCAACCGTTTGACCATGGGTTGTACCGGAGTAAAGCGAACTTCTGGGCAGCATCCCGGAGGAGTTATGATCGTTCCAGGCCACAAGGATATCCATGAGTTTTGTCCCATTCAATATCCGGCCAATGATGCCAGCTCAGGGGTTATTACCACCCATTTTGACTATCATTCCATCAGCGGCCGCCTTTTAAAGCTGGATATTCTGGGGCACGATGTGCCCACCATTATTAAGATGCTGGAGGATATTACAGGATTAAATGCCCAGGAAATTCCCCTGGATGATCAAACCACCGTCAGTATTTTTACCAGTACCAAGGCCCTGGATATAGACCCCCAGGAGCTGGGCTGTGAGGTAGGAACCCTGGGGATTCCGGAATTTGGAACCAAATTTGTACGGCAGATGCTATTAGATACCAAGCCCAGTACCTTTGCCGAATTGGTACGGATCAGCGGTCTTTCCCATGGAACAGACGTATGGCTCAATAATGCCCAGGATTTGGTTCGTGGAAATATTGCTGAGCTAAAGGATGTTATTTCAACCCGTGATGACATAATGAACTACTTAATTTTAAAGGGCTTGCCTAAAAAAACCTCCTTTAAGATCATGGAAAATGTCAGAAAGGGGAAGGGACTAACCCCTGAATATGAAGAAGAGATGAAGAAGAATAATGTACCTCAATGGTATATAGATTCCTGTAATAAAATCAAGTATATGTTCCCCAAGGCCCATGCTGTGGCCTATGTCATGATGTCCTTCAGAATTGCCTACTTTAAAGTCCATCACCCGGAGGCCTTTTATGCCACCTACTTTACCACCAAGGCAGAGGA
Organism: uncultured Clostridiaceae bacterium; assembly: GCA_965652145.1. Taxonomy (GTDB): domain Bacteria; phylum Bacillota; class Clostridia; order Peptostreptococcales; family Natronincolaceae; genus CBFGTV01. The sequence goes on from CBFGTV010000012.1 coordinate 35,589, forward strand.
TTTTGATGCCCATCTAATTGTCCAGGGAGAAGGGGCAGTCAGGGAAAAAATTAAGGAGCTGGAGGCCATGGGTAACCAAGCTACGGCTAAGGAAAAAAACTTGCTGACGGTTCTAGAGGTGGCCCTGGAAATGTTTCTAAGAAAAATAGAGCTTTTGCCGGTGGATCTATATCATTCCGATGCAGACCGGTTTTTAGTGACAGATGGTAAACTGCTGCCACCCCTAAAATCATTACAGGGGGTTGGGCAAAATGCAGCTAAAAATATTGTTGAGGCAAGGGCACAAGGAGAGTTCATTTCCCTGGAAGACTTAAGGGAGCGGGCCAAAGTGACCAAAACCGTAGTAGAGGCCCTGGTAAATCATGGGTGCCTTAATGGTTTGCCAAAAACCAATCAACTGAGCTTATTTTAGCCTTGCACGGAATTGGGAATTATGGTATACTTATGTCGATAATATTGTACTATTGTGAAAGAGTGGGAAATTCCCACTCTTTGTCATTATGTATCTTTGATATTTGACAGAAATCTTAGGTAATAGAATAAATATACTGGAAATGGCTGAAAATACATATATCAAAGGGAAAAATTGAATAGAGGGAGGTTTTAGGATGGGACAAAACAAAGTTGAAAAGCTAACAGAAGAGCTGGTATTGCCAATCATTGAAAGGGAAAACTTCGAATTGGTAGATATTGAATTTAAAAAAGAAGGCCCCCATCGGTATTTAAGAGTATTTATTGATAAAGAAGGGGGAATTACCCTGGATGACTGCCAAAAGGTGAGTGAAGCCCTGAGTGATCGATTGGATGAAGTGGATCCAATCGAAGAAAATTATTTCTTGGAGGTATCGTCACCAGGTTTGGACCGTCCTTTAAAAAAGGAATCAGATTTTCAGCGGTTCCAGGGCGAGCTGGTGGAAGTAAAGCTATATGAACCATTAAATGGTCAAAAAATAATAGAGGGTGAGCTGGTGGGTTTAGTTAAAGGTAAAATTCAATTAAATGTCAAGAATGCCGGCTTTATAGAGATACCAAAGGAGAAAGCCGCCTTAACCAGGCTAGCGATCAAATTTTAAGGAGGGTTATTTAGATGAATGTGGAGTTTATTGAAGCGCTGCAGCAGATTTCTAAGGATAAGGGTATCTCAAAGGAGATTTTAATTGATGCCATTGAAGCTGCTTTGATTTCCAGCTATAAGCGGAATTTTGGAACAGCGCAAAATGTGAGGGTCGAAATCAACCGAGAAACGGGAGACGTTCGAGTATACTCCCAAAAGAGGGTTGTGGAGGAAGTGGAGGATGAGCTTTTAGAAATTGCGCTGGTCGATGCCAGGGCCATTGACCCGAACTACGAGATAGAGGATATCGTGGAACGTGAGGTAACTCCAAGGAATTTTGGACGGATCGCAGCCCAAACGGCGAAGCAGGTGGTAGTGCAAAGAATTCGAGAGGCGGAGCGGGGAATCGTATTTGATGAATTTATTAATCGAGAATCTGATATTATTACCGGAACAGTGGCCAGGGTTGCCAAGGGAATTGTCTATGTAAATCTGGGAAAAACAGAGGCTATACTGGGCCCCAATGAGCAAATGCCCAATGAAGAATATCTTCATGGGGATCGAATCAAAACCTATATTGTTGAAGTAAAAAAGACCACCAAGGGGCCTCAAATAACTGTATCCAGAACCCATCCTGGCTTGATCAAACGCTTATTTGAACTGGAAGTGCCTGAAATTCACGATGGGGTTGTAGAAATTAAAAGTATTTCCAGAGAAGCCGGTTCTCGAACCAAGATTGCCGTAGAATCCAAGGATGAAAATGTTGATCCCGTAGGAGCCTGTGTTGGTCCAAAGGGAGCCAGGGTTCAGGCAATTGTAGATGAATTAAAGGGTGAAAAAATAGATATTATCAAATATAGTAAAGATCCAACTGAGTTTATTACCAGTGCCTTAAGCCCTGCCAAGGTGGTATCAACCGATGTCAATTTGGATGAAAAGACAGCCAGGGTTGTTGTTCCAGACTATCAATTGTCTCTGGCCATCGGTAAAGAAGGCCAAAATGCCCGGCTGGCTGCCAAGCTGACAGGGTGGAAAATTGATATTAAAAGCGAGAGTCAAGTGCAATCTGATTTGGGGTGATTGAAATGAAAACCAGAAAAATCCCGCTTAGAAAATGCCTGGGCTGTAATGAGATGAAGCCCAAGAAAGAATTAATTAGAGTGGTGAGAAACCAAGAGGGAATCATCAGTATTGATTTAAAGGGAAAGGCACCGGGACGGGGAGCTTATATTTGTCCCCAAACCCAATGCTTTGAAAAAGCAAAAAAGACCAAGGCCTTTCACCGTGCCTTCCAATGCAATGTGTCCGATGAAATCTATGAAAATCTAATACAGGAGATTAATCAGCTTGAAGGAAAAAATTAATAATCTGCTGGGCCTGGCAATGAAGTCCGGCCAGTTAATTTCCGGTGAAGAGCTTTGCAAAAAGGCGGTACAAAATCGTCAAGTCTGTCTTGTTTTAGTGGCAGAGGATGCGTCGGACAATACAAAAAAGCTATTTCGTGACAAAACAAGGTTTTATGAGATACCATTAAGATTTTATGACACAAAGGAGAATCTTGGAAGCTCCATTGGGAAATTGCCTAGAGCTGTCATTGCAATCCGTGATCAAGGATTTGCCAGAAAGCTAATGGAGTATATCGACACAAAAGTAGGCAATGAATAATTAGGGGGTGATTAGCTTGTCTAAGTTAAGAGTGTATCAATTGGCTAAGGAGCTGGGAATCAGCAGTAAGGAGCTAATTGAAAAATTAAATGATTTATCTGTGGTGGTCAACAATCATATGAGCACCCTGGAAGAGGAAGATGCGAATTTAATTATTGAGCTGTTCACTGATAAGCCTGAAGAAAAGAAAATCACTGTTCAGGAGCCGGAAAAGGCCTCTCAATCCGTCGAAAAAAACAATGCCCCGAAGCAAGAAAAAAAACAAAAAAAGGGTCATAAAAGCAAGCATGGAAAAAACGACAAAATCATAGAAAAGAAGGATGCAATGATAGAAGAAAAAAATAGACAACAATCAGAAAAAGAAACAGAAATTGGCGAGAAGATAATTGTAAAGGACCTGGCAGAGCTGTTGAAAAAAAACGTAAGTGAAATTATTACAAAGCTCATTCAGCAGGGAGTCATGGCAGCCATGAATCAAGAAATTGATTTTGAAACTGCCCAGACCATTGCCCAGGGGTATGATATTACCCTGTCTAAGAAGGCAGAGGTAATGGAAGAAGAAAACAGTGATATTGAAATACCAGAGGACGATGAAAAGGATTTAAAGCCCAGACCTCCGGTGGTGACCGTAATGGGTCACGTAGACCATGGCAAAACCTCATTGCTGGATGCCATTCGTAAAACCAAGGTAACGGAAAGAGAAGCAGGAGGAATTACCCAGCATATTGGAGCCTCTGAAGTACAAATCAACGGTAAGAAAATTGTATTTTTAGATACCCCGGGTCATGAAGCCTTTACGGCTATGCGATCCAGGGGAGCAAAGGTAACCGATATTGCCATTTTGGTAGTGGCGGCCGATGATGGTGTCATGCCCCAGACCATTGAAGTGATCAATCATGCCAAGGCGGCCAACGTACCAATCATTGTGGCCATTAATAAAATTGATAAGCCTGGAGCCAATTCAGACCGGGTAAAGCAGGAGCTTTCTGAAAATGGCGTGCTTATTGAAGAGTGGGGCGGCGATGTGATTTCTGTTGCGGTTTCCGCGCTGCAGGGTACTAACATAGACGAATTATTAGAAATGATTCTTTTGGTGGCAGAAATGGAAGAATTAAAGGCCAATCCAAATCGACAGGCCATTGGTACTGTTGTTGAGGCCCAATTAGATAAGGGCCGGGGGGCAGTGGCAACAATACTGGTGCAAAATGGAACCCTTAAGGTGGGAGATTCAGTTGTCATCGGTACTATCCACGGTAGAATCCGGGCCATGGTTAATGACAAGGGAAAAAGGGTTAAGACAGCAGGCCCCTCTACCCCAGTAGAAATTACAGGGTTATCAGAGGTACCTGAAGCAGGGGACCAACTGGTTGCCGTGGCTGACGATAAACAGGCCAGAACCATTGCTGAACAAAGAATCAATAAAATCAAAGAGCAGCAGCTACGATCTACTCAACGTATTTCCCTAGATGCCCTGTATAGCCAAATGCAAACAGGAGAAATTAAAGAGCTGAACATTATCGTTAAGGCCGATGTTCAGGGTTCTGTTGAGGCCGTTAAGCAGTCTTTAAATAAGCTATCCAACGATAAGGTAATCATTAAGCCAATCCACGGCGGAGTGGGAGCCATTACAGAAACCGACGTTTCCCTAGCCTCTGCATCCAATGCCATTATTATTGGGTTCAACGTCAGACCCACTTCTAATGCCAGCTTCCTGGCCGAAAAGGAAAATGTTGATATTCGTTCCTATCGGGTAATCTACAATGCAATTGAAGATATTGAAGCAGCTATGAAGGGAATGTTAGATCCGGAGTATAAAGAAGTTCAATTGGGAAAAGCTGAAGTTAGGGCTACCTTTAAGGTTCCTGGCCTGGGGCTGATTGCCGGCTGTTACGTGGTAGAGGGCAAGATTCTTCGCAGTGCCAAAGTTCGATTGGTTCGGGACGGCATTGTCATTCATGAAGGGGAAATTGGTTCTTTAAAACGTTTCAAAGACGATGTCAGAGAAGTGGCCACAGGTTATGAATGTGGTATTGGTATTGATCACTTCAATGATGTCAAGGAAGGCGATCTGATCGAGGCATTTAAAATGGAAGAGATAGCAAGATAAGTCGGAAAGGATGAAGGATATGGCATATCCTAGGGTAAGTCGATTAAATGAGGAAATAAAGAAAATAGTCAGCCATCTAATTAGAAATGAATTGAGGGACCCACGCATTGCACCCATGACCAGTGTTGTCGAGGTGGATGTAACCAGGGATTTAAGGTTTGCCTCTATCTATATTAGTGTTTTGGGAACAGAGGATGAAAAGATCAGTACCTTGGAAGCCTTAAAAAAGTCCAGCGGCTTTGTAAGAAGAGAAGTGGGGCAAAAGATTAAGGCAAGGTATACCCCTGAAATACTATTTAGATTAGACAATTCCATTGAAAAGGGAGTTGAAATGTACCATAAGATTTCAAAAATTCAAGAGGCCGGCCCCTTGGGAGAGGAAGACAATGAATAATTTATTTCCTCAGGTTCAAAAAGGCAGCAGAATTGCGGTGATTTCCCATATTAATCCCGACGGCGACAGCCTAGGCTCCCTGTTGGGCCTCTCTCTGGCCTTAAAAAAGCAGGGGGCTGCGGTCACCACCTTTGTCAACGATGACGTGCCGCAAAAATATAGATTTTTACCGCAAATTGATCAGGTAATTCGTTATGATTTAAATCAAAGAGAATGCTTTGACATTTGCTTTGTGCTGGATTGCGGTGATGAAAAACGCCTGGGCTATAGCATTGATTTACTAAAAAAAGGCCGGCAGATTGTGAATATTGATCATCATGTCAGCAATGCAGGCTTTGGAGATATCAATATACTCGATCCTGAGGCTTCTTCAACCTGTGAAATGATTTACCGCTTAATTACCCAGGAAATGGAAGTTGATATTGATAAAGCCATGGCAATCTGTCTATATACAGGAATTGTAACTGATACAGGAAATTTCAGATATGACAGTACCAGCCCCGAAACCCACCATATTGCCGGAGCCTTGCTGGAAAAAGGAGTAGAGCTTAAGGAGCTTACCTACCACCTGCATCAAAATAATACCTTTGGCAGTATGAAGCTCCTGGGGCACCTTTTGGCAGGCTTGAAAACCTACTTCGATGGAAAGGTAGCCGTTATGGAGGTAACCCATGACCTATTAAAGGCTTATCAAGTACAATATGATGAAGTAGAAGGTATGATCAACTATGCACGGGACATAAAAGGGGTAGAGGTGGCTGTGATTCTAAAGGAGCTTGAAGCTGGCGAAGTTAAAATAAGCCTTAGATCAAAAACAACCTTTGATGTCAGTCGCCTGGCCCAGACCTTCGGGGGCGGAGGTCATAAAAAGGCCTCTGGGGCGGTAATGGCAGGTACAATTCAGGAAGTGAAGGATCAAATACTGGATAAAATACAAAGGATGATTTAGGCTGGTGATGACTTGAACGGTATTTTAAATATATTGAAGCCGCCAGGAGTTACCTCCCACGGGGTGGTTTCCTTGGTCAGAAGAATGACGGGCATTAAAAAGGTGGGCCATACAGGAACCTTAGACCCCAATGCTGCTGGGGTCTTACCCATCTGTATCGGACAGGCCACAAAAATATCACAATTCTTATTAGACAGTCAAAAAAAATATCGAGCTGAGCTGTACCTTGGTATTGAGACCGATACCCAGGATCAATACGGGGAAATTTTAAAGCAACAGGCTGAAATTCCCTCTAGAGAAGAAATTAAAAAGGCAATCATGAGCTTTGTGGGAGAATATGATCAAATTCCTCCCATGTATTCAGCTTTAAAGCGAGATGGCAAAAAACTATATGAGCTGGCCCGGGAGGGAATCGAAGTTCAGCGGGAGCCGCGGCGGGTACAGATCCATGAAATCTCGATCATTGAGATCAACGGAAATCGAGTTATTTTTGATGTGCTTTGTTCAAAGGGAACCTATATTAGAACCCTATGTAAGGATATCGGTGAAAGCCTTGGCTGTGGTGGAATGATGTCATTTTTATTAAGAACTGCCACGGGTGAATTTCAACTGGAAAATACCATTACCCTAGAGGCGCTGGAAGCAACCCAGGATATAGAGAAGCTATTGTATCCGGTAGATTATCCCTTGCGGCATCTACCCAAAATATCAGTGAATCCTGGGGCCGAAAGGGCAGTTTTAAATGGCAATAAAATTCCTTCCCATTTGTGGCTTAAGGGTTGGCAGGCTAAAGGGGAAGACCTGGCCAGAGTTTATCTTAAGGATCAATTCATTGGAATAGCAATCGTGAAATCAGGACAGGAAGAGGTCTATTTAAAATTCAGCAGGCTATTTGTTTAAAGGGGCGTCTTTATGAAATTAATAGAAGAGATTCAACATTTATCATCAACTGAAAGGGCAGTAGCTCTGGGGAATTTTGACGGACTTCACATTGGGCATCAAAAATTGATTGAGGCCTTAAAGGAAGCGTCTACGAAGTATCATTTAGAATCCTGTGTCTATACATTTAAAAATCATACCACCACTGTCACCACCAGGGGAAAGGAACCCCTGCAAATTACAAGTCATGAGGTTAAAAACAGGCTCTTTGAAGACTTGGGGATTGAAACTCTGGTATTGGCTGAATTTAACGAAGAAATCATGAATTTAAGTCCTGAAGACTTTGTTAAAAAAATATTGATAGAGAGCTTAAATTGCAAGGTGGCTGTAGTGGGCTTTGACTATCGGTTTGGGTCAAGGGCCAAGGGCGATGTGGTTTTATTGAAGGAGCTGGGGACTAAATATGGTTTTTCTGTCTGTGTAATTGACCCAGTTACCGTTGAAAATGAGAAGGTAAGCAGTACTGCAGTAAGAAAATATATTTTAGACGGTGAAATTGAAAAGGCTAATCAGTACCTTGGCAGGAGCTTTGCCCTCTACGGAAAGGTAATCCATGGAAATGGAAGGGGACGAAATTTAGGTTATCCCACTGCCAATATCATGATAAAGCCTCATCTTTTAATTCCCAGGGAGGGGGTCTATGCTACCCTGGTGAAAATTGAAGATAAGATATTCATGGGGGCAACCTGTATAGGTACCAACCCAACCTTCCAGGGGGAGCATACCTCGGTGGAAACCTTTATTATTGATTACCAGGGTAGCCTTTATGATCAATATATTGAAGTGATCTTTAAAAAAAGGTTAAGGGATAACATCCGATTTGACCGAGTAGAGGGCCTAATTCAACAAATGGAGACAGACGTTGAAAATACAAAAAAATATTTACATGACAAGACAATTATGGTAAAATGATTAAGGTTGAGAACCTGCTCTCGGTATTCTGAATCACCGACGTATACTTAGAGTAAGGGGATATAAATAGAGGAGGTGGAAACAAATGAATAAGGAATTAAAGCAAGAGATCATTAATAACCATAGGGTTCATGAAAATGATACAGGTTCTCCTGAGGTGCAAATTGCCCTGTTAACAGAGAGAATTAATCATCTAAATGAACACGGTAAGATCCATAAGAAAGATCATCATTCCAAAAGAGGTCTTCTTAAAATGGTAGGTAAAAGAAGAAATCTTTTGAACTATGTTAAAAACAAAGATATCGAGCGTTACAGAGAAATCATTGAAAAATTAGGCTTAAGAAAATAATCAAGAGCGGGCTAGCCCGCTCTATTATTTAATCGTGAAAATGGAAAAACATGTAATTAATAACTGGACCTTTGGCCTATTTTCATTATAGGAATTTAATCAAGATTAAAGGAAATAATATTCTTTACATAGAATTTATAATAGAAACAGAATGAAAGGAGGAACAATTTATGGCAAAAACTTTTGAAATGGAACTGGCAGGAAGAACCCTGAAGGTAGAAATTGGCAAAGTAGCTGAGCTGGCCCATGGAGCCTGCACCGTTACCTACGGAGATACAGTGGTTTTAGTGACTGCTTGCGCCTCCAAAACCCCCAGAGAAGGAATTGATTTTTTTCCTTTAAGCTGTGACTATGAGGAAAGATCCTATGCTGTGGGAAAGATACCTGGAGGCTTTATTAAACGGGAGGGAAGACCAACCGAAAAGGCAGTTTTAACCTCCCGGTTAATTGACAGACCCATTAGACCTCTTTTTCCAAAGGGATATTACAATGATGTGCAGGTTATTGCAACGGTTCTATCAGTTGATCAGAACTGTACCCCAGACGTAGTGGCAATGATTGGCTCATCCATTGCATTATCCATCTCACCAATCCCCTTTATGGGACCCACAGGCTCTGTTAATATCGGTATGATCAATGGGGAATACATAGTGAACCCCACCAGTGAGCAAAGAGAAATCAGTGACCTGAATTTAATGGTTTCAGGTACCAAGGATGCCATTATGATGATCGAAGCTGGGGCCAATGAGCTGACAGAGGAACAGGTGCTGGATGCCATTATGTTTGGTCATGAGGAAATCAAGAAAATTGTAGCCTTTATAGAAGGCATTGTGGCAGAGGTGGGACAACCTAAGGCCGAGGTAATATTAAAGGAAACCGATGTGGACCTAGAAGCAGAGGTTAAGGCCTTTGCAACAGATAAGCTGATTAATGCCATTAAAACCTTTGAAAAGCAGGAAAGAATTGAAAATATTGATGCTGTAAAGGAAGAAGCAATGGCCTTTTTCCAGGAAAAATACGAGGATCGTTTGAAGGAAGTCGGCGAAATTCTATCTAAAATCGTCAAGACCGAGATTAGAAGAATGATTCTTGAAGAAGGAATTCGCCCTGACGATCGTAAGCTCGATGAAATTCGCCCCATTTGGAGTCAGGTGGGAGTATTGCCTAGAACCCACGGAACAGGTTTATTTACCCGGGGGCAAACTCAGGTATTAACTGTGGCGACCCTTGGTGCCCTGGGAGATGTGCAAATTTTAGATGGTTTAGGGGAAGAAGAGGAAAAGCGCTATATGCATCACTATAATTTCCCACCCTATAGTGTCGGAGAAACAAGATTTTTAAGGGGACCCGGCCGTAGAGAAATTGGGCATGGTGCTTTGGCTGAAAGAGCTTTAGAGCCAATGATCCCCAGTAAAGAGGATTTTCCCTATGCCATCAGGCTGGTGTCAGAGGTACTAAGCTCCAATGGATCAACCTCCCAGGCCAGTGTATGCGGCAGTACTTTGGCTCTGTTAGATGCAGGGGTACCACTAAAAAACATGGTGGCAGGTATCGCCATGGGACTGGTAAAGGAAAAGGAAAAGGTAGCTGTTCTGTCAGATATCCAGGGGATGGAAGACTTCTTGGGAGACATGGACTTTAAGGTGGCAGGTACAGACAAAGGAATTACAGCTATTCAAATGGATATCAAAATTGCCGGTATCGATCGGCCTATTATGAAGGAGGCCCTTGAGCAAGCCCGGGTTGGCAGACTTCATATATTGAATAAAATGCGTGAAACCATTACTGAGCCTCGTCCTGAGCTATCTCCCTATGCACCTAAAATTGTCAAGATGAAGATCCATCCTGATAAAATCAGAGATGTTATTGGTACTGGCGGTAAGGTAATCAATAAGATCATCGATGATACCGGAGTTAAAATTGACATAGAAAATGATGGTACGATTTTCATTGCAGCCCCTGATCAAGAGTCAGGAAAACGGGCTGTAGAAATTATCGAAGACATTGTCAGGGAACCGGTAGTAGGAGAAGTTTACAAGGGAAAGGTTGTTAAAATCATGAATTTTGGAGCCTTCCTGGAAATATTGCCGGGTAAGGAAGGGCTGGTTCATATTTCTAACATAGCCCATGAAAGAATTAATAAAGTAGAGGATGTATTGCAGGTTGGGGATGAAATTGAAGTAAAGCTGATGGAAATTGACCCCCAGGGAAAAATAAACCTTTCCAGGAAGGCATTGCTGCCTAAGCCGGAAAAGAGTGACAAAGATAAGAACAAAAACGAAAAAGCATAAACCGGAGTGGTTTATGTTTTTTAATTTTTTTGGCCGATTATTCCCTACAATCAGAATAACCTGTCATATTTGGAATAATATATTATGAAATGGTTATTTGAAAAGAAAGGGGGAGCCTTCATGGTAATTATTATGAATAAAAGAATGGTAACTTTAATTATTGCAGTAATAATCATTTTGATCCTGGCAGGGAGTGGTATCTTTTATTTCACCAGAACTGCCAAAACCGCTGAAACCAGTACCTATCAGCCTGCCATTAAGCCCATAGACCAGGGAAAGGCAGATTCTGAATTTATTGCCTTTACCTGTAATGTAGACTGGGGTAATGAGGTAATTCCTGAAATGCTCAAGGTCTTTGAGGAAAAGGAAGTCAAAATCACCTTCTTTGTTACGGGCCGATGGGCCAAGGCCTTTCCAGAGGTCTTTGAAAGCATCATTGCGGCAGGCCATGAAATCGGCAGCCATGGCTATCAGCACCTTAACTACAGTACCCTTTCCCTGGAAAAGAATGAAGAAGAAATTCAAAATGCCGAAGCCGCCATCATGGCCCATACCCAGGAAAAGCCTAAATACTTTGCACCTCCTTCTGGGGCCTATAACGAGCATACCCTTAGGGCTGCAGAAAAGCTAGGTTATCAAACGATCCTATGGTCCATCGATACCATCGACTGGCGCCAGGGCAGTACAAAGGATTTGATTTTAAAGCGAGTTCTTGAAAAGGAAGAATTGAATGGAAAAATTGTTTTGATGCATCCTATGGAAGAAACAGCCAGAGCGCTTCCTGAGCTGATTGATGCCTTAAAGGAAAAGGGCCTTACGGTTGGTCGGGTAAGTGATGTACTCTAAGAAAAGTTGCATCCGTTTGAAAACTCCATTATAATAGATTAAGTATGAATAAATCATTAAACAATTGACGGAGCTTTGGCAGAATCCATAGGCGGGAGGATAAAATGTACAATAAATATACACTAGATAATGGTTTAAGAATTGTTACCGAACAAATTTCCCATGTAAAATCCATTTCAATCGGGGTGTGGATCGAGACCGGTTCAAAGAATGAAAACGTAATAAACAGTGGAATTTCCCATTTCATCGAGCATATGCTGTTCAAGGGAACCTCCACCAAAACAGCAAAGGATATTGCAGATTTAATTGATGGCGTGGGTGGGCAAATCAACGCCTTTACCAGTAAGGAATGTACCTGCTATTACGTTAAGGTTCTGGATTCCCATTTTGATTTGGCCATTGAGCTGTTGGCTGATATGCTCTTTAATTCGAAATTTGATCCCCAGGAAATTGATAAGGAAAGAAGTGTTATTTTAGAAGAGATCAGTATGTATGAGGATTCACCCGAAGACCTTGTTCATGATTTGTTGTCCCATACCATATTCAAGGAGCATTCACTGGGTTATCCAATATTGGGCACAAAGGAATCGCTGGAAGGAATTGATCGACAGGTGCTGATAGATTATATGAAGCACCACTATATTCCCCAACGGGCGGTGATTTCCGTTGCTGGCAACTACGACGAGGCCCAATTGATGGGGGCCATTGAAAAATTTTTTGGTGATTGGAAGGGACAGAGCTTGTCACAGGAGCAAGATCATGAGCTACAGTTTAATTTTGAGTTTTCAGAGCGGGTAAAGGATATAGAGCAAACTCATATATGTCTTGGCTTTAGAGGAGTAGCCCTGGGAAATCAATCTACCTATCCCCTTCTGGTGATTAATAACATTCTGGGGGGCAGCATGAGCTCACGGTTATTCCAGCGAATACGTGAAGACAAGGGTTTGGCCTATTCCATCTATTCCTATCCATCCGCCTATAAGGGAGGGGGACTTTTAACCATCTATGGAGGAATGAATCCTAACCAGCTGGAGGAGGCGGCCTATCTTATAAGAGAAGAAATCGAGCTTTTGCTCAGGGATGGGTTAACCGAAACAGAGCTGCAAAAATCCAAGGAACAGCTAAAGGGAAATTATATTTTAGGCTTGGAAAGCACCAGCAGCCGAATGTCGTCTATTGGAAAGTCAGAGCTGCTTTTAGGCAAGACCCATACCCAAAAAGAGATTATCCAGATGATCGATAACATTACGATGGAAGAAATTAACAATGTCATTAGATCCGTTTTAAACCTTGATTCTCTGGCAGGAGCAGTTGTTAGTAATCAGAAACAGAAAAACATAATGGAAGCAATTTTTTCTAAAAGGTCTTAATTGACCTTTTTTTATGTTTCATTACTTATCGAAATAGCCCCATATTATAAATTCAGAAGAAATAAGAGTAGTTCCTTTATAGGAGCGTTGAAGAAGTAGTCTGTTCCAGTTATATAAAATAATGGAAATCAATAGAAATTTATTAAATGTCAAAGTTGACTTCTTCAATTATTGTGATAATATATATATGTAGCTTTTTTGATGAAAAATACTATCGAGGTGTGGCTCAGTTTGGTAGAGCGTTGCGTTCGGGACGCAAAGGTCGCTGGTTCGAATCCAGTCACCTCGACCATTAGTTTTATCTTAAAAAGTCTGCATAAACAAATTAAAAGCTTAGAAGAGCGGAATCCCTGATCCTTACATGAAAAAAGCTGTACTGAATTGAATATGCCAAGCATATAAATTAAGAAGTAATTGATACAAATGATAGGAGGAATTTATATGCGGTTTAGCACCATGGGAGGTAAGGAAATCGTCAACCTTTGTGATGGCAGCAGACTGGGGATCATTGGCGATTCTGATTTATTAATTGATGAGAAAACAGGTAAAATAAGAGCCCTGTTAATTCCAGATCAAAAGGGCTTGTTTAATTTTCTGTCCAGCTCGACCCTGTTGGAAATTCCCTGGCAGGCCATTAAGAGAATTGGAAATGATATGATTATCATTGAGCTGGAGGATAATGAAAAACGTAAATATAATTTGTAAAAGGATTATGGCCCTCGTTAAAGAGGGCTTATTTTGTTTGGGCAGATTGAGGAAGAATATAAGCAGGGGAAAAGGTTAGAATAAGGTTATACAAAATTAATTGAGGTGAAAAAATGAAGGAATATAATTTTGAGGACCAATATCAAGAGCTGTATCCACCCCTGACAAAAAATAAAGAGGTACCGGGGGAGACTTCAAAAGAAAATCCTGCCCTTGCCAATATTCAAGCCCTTGGTACCAATCATTTGCCAAGTCAAGACAACAATATTCATATTTTAACCATAATTGGTCATATAGAAGGGCATATGATGGCTCCCCCCCAAAATAAATCTACAAAATATGAGCATATTATCCCCCAATTGGTGGCCATAGAGGAAAATGCTGCAATTGAAGGCCTATTGGTAATTCTAAATACGGTTGGGGGTGATGTAGAGGCTGGCCTGGCCCTGTCAGAGCTCATTCACAGCCTTTCAAAGCCTAAAGTAACACTGGTATTGGGCGGAGGTCACAGCATTGGCGTGCCCCTGGCAACGGCGGGAGATTATTCCTTTATTGCTCCCACTGCCACCATGACAATCCATCCAATCCGTATGAACGGCTTGGTGATCGGTGTGCCCCAAACCTTTAATTATTTTAAAAAAATGCAGGATCGAATTATTGATTTTGTTGTACGCACCTCAGGTATGAATCGTACCACCTTTTTGGAATTAATGAATTCCACCGATGAGCTGGCCAATGATATTGGAACAATTTTAATAGGGAAGGAGGCCGTAGAGCTGAAATTAATCAATGAGGTGGGGGGATTAAACCGGGCCATGAATAAGCTGAAGGAATTAATTAAGCTGGCTAAGCAAGATCAAGAAGAGCCCTTGAAAAATTAAGAAATTTCTTCTACTTCATTGTTGTTTCATTAATAAGTTTTTTTAAATCGTTTGTAGAATCGGCAATTTTGTTGTACAATGATATTATTGGATGAATACTTAATTAGAGCGCAGAATACTGCGCTTTACTTAATGGGATGGACAGATCAGTCACCATGTTGACAAAAACTATTACAGTTAAGTACATCGGATTTGGGGTGAGAAAAATGAGGAAAAAAACGACAAAGAAGAGTAAAAGACGGACAGATTCCTTTAAAGAGCAATTTAACCATGAAATAAAGGGTGTCTTTTTAATCGGGGTAGGACTATTGTTGTTGGTAGGAATGCATTCCTTAGGTGCCGGAAGGGTGGGAGAATGGATTCGTACCCTGTTGATGGGCCTTTTTAGCAGTGCTGCAATGATTTTACCTTACATAACGATTTTATTAGGAATTTTAACCTTAATTAATACCTCCTTTTGGAAGGATGGCAGGAGTATTTGGTATTTTACAGTAGTATTTTCATGCATATTGATTTATATCACCCTATGGGACATGGCCTTTATTGAAGGGCTCAAGGGTCTAAACCTGGTGGAAAGTCTTCGGGTTGCCTATGTGTGGGGACGAGAGGGAGTCAGCGGCGGGGCCCTGGGCATTAGCCTGACCTATCTCCTTGTCAGTCTTTTTGGCAGGGTAGGCTCTTATATCATTGTAACCTGCCTGGTAATCGTTTCAACGATGATCTATACAAAGGTTTCGCTCCTTCAACTGATTCGAGCTATTCAAAGGGGCCTTAAGGGTACCTTTGTATTTTTAAAGGAGGCCATCGAAAACTTTATATTTGTCCCTAAGGAAGAGCCTAAACCAAAGGCTAAAGCTAAAAGCAATCCTAAGGAAAGTCAAGACAAAAAGCTTCAAATGCTTCAGCAAATGGAGATTTTTGAGCAAGATTTGGCCATTGCTGGTGAAGAGGTTCATGATGATCGGTCTGATAAAATAAAGATATTAGACTTTGCCCAGACAGAAGACGGAGAAGAGACCCCGACAGTTCAGAGGAAAACAGGGGTTGATCCGGAACAAACGGTAAGACAGGAGGATAATCAAGGGGAAGAAATTAAAGTCAACCTTCCTCAACCCTCAGAGGTACCTTATGAGCTTCCCAGTCTTGATCTATTAAATCAGATTGAGGCTATGGCCAATAAGGAAGATAAAAAGCGAATTGTTAAAAAGGCCAAGGTGCTGGAAGATACCCTTCTCAATTTCGGGGTAGAGGCCAAGGTCATTCAGGTGAGTAAGGGGCCGGTAATTACCCGTTACGAGCTTCAGCCCAATGTAGGGGTCAAGGTTAGTAAAATTGTAAATTTAAGTGATGATATTGCCCTTAACATGGCGGCCCCCGCCATTCGGATCGAAGCACCGATCCCCGGTAAGGCTGCCATTGGTATTGAAATTCCCAACGAAGATGTTTCAACCGTAACCCTTCGGGAAGTATTAGACAGCAACGGCTTTCAAAACAGCACCGCCAACATTCCCTTTGCCCTGGGGAAGGATATTTCAGGAAATCCTGTAATTGCAGATATTAGCAAAATGCCTCATCTATTGGTGGCCGGGGCCACCGGTTCAGGCAAGAGTGTATGTATTAATACCCTGATTTTAAGCATTTTGTATTCTGCTAAGCCGGAAAATGTAAAGCTGTTGTTAATTGACCCCAAGGTAGTAGAATTAAATCAGTACAATGGTATTCCTCACCTGTTAATTCCCGTGGTAACTGATCCCAAAAAGGCAACCAGTGCATTGAATTGGGCGGTGCAGGAAATGACCCGAAGATACCAGCTCTTTGCCGAAAATGGTGTGAAGGATATCAGCAGCTATAATGAGAAGGGACTTCCTGAAAAGCTCCCCTTTGTTGTGATTATTATCGATGAGCTGGCTGATTTGATGATGGTGGCAGCCAATGATGTTGAAGATGCCATCTGCCGCCTTGCCCAAATGGCCCGGGCTGCAGGCCTGCATTTAATTTTGGCTACCCAAAGACCCTCGGTTGATATTATTACAGGGGTTATTAAAGCCAATATTCCTTCCCGAATTGCCTTTTCCGTTGCTTCCCAAACCGACTCCCGAACGATTTTAGATATGGGAGGGGCCGAGAAGCTTCTGGGCAAGGGAGACATGCTGTTTTATCCCATAGGGGCCAATAAACCCCTTCGGGTTCAGGGAGCCTTTGTTTCAGAAAAGGAAGTGGATCGGGTCGTGGCCTTTATTAAAGAACAACGAGAGCAGCCTCAATACGAAACAGAAATAATTAATAAGATAGATAGCGGAGAAATTACAGATATGTCTGGTTCAGATGATTTCTTTGAAAAGGCTGTAGAAATGGTGGTAGAAAGCCAGCAGGCATCCATTTCAATGCTTCAGAGGAGGCTTCGTATTGGTTATAACAGGGCCGCCAGATTAATTGATGAAATGGAGGAAAAGGGAATTGTTGGTCCCCATGAGGGAAGTAAGCCTCGACAGGTATTAATTGGTCCCTCTGAAATAATTGAGCAAAACAAGATGGGTTAAAGGTAGGTAACCCTTTAGGAATTATTAAATTTCAAAATATCATAGGATGGGTACATAAATTATGATAAAATTGAATAGGCAAATAAAGATAAGCGTTAACTAAGGAATAAGAAGGGAAGAAAATAATGGGTTTAACAATCTATGTAGAAGCATTGGGCTGTGCCAAAAATATGATTGATGCAGAAATGATGCTGGGAATATTGAATAAATATGGTTATCGACTGACAAATCTTAAAGAACAGGCCGATGTGATCATTGTCAATACCTGTGGCTTTATAGAATCCGCCAAGGAGGAATCAATTAATAAAATCATTGAGCTGGGGCTCTTGAAGCAGGAAAGACTAAAGCTGTTGATTGTTTCAGGCTGCCTGGGGGAACGATATCATCAAGAGCTTTTGGCAGAACTTCCTGAGGTGGATGCCGTTGTTGGAACAGGCAATTACGATGCCATTATTGAGGTAATTCATGAATCCTTAGCAGGAAGCCGTGTGGTACAGGTGGGGAATATAGACAAGGTTTTTGATGAAAATCTGCCTCGTTATCAAATTACGCCGACCTATAGCGCCTATATTAAGATTTCAGATGGCTGCGATAATTTTTGTACCTACTGTATTATTCCCAAATTAAGGGGCAAATATAGAAGTAGAAGGATAGAAAATATTGTTAAAGAAGCAAGGGAATTAGCCTCAAGGGGTGTCAAGGAGCTGATTCTAATCGCCCAGGATACAACCCGCTATGGCTTTGATTTGTATGGACAATATCAATTGCCTGCACTTTTGAAGGAGCTAAATGAAATAGATGGCATACAATGGATCAGGCTGCTGTATGCCTACCCCGAGGTGATCACAGATGAGCTGATTGATGCCATGGCTTCCCTGGAAAAGGTCTGTCATTACCTGGATATGCCAATACAGCATTGCAGTGACGAGGTGCTAAAGCGAATGAATCGTCGAACCAGAAAAGCTGATCTGGAGGCCTTAATTAAAAAGCTCAGAACCAGGCTGCCGGATATCACCCTGAGAACATCCCTAATTGTAGGCTTTCCAGGGGAGTCGCAAGCTCACTTCGATGAGCTCAGGCAGTTTGTGGAGGAGATGAGATTTGACAAGCTGGGGGTATTTGAATATTCCCAGGAGGAGGATACGCCCGCCGCAAGACTGCCGGAACAGGTAGATGAGGCGGTTAAGCAGGAAAGACGGGCTATTATCATGGAGCTACAGCAGCAGATTTCCCTTTCTAAAAATCAGGAAAAAGTAAATAAAATCCTTGAGGTTTTGGTTGAAGAAGAAATGGATGAGGATAACCGATACCTGGGCAGAACCCGTTCGGATGCACCTGAAATTGATGGCCTGGTATATTTTGAAGCCAACGACAGGCTGGCTCCGGGAGACCTGGTTAAAGTAAAGATCACAGGCGCCTTAGAATATGATTTGATGGGGGAGAAAACCGATGAATTTGGCCAATAAACTAACAATTTTAAGAATTTTACTGGTTCCCGTATTTATGATTTTCCTATTAAATAAGATTCCCTATGGAGTACCCATTGCTGCGGGCATCTTTATTATTGCAGCCATTACCGACACTTTAGACGGCTACATTGCCCGTAAAAAAAATATGATAACCAACTTTGGAAAGTTTATGGATCCCCTGGCAGATAAACTGCTGGTATCGGCAGCCTTAATTTCGCTGGTACAAATGGGAAGATTATCGGCATGGGTTGTGGTGGTTATTATTGCCCGGGAATTCACCATCAGTATTCTGCGGGCTGTTGCGGCGGCCGAGGGGGTAGTGATTGCTGCCAGCTGGTGGGGAAAGGCAAAGACCATTACCCAAATTATTGCCATTATTTTCTTGCTGCTGAATAACTTTCCCTTTCGTTACATCAATTTCCCCTTTGATATCATCATGATGTATGTGGCTGTGGCCTTTACAATTATTTCGGGTGTAGATTATCTTCGTATCAATAAACATATTCTTAAACATGAATAGACTCATTTCTGTAGAAAAGAGGTAGAATCCATGAAGGCATCAATTATCTGTGTAGGCACTGAATTGGTCACCGGTAAAACCATAGAAACCAATTCCAATTATATAGCGAAGGAATTACGGCAGTATGGCATTTATACCTATCAAAAGCTTGTGGTAGAGGATCATGAAGGGCATCTTGCAGTGCTCCTGGAAATTGCCTGTAAAGATTCAGATTGTGTTATTTTAACCGGTGGGCTGGGGCCTACCCTCGACGATTTGACCCGGGAGGCTGTAGCGGCCTATACGGGTTATCCCCTTGAGCTAAACCATTTCGTTAAAGAAAAGATTAAACAAACCTTAGAACGAATACACCAGGCCTGTCCGGTAAACAACTACCGCCAGGCTTATTTTCCTCGGGGAGCCCATATATTAGAAAACCATCACGGAACCGCCCCCGGCTTTATTGTTGATTACCAAAAAACTAAAATTATTGCCCTGCCCGGACCGCCAAAGGAAATGATTCCTATGTTGAAGGATCAGGTGATTCCCTATTTGAGCGATGTAAGGGGCCTTGTGTTTGTTAAAAGGGAGCTGGAATTCATCGGCATTGGTGAATCGGCTCTGGAGGAAAAACTGATGGATTTAATCGAAGGACAGGTTAATCCTGTTATGGCTACCTATGCCGCCGAGGGGCGGGTTTCTCTGGTCATAACTGCCAGGGCTGAAACCCAGGAAGCAGGTGAAATGCTTCTTGCTCCGGTGATACAGGAGGTTAAGGGGCGGGTAGGTGTATATATCTTCAGTGAAACCGGCCAGGCATTGGAAGAAGTGATACAGGCCCTTTTAAATGAAAAAGCCTTGACCCTGGCTGTAGCTGAATCCTGCAGCGGAGGGCTGTTATCGGCAAGATTAACTGCCTTACCGGGGATTTCAACGGTATTCCATAGTGGATATGTGACCTACAGCAATGAAGCAAAGATCAAGACCCTGGCAGTACCGGCGGATACACTCAATCAGTATGGTGCCGTAAGCCCAGAAATCGCCCTGGCTATGCTGAAGGGGTTAAAGGAAAGAACAGGAGCCCATTGCGGTCTTTCGGTAACGGGAATTGCCGGGCCTGGGGGTGGTACTGTACAAAAACCCGTTGGACTTGTTTATGTAGGTGTAAATGTCTTGGACGATTATCAGGTTTTTGAGCTAAGACTTAGGGGAGAGCGCAGCCGGATACAAAATTTAACGGTGCTTTATAGCCTGAATTATTTAAGAAAAGCCCTGCAAAAAATTAAATAATTTATTTGACCTGAACTGAAATATAGTTTATAATAAATTAAAAGAACGTTTGTTCGACTATTCAGAAAGGTGGGTGAAGCCAGACAGGTTCTGGTGGGAGAGATGATTGAAAAGAAAAAAGCTTTAGAAATGGCCATTAATCAAATAGAAAAACAGTTTGGTAAAGGTTCGATTATGAAATTAGGTGAAGATTCAAAGCTTAACCTGGAATCCATTGCCACAGGGGCCATTGACTTGGATATTGCTCTGGGTATTGGTGGTGTACCAAGGGGAAGAATTGTAGAAATCTATGGCCCGGAATCCTCTGGTAAAACCACGGTGACCCTTCATATTATTGCTGAAGCTCAAAAAAATGGAGGAGCCGCCGCCTTTATTGATGCGGAGCACGCCTTAGACCCTGGCTATGCTAAGAAGCTAGGGGTTAATATAGAAGACCTGATTGTTTCCCAGCCCGATACCGGGGAGCAGGCCCTTGAAATTGCAGAGGCCCTTGTTCGCAGCGGTGCTATTGATATTATCGTAGTTGACTCTGTAGCTGCCCTGGTACCAAAGGCAGAGATTGAAGGTGAAATGGGAGATTCCCATGTCGGCCTGCAGGCCAGGTTAATGTCTCAGGCCCTTAGAAAACTGGCAGGGGCAGTCAATAAATCAAATACAACCATTATCTTTATCAACCAGCTTCGAGAAAAGGTTGGGGTTATGTTTGGAAACCCCGAAACCACCACCGGAGGAAAGGCACTGAAATTCTATGCCTCAATCCGATTAGACGTCAGAAAAATCGACGTAATTAAGCAGGGGAATGACATCATTGGAAACCGAACAAGGGTTAAGGTTGTAAAGAACAAGGTGGCCCCTCCCTTTAAGCAGGCTGAATTTGATATTATGTACGGAGAGGGTATTTCAAGAACCGGTGACGTGTTGGATGTAGCCACTAATCTTGATATCGTCAAAAAGGCCGGAGCCTGGTACAGCTATGGGGAACACCGTTTGGGCCAGGGCCGAGAAAATGCCAAGCAATTTTTAAAAGAAAATCCTGATATCTTCCTTGAAATAGAACACAAAATCAGAGAGGCCTATGGCCTGCCTGTAACCAGAAAAAACCCCGAGGTTATTGAAGTAGTCAATGAAGATGCAGCAATAGAATAAAATAAATGATTGAATAGAGCAGCCTCCAATAGAAGCAGATGGTTTGGGCTGCTTTTTTCTTTTTCCTATAATTTAGAAAATTTTGAGAAAGACAGTGAAGGAAGGATTAAAAAATTTAAACAATTAAATTCTTTTTGTGATCCTTACAGAATAATGGGTATAAACGAAGCAGAAGTGTCAAAAATGAAAATAAGCCTTCCATGCCCTGTATGGCAATGGAATGTAACTTGACATTAAAAAAAAAAAGATATACAATTAATACAAATCAAGATGTGTCAATGTCTGTTTTATGTAAATTGGTCTCTGTATTTTAAAGAGTTACATAGTTTTCTACCTAAAAACCTATTTGTAGCTCGCATTATTGAAAACTTAATAAAGGAGGTGTCCACGTATTATTATACAAATCATTTTACTCACTTTAGCTGGAATCGTAGTAGGATGCCTTATCGGCTATTTTTATCGAAAAAGTATTGCGGAGAAAAAAATTGGTGGTGCAGAAGAACTTGCTAAGGAAATTATAGAAAAAGCAGAGCGTGATGCAGAAACAACCAAAAAAGAAGTATTGCTTGAAGCAAAGGAAGAAGTTCATAAACTCCGTAATGAATTTGACCGAGAAAGTAGAGAAAGGCGGAATGAACTACAACGAACAGAAAGAAGATTAATTCAAAAAGAAGAAGCCTTAGACAAAAAGTCTGAAAGCCTTGAACTGAAAGAGGATAAGCTTAATCGAAAGCTAAGGGATCTGGAAGAAAGGCAGCAAGATATCGAACAACTTTATGAAAAGGAACTTCGTAAGCTTGAAGAGCTTTCTGGCTTGACATCTGAAGAAGCAAGACAGCTTCTCTTAAGTGATATTGAAAAGGATGTAAAATATGAAGCAGCAATGATGATTAAAGATATTGAGTCAAAGGCGAAGGAAGAGGCTGAAAAACGAGCAAGAGAAATTATTACCTATTCTATTCAAAAATGTGCTGCTGATCATGTTGCAGAAACTACCGTAACAGTTGTTTCATTACCTAATGATGAAATGAAAGGTAGAATTATTGGTAGAGAGGGTAGAAACATTAGAACCCTAGAGACCTTGACAGGAATTGATTTAATTATTGATGATACCCCAGAAGCAGTAATTTTATCCGGATTTGATCCAATTAGAAGGGAAGTCGCTAGAATAGCCCTTGAAAAGCTGATTTTAGACGGCAGAATTCATCCCGCAAGAATAGAGGAAATGGTCGAAAAGGCCAAACGAGAAGTTGATAATATTATTAAAGAAGAGGGAGAACAGGCAACCTTTGATGCCGGTGTTCACGGTCTTCATCCTGAACTTGTAAAATTACTAGGTAGATTAAAGTACCGTACCAGTTACGGTCAAAATGTGCTTAAACATTCAGTTGAGGTTTCCCATCTTGCTGGTATTATGGCAGCAGAGCTGGGTGCCGATGTAAAAATTGCCAAGCGGGCAGGCTTACTTCATGACATTGGTAAGGCTGTAGACCATGAGGTAGAAGGAACCCATGTAGAAATTGGTATGGAATTACTAAGAAAATACAAAGAATCCAAGGATGTTATCCATGCAATGTCAACCCATCACGGTGACTATGAACCTCAAACAATAGAGGCTGTTTTAGTTACTGCTGCCGACGCTATTTCAGCAGCAAGACCGGGGGCACGACGAGAAACCCTGGAATCTTATATTAAACGATTAGAAAAACTCGAAGAAATCGCCAATGATTTTGATGGCGTTGAAAAATCATTTGCTATTCAAGCCGGTAGAGAAATTCGTATACTCGTTAAGCCAGAGGTTTATAACGACGACGAAATACTTTTATTGGCCCGAAATATCACAAAACGCATTGAGTCTGATCTGGAGTATCCTGGTCAGATTAAGGTCAATGTCATTCGTGAAACAAGAGCAATTGAATATGCCAAATAAAAAACTGCTTAGGCAGTTTTTTAACTTTTGTAGCTTCATATCTCCTTATATAAAAAATATTGATTGAAAAAATTGAAATAACAATAATTATGAATACAATATCCAATAATTATACATATAAATTTATTTTTTTGTTGACAGAGGTTATAAACTTGCATATAATCAATATTAATATTCAGATAATTGATGAAGGAAGAAAAAGGTGATCATGGTGTTGGAATTAATTAGAAGGGAATACCAATTAAATATTTATTATTTTTACTTTTACTGGGGCTTTTACTTTTTTAGCGTCAGTTATTTTGCATGGAAAAATAATAAATATTTGTATCCCCTTCTATATCAGAGGGATTCCTTCAAACCTATAACGCTATTCCTATAGTTTATTTAAAGGAACCATACTCCTTTTTTATTACCAGGAGACTCTAGTATAGTAGAGTCTCCTTTTTTTTATCAATTAAATTAAAAATTGAGGAGGCTATCATCATGGTAATTGTAATGAAACCAGAGGCTAAACCGGAAGCAGTGGAAAAAATCCAAAGGAAAATGGAAAGTTTGGGCTGTCAGGTCCATGGAAGCAGGGGTGAAAACTATTGGATACTGGGCTTAGTAGGCGACACAAGTAAAATTGATCCCAGTCAGATCGAAGCCAACGAGAACGTAGAAAGACTTTTGAAGGTTCAGCATCCCTTTAAACTGGCCAGCAGACATTTTCATCCTGAAGACACGGTAATTACCGTTGATCATTTGAAAATTGGCGGCGGCAACATGGCTATAATGGCAGGGCCCTGCTCAGTGGAAAGTGAAGAGCAGCTAATGACCATTGCCCAGGCAGTTAAGAGAAGTGGAGCTCAATTTTTAAGGGGAGGAGCCTACAAGCCAAGGACCTCGCCCTACAGCTTTCAGGGCATGGGAGAAGCAGGCTTAAAGCTGCTGAAAAAGGCCAAGGAAGAAACCGGAATGCCCATTGTAACAGAGGTAATGTGCCAGGAAACCTTTGATGTGGTAGCGGAATATGCCGATATATTGCAAATTGGGGCTAGAAATATGCAAAACTTTCCCCTGCTGAAAAAGGCCGGCAGGAGCCATCGGCCTATTTTGTTAAAGCGAGGCTTGTCTGCCACCATTGAAGAATGGCTAATGTCGGCGGAATATATTATGGCAGAGGGAAACACCAGGGTAATCCTTTGTGAAAGGGGAATCAGAACCTTTGAAACCTATACCCGCAACACCCTGGATATTAGTGCTATTCCGGTTGTCAAGGAGCTGAGCCATCTACCGGTTATCGTTGATCCAAGCCATGCCACAGGAAAATGGTCCACCGTGGCACCCTTGTCAAAGGCTGCCATTGCTGTAGGTGCTGATGGTCTGATAATAGAGGTACACCATCAGCCAGAGCAGGCCCTGTCTGACGGGGCTCAATCCCTTAAGCCCGAAAGGTTTGATAATTTAATGAAGGCAATCAATCTTATGTTGCCCCTGATAAAATAAATAGAGGGCACAAGGTGAGAAGGAGAGAGGCCGGATGGAGAAGTTTAAAAAGATAGCAATCATCGGGATGGGACTAATAGGAGGCTCCATGGCACTAGCCCTGAAAAAAGAAAATTACGGAAGTCAAGTGATAGGATATGATTTATCGGAGCCCAGCCTTAAGGCTGCCCTAAAGGCTGAGGCCATTGATAAAATGGCCCGTAGCCTTCAGGATGCCGTTGAAGGGGCTGATTTAGTGGTATTGTCTACCCCCGTTGGCCACTACCAGGCACTCATGCAGCAAATGGCTGCTTACCTTTCCACTGGGGCCATTGTGACAGATGTGGGAAGTGTCAAAGGCCATGTGGCCAGGCTGGCAGAAGACCTATTGCCTAAGGAAGTAAAATTCATCGGTGGCCACCCCATGGCCGGTTCAGAACAGGGGGGATTTAAGGCTGCCACCGCCACCCTATTTGAAAATGCCTATTATTTTTTAACCCCCCAGGGGGGTGCCACAGATGACGGTCTTGAAAAATTAAAGGTATTGGTCAAAATCATGGGGGCCTTACCCATTGTGATTGATCCCACTGAACACGACCGGGTCGCTGCCACCATCAGCCACATACCCCACATGACGGCAGCAATCCTAGTAGATATTCTTGAAGATAGCGAAGGAATAAGCGATCGTTTCTTTGTTGGCGGCGGCTTTCGTGATACCACTAGAATTGCCTCAGGAAACCCTGAGATGTGGAAGGATATTTTCTTATATAATCGACAGGAGATGCTGAGGGGGATACAAAAAATTGAAAATCGACTGTTGAAAATAAAAGGATATCTTATGGATCAGAACGAATTAGATATTTTAAATCTACTGAAAAGGGCCAAGAACCTAAGGGATCAAATTCCCCACAGGCTGCCCGACTATATCGCTCCCCTGTTTGACATCACAATTGACCTGGAGGATCGCCCAGGCGCCATTGGAGAGCTGACACAGCTTTTAGGAGAAAATCGGATTAATATTAAAGAAATAGAGGTGCTTCATGTTCGGGAAGGAGTAAAGGGAGCCATTCGTATTGGATTAGAAACGGAAGCAGATGAAGGGCTGGCCTTAGGCCTGCTAAAGGAAAGGGGCTTTTCCTTAGTTCATCGGAGAGGAGTGGAACAGGATGCTGAAAATCAATCAAGCTGAAGGAATTCACGGTACCATCACCGTACCGGGAGACAAGTCTATTTCCCATCGGGCTGTTATGCTTGGAAGCATTAGCCAGGGAAAAAGTACAATAAAGGGCTTTTTACAGGGGGAGGATTGTCTGAGCACCATTGCCTGTTTTAAAAAAATGGGGGTTGAAATTTTCCAGCAGGGAAATAAAGTAACGGTGCAAGGAAATGGTGTAAATGGACTCAAGGAGCCAATAGATATATTGGATGCAGGTAATTCCGGCACCACCATGCGGTTGATGGCGGGAATTCTGGCGGGGCAAAATTTCCTGTCGATCGTAACGGGTGACGAATCCTTAAGAAAAAGGCCCATGGCCAGAATTGCTGCACCCCTTCGTCAAATGGGAGCTGCCATTGATGGCCGGCAGGATGGAAGACTGGCACCCCTAGTCATTCGTGGCGCAGGTCTAAGGGGAATAGACTATGTGCTGCCGGTTTCCAGTGCCCAGGTAAAATCAGCGGTACTTTTGGCGGGGCTCTATGCCGAAGGAACCACCCGGGTTAAGGAGCCGGTTAAAAGCCGAGATCATACCGAAAGGATGCTGAAGGCCTTTGGAGGGAATGTAGCGGTTGAAGGAGAATGGATTCGTATTGGTCAGTCCCAGCTAATAGGGCAAGAGGTGGAGGTACCGGGTGATATCTCCTCGGCGGCCTTTTTCATGGTGGCAGCGGCAGCAAAGCCAGGGGCAGAGCTAATGATAAAAAATGTAGGCCTAAACCCCACCAGAACAGGAATTATTGATGTACTCAAGGCCATGGGTGCAGCCATAGCCATTGAAAGTATTCGTACCAGCGGTGGAGAAGAAATTGGAGATTTGCACATATTGGGCGGCAGACTAAGGGGAACCAGCATCAATCAAGAAATACTTCCCCGTTTAATTGATGAAATACCGGTTATTGCAGTAGCTGCGGCCCTGGCGGAGGGAAAAACCATCATCACTGGTGCTGAGGAGTTAAGACATAAGGAATCAGATCGGATTGCAGCGATGGTGACAGAAATGAAAAAGCTGGGCATTCAAGTGAAGGAATTACCCGATGGTATGGAGATAGAAGGGCCTAACGAAATTGGCTACGGCATTGTAGAGAGCTATTCAGATCATCGAATTGCCATGGCCCTGGCAATTTGCGGACTATTTTCTAAAGGGGGTATCACCATCAATCATCCCCAATGTATTGCCGTTTCCTTTCCGGAATTTCAGGAAAAATTGAAGGCCATCGTTAAATAAGGGGGGCTTTAGATGCAGGTTGGATATCTGGGCCCCATTGGCTCCTACAGCCATGGGGCTGTTATAGAATATTGGAAGGATCATAAAATTACAGCAGTTGCCAAGGATAGCTTTCATGAATTGATTGAAGGGATCGAGGGGGGCGACCTGGAGGCGGCTATTTTGCCAATAGAAAATTCCACCGAGGGGGCTGTTACCCAGGTAATGGACCTTTTGCTTGAAACCAGGCTAACTGTTATTCAAGGTGAAAAAACCCTGCCGGTGGAGCATAATCTCCTTGGAACCGGAACCATGGAACAGCTGAAATATGTTTACTCCCATCCTCAAGCCCTTGAACAGTGCAGAGGCTATTTAAAAAAACAGCTTCCCCATGTAGAACTATGTCCCTGTCAAAGTACCTCCAGGGCCTGTGAAATGGTTAGTGTTAGGGGAGCGGCCCATGGGGCCATCGCCCATCGCCTGGCAGGGGAGTTATACCAGCTTACAATTCTCAAGCCCTCTATTCAGGATAATCCCCTCAATCAAACCAGGTTTATAATTGTTGGAAGAAAGGAAGCAGTACCAACAGGGCGAGATAAAACCTCCATCACCTTTTCCTTTTGTGACGATTATCCGGGCAGCCTTTTCCTTGTTTTAAAAAAGTTTGCTGAGGCGGGAATTAACTTGACCAGAATCGAATCGAGGCCGGCAAAGCTTGAATTGGGAAAATACGTATTTTTTATAGATTTTCAGGGGCATCATAGGGATGAAGCGGTAAAGGACACATTAAGAAAAATATCGAGGCTCACCAGCAATCTTAAAATCTTTGGCTCTTACCCCCAGGGGTAGTAGTTAGATAGGAGTGATTAATTTGTTGAGAATACTTACAGCAGGGGAATCCCACGGAAAGGCACTGGTAGGGGTTATTGAGGGAATTCCTGCCAATGTTACAATTGATATAGATGAGGTCAATCGTGACTTGGCCAGAAGACAGCAAGGCTATGGCCGAGGGGGAAGAATGAAAATTGAACAGGACCAGGTGGAAATAATTTCAGGGTTAAGGGGGGGAAAAACCCTGGGGAGTCCCATTTCGTTTTTAATATACAACCGAGACTATGAAAATTGGGCCGCCTTTATGAACCCTGTTGAAAGGAATCAAGATGACAGAAGGGTAACCAGACCAAGGCCAGGCCATGCAGACTTAACAGGGGCTTTGAAATATAACTTTGATGATGTAAGAAATGTTTTGGAGCGCAGCAGTGCCAGGGAAACCGCCGTTAGGGTTGCCGCTGGAAGCATCGTCAAGCAGCTCTTAAAGTCCTTTGGTATTATCGTCAATAGCCATGTCATTGGCCTGGGTGGGGTTATGACCAATATTAAAGAGGTCTCCCCAGAGGCTATCAAGGGGGCCGATGAATCCCCTGTAAGATGCCTTGATCCCCAGGCAGAGGCCGCCATGATTGCAGAAATCAATAGGGCCAAGGAGCAGGGGGATTCCCTGGGAGGCATCTTTGAAATAAGAATTTCAGGAGTTCCCGCAGGGCTGGGGAGCTATGTACACTGGGATCGGAAGCTGGATGCCAGGTTAGCCTTTGGGTTAATGGGTATTCAAGGAATTAAGGCGGTAGAGGTGGGGGCCGGCATGGAAAATGCCATGAAAAAAGGGTCTGAGGTTCATGACGAAATATATTACCATCCTCAAGAGGGCTACTATCGAAAAACCAATTATGCCGGGGGAATTGAAGGGGGCATGTCCAATGGAGAGGACATTGTTCTTCGGTGTGCCATGAAGCCCATTCCCACCCTTTATACACCCCTGCATACAGTCGATATCATGACCAAGGAGGGAGCCCTGGCTTCAGTGGAGCGCAGTGATACCTGTGCTGTACCCGCCGCCTCCATAGTAGGTGAAATGGTTGCTATTACAATAATTGCAGAGGAATTTATGAAAAAATACGGCGGAGATTCATTGGAGGAGATGATATCCAGGTGGAAACAGTAAATCTAGATTTAGGAACCAACAGCTATACCATTTATATTGAACCGGGTCTTTTAAACCAATTGGGTACCTACATTCCTGGGGATGAGCTTATGGTGGTAACCGATGATCTGGTGGATTCCCACTATGGCCAGCAGCTGGCCATGGCCCTGGGCGACAGAGGCTTTATCAAATACGTATTACCCAGGGGAGAGGAAAGCAAAACCCTGGAACAGGCCAGTATCATACTGGATTTCATGTTGAAAAACAGACTTTCCAGAAGATCGAAGGTTATCGCCCTGGGGGGAGGCATGGTGGGTGATATTGCAGGATTTTGTGCGTCAATATACATGAGGGGAATCGACTACTATCAGGTACCCACCACCCTGCTGGCCCAGGTGGACAGCAGTGTAGGAGGAAAGACCGCTGTTAATATGCCCCAGGGCAAAAACCTGGTGGGTAGCTTTTATCAGCCAAAGGCGGTCTTGATTGATCCCTTTTTATTGGGTACCCTGGATCAAAAACAAATAGTAAGTGGTTTAGGTGAAGTCATTAAGTATGGCCTAATTGCAGACTATGAATTATTTAAGCTATTAAAGAAAAACATTACAGAATTATTAAATTTAAACTATGGCATGCTAACCCAAACCATCAAACGCTGCTGTGAAATTAAGGCCCAGATAACAGGGGCTGACGAGCGGGAAATGGGGAACCGAAAAATTCTTAACCTGGGCCATACCCTGGGGCATAGCCTTGAAATGGTAACCCGATACCAAACCTATGCCCATGGAGAAGCCGTATTGCTGGGTATTTATTATGAAGCAGCCATTGCCCTGGCCCTGGATTTGATCAATACAGACTATTTTACAGAGATAAAAGAAATCATTGAAGCCCTTCCCCTTGCGCTGAAAATTAAGGCTAAGCCAAGGGAACTGATGGAGCCGATGGAGCTGGACAAAAAAAATAAAGATAATAAAATATCGCTTATTTTACCCGTAGGGCCCGGAAAGGCCCAGGAATTTTTATTTGATCCCTCAGTCCTGCTTGAGCTGTTGGATCAGGCTGTGGGGGGTGAAATCCTTTGAGCTTCATTGACAATAAAACCAAGCTTTATGCAGTGATAGGGGACCCCATCGGCCACAGCCTGTCACCCATTATTCATAATACCATTTTTCGAGAATTAAACCTGAACCGTGCCTATCTGCCCCTGCAAATTACCACCCAAGGGCTGGCTGGCAGTATGGGGCTATTAAAAAAGAACTTTAAAGGCTTTAATGTCACAATTCCCCATAAGCAGTCCATTATGAATCATTTAGATGAAATCGATGAAATTGCCCAAATATGTGGGGCTGTCAATACCGTTAAGGTAGAATCGGGGCAACTAAAGGGCTATAACACCGATGGCTACGGCTTTGTTAAAAGCCTCGAGGGCACTAGCCCTTCTCTGGCGGGAAAAAGGGTGCTAGTGCTGGGGGCTGGCGGTGCTGCCAGGGTAATCGTCTACGAGTTGTTAATGATGGGCTGTCAAATCACCATAGCCAACCGAAATCAAGCCAAGGCCCGAAGCCTAAAGGAAAGCCTTGAAAGAACAGTAGGAGAAACAACCATAAAAATTGTCAACTTGGCAGATGTAGAAGGTAGCTATCATATGATTGTCAATACTACCCCCCTGGGTATGCACCCAAGACACGAAGAATGCCCTGTGGGGGAGCACATTATCCAAAAAGCGGCGATTATATATGATTTAATTTATAATCCCGAAAAAACCAAGCTCCTTAAGCTGGGAGAAAAATATGGCTGTCAAACAATTAATGGCCTTTCAATGCTTTTGTATCAAGGAATCAAGGCCCAGGAAATCTGGCTGGGAAAAAGCATTAAAAAACCCCTGGTTGAACAGGCCTGGGAAGCATTGCAGCAACATCTGGAAGAATTAACATAGGAGGCCGAAGACCCATGAAGGAATTAGATGAAATTAGAAGGGAAATCGACATTTGTGATAAGGAGCTCGTGGTTCTGCTGGAAAAAAGATTTCGCCTGGTAGATCAGGTAATACAATATAAAAAAAGAAAGGGGATGGCTATTTATCAGCCCCATCGTGAGGCCATGGTGATGGAACGGGTATCGGCCCAGGTAAGGGATAGGGATTACCTGGAGCCTATTCAAGAAATATTTAATGAATTATTAAAGATCAGTAAACAGATACAGGCAAAAAGAATATTCCCCTTTAATCTGGTACTCCTGGGCTTTATGGGGGCAGGAAAAACCTCCATCGGAAAAGAGCTTTCTGGCCTGCTGGGAATTGAACTGGTGGATCTTGATGAATTGTTGGAATTTAAAACCGGAATGTCAATTAATGAACTCTTTGAAAACTATGGCGAAGCCCATTTCAGAGGACTGGAGACCGACCTGGTAA
>CBFGTV010000013.1:0-62376 GCA_965652145.1 uncultured Clostridiaceae bacterium
GCTTGAGTTGATATGAGTTCCTTCCTTCACCTCAAAAACTTTTCCCTCTGCCATGGATATAATCTCTCCGCAACTTCCTTCTTTTAATATGGCCCCTTCATTCATAATTATCAATCCGTCACAGCAGGCTTCAACATCCTCCACTATATGAGTTGAAATTATAATTATTTTATTTTCCTTAATTGTAGATAGGATGTTTTTAAATCTTAGTCTTTCCTCCGGGTCCAGACCAGCTGTTGGCTCATCAAAAATGATAATTTCAGGCTCTCCCAAAATCGCCTGAGCGATTCCCAACCTTCTTATCATACCTCCAGATAAGGTCGAAACTCTGTCATTAATCCTGTCCTTTAGGTTTACAATTTCTAAACTTGCTTTTATACTGGTCTCAATCAAGCCTTTTGGTATCTTTTTCAATACTCCGAAATATTGAAGATTGTCATAAACGGTCAATTCTTTAAACAAGCCGAATTTCTGAGGCAAATAGCCAACATTTTCTGTAAATAAGTTATTATTTATAACGTCAACACCATTGTACTTTATCTGCCCTTTGGTAATATGATAAAGTTTTACTAAACACCTTATTAAGGTTGTTTTTCCTGCCCCGTTTGAACCTAACAACCCATAAACTCCAGGCTTAAGGCTTATGGAAACATTTTTTAATACTTCTTTTTTCTTAAAGGCCTTATCTAAATTTATTACTTCTAACATTTTAATGCCCCCCAGAATTTAAGTTTTCAATAAAGGTAATTGAATCTCTTCCATCATTTTTGTCCTTTAAATAGCTAAAGGTAGCCTGAATCACATAATCTTCCCCCAATTCATCTATTTTTTTTAGAAACAAATTGTGAAATTCATAAGGCTTAAAATTTTCTAGTTGTTCCTTCGGTATATTGAGAAATCTATCCTTATCGATGATATAATCCAACAATACAGTTTTTATTTTTGATTTATTATAGTCTTGAGGGATAATAGACTGCATTAAAGTGTAAATTAAAGTTTTTTCATCTAGGCTATATACAAAAACATGGTCATTAAAGCTAATTAGTCCATTTTCTAATACTCTGGAGCTGAATGTATGCGGTGCTTGAAATATCTTTTTATCAGTGATGTTAAGCGTATCAATCCCCGATACTAAATGTTTATAGGGTTTTAGCAAATCATCTATTTTTAATAGATTAGCTTTATCCATCTCACTCAGTATTAGTCCATATAAGGTAACATCGCCTACCTTCTCCTCCTCTACAAAACCACCAACCATAGTAATTGCCTGTGCTTTACCGGAAAAATAATTTCCATCCTTATTTAAATTAGAATAGAGATTAAGCTTAGACTTTACATCAACCTCAAAATCCACCTCATCATCCCTTATTATCGGAATAAATACTGTCTGCTCTTTAATATATAACCGTTTATAGCCTTCCATTGGATAATAGGGGAAGCTTCCTGGCAGTAAAACCCCCTGAGAATTACTATAGAATACTGGACTATAACCACTATAGATAATTCTAATCTCCTCCAGCTTCTCAGAAGTCGGGTTAAATATTTCTAAATAATCTCCATCTCTTTTATATTCCATATTTTTATTTTCTTTATTCAATATGCTTTTTACTTCAAAGTTCCTATATAATGTAAATTTGTAACTTTCTAAAGGTTCTTTTTCATTTAACTGAATCTTTACATCATTATGCAATTGCCTATCTATAACCAACTTCATATTGTAGGCTGTTATGCTAAAATCAACCTTCTCTTCTTTTTGGACATCATTTGTATAGTATAATTCATCAAAGGGCGTATACCCCTTTGGATTATAATCCTTCTTTACTATACTGCCGGGATTTGTATATAGATAGAAATTTACAACAGAAACCATAACCAATAACATACACACGAGACTCTGGAGTTTATGTTTTTTAGTTTTTAATTTTAATAATATAGCTGAGCTTAATAGACATATCCAAAATACCACCAAGTTCCATCTATAAGCTTCTATAGACAGACCGTAGAGTGCTTCTTCGACCCAATTTAAATTTGGTGGTAAAATGTTAAATACTTCTCTGAAGGGATATATATTTTTTCCAAAACCCATGAAGAGAACAAATGGTACGAATTCAAAAATTGGACTGATTAAAATTCCGGATAATATCATTAAAAGATATGCCTGGAACCTCTTTAGATATAGGGAGACCATTGTTCCGATACAGCTGCCCAAAAAAGATACTAGAAAGATATTTAGGATATTATTTAAGAATATATGATAGGCAAAGGATAATGCTTGTACATGCATTGCAATATAAGAAATGTAATTATATAACATTATGTTCAGGGTCATGGTCACCATAATTGCCAATAATACCACGAATTTGGAAAAATACAATGTAAGCTTGCCATTATCCGTAATTGAAAGGCTTTCTAATATAAAATCATTTTTACTTTTCACCAGATACTCATAGGATATAAATATAAAGAAGATAAAGTAAACCATACTTAATTTTTGACTGACCTGCAGGTAATAAAAAGCATCTCTATGAATCGAAAGCTTATAAAGCCCTTCGATTAAATACGCATTTATTATAATAAAAAAAATAATAAATCCTGATAATAAATACTTGTTTTTAAAAAATAGCTTTAAGTTATTTTTAACTAAGGTAAGCATTGCAAATCCCCTTTTATCTGTATTTATGAATGCTATTAGATGGTAAATCTCTTACCATCTAATAGCATATTTTAAAAATAGAGATTATTATTTAATAGCTAATGGTACCAACAGCTTCACAACCTATTAAACCCCAACCCCAAGGGTTAAGTTCTAAGTACCAATTTGCTCCTTCTGTACCCGTTAATGACCCTGAGGCACTAGATCCTGTAGACATTAGTGATTCTGCAACTTGTTGCCAACCTTTACCGGGATAAGCACGATAAGCATTAGCATAGACGCTAAATAATGAATTGGGCGAATTAGCTGCATAATAATCTGCCTTATTACTAAGCCCAATGATGCTTGAAGAAGCTGAGGATTGATCAGTTCTCAGGTAAACAGTAGCAGTAGCAGCATTTGCACTAATAGTAAAGCTTAATAGTACAATGCTCAGAACTAAAAATTTTAGTAACTTATTCTTTTTCATATGACATACCTCCATAAAATTATTTGTTCTTTACCAAATGATGCACCATTTAGTAAAATATATATATATGCATATATATCACATAATGTTTGGAAAGAAAAATTTATTTTTCCTTCATATTGAAGAAATATGGAATAGTAATTTCATATTAAAAGAACGACCGTTAAAAGATGTAACACTCGTCTTAAAGAATAACGAATTTGGATCCAAAGGTATTAAAAAGGCTAATTACGCAAATTTCTTAAATGGATAGCTCTTTATATCAAGGGTCTATTGCAGTAAATATGAAAAAGTCAATTAGAACTGCTTAATGATTATAGAGGTTTTTAAATAAAACTATTTAGAGGTTGTCCATTTACTGCAAAACTAATATTTAATCAAAAAGTTACATTTTAAAGGATTAGCTTAGTATGTTTTAGTTTCTCAAATTTAATTTATGAATTTTCCCAATTTTTTTCTACTATCAATTGCAATCAAAATTTTGATAGCCGGAAAAATTACCTTACTTTTCCATGGAATTATATTGTAATTTTAAAGTATCATATATCTAATATCATTGCAACCTTTTTGCATAAATTTTAACAATATTATATCACCATCAAGTTGACTCTTCCCCAGAGGCTTTTTCAACAATAAAAGACCATGAGTCCTCTCATCATGATCTTTTTAAATTGAGTATATGTTGTCTTAATAATATAACCACCAAGACTCGCTGTTATAGTTATATCTACTCCTTTGATTCGAATTAATAAACAACGACCTACAAATATTTAATTTTCCTTTGAACCATTTCTTCAACCCGATTGAGGTATTGCTCTAAATTTTTTACATTAGGCACCCTCTCCAAGCGATTTTCATCCAGATATACAAATTTTGATACGGCTCCTGCTCCAAAGGCGATAATGGTTTGCTTTTCCTCCATAATTTTAATGTTATATATTCCCTCGTAGCCAGGCTTACAATAACCTATGTTCTCTAAATGGCCCAGCATGTGTTTTTGCCTGTACATGTAATAAGGCTGAAGCCCCATGGCAGCAGCATAATCTTGGGTTATTTTTAACATTTTTAGTATTTCTGCACCTTCGGTTAACCGGTAGGTACCCTTTTCTTCCTTTAATTTTGAAGCATTTTTTAAGGCCAGGGTGTGAACCGTCAGGTTTACAGGTGAAAGGGCTTCAATTTCTTCCATGGTATGGCGTACCATTTCAGGTGTTTCGCCAGGTAGCCCGATGATTAAATCCATGTTAATTTCCTCAAAACCCATTTCCTTTGCTAAATAATAGGCCGATTTTAACGCTTCAACCGAGTGGTTTCTTCCGATGGCCCTTAAGGTACAGTCGTTCATGGTTTGTGGATTGATGCTCAAGCGTGTAACACCCATCTGCCTGAGCTTCTCGAGCTTAGGGGCATCAATGGTGTCAGGGCGTCCTGCCTCAAAGGTAAACTCCTTAAGGGTATCCAGTAAAAAAGCCTCTTTAATACAATCATCCAGCTGCTTTAGCTGTTCAATTGTTAAAACAGAGGGAGTTCCGCCCCCAATATAAAGGGTTTCTATTTGCTTACCAGTCCTTTTAAGTATAGGCGCTACACCTCGTATTTCCCGGCAAAGGGCCTCTACGTAGGGCTCCTGCAAATGGCTCCACTGCTTTAATGGATTAGAAGGAAAGGAGCAATAAACGCATCGGGTGGGACAAAAGGGAATACTGATATATACACTGACTTTACCATCATCTAAAGGGTAAAGATAAGGATACTCCCTTTGGGCTACGTCAACTAAAAGTTGGGCCTTATCCTCATGAATCAAATATTCCTCCTGCAGCTCCTGGAGAATTTCCCCTTGGCCTACTCCCCTTTCCATCAATTCATGGACAATTTTGGTGGGCCTAATTCCGGTTAAAATCCCCCAGGGTAAATAGCTCTCCTTTTTTTCCTTCAGCAGCTTAAAAATCCCTCGTTTTATCAGCCTTTTTTCCAGTCTTTGAAGGTTTTGGCCATCAATTTGGCTGGTTTCTTGAAGAGAGATGGTTTCGCCCCGGAGGTAATAGCTGGTATGAACCCTTACATAATCGTGATTAAGGCTGATTTGGGATATCAGCTTTTCTTCTGAAAAATCCTCGGCATTTTCTTCCGGCTCGAATTCCACTGCCTCTGGAGGATAAAAGAGCTTTAGAAGCTCCTTTACCTCATATTCATAGTTGTGTCCTGTTAAGTAAACCTTAATCATCCTTAGGCTCCTATCATCAATTACTTTTTCGTAATCTTTTATAAAAAATTCCCTGATAAGGGAATTTTCTTTATTTTATATAGGGGTTTGTCAGTCTTTCAATTCCGATTCGAGTTGCAGGACCATGTCCAGGAAAAACAGTAATTTCATCACTTAATATCATTAATTTTTCCTTTATGGAATTAACCAATTGCTCATGATTACCACCGTATAGGTCAGTTCTGCCAATAGAATTGGAAAAAAGCGTATCTCCTGTAAACAGCACCTGATCAGCCTTAATACAGATACCACCTCTGCTATGGCCAGGGGTATGGATAATCTCAAGCTTTAAGCCTCCCAGGGGAAGCTGATCCCCATCGGCCACAAAATGATCAGTTTCAAATTCTACGGCCATGCCCATGCTAGCTGAATAATTTTTTCTTTTATCCTTAATCATACTTAGATCATCTCTGTGGATATAAACCGGTGCGCCTGTTTTTTCCCTCAGTTCTTCAACGCCCCCAATATGGTCTCCATGACCATGGGTTAGAATAATATAAACCAACTCAAAACCATTTTCATCCAATGCAGAGATGATTTTATCCGCATCACCGCCAGGATCAATGACCGCTGCCTTACCTGAAGAATCATCTCCAATGAGATAACAATTAACCTCCATTACCCCAGCGGGTATTTTATGCAAAAACATGCCCTTTACCTCCTTAAAAAACTTTTTTACTATCAATAAGCATGGTTACCGGGCCGTCATTAATGGAATGGACCTGCATATGGGCTTGAAACACCCCGGTTTCCACATCAATTCCTAATAGCTGACATTCCTTAATAAATTCTTGATAAAGTCGGTCAGCCATCTCTGGCTTTGCGGCTTCGGTAAAATTCGGTCTTCTTCCCTTCCGGCAATCTCCATAAAGAGTGAATTGGGAAACCACCAGCATTTGTCCCTTTGTGTCGAGTAATGACAGGTTCATCTTTTCCTGTTCATCTTCAAAAATCCGTAAATTCACCAGCTTTTCAGCCATATATTTTACATCCTGAAGGGAATCCTCTGAACCAACACCTAAATAGACCAGTAATCCCTTCTCTATTGTTCCTGTGGCCTTACCATCAACCATAACCCTTCCATGATTAATTCGTTGTACAACAGCCCGCATAATGGCCTCCTTTTCCTATGTTGTGACACGATATACATCAATGACACCCTGTATATTTCTAAACTTTTTCATAATTCGATCAAGCTCTTCAATATTATCAATTTCCATGGTGAGATTCAACACTGCCATACGTTCCTTATTGGTTCTGGCATTTAAGGCATTAACAGTAATTTTGCTGTCGGTAATAACCCTGGTAATTTCCGAGAGCAATCCCTTGCGGTCGGTGGCTCGAATTTGAATCTCCGCCTGAAAGCTGATGGGCTTAGTGGTATCCCAATCCACATCAATGAGCCTATCGGTGGATTCAATGTTATCCTCCAGATTAGGACAATCCTTTCTATGGATTGATACACCCCTTCCTCTGGTAATGTAGCCGATGATTTCATCACCAGGAACAGGATTACAGCACCTGGAAAAACGAACCATGATATTGTCAATTCCCTTTACAGTAACACCCTGACCCTGCTTTTTACGGGAAGCTATTTCCTCTGGGGCTCTGGACTGAGGGATATATTCCTTATCGGTAATTTCCGGCTGGGGCTCTCTTTTTATGGCATCCTTTTTAATAACCTCTTTAATTTTAGGTAAAACCTGACTAAGGGTAATGCCACCATAGCCAAGGGCGGCATAAAGGTCCTCCTCACTGGTTAATCCAAGCCGCCTGCCAATTGAAATTAGCAGCTTTGACTGTAAGGCCTCCTGTTGCAAAAGACCCTGCCGTCTAACCTCCCTTTCCAAAAGCTCCCTTCCCTTTTCAATGTTTTCATCCCTTCGCTCCCGCTTAAACCATTGTTTGATTTTATTTTTAGCCTGGGAACTCTTTACAATTTTAAGCCAATCCCGACTGGGCCCATTACTATTGGATGAAGTTAGTATTTCAACAATATTACCATTTTTTAGCTTATAATCTAATGGTACGATTCTACCGTCGACCTTTGCGCCAACACATCGATTTCCTATATCGGAATGGATTTTATACGCAAAGTCAATAGGGGTTGAACCCGCAGGCAAATTAATTACCTCACCCTTAGGCGTGAAAACAAAGACCTCGTTGGTAAAGAGGTCTATCTTTAAAGACTCCATAAATTCCTTTGGGTCTTTATACTCCTTTTCCAATTCCAGCATTTGTCCGACCCAGGTGAGCTTGCTGCTGATCTTATCCTGGTCGGTTCCCCGACCCTCTTTATATTTCCAATGGGCGGCAATCCCATACTCTGAAATTTGGTGCATTTCAAAGGTTCTGATCTGTATTTCCACCGGCTCTCCCTTGGGCCCGATCACAGTGGTATGAAGGGACTGGTACATATTGGGCTTGGGCATGGCGATATAGTCCTTAAATCGACCTGGAATGGGCTTCCACAGGGTATGAACAATACCCAAAACACCATAGCAATCTTTAATTGTCTCTACAATAACACGAACGGCCAGGAAATCAAAAATTTCATCAAAGGATTTTCCCTGGTAGGTCATTTTTCGATAAATGCTGTAAAAATGCTTGGGTCTGCCTGAAATTTCCCCTTCAATGCTAAATTCCTTCAACCTCTGCTGAAGCTCTTGAATGACCTGATTAATATACAGCTCACGATCCTTACGTTTTATTGCAACCTTTTCGACCAGTTCATAGTAGCCCTCCGGATCAATATACCGTAAACATAGGTCCTCCAGCTCCCACTTGATTCTTGAAATACCCAACCGATGGGCAATGGGTGCATAAATTTCCAAGGTTTCCATGGCCTTTTCCTTTTTCTTTTCATCGGTTTGATACTTCAGGGTTCTCATATTATGAAGCCTGTCAGCCAGCTTAATCAAAATCACTCGAATATCCTTTGCCATGGCCACGAACATTTTTCTTAAATTCTCAGCCTGTCTTTCTTCCTTGGATTCAAAGGACATCCTGGTCAGCTTTGTTACCCCTTCCACCAGAAGGGCGATTTCTTCGCCAAACTCTTGCTTGACGGTGTCATATCCGTATTCCGTGTCCTCAATAACATCATGCAGTAATGCTGCCGCAATGGTACTGCTGTCAAGCCTAAGCTCAATTAAAATTTTGGCCACTTCTACAGGATGAATAAAATAACACTCACCCGATTTGCGATATTGACCCTGGTGTGCCCTTTCGGCAAAATGAAAGGCCTTGGCGATTAATCCCACATCACATTGAGGGTTTGTCTCTTCTATCATGGCTATTAAGTTCTCTAACATTTTCGATCACCCTCTCGCAGCTAAAGCATTCCTATTTGATGTTTGATAAAATTATGATGCGCTATTCTTCCTCATATTTAACCAATGATTGAATATGGTAATCCTTTAAGTTATCCCTTCCCTTTAAAAAGGCCAGTTCAATTAAAAAGTTCATGGATACAACCTCTCCCCCCAGGGCCTCAATCAGCTTGGCAGCAGCCAAAACAGTTCCCCCAGTGGCCAATAAATCATCCAATATGGCAACCCTTTGGCCAGGCTGAACGGCATCCTTGTGAATTTCCAGGGCATCAGTTCCGTATTCCAGCTCATATTCATATTTTACCGTTTCAGCAGGGAGCTTTCCCGGTTTTCTAACAGGCACAAAGCCAACCCCCAATTGATAAGCCACCGGTGTTCCCACCAAAAATCCCCTGGCCTCTGGTCCTACGACCAAGTCTATCTTTAAATCCTTTAATTGTTCCACCAATTGATCAATTACATACCGATAGGTTCGATGATCTGACAACAAAGGGGTTATATCCTTAAAGCTTATGCCTTCCTTAGGAAAGTCAGGAACTTCTCTGATTATTTTTTTCAAATCCATTATTTATTTCCTCCTCATGTACAATCGGTACAATTTATTTTTTAAATTCTCAAAATCAAGGATAAGCTGATTGAATTTCTTGTAGCTATCAAGGGCCTCTAAATCAACCTTATCGGTAACCTTATTTAGCTTAATTTGATAGTATCCCTGGATTTTCTCAACGAGAAGCAGCTTTCCTTCACTGAATATCTTAAAGGCATTTTGAATCATGGCAGGATTAAATACGCCCGGGTATTGATGGCTAAGCCCCTCTAATATCTGTTGAATGCTGTATCGTCCTTGACTGGCAGTCCTGCTGAAATATTTATATAAAATCACCAAGTTTTCCCGTTTAGGAACAATCTTCTGGATCTGCCTTTGCTGTTGTATTGCTGCTTCAGGATCAAACAATACAATCAGCTGATTCAGTTCAACCCTTTGAAAAAACAACAAAAAATCATATTCTGTAAAAAAATGATCTAATAGAATAATTTT
The DNA here is from genome assembly GCA_965652145.1 of uncultured Clostridiaceae bacterium. Classification (GTDB taxonomy): domain Bacteria; phylum Bacillota; class Clostridia; order Peptostreptococcales; family Natronincolaceae; genus CBFGTV01. The sequence continues at coordinate 9,757 of CBFGTV010000013.1, forward strand.
ATTATATCTTTTAAAATCAATTTTATCAATATTGGGATTAATGATAATGTGAACTTCCTTCTCACGAGGCCCTTTGACGGTAAAACCAAAGGAAAACTGAAACTTCAGCTGACTTTTAACCATTCTTATATCAGTTAAGCTTAATAGCTGTAAAGCCTTATAATAGCTATTGGCCAATATCAGCAATCCTTCCTGGCTCTCCATCAGCTTTAAAATCACTTCTTCATTATAATCGACAATGCAATCGGGGGAAAGGGTAATATTTTCAAGGTTTCCGGCCATTGTCTTCTCCGAAATACTAAGATTCGTGTAATAACAGTAGGAAAACCCGTTCCAGGCTTCGGCTCCCATTCCAATGGCCTTTATATCCTTTAAATTAAGCTGTATTTTTTTGTTTCCGTTAAATACGTTTAATTCGGGAGTAAAAACAATATCAGCCAAACCACCGGCAACTAATTCATCCTTATATTCTCCAAAATTAAAGCCTATGGCGTCAAGGGCTCCCGTTTCCGACGACATTTGCAGCTTAAGATGCTTTCCCTCGGCACCAATTCGATTGACATATTGGGGCCTTAAAAGCCTTGAATAGAACTTTGGCCCGGGATTGCCCATTCCATAGGGCTCTAGGGTTTCCAGCTCACCTAATAGCTCCTCATTAATTTCATCCAGTCTTAATACGCCATCACAGAATACCTTCTTAATTTGATCTTCTTCACTCATAAGATGATTGGCAATTTCATTTATTCTTTTACGAAAGGGAAGTATGTTTTCCTCCTTTAAAGAAAGGCCTGCTGCCTGTTCGTGTCCGCCAAACTTTGTAAATAGCTCTTTGCATTGGTTCAAGGCCTCAAATAGATTAACTCCTGGTATACTGCGGGCTGAACCCTTAACCTCGCCATCCTCTATCGACAATATAACCGTAGGCTTATAGTATTTTTCTACAATTCGGGAGGCAACAATACCGATTACACCATGATGCCAGCCTTTTTGGTAGAGTACTATAAATTTATCCTGTTGATAGCTTCTATCGCTTTCTATCATTGAAACCGCCATATTGAAAATTTCCATTTCAATCTGCTGGCGTAGGCGGTTTTCCTCATCTAAAAAGGCTGCCAATTCCCTGGCCTCCCTTTCGTCCTCCGTCACTAGTAAGGTAACAGCCTTTCTAGCATTGCCAATTCTACCTGCAGCATTTAATCGAGGTGCCAGCATAAAGCCTATATGGCCTGCATTAACGGCCTTTCCCTTTAACCCGCATACCTCTATCAGGGCTTGAATTCCCAGATTAGTGCTATTTTGCATAACCTTAATACCATTTTTAACAAAGATACGATTTTCATTTAATAGCGGCACAATATCCGCCACTGTGGCCAGGGCCACAATATCTAAATATTGATTTAAATTCCGCTGAAAGTCCTCTTTACTGCTTAAGGCTTGTATCAGCTTCAGGGCCACCCCACAACCACAAAGCTGCTTAAAGGGGTATGTACAGTCCCTTCGCTTAGGGTTCACTACTGCATAGGCCCTGGGCAATTCCCCTTGGCATTCATGGTGATCTGTTATAATCATATCTAAGTTAAGCTCCCTGGCCTGCTCGACTTCTTTTATTGAAGTAATACCGCAATCTACTGTGATAATTAAATTCCCCCCCTGGGCGGCAATCTCAGCCAGGGCATCACAATTAAGGCCATAGCCCTCCTCCATACGATGGGGTATGTAATAATTCACCGGATAACCAACATTTCTAAAGAAACGAACCAGAAGGGCGGCACTGGAAACACCGTCTACATCATAGTCCCCATAAATCCAGATGGCCTCTTGATGATCTATTGCCCGCCGAATTCGCTCCACTGTCCGATCCATATCCTTTAATAGAAGAGGTGAGTGCAGGTCATTTATTGAGGAACGTAAAAAAGCCCTGACCTCATTCTGATCTTTAATTCCTCTATTCAAAAGGATTCTTGCGGTAATTGGTGAGACACCGCAGGCCTTTGTCAATAGGTCAATTTCCTCTTCCTCTATTCTGTTATAGGTCCAATAACGCTTTAGTTTCATTTGTACACCTGCCAAACTTTATTTTATAGCACAACAAAGGCAGCCATAGCTGCCCAATATAAAATATAATATTCTACATTAGCTCCCTGATCCCTTTATTTTTTATTTCTTCCCTGAAATAAAATTGATATGATAATACTAAACCCAAGGAAGCTGGCTATTAAAAAGCCTGCAATACCAAATAGGGAGATGCCTCCAATTTTGGGGCCTGCATTATTGTAAATTACAAGGGACGAGCCTATGATCAGGGCTGAAGTAATCATACTAAGGGAAATACGGTTCGTCGCCCGATTAATGGTATGATGTAATTCTTCAAAGCCCCGGTGTACCATTTGTACCTTCAGCTCATTATTTTCAAACTTCTTTAATATTACCCGGAGCTGTTTCGGCAAATATTTAAGGCTGGATAGCACTTCTTCTGAATAACCCCTTAATTCCTCCAGCAGTTGCTTTGGATGATATCGATATAGGTATATTTCTTTAACAAAGCCCTTGGCGGCCATTGACAAGCTAAAATCAGGATTTAAATATTTGCCGCTGCCCTCTAGGGTAATTAAGGATTTAAAGAGCAGGGTTAGCTGAGCCGGCAGCTTCAGTTGATTTTTATGGGCTACTTGCAATAGCTCCTTAAGGGCTTCACCAATATTTAGTTTCTTTAAGGGTAAGTTATAATATAGATTTAAAAGAAAAGAGATATCCTCCTTAAGTCTTCGTATATTGGTTTCAGGCTTTAGGGCTTCCATTTCCATCAAGCTGCTGACAATTTTCTCTACGTCCCTGCGGGCAGCCGCCGTAAAAAGATCTGTTAACATTGCCATGATATTTCGGTCAAGGTAGCCCACAATCCCAAAATCAATGATGCCAATTTGCTTTTCACTAACAGCGAAAATGTTGCCTGGATGAGGGTCTCCATGGAAAAAACCAAAAATAAAGATTTGCTTCATAAAGGCCTCGGTACCGATATCTGCTAATTTTTTTAAATCCCATCCTTTTTGCCTCAAGGTTTGGGTATCTACTATTTTGACCCCGTAAATCCGTTCCATGGTCAGAACCTTTTTAGTCGTGTAATCCCAATGGATTTTAGGTATTTTAATGCCATGGTCTCCTCTAAAATTTTCATAAAAACGATCTGCATTTCTAGCCTCGTAGGTATAGTCCAGCTCCCTATATAGACCACGACTAAATTCCTCTACCATTTCATAAAGCTGATAGGGCTTATTATTATCCATATGCTCATCCATCAGCCTGGCCAGATGAAATAAAATATCTAAATCTAATTCAATGATCCGTTGTATACCAGGCCTTTGTACCTTAACCACGACAGATTCACCGGTTTGAAGGATTCCTTCATATACCTGTCCGATTGAGGCAGAAGCAATGGGTTCAGGTGAAAAGCTGCTGAATACCTCTTCAATTGAAAGCCTCAGCTCCTTTTCTAACAGGTACTTTGCCTGTTCAAAGGGAAAGGGTGCTACATTATCCTGCAGGTGCGATAGCTCACTGATTATATTTTCAGGAAAAATATCACTTCGGGTACTCATAATCTGACCCAGTTTAACAAAGGTTGGTCCTAGTTCTTCACAGGCCAGTCTAATTCGTTCTCCTTCAGTTAACTGTTTATTAGATCGATTGATACGCAGCACGAATTTGGGTATATAACCCTTTTCACATAATTTTTCGGCAAGAAAGTCAAAACCATATTTGACCAATACCTCTCCAATTCTTTTATATCGTTTAATATTCTGATATCTGGTACCTATTTTACCCATAAGCACTTTTCTCCTTGAACATATAATTCAAATACAAAAGGTGGCAATAATACATATATATGTATTGTTACCACCTGAATCATTAAATTATCATATTTTTTAAATCTTATTTAGTGTCGGGTACAGGCCTATTGTTTCCTTTAACCAATTGTCTGTTCTTAAATATAACCCATAGCGGGCTGGCAATAAAAAGTGAAGAATAGGTTCCTGCAATAACCCCGGCTATTAAGGGTAGAGCAAACTCTCTAATTTGCTCAACCCCCAGTACATACAAAGCTACGATGGTTACCAGTGTGGTAATAGAAGTATTAATGGATCGGCTGACGGTCTGGGTGATACTATCATTGGCCAGCTTTGTATAGTCATTCTTCTTCATAAATCGTTGGTTTTCTCTAATCCTGTCAAAGATAACAATTGTATCATTGATAGAATACCCTAATATCGTTAAAATAGCCGCAACAAAGGGGCCATTGACGGGTACTCTTAATATTGAGTAGACAGAGGCCACAATTAATACGTCATGGGCCAGGGCGATAATCGCTGCCAAGCCAAACCTCAGTTCAAATCGAAAGCTAATATAAATTAACATTCCAATAACCGCCACAACCACTGCCAACAGAGCCTTTCCTTGAATTTCCTTTCCTATGGCAGGGCCAAATTGCTCTGCCCTTAAAAAGTCATCTTCAGACAAATCATATTTTTCTTGGAATTTACCAAATATTTCCATGCGCTCTTTGTTGTCAAAGTCTATAATCGACCGAATTTGAAGGGTTGTCCTTTCATTTCCCAGCAAATTAACATTGGCAGAGGGATCATATTCATTGACAATTTCCCGAATCTCAGTGACTTCTACCGATTGATGCAGCTCAATTTCTAAAATGGAGCCACCAGTAAAATCAATCCCTACGTTTAATCCTCTGACTAAGCCCAAAATCAGGCCAAGGGCAATAATCAGTCCTGATATGCTAAACCAGAGCTTGTGCTTTTCTATAATTTTCATGTCCTATCCCCCCTATGCTCCATATAGCTTGCTACTTTTTGTAATATTCATTCCAACAATCAGCTTTAACAGGAACTTTGTAATGATTATGGCAGTAAACATACTGGCTCCAATCCCAATAATTAACGTTAGGGCAAAGCCTTTAATTGTTCCCGTTCCAAATTGGTAAAGTACAATTCCGGCAATTAAGGTCGTTACATTGGAGTCAAGAATCGCCGTAAAGGCCCGCTTAAAGCCTGAATCTACGGCCGCACGAATGGTTTTTCCAGCCCTCAGCTCCTCCTTGACACGTTCAAAAATAATGACATTGGCATCTACCGCCATACCTATCGATAAAATCAAGGCAGCGATACCAGGTAAGGTTAAGGTTGCGTTTAAGGCGACAAAAATACCAAGTACCAATAATATATAGATGGTTAGGGCTATGTTGGCCACCAAACCAGGAATTCTATAGTAAATCAGCATATACAATAATACCAAGATAATACCAATTTGAGCAGCCTGAATACTTCGATTGAGGGCATTTACCCCCAGGGTTGCGGTAATGGTTGAGCTTTGAACCTCATCTAAATCTACAGGTAATCCCCCTGCTCTAATGAGGGCTGCCAGACGGGAAGCAGATTCTTCGGTAAAGTTTCCGCTGATTTGGGCCCTGCCTCCGGTAATTCGTTCCTGTACCTGAGGAACAGAAAGGGCTTCTTCATCTAGCATAATGGCAATGTAGGGAGTATTGGTTCGAGCTACTCTTCCGGTGGCATCGGCGAATTTTGCGGCCCCTTCAGAGTCAAATTCCAGGCTTACCACAATCTGTCCTTCGGAATAGGCGGCTTCAGCATTTTTTACATTGGCTCCCGTTAAAACTACTTCTTCATTGTCTCCTGCAATAAAGCGTAATTGTGCCGTCTGTCCAATTAAATCGATGGCCTCCTGGGCATTTTCAACTCCTGGTAATTCAACCCGAATACGCTTGTCTCCTTCACGAACAATAATTGGCTCTGTTAACCCAAAGCCGTCGACCCTTAGTCTAAATACTTCAATCGTTTGATTGATAATTTTGTCAAGCTCGGCACCAGTTGCATCGGTTCTGGCTTCATAGACAACATATACCCCGCCTTTAAGGTCTAGTCCCTGATTAATGGAGCTTAAAAGCGGATTAATTGCAATGCCGCCGATATTAAGGCCATTGATTGCAGTAAAGGCTGCCAGTCCTACAATGGCTATGACCAGCAAAAATACAATTAGATTTTTTATTTTCATTGATTATTTCCCCCTAACCTAATTTCATAAGTTTAATTATATATGCTACGGTTCTATGAGTCAATAAACATCCTTCTCCAGTAAAATCCACTTTTGCATACTATTGATCCTTAAATGTCCTGGCCAGGGCCACATAATCATCGGCCGATGTCCTAAGCTCCTTTTTTTCCTCTTCGGTTAAGGGCCGAATTACCTTGGCAGGAGAACCCATGGCCAATACCCCCGAAGGAATTTTCTTATTGGAGGGTACCAGGCTGCCGGCTCCTATAATTGTTTCTGCGCCAATTTCTGCTCCGTTTAAGATAATGGCCCCCATACCGATTAAACAGTTATCTTCAACTTTACAGGCATGAACGATGGCCCCATGGCCAATCGTAACATTATTTCCAATAACCGTAGGGTGAATATGGCTAATATGAACGACACAATTGTCTTGAATGTTGGTATTTTCCCCTACGATAATGTCATTGTCATCTCCCCTTAGCACAGCATTATACCAGATGTTAGAGTTTTTCCCAAGGGTCACTCGACCGATTATGTCGGCCGTTTCCGCGATAAAGCAAGTTTCGTGAATTTCTGGATTAATTCCCTTAAAGGCCTTTATCATCTTTCTTCCTCCTCTGAAAGCTTCGCTTGAATCATCAGGGCAGATTCTATTCGCTTCTTTTCCATTTCGCACCCAATGTCATAGGGAATATTAATATCATGATTAAAATGATAGGCATTGGCATGACAGCCTCCGCTGCAATAAAACTTAGCCCAACAGCTATTACATTTTTCCTTGTTATAAACATGGGCCTCTGCAAAGGTATAATATAGCCCCTGATCCAAGGATTGATCCATCACACTGCCAATTTTAAAGCTATCATTCCCAACGAACTGATGGCATGGATACAGGTCACCTTCGGGGGTAACAGCCAGATATTCCGCACCTGCTCCACAGCCTGATATCCGCTTAATAACACAGGGTCCCTGATGTAGATCAATCATGAAATGAAAAAATGAAAAGGGCTTTCCTGCCCGGTGACGATGAACATATTCCTCTGCCAAAAGCTCATAATGCTTAAATACAGTCGGCAAATCCTCCTTCTGAATGGCATAATCCATATGGGGTTGGGTCACCACCGGCTCTACCGATACGTTTTTAAAGCCCAAATCCACTAAATGAAGCACATCCTTTGAAAAGTCAAGATTATGTTTTGTAAAGGTGCCCCTTACATAATAATTTTGATGCCTTCTCATTTCGGCCATCTTCAACAGCTTTGGCAAAATCACCCCATAGGTTCCCTTGCCATTGACAGTATAGCGCATTCTGTCATTGGTTTCTTCTCTGCCATCTATGCTGAGAACCACATTATACATTTCTTCGTTAATAAATTCCATATTTTCTTCATTTAACAGCATACCATTGGTGGTCATTGTGAATCTGATATTTTTGTTATAGACCCTTTCCCGCTCCCTGCCATAGGCTACAATTTCCTTAACCACTTCAAAGTTCATTAGGGGTTCTCCGCCAAAAAAGTCTACCTCCAAGTTTCTACGGGAGCCCGAGCTTTCCAGCAAAAAGTCAATGGCTTTTTTACCTACCTCAAGGCCCATGAGGCTCCTTTGACCCTTGAAATCACCCTGGGAGGCAAAGCAGTACTTACATCTGATGTTGCAATCGTGGGCGATGTGTAAGCAAAGGGCCTTGACAACAGGTCTTTTATTCTTAAAGCTTTCATGGTTTAGATAACGTTCTTCAGTAAATAATAAACCATTTTGCTGTAATTCCTTAATTTCTTCTAAAGCCTCTGTGATTTCTCGCGATTCATATTCATCTTTGAGGGCATCAACAATCTTTTCCTCTGGCTGTTGGGGATAAAAGTCAAGGATTCGATAGACCAATCTATCTACCACATGGACTGCTCCGCTGTTTACATCAAGAACAATATTTTTATTCCCCTGGCTAAATTTGTGTATCATTTAAAATGTGCTCCTTCCATTATGAAACATTATCATAACCATTTTATAAAATATAGGCAAAACAATCAAGAAAAACCAGCAGTTTCCGTTACTACTGCTGGCTTTCCTCTATGTATCTTTTAATAAGATTACTTATTTTCACATTCTTGGTTTGCCACGGTGCAGGAGGTTTTGCATGCTGACTGGCAGGAGGTTTGACATTCTCCACAACCGCCCTTGGCAGCACTATTAGCCAGTGTTGCACCACTTAGTACTTTGATGTGCTTCATATCGGTTTCCCCTTTCGCTATAATTTCCTATAAAATTATAACACATAAACAGGCCTACAAAAAGCCATTATTTTATATTTATCCCAATCATTCCGCCGACACTGCCGGCTGCTATGCTGATAAGCAGCCGATAACCCACATAACGGTCAAGGGTATATTCCGTAAGAAACATTTTGCTTAGAATGACCAACAGCAACATGAACACCAAGCCAATTAAGGCCCCATGAAGCCAACCCTTGGTACCAATATGGGCTACGGTATAAATGGCTCCATAAACCACCCCTAAAATCATAACAATTGTGGTTACCAGGGGGATTAACCCTTCCCCTGCCATTGTATAAGTGATGATAATACCAAAGAGTAAAAATAAAAGCAAAGATAACACATAGCCCCGCACCAGACCTCTGCCATAGGTGAAAAGGTTAAAAGGACCACTGTTCTTTACGACATTTTTTTTACCACCCTTCATAATAGCACCTCCACTGCGCTTTTATTGAAATAATATGCGACAGTTTTGGTTTTATACCATTTGAATGACTGATTGACTGCAAAAAGGCCCTCTTGATTATAAAAAAAGCCCTAATCCTATTTCCAATACCGTCCCTTTAGGACGATATAATTGAAGACATAGGATTAGGGCTTCTACACGAAGCCTTAAGTGATGGACTATTCCTCCTCTGATGCAAGGTTTCCAATAGCCCATTTTGCTACTACTAATTTGGTTTTATCGGCTCCAACCTCCAGTGTCATGCTGTCTTCCTTAATTTTAACCACCTTACCATAAATTCCTCCTATGGTAACAACATGATCACCAACCTTTAGATTGTTTCTCATTTCTCTAACTTTCTTTTCCTTTTTCTGTTGCGGTCTGATGACAAATATGTAGAAAATTACGATAAAACCGATTGGTAATATCAAGCTTGATAATTGTTGTGCGTTCAAGCTCCTTCACCTCCTTTACAGGTTTAATATTCAACTCTATATTCAACAAAAATGACATATTTCCTTTTTATTAATTAATTTTTAAGAATTTAAGTCATATCCATATTGATTAAAGAACTCCCGTCTAAAATCCAACAATCGGTCTTCCCGGATGGCCTGTCTGATCTGTTCCATCAGCTTCAACAGGAAGTATAGATTATGATAGGTTAACAGCCTAAGGCCCAGGATTTCATTGGCCTTGAAAAGGTGTCTTAAATAAGCTCGACTGTAGGTTTTACAGGTATAGCAATCACAGTTGGCATCCAGGGGCTCAAATGATTCCGTATGGACGGCATTTTTAATGACTACCTTCCCCCGGCTTGTCATAGCTGTTCCGTTTCGCCCTATTCTGGTAGGTAGTACGCAATCAAACATGTCGATTCCCCTTATACTGCCCTCTATTAAAGCATCGGGACTGCCTACTCCCATCAAATATCTTGGCTTATTTTTGGGCATAAGGGGTGTTGTATATTCTAAAACCTCATACATTAATGGTTTTGGTTCTCCTACACTAAGGCCCCCCACTGCATAGCCCGGCAGGTCAAGCTCCAACAGCTCAGCTGCACTTTGTCTTCTAAGATCCTCGTACATACCTCCCTGTATAATCCCAAATAAGCCTTGACTATGGGGATTTTTGTGGGCATCCAGACATCGTTTAGCCCATCGGGTAGTTCTTTCCAATGATTGTTTAACGTATTCTCGATCTGCAGGATAAGGAGGACATTCATCAAATGCCATCATAATATCTGAGCCCAGGGCATTTTGAATTTCAACAGCCTTTTCTGGGCTAATGAAGTGCTTTGATCCGTCCAGATGGGATCTAAATTCTACCCCTTCCTCAGAAATTTTTCGGAGGGGCCCAAGGCTAAAAACCTGAAAGCCTCCACTATCGGTAAGAATCGGTTTATCCCAGTTCATAAAGGAATGGAGTCCTCCAGCCTTTTTGATTAATTCATGACCCGGTCTAAGATATAAATGATAGGTATTACCCAAAATAATCTGAGATTTAATCTCCTTAAGCTCTTCAGGGGTCATGGCCTTGACGGTGGCCTGGGTTCCAACGGGCATGAAAATTGGGGTTTCAATTTCCCCATGGGGAGTAGAGATTTTTCCAAGCCTAGCCCCACTTTGCTTACACTCTTTAATCAGCTCATATTTTATTGCCATAGTTTTATCACCTTTCTATTTTATGAACATTGCATCACCAAAGCTAAAGAACCGATAGCCTTCCTCAACTGCAACCTGATATGCCTTCATTACCCTTTCCTTTCCGGCCAGGGCCGACACCAGCATAATTAAGGTAGACTGGGGTAAATGGAAATTTGTAATTAGGTGATCGATTACCTTAAATTGATAACCAGGATAGATAAAAATCTCAGTCCAGCCACTGCCTGCCTTCACCAGGCCGCCCTCGACAGCGGCTGATTCCAGGGTTCGGCAGCAGGTCGTGCCAACGGCAATCACCTTGCCGTCCCTTAGCTTGGTATCATTAATAATTTTTTCGTTTTCTACATCAATCTGGTAAAACTCACTATGCATTTTATGCTCCAGTAGGTTTTCCACCTTAACAGGCCGAAAAGTGCCTAACCCTACATGAAGGGTAATATAGGCAATCTTAATTCCCTTAGCCTTTATTGCTGCCAGGAGCTCCTCTGTAAAGTGCAGGCCTGCAGTGGGAGCTGCGGCTGAGCCTTGATACTTTGAATAAACCGTTTGATAACGCTCTCGATCCCTTAAGGGAACCGTAATATAGGGCGGAAGCGGCATCTCCCCCAGTTGATCCAACACAGCCTCAAAGGCTCCCTCATAATAAAACTTTACAATCCTTGAACCTTCTTCCGTAATGTCCATGACCTCTGCCCTTAATAAGCCATTTCCAAAGCTTATGATTGAACCTACCCTTGCTCTTTTACCAGGCTTCACCAAAACCTCCCAGCAATTTAGCTCCATTCGCTTGAGCAGTAAAAATTCCACCCGACCACCGGTGCCTTCCCTTTCCCCCAGCAATCTGGCCGGCAGAACCCGGGTATTGTTTAAAACCAAGCAGTCTCCTTCGTTCATATACTTAATGATTTCATAAAAATAGCTATGGGTAATGGCTCCCGTATTCTTGTCTAATATCATCAATCGTGATTCATCTCGTTTTTCCAGAGGTGTTTGGGCAATCAGCTCTTCTGGAAGATAAAAATCAAAATCTGTTGTTTTCATTAACGTAATTCCACCTTTACATCTGTATAATAATGGGTCAATATATCTTTAAAGTTGTAATTTTTCTCTGCCATCGCCTTGGCACCATGCTGGCTCATTCCCAGGCCGTGACCATAGCCCTTTCCCTCAATGAGAACGGCTTCGGGGTTGGAATCAATTCCTTTATAGCTTTCCCCATTATAAATCTGTATATTAGCTGGATTTTTTAATTCCTTGGAGCCCTCAGCAGAAATTACATGTAGCTGATGGGGGGAAATGACTCCAGGGGCTTCTTGATCCTTTGACTTGACATAAATCGTTCCTTCTCCTTGGAGCATCACTTGGAACCAGGTGCTTCTAAGGCCAAAGACACTTCGGCTGGCTTCCTTTTTCAAGGTTTCCTTCCCCTTCGTACCTTCCACAACCAGGCTTAAAACCCTGCCATTGGGGGAAACCTCCGTAATTCGTATATTTTTTATTTCACCCACATCCATATTGTTCTTTGCCATGGCAGCTTGAAGCTCTGGTAAGGTTAGCTGAACAGACCAGGTGGAATTGGGGGTTCCCTCTGAAAAAGGGTCCTTTACACCTCTAATATAGGGCAGCACTGTGCTCCATACATTTTCGCTGTCTTCAGTCTGCCCGCCGCTATTGGAATGATAATAGGGGGGAATAGGCTCTCCATTATAGGTTAAAATCATTGACTTTGTTTCGTCAACAGCTCGATTGGTGCTTGACTGCTCAACATCATAGCCCCCGTATACCTGGGAGCTTACGGTATTGCAGAGATCAAAGCCATCCTCCCGATACTTTCCCATTATGGTAATGGCATAACCCCTGGCGGCCACAGCCTGGGCCTTTAGGGCTTCTAGGGGCCAGGAGGCCGGCATTTCCCTGGGAACCACACCGTATAGATATTCCTCTAAAGAAAGCCTGTTCACCACAGCCATATCGCTGCTGCTGCTTCTTTTGGCCGTAACCTCTCCACGGAATTGACTTCCCTCAATTTCCACGAGGGACGTCGTTCCCTTTTCCTCAATGGGCCCAAAATAAATATTTTCACTGGAATCAAAACTAAAAATTGGTTTGCCGTTCAAATCCATCACCTGAACCCTGGTATCAGAAGGATAAACCACGGTTGTCTCTATTTTGGCCATTTCCCTAATTTCTGACGACTTTTCCAGGGCCGCCTCCTCGCTGACCAACAGGCCATAATATACCTGCCATCCGCCTTCATAGGCCAAATAAACCTGATCAGTCAATTGAAGGTCTTTAATAAAGGCCTCAGCCGAGGATAGATTACTAAACCCATTACCTAGCTGGAGCCGATAAGGGCCCTGGAGAGTCATCTGAGATACCTGCTCCTGAATGGGGCCGGTATATTCCACATAGTTTCCTTTATTACCTAGATAATAAGCATCCTTCCTCAGGATAAGACCTGAAATATTGGGAAAATCAGTTAGATTAACTGTATTATTTCCCTGGTGCTTTTTGATTTCAAAGCCATTTTGGGCTTTAACCATTACAGTCGATTTTGCCGATGCTCTAAAATATAAGCCAATTTCCACTTTTTCCGGCAGAGCCATGGACTGGTCTGCAAAGGAAGGGCATAAGCTTACAATGAACAGACCAATTAATAATATTGCATATTTTTTTAGCTTCGTTCCTTTCATTTTGGCTTCACTCCTACTATCAATGGGTATCAACTTCATTACAATTCGACAGAAAAGGCTTTTTTCCTGCAATAATCTCTTTTACTAAAACCTTTATGGCAAAAGAAAAAGCTCCTTTTTATTCAGGGGGCCTATGAACACTCATGTAATACCCTTGCTTCCTGGAATAAAAAGAAGCTTATTATCATTGATTGAAAGGCTTTTGGTCTTGATGATTACCTTCTAAAAATTAAATTCAATATTAAGGTTAAAAGCAGACTGATGAGGATACTGGTCACTATGGGAAAATAAAAGGTTACATTGCCCCTTTTCAACAGAATGTCTCCGGGAAGCCTGCCCAACCCTAATCTTCCTGCCAAGGTGACGATTCCCCCTACTATTATGAGGATAATTCCTCCCATCATTAATAATCTGCCCATTGAATTCATTTTTTCACCTACTCCTTAAGCGGTATATTAAAATGCCGATAGGCCTTTTCTGTTACCATCCTTCCCCGGGGAGTTCGGTTAATAAAACCTAATTGCAGCAGATACGGCTCATAGACATCTTCTATTGTGTTTTTTTCTTCCCCGGTGGAGGCAGCCAGGGTATCGATTCCTACAGGGCCGCCGCCAAAATTTTCTATCATGGTCGTAATCATTTTTTTATCTACCCCATCTAGTCCAAGGCCGTCGATTTCCATCATCTCTAAGGCCAGGCAGGCCACATGGCGATCAATTTTCCCCTGGGCCCTTACCTGGGCATAGTCTCTAACCCGCTTCAAAAGACGATTAGCAATTCTTGGAGTTCCCCTGGAACGGGTGGCAATTTCAACCGCCCCTTCCTGATCAATTTCTACATTCAATATTCTGGCTGACCGAATCACAATGTCTGTTAATTGCTCTGTATTGTAAAGGGCCAGCTTACAAATTACCCCAAAGCGATCCCTGAGGGGAGAGGTTAACAGCCCCGCCCGGGTAGTGGCCCCAATTAGGGTGAATTTAGACAAATCCAACCTGATTGAACGGGCACTGGGGCCCTTTCCTATGATGATATCCAGGGCATAATCCTCCATGGCAGGATACAGTATTTCCTCTACGGTACGGTTTAAACGATGGATTTCATCGATAAAGAGCACATCATTCTCTGATAAATTTGTTAGAATTGCTGCCAGGTCTCCGGGCCTTTCAATGGCAGGGCCAGAGGTTATTCTAATATTGACATTCATCTCATTGGCTATAATATTGGACAGGGTGGTTTTTCCCAGTCCGGGAGGGCCATATAACAGTACATGATCCAAGGCCTCGTGCCTACCCTTGGCGGCTTCAATATAAATTTTCAAACGTTCCTTCACGCTTTCCTGCCCGATGTAATCCTCCAGCTTTTTAGGTCTTAGTCCACCATCAAGGTCCAGGTCCTCTTCCCTGAAATGACTGGTGACAATTCGATCTTCAGCTTCACTAAACATAGTATTCCCTCTTTTCTATTTAACCAACCATTTTAATGCGTTTTTAATAATTTCTTCTGTCTTTCCATTTTCCTGTCCTACGGCCAGCAATGCCTTTTCAGCTTCTGTGCGGTGATAGCCTAGGGCCATGAGGGCATCTATAACCTCTTGATTGCTCGACGCCTCTGGTTCTAAAATATCGTTTTCTTCCCTTTCCACCGAGAAATGCTTCACCTTATCCTTTAATTCCAGTACAATTCTCTCTGCTGTCTTTTTACCTACCCCCGGGGCCTTGGAAATGGCTTGAAAATCATTACCTCCAATAAAACCCACCAACCGTTGGGGCGTATAGGTGGATAAAATTCCCGTAGCTACCTTGGGGCCAATTTTAGATACTGAAATCAGATGTTTAAAAAGCTCCAGCTCTTCCTTTGTTACAAAGCCGTAAAGACTGATTTCATCTTCCTTTACCGCTAAATAGGTATAGATGGTGAGGGCTTCGCCCTTCCTGGCCTGGGCTGCACTATTCATGGTGCTGTTAATTCGATAGCCGATTCCATTCACCTCTACAATTATTTTATCTAATAGGATATCTGCAACAATCCCCTTTATATATTCAAACAAGTGCAATCCCTCCGTTATTTTACTTTAAACGAAACAGGTTCCGGAAATTACCCGAATGGGCATGACAAACCGCCACTGCCAAGGCATCGGCCACATCATCGGGCTTTGGGACCTTTTCTAAATTCAGCAGTGCTTTAATCATTTGCTGAACCTGACTTTTGTCTGCCCTGCCATATCCCACCACCCCCTGCTTAACCTGAAGGGGCGTGTATTCATAAACAGGGATCTGCTTTAAGGCCGCCGAAAGTAAGGCTACACCCCTGGCTTGACCTACTAAAATGGCCGTTTTGGCATTGGTATTAAAAAATAGCTCCTCAATGGCAACTGCCTGGGGCCGATAGGTTTCAATCAAACTGCTTAACTGAACAAATATTGCTTCTAATCGCTGATCTGTCGTAATATCATTGGAGGTTTTAATGGCGTCATAATGAATGACCTTAAAGCGATTTCCCTCATAATGAATAATTCCAATGCCCATAATCGCAATTCCTGGGTCTATTCCTAATATAATCATACTGACCTCCTGCGGCTTCTATTATCTTTATTATGATTTAATATAATTTCCTTCCAAACAGTCTTCCCAGCGTGGGATTTAAATTATTACCATGCTGCAACTGTATTTTTAAGGGTTCCGATTCCTTCTATTTCACATTCCACCACATCTCCAGGCTTCATAAATCGTGGCGGGTTAAAGCCCATGCCTACACCAGAGGGGGTACCGGTGGCGATGATATCACCGGGCTTTAAGGTCATTCCCCGGGATAAATCCTCTATGATGGTTGGAATATCAAAAATGAAATCCGACGTATTGCCCTGCTGTCTTATTTCACCGTTAATTTTGCTTATTACCTTAAGCTCTAAGGGCAGAGGCAGTTGACTTTTATGGACAATACAGGGGCCTAAGGCTGTGAAGCTGTCTAGGCTTTTTCCTCGAAACCATTGCATGTGCCTTTGCTGCAGATCCCTTGCCGAAAGATCGTTCATAATGGTATAGCCAAAAATATAATTTTCGACTTCTTCTTTAGGAATATTGATTCCCTCCTTACCAATTACCACAGCCAGTTCCACCTCATAGTCCAGCATGGTTGTCACGGCTTCATTTCCATTGATTCTTTCATGGGGCCCTATGGCTCGATGAACTCTTTTGGAAAAGTAAACAGGATACTTTGGCAGCTCTATTTTTTGATTAAATCCCTTGGCGGTTTCCTGTACATGCTCCTTATAATTTAGTCCTAGACAAAGAATATCGTGAACCGGCTGCGAAATGGGGGCCTGAATTTGAACCTCTCTAAGGAGCTTTCCCGAATAGCCCTCAAAGTTATTTTGGTAAAGCTCCTTCAATCGAAATATTTCATTTTCTTCAGTTCGGCTTATAAAACCATTCATATCTTCAAAATGTTCAGGCAGCCCCAGCTGATTAAGGTCATACACCTTGGTGCCCTCTGCATTGATAATTCCAATAGCTTTTTGATTGTCTATATGATAGCTGATAAACTTCATTGTTTTCCTCCCTCCTAAAAAAGAAATGACATTATAATATTCTCCGTCATTTACAATGTCCCCTTCTTATTTTTTATTATTTATAAAAAATCTGTAGAAGGAAATGTAAAACTAAGGTCGAACTGATTAAAATTATCTTGAAATCAAGTGAAGAATAGGGCCCAAAAAGCCCCCACATAAAAATGTGAGGGCTTTAAGATTGATATCATAGGTTAAGAGCTATAATCCTCTAGGAGCTGATTAACCTCTTCCTGGGTTTTTAATAAAATACCACGGCTCAGTTTGTCCTGATCCACCTTCGGTAAGACAGCAATTGGAATAGAAGTTTTTTCAACTAAATGTCTAACTCCAGCCTCATCAAATTGATAAATGGCTATATAGCCGTCCTGGTGGGAAACAAGGTAATGATTGGGACAAATTTGATCCTTTGCTTGAAATAATATGACTTCATCGCCAGAAAAACGAACCACCTGCCAATCAGATAAATCCAGGGCCACCAGCGCCTTAAAATCCTGTTCCTTTAATCCAATCATCTTTTCATCCGGGGCCGTTACGTCATCTCGTATTGTTTGACATTGAGTAAAATGAGTGCGATATATTATTTTTGTATCTTCTCCAATCGATATTTTATGACTGGCAACGGGTTCATCCAAATCTTCAGGGTTTTCGGGAAGCTCTGTCAAGCCAAGCTTGCTATTTTCCTCCTGTTGCCGATTGTTATCATCAAGCTCCGTTACTTGAGGGTTTTCTCCAACTCTGAGGGGACCAATATAGTAACCAAATATGAAGCCCACCAGACCAAAAATCAACCAGATTGCAAAAAAAGCTGCAATATATGGGCCGCTTCGCCTTCTTCTCATGGCTATAACCTCCTTATACTCTATGGAGGTTATTTTAACCAACTATCTAAATATTATACAGGGCTATGCTCTTTACTCATTGCAAAATCCTACAATTTAAGGCTATTTAAGCTCTTCTAGATATTCAAAAAAGTCCATGGTCTCTCCTTCCGCATATTCATAAATAATTGACCCAGGAGCCTGATGCTTAAATATTCTTTCCACCTGACCTTTAAAATCCGGCTTATCCATCAGCTGTTGATTCCTTTTTTCCTCCTGGGGCCGGTAGCTGCACAAAATCAACTGTTGAAAGTGATTTAGGAAATAGATTCCCTTTATGTCTCTTCCCAGATAATACACTTCTTCATAGGTATGCTGATTTCGCTCATGGAATTCAACCACCATTGTCCCTTGATTAAATTCATATCTTAATGAATTGTTCAGGTGTTTGATCAGTCCTTCGATGATGGTGCTGTCGGTTACATTGGTTCGATAGATTTGTAAGGTTTCAGGATACTGTATGGCATAAGCCACTGCTTCGGGATTAAGTTTTTTAACCTTGTTTCGCTGCCTGAAGCTTTTTATTCTAAATTCTCCGTTTTCCCTAATCACCTCGTGGGTAGAGAAAACTAAATAATACTGACCCCGAATTTCGATAATTGATTCACACCGAAAGACACCGGAAAGCATCGCAGGCTTAATAACATTCTTCAACAGGGTTCCTCCACTGCCAAAGCCCAGTGATGGTATGGGTCTTAAATTGTGATTTGAAAGTAAATAATGAATGCCCAAGTGATCCCTGGCCACCAGCCTCATCATAAACAGATTGATGAGCTGTATTGGATCGTCCACCTTTTCAGATATATAACCCATTATCCTGTCTTCCATTCCTTCGATACGAGGAATTTTATAATCTAAAATAAATCTGTATTCCGAAGCCTTAGGCATTATTTTTTTAAATTTTTTGTTATAGGTAGAAAATTGCTGTATTAGAAAAAAAGCATCTTTTTGAGTGATTGGAATCCTTTCTCCTCCTAAAGCTCCCAAAAATTGTTCTGTATATTTGTCTGTCTGATCAATATCTAATGTATGTATACTAAGGTAGTCATAAATACCATGCTCTTCGGCATCTAATAAAAACCATTGTACATAGTGCTCTTGACTACTCCTTAACCAATGGAGCTTTAATGCAATTACACCCATTAATCTGGTTTTAGTAATGAGGCCTCCTTGAAATCGCAGCCTTCTTTTTATAGATGCTTCGTTAACGATTAGCTTTAAGTTCTTTGAATCAATCACAACATTTCCTCCAATCAAGGTAATCTACCCTCATTGTTCCACCCGCCGGCTTTTCTATTCCGTTACTATTTTTTTAGGTTTTTAATGGTATGAATTTGATTAAATGATGCCATACTATATTTGACTATATATTCAATTAAAGGAGTTGAAAAAATGGATAGATTAGCTCTTATTTTAGTTATTGTGGGTGCTTTAAACTGGGGCTTAATAGGATTATTTCAATATGATCTTGTGGCAGCCCTGTTTGGAGGGCAAGAATCTCTTCTAAGCCGAATTGTCTATTCCCTTGTGGGTCTGGCCGGAGCCTATTGCATTAGTTTCTTATTCCGTGAAAGATCCACTACAAAAGAATAATATAAAATAGATATTACCCTCGGGGTAGTATCTATTTTTATTTATTAATGAATTAGGCATAATCTATTTTTGATTATGCCTTAAATGATGTTTACTGTTATCAATTAGTACTAGCTTGATTGATTAGACTTACAGCCCTTGCAATACCCATAAATTTCCAGTTTGTGTTCTACGGCGATAAAGCCATCCTCAGCCTCGATTCGTTCCTTCAATAGCTCAATGGGACACTGAAAAATTGTTTTGGTCTGGCCACAGCCCAAACAGATTAAGTGATGGTGATGCTCATTGGTTTCTAATTCATAGTAATTTATGCCATTATCTAAATTATGACGTTTAATAATGGCCGCCTCGGTCAGCACCTCCAAATTTCGATAAACAGTTGAAAAATTCATTGACGTTTCTTTTTGCGTTACCGCCTCATAAACCTCAGCCGCAGTTAATAAGTGCCTTTCTTCCTCTATGAAAACAGCCAGTATTGCCCTTCTCTGATTCGTTATTTTATAGCCCCTTGCCTTTAGCTTTTCTACCTGTTCCTTCACTAAAAATCGCTCCCGATTACCTTTTCTTTTTATGATACAAGTAAGGCTTTCACTTGTCAAATGTCTGTTACAATTAAGCGCAAGCAGAGAGCCCCTGAGGAACTCTTGTAATATCCTGCTGCATCTAAGCAAGTACTAACCCTGAGTTCTCGTCCTCTGAAGCCCTCTGCAATATTATTTTGCTTGAATAGAGAAGATATATACCTTCCAGATTTTACACGATATTAAAACTCTGTAAAGATGAGCTTCCATTCACCCAAGTCATTTTGATATCGAAATTCCACTCCATCATGCTGAATACTGGTACCATCATCAAGGGTTTCGATATAGTCCAATGTAATCGTACCACTTTGTTTATCAGCGGCTGTAATGCTGTAGCTGACAATTTGGAGCTTTGCCGTATTACTTTTATTTTCCCTTAAATATCTAAAAAACAAGGCATAGTCCAGGTTATAATCGCCAGGTCGATAAATTTGATTAAAAGCGTATCGATATTCTTCCCTTTCAATGTAAGCGAAATATTCCTTAACTACCTCAATAACACTTGGAAAGGGGCCCGTCAACAGTTTTTCGTTTCGAGTATAGGGCTCCTTTAAAGACAGCAGCTCCTGATATAGCTCCAGGCGCTCGCCTTCAACCAATATTTGTACTTTATTAATGTGGTTCAATTCCGTTAAGGAATTTATAATAGAATACACGGCAGTAATCTCTTGCCTCTGATCTCCTTGGAAATTGGTCACAAACTCCTTGGAAAAATTGACATAACACGCCCCCTCCACAGTGGTTACCGAATACAGCCTTGTTTGCTGAGGAATGGTGGGTGATAGTATATAGTCACGGGGACCCTTGATCAGCTCCCTTAAGACCACCTCTTCCCTAGATTCAATGGACCTTTCTACAGCTCTTTGTTCCTTTATCAGGTATTCATTCCCAGCATTCCCAAAGTAAAGATTTACTAATTCTACAGACTTTTGAGGAACCGGCGGTATTTCCAGGGAAGGTATTTCAATGTTGTCGTTTGAAAGCTTCAGCCCGCTGCATCTTGTTAGTAAAATCAGGAAAGTAAGTATTAAAAATACAAAAAGCCAAATATTTTTTTTCATCTTTTAATCACCTTTATTATATCAAATTGGTTATTTAGCTTAATAAGCATGCTATGGATTCAACTCCATAGGAAGCTTAATATAGAAGGTTGTCCCTTCGTTTACCTTACTCTCTACTTGAATCAAACCCTGATGCAACCCGACAATTTGATGTGAAATGCTTAGTCCTAATCCGGTGCCCCCTGTTTTTCTTGACCGGGCACTGTCAACACGATAAAACCTTTCAAATATATGGGGCAGACTTTCTTCGGGGATTCCAATTCCATTATCCATCACCTTGATCACAGCATATTTACCCTCTCTATAGATATTAATATTAATCCGCCCGCCCTCATCGGTATATTTAATTGCATTATGGATAATATTCAACAAGGCCTGATGAATCTTTCCAGAATCTAAATAGATCTGAATTTTCTCCCACTGATTGATGAACAGCTTTATTTTCTTTTTGTCTGCCAGGGGTTTAACTGCATTTACCACCTTTTCGACCAGATAATTTACATAGGTAATTTGATAATCCAGCTTTAGCTTTTCTTCGTTAAGGTCTACCATAGCCAACAGGCTTTCGATAATTTGATTCAATCGATCGATTTCTGAGTCTATGTCTTTTAAAAATTCCTGATAAATTTCTACCTTTAAGCTGGGTTGAGTTAACAATGATTCTGACAAAAGCTTCATTGAGCTCAATGGTGTCTTTAATTCATGGGATACATTTCCAACAAATTCCTGACGTTGCTTCTCTATATGGCTTAGCTTTGTACTCATGAAATTATATGCCTTTGACAATTGAGCAATTTCATCATTGCCTTCAATATTCACCTTTTCGTTCATATTACCATGGGCTGTTTTCTGCATGGCCTCCGTCAAGGCCTTAATTGGTTCGGCTATTAAATCTGCAAAAAGAAGACTGATGATTGTAATCAGTACCAGCGTCAAGGCAGACACAATCATTAAAAAGTTTTTAATATTGTCAACTCGCTGGTAGGTGTCCTCCAGAGACATCGATAAAAAAACCACACCTTGAATTCGGTCAGTATAGTTTACAGGTACCCCTACATACATGGTTTTTCCAAATTCACTTAATTCGTAAATATTTGTAATGGTTTCTCCCCTAAGGGCCCTCTCAACCTCAATGGTATCCATTTTTTGATCCCTTAGCACATGAAAAGAATCATAAATTCCGTAGCCCTGACGGTTGACAATTATAATTCTTCCTTCTACGAGCCTGCTGACCTCTTCCATCATTTGGTTGATCAATAATTGGTTAAACTCACCATTGTCTTCATCAACCGTTACCCTGACTCGATTGGCTATAATGTTGGCCTGGGTAATAAAGCTGGTTTCATTTTCTGAGATATAGTTATTTTTAATCGTACCGTAAACGAAAATATTGATAATTAACAAAGCAATAATAAGCAGTAATAAATAGGTGGAAAGCAGCTTCCACCTTATGCTAATAAATTGATTATTTACCCCTAAAATAATATCCTACCCCCCATTTGGTCAATATATATTCAGGGTGACTTGAATTTTTTTCAATCTTTTCTCTTAGCCTTCTGACATGTACGTCGACAGTTCTTAAATCTCCAAAGTACTCATAGCCCCATATAATTTCCAATAGCTCTTCACGGCTGTATACCTTACCGGGATTTGATGCCAGTAAAAGCAATAGGTCAAATTCCTTAGCAGTTAAGCTTATATCAGCCTCCCTTATGGTAGCCTTTCTACCCAGGGTGTAAAGAGTAAAGTCATCTATTTTAATCACTCGATCAGCAGAGGCCTCTGCATTTTGGGTCCTTCTTAAAACCGCCTTAATCCTGGCCTTTAGTTCAAGTATATTAAAGGGCTTGGTTAAATAGTCATCGGCTCCGTACTCAAGACCCAAAATTTTACTCATATCTTCCCCCTTGGCCGTCAGCATGATAATGGGCGTCTGCTGATGTTCTCTTATTTTTTGACAGACCTCCAACCCGTCGATCTTAGGCAGCATTAAATCCAGTAGAATTAAGTCAGGCACTTCATTAAAGGCCATTTCAATTGCCTCTTCACCGTCAACAGCCGTAATAATCTCATAACCATCCTGCTCAAGGCTATATTTTAAACCTTTAACCAATAGGGGCTCGTCGTCAACAATTAGTATTTTAAAACCCATTTCTAATCACCTCATTATTTATTCATTTGCAATGATAGAAAAACAAAATACAAGCTTTATTATTTCATTATATATAATTATTAGCATTTATAAAAGAAGAAAAACAAGGCTATCCTTCCCAGTACTCTTTTAACTTAAATAAGTCCCACTTCTACGATTATTTTTTGAAAATAATGTGAATATAAAAAATTGTTAAATTATTGTATAAATTGCTAAAAGATTTTATTTCCTTTCATTCTCGAATATGTTAATATAAATTTAAAATATAATTACAATTATTTAACAATCGTTTTTACTTAGTCTTTTGAAGTGGGGGCAAGGGGATTTGGCCCTAAAATTTTTTGATTGTTTATAGGGGGGTGTGGATAAAGGAGATTTTAGAGGGTTTTAATTCTTATATAATGAATGATAGGAGGTAAATTTATGCTAGGTTTTATCAATAGGATTGAATCGATTAATGCCATCATCAACAATATTGTCTGGGGCCCCTATATGCTAATTTTACTTGTAGGGACAGGAATTTATTTTACCATCAGAACCAACTTTCTACAAATTCGCAGATTTGGCTTAACCATGAGGGAAACCTTAATGAAAATTCTCTCGAAACCGGAAGCATCAGAGGAAGGTGATATCACTCCATTTCAAGCCCTTTCAACAGCCCTGGCGGCCACCATTGGAACCGGCAACATTGCAGGGGTAGCCACCGCCATCGCCTTGGGTGGACCGGGAGCTATTTTTTGGATGTGGATCTCAGCTTTTTTTGGAATGTTAACTAAATATGCCGAGGTCGTTCTTGCCATACAATATCGAGAGAAAAATCCGCAGGGAGCTTGGGTGGGCGGGCCCATGTACTATATTGAAAAGGGGCTGGGTTTAAAATGGCTGGCAGCCATCTTCTCTATTTTTGGTGCCCTTGCCGCCTTTGGAATAGGTAATATGGTTCAGTCTAATTCTGTAGCCGTAGCGTTAAAATCAACCTTTAATATTCCTCCCCTGGCCACTGGAATTTTCCTAGCCCTCGCTGCCGGCGCCGTAATTATCGGCGGATTGAAACGAATTGCATCAATTACAGAAAGGGTTGTTCCCTTTATGGCATTGTTTTATATGGTCGGCAGCATTACTATTCTTATTCTAAATATCACCGGAATCCCTTCCGCCTTTGCCCTCATATTCAGGCATGCCTTTACCCCTGCCGCAGCCACAGGCGGATTTGCTGGAGCAATAGTAATGGAAAGTATGAAACAAGGAATTGCAAGAGGCGTTTTTTCTAATGAGGCTGGCTTGGGTAGTGCCCCCATTGCCCATGCAGCAGCTAAAACTGATCATGCGGTACGTCAAGGGCTCTGGGGAATTTTTGAAGTATTTGCCGATACCATTGTAATCTGTACTTTAACAGCACTGACTATTATATCAACCGGTGTATGGAATAGTGGATTACGTGGTGCCGATTTAACGACAGAAGCCTTCAATCATGGCCTTCCAGGACCCGGGGGCATTATTGTGGCCATTGGTATTTTTTTCTTTGCCTTTTCAACCATATTAAGCTGGGCATATTATGGCGAAAAATGTGCTGAGCATCTATTTGGATCAAAGGTAAACTTGATTTATCGTATCATCTTTATTCCCTTTATTGTTGTGGGGGCTATTGGCGGCCTAGGTTTAATTTGGGATATAGCCGACACTTTGAATGCCTTAATGGCGATCCCCAATTTAATTGGCCTTTTAGGACTAAGTGGTGTCGTTTTAAAATTAACGACAGATTTTTTCAAAACAAACTAGAGCAGAGCTTATTCCTTTACATTAACGAAAGGCCCCGAACTCCCAGGCCTACTCTCTGGCACCGGGAAATCGGGGCTTTTTTGTTTATCTCATATCATAAATTAATTGACTACGATAAGCTCCTTTATATCTTCGAACTTTTTTTCACCGATACCGCTTACATTTTTTATTTCCTCAGGGCTTTTGAAATTTCCGTACTCCTGACGATAGTTAATAATTCTGTCTGCCAAAGCCTCTCCAATTCCCGGCAAAGCAGTTAGTTCCTGTTGGCCAGCTTGATTAATATTGATCTTTTTCGCTCCTTGGCTAACCTGACCTGAAGAAATTTGATCATCAACCTCTTCGTCTAAGGCCGGAATATATATTTTTTCTTCATCATAGATTTTTTTAGCCATATTAACTTTGCTGCGATCTGCCATTTCTGTCAAACCCCCGGCCGCTTCAACGGCATCGATAACTCGCTGCTCTATAGGAAGCTCGTAGACTCCGGGGGCATTAACCTGCCCTTCAATATGGATTGTGATGGTTTCATGATTCACCCCGTCAATTTCAGAAGCTTCCTCTAACACCAATGGACTGTCTGGCCCGCTTAGTACATAAACCGGCTGCTCCTTTTGGAAGTATCCCTTAATCATGACTACGGTCATTAGGATCCCTACGACAATGATGATTAGGTTTTTTTGCTTTAAATTCAACCCCCTGCCTCCTTTAATCAATCTTTCATATCTGACCCATACTATTATTTTCTATCACAACATAGATTTCCCTCTAAAGTTTTATTTATTTTTTCCTTAAAAATGGGAGCTTTTTTTGTTATACTATATTTATTGGTAAACATCAAATGTATAAGACAAGGGGTATGAGGATGAATTTTAAAAACATGAAAATCATATTAATCTCATTGCTAGCTTTTTTAATTTTTGCCAAACCCATCTATGGAGCCGAACCGGAAATCTCTGCTCCCCACGGAGTTTTAATAGATTTTGAAACCGGGAAGGTTCTATATGATAAAAATGCCCATGAGCCTACTTATCCAGCCAGTACCACCAAGGTCATGACGGCAATTTTAGTACTGGAAAAGGCTAATCTGGATGATGTTGTCACAATTGATTATGATTTTCATGTTGACGGCTCGGGAATGTACCTGGTAAAGGGTGAATCCTTTACTGTAAAAGAGCTTTTTCAGGCCCTATTGATACGATCTGCCAATGATGCTGCCGAAGCGTTGGCTATTCACATCTCGGGTTCCATTGAAGAATTTGTTAAATTAATGAATGAGCGGGCCAAGGAATTGGGGGCATTAAATACTCATTTTACTAATCCCCATGGGCTCCCTGACGAAAATCATACCACCACCGCCTATGATTTAGCTGTTATTTCAAGACATGCAATGGAGTTTCCCTTATTTCGTGAAACCGTTTCAACAACCATGCTTACCTTTGACGAAACGGAGCAAACTCCTGAGAAACGTTATTATCGAAATTCCAACCGGTTCCTCTGGGGAACGGGGGGCGGCAACCTAATGGATTACAGAGGACAAACCATTAACATAAAATATGATATCGTCGATGGGATTAAAACCGGTTATACCAATGCTGCTCAACAATGCCTGGTGGCTTCGGCAATTCAAGACAATCAGCGTTATATTTCAGTGGTTTTGGGAGCCGTAGGTCAGAATATATACATAGATACAAGAACATTGCTGGATTACGGGTATGAAAATTTCTCATCCCATGTGATTAGTGAGCTACATCAGCTGGAGTCAGAAGCTCCGGTAGAAAAAGGCCTTGTTGATTCAATAAAATTAATAACAGCAGATTCCTTTACAGCAATATTGAATCAAGATCAAGACCCCTCTCTTATCACAAAGGAGATTATAATTGAAGATAATATTACGGCACCCATTGAAGAAGGAGCCATTCTTGGAAAGGTTATTTATTCCCTAGGAGACGAGGTTCTGGGGGAAGTGAACCTGATTTCTGAAGCCTTTGTGGATTTAAAACCTTCACTCATACCCTGGGGTGGCTTTGGAAGATATGTATTGATTATATTTATAATATTTGTTGTATGGCAAGTTCTTGTAGCCTATATCCGATTTCAACGGAAAAGACGCAGGTATGTGTATGGCGGATATTCAAGGAGAAACTATCAATTTAGCAAAAATATATTAAAAAGAAGATAGCGGCTAAGGCTATCTTCTTTTTTTAGTTGATTATTCACCTAAAATTTCTTTTTTAATTTTCTGACCTGTAGGAGTGGCGGCCAACCCACCCAGGGCACTTTCACGGAGCTCAAAGGGTAAGCATCTGCCAACTCGATACATTGATTCCACCACTTCATCGAAGGGAATAATACTTTTAACCCCTGCCAGAGCCATTTCAGCAGAAATTAGAGCATTGGCTGCACCTATACCATTACGTTTTTCACAGGGGGCCTCGACCAACCCTGCAATGGGGTCACAAACTAATCCAAGAACATTTTTCAAGGCAATGGCGGCGGCATGCAATGCTTCTTCAGGGGTTCCACCCATCATTTCGACAATAGCACCTGCTGCCATGGCAGCAGCAGAACCGGTTTCAGCCTGACAGCCTCCTTCTGCTCCAGCTACAGTGGCATTTTTGGAAATAATGAAACCAATGGCGCTGGCCGTGATGATTCCATTAAGTAATGCCTCCTCTGATAAATTAAATTCCTCTACAATGGTAATTAATGTACCAGGTAATATTCCACTGGAGCCTGCCGTTGGGGCCGCAACAATTTTCCCCATAGCGGCATTCACCTCTAAAACCGCCATAGACCGGCTTATTGCACGGCTCATTAAAGAACCGCAGACGGATTTTTCTCTCCCATGACGATTATATATTTTTTTAGCGTCTCCTCCAATTAAACCACTGACTGACTTGATTTCTTCCTCTAAGCCCATTTTGACAGCATTTTTCATGATTTCAAGACTAACCCTCATTTTTTCAAGAATTTCATCCGCTGTCAAGCCTGTGGCTTCCATCTCTTTTAACAGCATTACCTGATATATTTTTAAATTATTTTCTGCGCACAACTCTAATAGCTCAATTCCACTAGAAAAGTTCATGATCCTACCACCTTTATTTAATTAATACTGACCAGATAGGCATTTGCAATATATTCAACATTTTTTATGTGCTTTAGAATCTCCACATCGATATCATTATCGGTTTCAATAACCATAAAGGCACTTTTACCCCGATTATAACGGTATACCCGCATAAAGGCAATATTTATATTATACAGACTTAAAATAGCCGTTACCTTGGCAATGACCCCGGGTTTATCGGTATGGGAAATTATCAATGTTGGATAATCACCGGTGAATTCCAGTTTGACTCCGTCGATTTCCGTAATAACGATATTGCCGCCACCGATTGATGAGCCTAATATAGTCAGCTGCTCAGACTGTTGGTTCTCCATTTCAATTTTCACCGTATTGGGATGAACCTCCCCTAGGTCGGACTCATGAAAATGAAATACAATTCCCCTTTCTTCGGCAATTTCAAAGGAATGTTTAATTCGCTCATCATCCTCATTAAATCCTAAAATTCCTCCCAGTAGTGCCTTATCGGTACCATGCCCCCGATAGGTCTTGGCAAAGGAGCCGTGAAGGTAAAAATTCACCTGCTTGATTTCCCCCTTCATCAGCCTGTGGGCTACCTTTCCCAATTTACAGGCACCTGCCGTATGGGAGCTGGAGGGGCCAATCATATTGGGTCCAACGATATCAAATATGCTAAAATCTTTCATAAAGACTCCTACCTTTCTCAACCTATGCATGCTTCCCTATTCAATCTAACAGAAAACAGGAGACTTTTCCAGTTTATTTTCATTAATATTAAGGATATTTAAATTATTTAAATTTTATTGTAATTCAAAATTTTAAACAATCTTCCTGTACTATAAAATCCTTCTATTTCACTTTTATATGGATCACCCACCTTTAAATCCTCTCTTTTGGCTCATATCGGGTATGTAATAAATGATGGGCCCTTTCCCCATAGGGTTCGCCCATGTAGGTCTCATATAGCTTGATTACCTCAGGGTTAAGATGGGATTTTCTGATTTTTTTGTTTTGATCCTCCTGATAGATTGCCAACTGTCTCTTCTTCACCACTTCATCGTTTCCAAAATGATAGGGCTGTCCCCCTCCGCCAATACACCCACCCGGGCAGGCCATAATCTCAATGGCATGGTATTCAGATTTGCCGCTTCTAATCTCTTCCAACAGATGCCTGGCATTTCCAAGGCCATGGGCAATCCCGATCTTTAATTCCCTTCCATTAACCGGTATAACGGCCTCCCGGAGTCCTTTTATTCCCCTCAATGAATGAAAATCTACCTTAGCCAGCTCACTTCCTGTCATCCATTCATGGACAGTTCGAACAGCGGCCTCAATTACACCTCCTGTGGTACCAAAAATAACCGAGGCTCCGGTTGATTCCCCCAGGGGATGATCATAATCCTCATCGGGCAGCTTATTAAAATCTATTCCGGCCTCCTTAATCATGGCAGCCAGTTCACGGGTTGTAATCACAATATCTACATTATTGTAATCATCGATAGCAAGCTCTGTTCTGGCAGCCTCGGCTTTCTTGGCAATGCAAGGCATAACTGACACCATAACTATTTTTTTAGGGTCGATTCCCATCTTCTCGGCAAAGTAAGTCTTAACAATGGTTCCAAGCATAATATGGGGTGATTTACAGGTGGAAGGTACATCTACCAAATCAGGAAATTGATGCTCAATAAAGCTGACCCAGGCCGGGCAGCAGCTTGTCAGCATAGGCAGCCTGCCACCATGTTCCAATCGATGTAATAGCTCCTTGGCCTCTTCAACAATGGTTACATCGGCACCAAAATCTGTATCAAATACTTGATGGAAGCCAAGCCTTCTGAGGGAAGCTACCATTTTGCCAGTAACAATAGTGCCAGGTTCCATTCCAAAGAGCTCTCCCAGGGCCACCCTTATGGCCGGTGCTGTTTGTACAACTACATATTTTTCGGGGTCATTCAACGCCTCCCAAACCTTGGCGATATGATTTGCCTCGGTTAAGGCTGCTGTGGGGCAAACTGCTACGCAGGCCCCACAATAGGTACAGGAGGTTTCAACCATGGGTAAGTTAAAGGCCGGCCCCACAATAGTTTCATAGCCCCTATTGAGTGCCGATAATATTCCACAGGTTTGAATCTCATTGCAGGCGGTTTCACAACGCCGACATAGGATACATTTGTTCTGATTTTTAACCAGGGCCTGACTGCTGCTATCTATATGAAATTCATTTCTCTTGCCTGAATAGTTTATTTCTCGAATATTCAATTCCTTAGCCAGGGCTTGCAGTTCACATTGTAGGTTTCTCGGGCAAATCAGACAGTCTGTAGGATGATTAGACAATAGAAGCTCCACCGCCATTCTCCTGGCCCTGATGGCCTTTAAACTGTCGGTACGGATGACCATTCCCTCATTAACGGGTGTGGCACAGGCCGGAGCTAAATTGGGCCGATCCTTTACTTCAACCATACAAACACGACAGGATGCCGTTCGATTAACCATTTTTAAATCATGCAGATCTAAATGGCATAGGGTTGGTATTTTTATTCCTGCATCAATTGCTGCCTTTAAAATCGTATATTCCCTTGGCACGCTAATTTCTTGATCATTAATTATTATTTTAACCTTTTCCTTTTTCACATTTACACCCCTTACTTCATTTTACAAACCCCAGCCGGGCATTCTTTATTTTTAACATGGGCCAGGTATTCTTCACGAAAATATTTTAAAGTGCTCAGTACCGGATTAGGAGAAGATTGTCCTAATCCACAGAGGGAATTTTCCTTTATCATGTGCCCTAAGGCTTCAAGGCGTTCCAAGTCCTCTTCGGTTCCCTCCCCTTTTGTTATTCTTACTAATATTTCGTGAAGGCGCTTATTGCCAATTCTACAGGGAGTACATTTACCGCAGGATTCCTCTTCTGTAAACTCTAGGTAAAATTTCGCTATGTTTACCATGCAATCATTTTCATCCATGACGATCATTCCCCCTGACCCCATCATAGAGCCAATGGACTTTAGACTCTCATAATCGATCGGAATATCAATTAAATGCTCTGGAATACACCCACCGGAGGGACCTCCCGTTTGAACAGCCTTAAGACCATGATGATCCTTTACACCTCCGCCGATTTCATAAATAATATCCCTCAGCTTGATTCCCATGGGTACCTCCACCAAACCCACATTATTAATTTTTCCCGCCAGGGCAAAGACCTTTGTTCCTTTACTATTTTCTGTACCCAAGCTGCTAAACCATTCAGGTCCCTTTAAAATAATAGGGGGAACATTGGCAAGGGTTTCAACATTATTAACAATAGTGGGATAGTTCCATAGACCGCTTTCTGCTGGAAAGGGAGGTTTGGCATTGGGTTCTCCCCGTCCCCCCTCTACGGAATTGATCAGGGCTGTTTCTTCTCCGCAAACAAAGGCCCCTGCCCCATATTTCAATTCAATATCAAAATTAAAATCTGTATCAAAGAGCCCTTCTCCTAACAGGCCATATTCTCGAGCCTGGTGAATGGCCACATTCAGCCTTTCTATTGCCAGAGGATACTCTGCCCGAATATAGATGAACCCCTTCTGAGCCCCTATGGCATAGCCGGCAATGGCCATGGCTTCTAAAACACTATGGGGGTCCCCCTCCAGAATGCTTCGATCCATAAAGGCTCCTGGGTCTCCTTCATCGGCATTACATATAACATATTTTTTGTCATTTCGATTTCGATAGGCCAGCTCCCATTTCGTACCTGTTGGAAAGCCTCCTCCGCCCCTTCCCCGTAGACCACTTTCCTTTATCAGCTTAATGACCTCTGTCGGTTTCATTTTTGTCAGCGCATTCCCCAGGGCAAGGTAACCATCTAAGCCGATGTATTCTTCAATATTTTCTGGATCGATTATACCGCAATTTCTAAGGGCAATTCGATGCTGCTTTTTATAAAAGGACATATCCCCTTGGTGCTCCACCTTTTCATGCAAATTGGGTTCCTCATAAAGCAGCTCCTCTATTCTTCTACCTTTAACAATTTGCTCCTCAAATATTTTTTTTGCATATCGAGGCTTAACTTCTACATAAAATATGTTATCTGGCAGTACCTTGATAATTGGCCCCTTCTCACAAAACCCAAAGCAGCCCGTTTGTATAACCGAAACTTCATTTTCATATCCATTTTTCTTGATTAAAAGCCGTAATGCTTCAATTAATTTATGGCTGTCCTGGGAATGACAGCCCGTTCCTCCGCAAACCAACAAATGTTGTCTTTGACTTTTCACTTGATTCCCTCCTGCTAGGTTTTAATATTGAGTATTTGCCTCAACTGTTAATTCCTCTAATATCTCTCCCTTAACCAAATGTCTTTCAACAATTTCCTTTGCCTTCTGGGCCGTTACTCTGCCATAGACCACCGGTTCCTTCCCCGGTACCTCAATCTGCACCTGAGGCTCTGCATAGCATTGACCCATACACCCTACCTGCACTACATAAACATTTTCCAGCTTAAAATCAGAAATGGCCTCTATCAAAGCCTGTAGCGTCTGCCGAGCCCCCTGGGCAATCCCGCAGGTTCCCATTCCCACCATCACTTTAATATCATCCTGCTCTCCCAGCTGCCTCACGTTGATTTTTTTTAGCGCCCTTTCTCTGATTTCCTTTAACTCCTCCAGAGATTTCATACTAGTTCTTCCCCCTTCCGTGCTGTTCCAATATTCCTGATAATTCCTCCGGTTTAACTCTTCCATAGACCTTGTCATCTACCATTAGAACCGGAGCAAGGCCGCATGCTCCAATACAACGAACTCCATTGAGGGTAAATTTACCGTCCTTGGTGGTTTCCCCTGAGGTTATTTCAAGTTGACTGTTAAGTTCATCCAGTAGCTTACCTGCTCCCTTCACAAAGCAGGCTGTCCCTGTACAAACATTGATTAGCTTTTCCCCCCGAGGCTTATCATTAAAGTAATTATAAAAGCTGACTACACCATAAACCTTCGCTCCTGAAATTCCCAAGGCCCTGGCAACATAAAGCTGTACATCCCGGGGCAAATAACCAAAAATATCCTGAGCTTTATGTAAAACCTGAATTAGCGTCCCTTCTTTCTCAGGTAAGCGATCGATATAATCCTTTAACTCTTGATATTTTTCGTTGGGCAGCTTCCGTTCCTGATTATTTTTAGGCTGTAGCTTTATCGAATCTGACATATTCCTTCTTCCTTTCTCAGCTTCCTTAATTTCACTTATATTTTTCATAATCATACCAATTCTTATGCATATTTACATAAAAAAGCTATTCAATCCTTAGATCGAATAGCTTTTAAAAAAAAATATTTGATTAAATTTTATTTCTTATCTACTCAATTACAGCAATAGCCTCTATTTCAACCCTTACATCCTTTGGCAGCCTTGAAACCTCAACGCATGCCCTGGCAGGTTTATTATCTGTGAAGTAACTGGCATAAACCTCGTTGATTTGTCCAAATTCGTTCATGTCCTTGATAAAGACGCTGGTTTTTACCACATCATTGAAAGAGAAGCCGCCTTCCTCAAGAATTGCTTTTAAATTCTCCAGGCATTGCCTTGTTTGTTCTTTAATATCCTGTGAGACCAATTCCATGGTTTCTGGAACAAAGGGAATTTGACCGGAAACAAACAGCATATTACCCACCTGTACTGCCTGGGAATAGGGGCCAATGGCAGCCGGCGCCTTGACTGTGTTAACAACCTTTCTCATAGAATTCCTCCTTTATCCATTTACTCTTATTTCATCTAAATAATTATAAATTGTATACCGAGAAACACATAAAATTTTAGCCACATAATCAATTGCACCTTTAATTAAAAAGGCTCCTTGATCGTCCAGCTTCTTAACAATATTCACCTTTTCCTCCTTGTTCATATAGGCCACAGGCTTACCAAAGGCATCAAGGGTTTCTGATACGATATTCATTAGTACATCATTTACATTATTAGCAATGAAGTCCCCCATGGATGCCTCTACCTTTGAATCAGTTAAAATCAGCTCCTCCAGGGACTTTTGAGCTACAACAAATTCTGAAATATCAATGTTTATACAGAGGCAGCCGATAATCTCATTTTCCTCATTGCGAATAAACATGGTTGAAGATTTCAAAACTCTGCCGTCAGAACTTTTATTTCTATAGTTTAAAATATTATCAGCATTTTTTCCCTTCCGTACCGCCTTTAAACCTACATCCAACATGGGGCTGCCCACCGAACGACCTGTAACATGTCCATTGTA
Source organism: uncultured Clostridiaceae bacterium (assembly GCA_965652145.1). Lineage (GTDB taxonomy): Bacteria > Bacillota > Clostridia > Peptostreptococcales > Natronincolaceae > CBFGTV01. The sequence continues at coordinate 43,854 of CBFGTV010000013.1, forward strand.
AATGGCAATGATTGATTTTTTTGATTCAGATATTTCATGTAAAACAACTTCGCAATTTTTCCCAAAGGTCCGTGCAATTCCTTCTACCATGGGAATCATGCCTTTTAAAATTGGATGCAGTGTTTTTGCCATTTTATCCCCCCTATCGAATTACAATGTTAACCAGCTTCTTAGGAACAGTTATAACTTTTACTATTTCTGATCCCGCCAGTATAGCTTTAATTTTTTCATTTTCCATTGCTATCTTTTCCATTTCATCCTTGGAAGCTTCGGCCGGTATGGTAACTTTATCCTTAAGCTTTCCATTGATTTGAATCACGACTTCGATTTCATCCTTTATCAAGGCACTGGTATCAAATTCGGGCCATTTTAATTGATGAATGCTTCCCTTGCCATCTATAAGCTGCCACAATTCCTCAGTTATATGGGGCGCAAAGGGTGCCAATAAAACAATAACCGTTGAAATCCCCTCTTTTAATAACTCCCCATTGATTGTAGCTTTATTGCTTTCCTTATACCTGTAAAGCTCATTCACCAATTCCATAATACCACTAATGGCAGTATTAAAGTTAAATCTGCCTTCAATATCTTCTGTTACCCGTTTTATAGTGTGATGAATCATATATTTCAAATTTTTGTCTTCTTTGGATTCCCCTGTAGCCTTTCCTGAGAACAAATCATTTTCCTTTGCTTCATCCACCAGACGCCACACTCTGTTTAAGAAACGGTAGCACCCTTCGACTCCCTGGTCACTCCACTCCAGGTCTCTTTCAGGAGGCGCTGCAAATAAAACAAATAAACGGGCAGTGTCGGCACCATATTTTTGTATAATTTCCTCGGGACTTACAACATTTCCTTTGGATTTCGACATCTTGGCCCCATCCTTCAGTACCATTCCCTGGGTAAGGAGGTTCTTAAAGGGCTCCTTCAATTCCACATAGCCTAAATCGTTAATTACCTTAGTGAAGAAGCGGGCATACAAAAGATGTAAAATGGCATGCTCTACTCCACCTATATACTGATCCACCGGCATCCAATAGCGAATTTTTTCTTTATCAAAGGGTAATGCTTCGTTTTTGGGATCAGCATATCTTAAGAAATACCAGGAGGAATCTACGAAGGTATCCATTGTATCCAATTCTCGTTTTCCTGGCTTACCGCATTTAGGGCATGGTGCATGAATAAAGGATTCACTGGTGGCCAGGGGGGATAAGCCCTTGCCGGTAAATTGAATATCGGTTGGCAGCTTAACTGGAAGCTCTTCCTCCTTAACAGGTACTGTACCACATTCCTCACAATAGATTACAGGAATAGGAACTCCCCAATAGCGTTGTCTTGATAGAAGCCAGTCCCGAAGCCGATAGCTTACAGTCTTTTTTCCCACACCAAGGGACTCTAGTTTTTCACTGATCTTTTTATAGGCTTCTTGATTGCTTAAGCCGTTAAATTCCTGTGAATTAACCATTATACCGTTTCCATCATAGGCCGTATTTTCATCTGCATTATCCTTTTCTGCTGGCTCAATGACGGGGGTTATTTTTATATTGTACTTTTTAGCAAAATCCATGTCCCGCTGGTCATGGGCAGGCACCGCCATAATAGCACCTGTTCCGTAGTCAATTAGAACATAATTTGCAATATAGATGGGAATTAACTCACCAGAAAGAGGATTTTTACAATATCGTCCTATAAATAATCCTTCCTTTTCAATTTCTGTAGAGGTTCTTTCAATATCAGACATATGCTGAAGCTTATCCACCAATTCCTTAACCGGTGCTTCATATTCTGTTCCTGCTGTCAATTCAGCTACAAAGGGATGCTCCGGTGCCAATACCATATAGGTTGCACCATAGATTGTATCGGGTCTGGTGGTGAAAACCCTAAGGGAATGGTTATAGCCTTCAATGGGGAAATCAATCTCAGCACCTTCGCTCTTCCCGATCCAATTTTTTTGCATGGTTTTCACCTTTTCAGGCCATCCATCCAAGGTTTCAATATCTTCAAGAAGGGTTTCGGCATAGTCGGTAATTTTAAAATACCATTGGTTCAGCAGTTTTTTTCCAACCTTGCTATCACAGCGTTCACAATGGCCCCCTACGGCCTGCTCGTTGGCCAGTACTGTTTCACAGGAGGGGCACCAGTTGACCCTCGATTCCTTTTTATAAGCCAGTCCCTTTTCGTAAAATTTCAAAAACAACCATTGGGTCCATTTATAATAATCCTCATTACAGGTGGCAACCTCTCGATTCCAATCATAGCTTAGTCCCAGCGTATTTAGTTGTTCCTTCATTTCCTGAATGTTTTTCTTTGTCCAGATATCTGGGTGAATACCGTGCTTAATAGCGGCATTTTCAGCCGGCAAGCCAAAGGCGTCCCACCCCATGGGGTGCAGTACATTAAAGCCACGCATTTGCTTGAAACGAGCCACCACGTCACCTATGGAGTAGTTTCTCACATGGCCCATATGTATTTTCCCTGACGGGTAGGGAAACATCTCTAAAACATAATATTTGGGCTTTTCATTTTCTCCCGTTTCATAGGCCCTGGTATCGGCCCAATATTTTTGCCATTTGGCTTCGATTTCATTAAATTGATAATTACCCATACGATTCCTCCTCAAATTTGTTTCTAAATACAAAAAACTTCCTGGTCAACATAGGGACGAGCTAAAGCCCGCGGTACCACCCTAATTGACAGAAAGTCCACTTTTACGGTTGATATAGGAACCCCTCCTAGGGCTTTTTAAACAGGCAAGTTCAGCAGTTTTCCCTATCGGTTCGCACCAACCACCGACTCTCTTAAAGGACTTCATGCCTACTACTCCTTTGACCCTGAAAAACTATGAAATTAACAACACCTACCCTTAAGCGAAGTGTTGTTTTTATTTTTTTGTTAAGTTAGTTTATATAACATTATAAATCATTTTTCTCAATTTTGTCAATATTAACCGTTAAGGCATCACGCCAGATTCTTTCTATATTATAGAAGGCTCGATCTTCTTCATGGAATAGATGAACCACCACATCACCATAGTCCATTAAAATCCATCGTGCTGTATGGTACCCTTCCTTATGAGACAGGTTTACCCCTATTTTGGTCAATTGATCTTCAACTTCATCGGCAATGGCCTTCACTTGTCTGCTGGAGGCAGCACTGGCAATGACAAAATAATCGCAAATGGAGCTGACCTTTGACAAATCTAGTACAATAATATCTTCTCCTAGTTTATCTTCAATATGATATACAATTCGTTTAACTAAATCAAATGCAGTTTTTTCCATATAATTCCTCCCGTTTACATAAATAATCTTGCCAGAATAAATAAATAAGCACAATAAATGCCTAATATTATAGCCCCTAAAATCCGATTTATTTTACTAAATACAATCCCCCCCAGCACCAATATCGCTATCAATATGGCAGCAACCGGTAAATCAAAATAAAGGGTTTGAGGTATATTGTATATGGTTGCCCCCAGCATAACATTCTGGTAGCTGATCACAATGCCAGGATTGCTTAGCTTGGAGGATATCCCAATTACCATCAGTAAATTCAAAATACTTGCTCCTATAATATTACCCACCGATATCCCCTGCTGTTTTTTTACAACGGCAGAAATGGCGGTAATTAATTCAGGCAGCGATGTGCCCAGGGCAATGAGGGTAAGGCTGACTATCTGTTCGGGTATGCCAATAATCTGAGCCAATACAACGCCCTGGGTGACCAGCAGTCGAGCTCCGCCTATAACAAATAGAGCTCCGCCTAAGAATTTTAATATATGATGCCCCGGGGCTCCCTTACTATTGTAGTTAACAGATTCCCTATTGGGAAGCCGGTTGCTGTGCTTTAATTCAATAATATTTAAACCAATGTAGATTGCGAAAAAAATTAGAAATACAGTTCCTTCTCTGGGGGTAATCATGCGATTGGCTGCTGTAAAAAAAAGCAATAAGCAGCTTATTATCATGAATATTCCCTTAATGGAAAAGGTACTGCGTTGAATCTTAACGGGTGTCAGTACCGCTGTCAGTCCCAATATGAGGCCTATGTTACAAATAACTGATCCAACCACATTGCCGATGGCCACGTCATAAAACCGCTGATAGGTGGCTATGGTAGACACCAATAGCTCTGGCAGGGTGGTGGCAATGCTGACAACGGTGGCTCCTATTATTACATTGGGAATACCGGTTACCTTTGCCAGCCAAATTGCCGATTCCACAAACCAATCGCCGCCCTTAATGGTCATACCCAGGCCAAGTAAAAATAGCATCGAAACAATCAATGTCTCCATATTATCCCCCTAATGCTGTGATTTATGAAATGGATCACAACTTAGTACGCTGCATCATTTAAATGACGCTAGGTACTAGAACCATATCGATATAAATATATTGATATCATTCAAATATATGTCAGGGGATTAATATGAATTTAGCTTAATTCGCCAAGTCACTGCCTACAATTAATCTTATTGTTGAATCTGAAGGGGTTTCCTTTTCCCTTAAATCCTTTATTTTAAACAGACTTGCCACCTTTTTAGCCTGTTTTTCAAAGCCCTTTGGATATTCTATAAAGGACGACGCTACATTACTGCTTTCATAATTGTCTATCGAGCTAACCTGAATACCCTCTTTTTCAAGAAGCCCTTGATATTTTGCAGCAATTCCAGAGACACCACAGCCATTTAATACAGTCACATCAAAGCCTTTTTCTATTTCTCCTACTAAATAGCTGTTGCGCATATTCCGTACTTCAGCTTCATCGGCTACATAATAAGATACATTCCCTATATACTTGGAGGTACCCGGCAGGGTCAGCTTAATCATTTCCTCATTGTTAAAGCCAGCCAGCTTGGTACCCAAGCTAAGCATTTTTGTTTTAGGAAGGTCAGTGTCAACATTGCTGTAGAATATATCAATTAACTGCGGGATCTTAGGGATCACTGAGGGTGACAATACTTTATCCTTCAAGGCTTGAACAAACTGCTGCTGAGCCTCTATTCGTCCTAGATCCTGATTGGCATATCCCTTTCGAAATCGTAGAAAGTGAACAGCGTTTTTGCCGTCCAATACCTGCAGCCCTTTCTTAATATTAATATGAAGGGGCGGATCATCATAAGGATCATCATATTTCATGTTCATGGGAACATCTATTTCGACCCCCCCCAGGGCATCTACCACCTCTTCTACAGCATGATAGTTTATTCTGACATAGTAATCAATTTCTATTCCCAATAATCCCTCGACGGTTTCCAGCAAAAGCTCAGGGCCCCCATAGGCATGGGAATGATTAATTTTTTCCTGGGAGCTTCTTCCCGATATGGGCACCCGAGTATCCCTGGGAATAGAGAGAAGTACAGGGTTTTTCCCGGCTCCGTCAACGCTTAAAAGCATAATGGTATCTGATCTGCGTTTCTCTACCTTTTCAGGATTATCTGCATCAATACCAAATACTAATATATTGATTCTTTCCTTTCGGTTGCCAAAAATATTCAGTGGGTTTAATATTCCTCCGCCTGAACCATTAAAGCCTCCTGCCATTAATAAATTGGTCATGGCCCCAGCGCCTATAAAAAATATGGCCCCAAGGAAAATCAATAACCAGAACCTTTTTCTTATTTTTCTCATGCTATCTAGCTCCTTCAATGGTTTTTAAGATTTCATTCCTAGCATGGATTGTATTGGGGTGAAGGGGTTTTCCTATCCTTATCACATAGACGATTGTATTATCAAAAGCCCTCAAAACGGCTCTGTCAAGACTTTCCTCTGCCAACTGCCTTAAATCATCCACCCCTGGATAATCCCTTCCTACCTCGATAAAATCTGCTAAATAGATGATTTTTTCAAGAATACCCATTTTGACATTACCAGTGGTATGATTTTCTATGGCTTTAATAATACTTTCATTTTGAATTCCAAACGCTGCTTTGGCAATATGGGCTCCTACCTTGCCATGAAGCAGTTCATGGGCCTCCATCAAAACTTCATCAACCTTCAGCTGGTTAACTTTAATGTACTCCTTTAGCTCAGCCTCTGAAAAATCCTTTGCATAATCATGAAGTAAAGCGGCTATTCGAGCTTCCTCTGGATTTGCGCCATATTTGTCGGCTAAGTAAATGGCAGCATCTACTACCCCCATGGTATGGTCATATCGTTTGGGATTAATTACCTCTTTAAGTTTCCTTTCGATTGCTTCAATTAACTTTTTATCCATATAACTCCCCCCTTACTCTTTGTACAGGTCATGCTTATGTATATAAGCTTCTACCCCCGGGGGAACCATGTACTTGATATTCTTTCCCTTTCGTACCCGGTCTCTGATATCGGTCGATGAAATTTCCAGGGTAGGAATGGCTAATTTTATTATATCTCCCTTATACTCATTCGTAAAATATTCAATTTTTTCGTCCAGCTTCCGATTGTCAAAATTTCCCCTTGTGACAATGACCAGATTGATTAACTTAAGCAGCTCACGATAATCCTTCCAGCCCTCTATTTCCATAAAAACATCAGTTCCAATAATGAAATAAAGGGCCGTATCGACAGGGTTTTCTGAGATAAGCTGTCGTACTGTGTCTATAGTATAGGAATAGCCGGACCGTTGTATTTCCACACTTGAAACATCAAAATATAGATTATCAGCCGTAGCAATTTCAGTCATGACACCTCGATGATAGGCTTCTGTAACAGATTCCTTCTCTTTAAAGGGCGATATTCTATTGGGAATAAACAAAATTTTATTCAGCTGAAGCGCCTCCAGAACAATTTGGGCAATAAAAAGATGTCCGTTATGAATGGGGTCAAAGGTACCGCCCAATATTCCATAACGTTTCTTCCCTGCCTGTTTATTACAATCGATTGAATTCATTTTTGCACCTCTTTTGCTTTATTTCAGCGGCATCTATAATATTCTAACAAATATTGTTCTTCTGATAAAGGGAAAATATTTCATTTATTAGATTTTCTACTTAAAAACGAAGGAAAAAATCCGAAGCATGATTTGCCTCGGATCACTCACTTATTTTTTGTTTAGTTTAGCCCAGGTATCCCTTAAGGAAACAATACGGTTAAATACAGGAGCCCCTTCCTTTGAATCTACCGGGTCTACAGAAAAATAACCATGTCTCATAAACTGGTACTTACTGCCCTTGGCAGCCATTTTTAGACTAGGCTCAACAACAGCCTTCATCACTTGAATGGAATTGGGATTCACATTAGATAAAAAGTCGTTTTCCAAACTGTCTTCTGCCTCTTCATCAAGCAGTAAGGGTTCAAAAAGTCTGACCTCTGCAGGAATTCCGTGGCTGGCTGAAACCCAGTGAAGGGTTCCCTTAACTTTTTTGCCGCTGGTGTTACTGCCACTTTTCGTGTCAGGATCATAGGTACATCTAAGCTCCAAAATTTCACCGGTCTTTTCATCCTTGATAACCTGTTCACATTTGATAATGTAGGCATGCTTAAGTCGTACTTCGTTTCCTGGGAAAAGTCGGAAATATTTTTTAGGCGGATTTTCCATAAAATCCTCTTGCTCTATATAAATTTCTCTGGAGAAGAGTATAGTTCTAGTTCCCATTTCAGGATTTTCTGGATTATTTTCAGCTATTAGCTCTTCAACCTGCCCCTCCGGATAATTTTCAATAACCACCTTAAGGGGCTTTAAGACCGCCATAACCCTGGAAGCCTTGGTATTAAGGTCTTCCCTGATACAATGCTCAAGCATAGCAATATCAACCACACTGTTACTTTTGGCCACTCCAATTCTGTCACAGAAGTCACGAATGGCCTCCGGTGTATAGCCTCTTCTCCTAAATCCACTGATGGTAGGCATTCTTGGGTCATCCCAGCCTGATACCAGCCCCTCCTCCACCAGCCTTCGGAGCTTTCGCTTACTCATGACGGTGTCACTTAAATTTAACCGAGCAAATTCTATTTGCTGAGGTTTGGCCTCAACCTTACAATTTTCAATAAACCAATTGTACAGCGGTCGATGATCTTCAAATTCCAGGGTGCAAATTGAATGGGTAATTCCTTCAAAGGCATCTGACAGGGGATGGGCATAGTCATACATTGGATAAATACACCATTGGTCGCCGGTCCGATGGTGATGGGCCCTTAAAATCCGATACATGACCGGGTCCCTCATATTCAAATTAGGCGAGCTCATATCAATTTTAGCCCGGAGTACCCTGCTGCCATCTTCAAATTCACCTGCCCTCATCCTCTCAAAAAGCTTCAGGTTTTCTTCAATGGAGCGGTTTCGATGGGGGCTTTCCTTCCCCGGCTCTGTCAAGGTTCCCCTGTACTGCCTCATCTCTTCGGGAGACAGATCGCACACATAAGCCTTACCATCCTTAATTAACTGAACTGCCAGCTGATACAATCTTTCAAAGTAGTCTGAAGCAAAGTACAAACGATCCTCCCAGTCAAAGCCTAACCATTTAATATCTTCTTTAATTGATTCAACATACTCTACCTCTTCTTTACTGGGGTTTGTGTCATCCAGCCGTAAATTACATAATCCGTTAAATTTTTCTGCCAGTCCAAAATTTAAGCAAATTGACTTAGCATGGCCTATATGGAGATATCCGTTGGGCTCCGGCGGAAATCGTGTATGAACCCGAGAATCATTACGATTATTTTTCAGGTCATCATTTATTAAATTAATAATAAAATTAGATTGAACTGGATTATTCGGTGTTGTCATGAAATGACCTCCTCTTTTGCATGTAGTACTATTATTTAACAATTATATTTGATAAAGTCCGCTACATCAAGGAAAATTTACTAAATTATCATCTTCTGGGTCAATGGCCTCACCAATACCTATTCTTTATTTTGAGATTCAATGAGACCTATGGCCTCCTCAAGACTAAGGCTTTTCTGTTCGCCCGATGACATTTCCTTGAGGGATACCCGATTCTTCTCGGTTTCATCTTCACCAATGATAATTACATAGGGTATTCCCTGCTTATTGGCATAGTTCAGCTTCTTTTTAAATTTTCCATCCTCCAGGTATATTTCCGTAATGATTCCCGCTTTCCTTAAACCATTCGTCACCTTTAAACCATATTTCATACTTCCCTCATCCATTGGTACCACCAGCACCTCTGTTAGGGTGGCAGTCGCCGGCTGAATAATATTAGCCTCCCTTAGCTGATAAAATAGCCTTGTTAGACCAATTGATATTCCCACTCCAGGCAGCTTTTTGTCGGTATAATTCTCTGCCAGGCTTTCATATCGCCCTCCGGAGCAAACACTACCAATCTCTGGATATTGATTTAAAATGGTTTCATATACCGTTCCGGTATAGTAATCCAGCCCCCTTACAATGGTGAGATCGATTTGATAGTTACGCTCCGGCACCTGGAAGGCCTCAATGGCTCCCAAAACCTGAGTTAACTCTGCTATACCCTGCTGAAAAAGATCATTTTTAAGGTCTAAGCCCCCTAAGTAATCAATAATATCCCTGGGGGTACCCTTTTGGCTAATAAAATCGACCAATCGGTCAACAGCCCTTTTCTCAAGTCCAAGGGCTTCCAGCTCCTTAATGACCGCCTCAATGCCTATTTTCTCCAGCTTATCAATAGCCCTTAAAACCTCTGGCTTCCTTTCTACCTTAATGCCTTCGAGGAATCCCTGTAAAACCTTGCGGTTATTAATTCTGATGGTAAAGTCTTCAAAATTTAGGGAAGTAAATAAGGTATAGATTACACTTAATATTTCTGCATCATTAATCACACTGAGTTTTTCATTCCCAATGATGTCAATATCACATTGATAAAATTCACGGAATCTTCCCCGCTGTGCCTTTTCTCCCCGAAAGACCTTACTGATCTGATACCTTCTGAAGGGAAAGCTCAGCTCATTATAATACTGAGCCACATATCGAGCCAGTGGTACAGTTAAATCAAACCTTAAGGCCAAATTGTTTTTACCCTTTTCAAAACGGTATATCTGCTTTTCGGTTTCTCCGCCGGCCTTGGCCAATAATATTTCTTCTTTTTCAATAACAGGCGTATCTAGAGGTACAAAGCCATGGGCTTCATAAACACCACGTATTGTGTCCATCATCTTATTAAAGAGTATTTGCTCTGCCGGCAGCAGCTCCATAAAGCCGGGTAAAATTGACGGCTTAACATAATTATTCGACATTGTATTTCCTCCTTCTGTTTTCTTCCCTTGTTATTTGTTATTTTTTATCAACTAAACTGCTATTATCCCCTTGTTGTTTCAAACTCCACCCGTAACCCAGATTGACGATTAGGTTATAAATTATATTCGTGCGGGAAGTCTTTAATCGTTTGTATATAGACTTCAAAGAATAGAATTCCCTTCTAAACCACATATATCCTTGAAATAGCTCTTGGGGAGACATATGAACCGGTTGGAAGGCTACTCTGGTCTTCCCGTTATAGTAATGCCAATCCTGAGTAATCAGTCGATTTTGTTTTTTCATTTCTTCATACACCGGAGTAAGGGGCAGGGGTGTAAGTATACTGACGGTAGCCCCATCTATTCCCAGCTCGTTACAGGCCTTCAGGGTATCCTTAAAGACCTCCCTGCCATCATGATCAAACCCAAAGACGATGCCTGCCTGAACAGCAATGCCATGGTGATGAATCAGACTAATGATATCTTTGTATTCTGCTACCCGATTAAACCCCTTGTTAACACCCTCAAGACTGTCCTCTGAAAAGGATTCTATCCCAACAAAAAAATAAATACAGCCTGCCTCTTGGGCCAGGGTTAAGAGCTCTTTGTCTTTACATCGATCTAAGCTTACCTGGGCAGCCCATTTTTTATTCATTCCCTTTAACCTTCTAAATAGTTCCTTGGCAAATTCAATATCTCCCAATAGATTATCGTCCCAGAATACAAAAAATCGTGATTTAATAGCAGCAATATCCTTAATTATCTCTTGAAGGGGCCTGGTTCGATAGGCGTCACAGTATATCTGCTTCAAATTGCAATAGCTGCATTGATAGGGGCATCCCCGGGAGGCAAATACGGCTCCCTTTGTGAAAAATCTTTTTTTGATTAAATCCCTCCTGGGTATTGGAATATGATCAAGGCTGGGGACATTTTTACAGCGATACAGGGATTTTGCCCTACCTTGTTGAAAATCAGTTAAAAACTGTGGCCAGGTCTCTTCAGCTTCTCCTATAATCAGATAATCACAATAAGCCTGGGCTTCCTGGGGCAGCAGGGTAACATGGGGTCCTCCCATGACTACCTTCGCCCCTTCCTGACGAAAATGGCGGGAAATTTCGTAGCAATGGGACGCATTAGGTGTATTAACAGTTATTGCAATTAAATCATATTTTTCATGATAGGGTATTTTTTGATTATATTCATCGATCAAAATGATTTCATAGTGGTCAGTATTGACAAAGGCCGCCAGATAGGGCATGGTAATCTGTATAAAATTATTAAATTGTTTTTTTCTAAACCGATTGATTTCCCTATTCTCAGGCGTGATCATCAACAGCCTTGTTTTCATTGTCAAACCTCCCAATTACGTTACAGTCTTACTAAATGATACTACGATTAACCCTATTTTATCAACCTTTTAAATGAACTGTAGACCATATTTCCCAGGGCATTCTTAAAAAAACCTATATGAACACTCGGTGCAAAGGAAGTATTGAATAAATTTTCTTTCTGCCAATAGCAATAATCTGCGTTTTTTTCGGATTTTCCTGCTTCAGCCATGGCACGCCATACATTGTAATACATGACTCTTTTGAAGCTTGGTTTACGTAATGTTTTTACGGTTAATTCTTTGTGAAAACTTTTCGCTGTATTTTTTAGTTTTTTTTGAACCTTTTCATCAATTTGATAATTCAAGCTTCTACACTCAACCGCTAATTGCCCCACCCAATTGAAGCCCCAGTGCATTAAAGTATCTCTAATGAATCCAGCGGTTTTGGTAGCGCCAGCCCCGGCGGTGGTGGCAATGACCAGCGCTTTTTTAGAAAAGAAAAGGGGCCTATGAAACCGATAGGACATATGGTCTATCCAACATTTCACAAGGGCCGAAGGCCCCAATGAGTAGACCGGTGAAGTGACAATCAATGTATCGGCCTCTTCTATTTTTTCAGCCAGTGCCTGAATACTTTCCCGATGGGGGCAATAGGCCTCTCCCTTTAGGAAGCAGCTATTACAGCCTAGGCAAAATTCCATGTCCAAATCCTTTAAAAAAACCTCCTCAAAGCTGTAATGGCCTAGTGCTTCCATTTCTTCTATTAACGCATTGGTAATTCGGTAGGTATTCCCCCTGCGTTGACTTCCATGAATCACTATACATTTCATATTATGTCCTCCTTTCAACCTGTAAAGTCCCCGGTTAAATTTCCACATAGCTTCATTGTTGTCAATCGGAATATCTGGGCTCCCAATTATTTTACTTTATGAAATAAAAGCAGAAACCTTCACAATTATTTTAGTAAGCTTAATAGTTATTCTTCCTTTACTGTTTGTTTTCCTTCAAAAAAAGAAACCCAAATCACGAAAATGAATGGGCTGATTAATTCTTTTTTATTCCTTCATGATAAAGGTAAACTCTCGATTGGCAAATTTGATATGATCTCCGTCCTTAATAGGATAATTCACATTACTATTAATTCGATTTCCATTTAAATAGGTACCGTTTTTTGAATTTAAATCCCTCAACCAGCACCCCTCTTCTAAGCAGAGAATTTCTGCATGAATTCGACTGATGGCCTTGTCGGTGATCTGAAGATCAACCTGCTCCCTCAGTTTTCCAATAATGAATGAGGGCTTATTAATTTCGACCCACTGCACCAGGCCATCCTGTACTCCCATTAATTGTGGATAATCCTGACCTCCTATTTCTACCAGCTCTGTAACGTAGCTTTCCTGAGGCATAACTGGCATATTGTCATTTACGGGTTTTTGCCTATGTTCTTCCTTCAGCGGCCCTTTACCTTTATTTTGACTCACAATTTCTTTTTTGTTCATTTTTATTGTTTTCAGCAGCTCTTTATTCTTTTTATCCTTCGGTTTTTTCAAGACTTTTTTTAATTGAAGCTTTTTAAATAGATAGATGTCCAGTACCAGAATTAAAATTCCCCACCCCAAAAGGGCTGTACTGTCAAAGGCACCTGTCTCCCTACGGAATAAAGCAGTTTCTGTAATCATTAATATTGTAATGACAAGTATGATTACCTGAATAAGGAAAAAAATTAATTTTAACCTGCTGGTTACCTGATCGTCAGGCAGCTTTTCTTCTTGGGTTTTCCCTTGAGTTTTCCCTTGAAGCTCCTGGCCTCGATTTATCTTGTTTTTTGAAGCTTTAGGAATATCTTCCTTCAATATCTCCTTCGAAGCACTAATCTCCATAAATTCTTCCTGAATTTTTACACTTCTAGTCGATAGATTTTTATCTATATCCAGCTTCAATTTCATTAGAAGCCTGTGGAAATCTCGAATTGTTAATTGGTCTTCATTAATAGCCATTAAAATTTTATGCAGCATAGAATCCTTTACTGTTTCATTGGGGTCAAGGGCTAAAATCAGCCGATTAACCAGGGCCTTCAGGTCTGTTATGGTGTTGCTTTCCTCTCTTTCATAGGGTAAATAGACCATGGATAATTCCAGGGAAGGAGTTAAATAAATATAGCTTTCATCCAATAAGTAGTTATGATAATTAAGAAGATAGGCACTGCTGTTTAACAGTGTTTGAAGTATTTCCAATAAAATATTCAATAGCTCCTGCTGCTTTAGCTTCCTTCTGTTTAAAATCATTTTTAATGGTTGCCTTGAGGTAATTTCATAATACAAAAAGTGAAGACCATCCCTTTCCCGGTGATTAAAGGGTAAGGTAGCCGGAATTGAGGAGTTCATCAGCATGGCTATTTGGTGCAGATAAATTATTTGCTCCTGAGGCCTCAATACAAGATAGCTGCCATTCATATCATTTTCATAAGAAATTTCAGATCCAAAGATTGTTGTTTCTTTCATAGACGCCCCCCTATCTAATAAATAAGATTAAAAGACTGCCAATCAATATAAAGGGTGCAAAGGGCATGGAGGTCTTTTTAGTAACCCTTTTGGTCATCAGTAATATTAAGCCGGTTAATCCACTCAGTATTGTCGCCCATAAAAGCACCTTTAATAATCCCCATAGCCCTAATAAAATTCCCAGACAGGCCAATAGCTTTACATCGCCCATTCCTAAGGCACCCTTGGTTCCGTAGGAAATTAAAGCTGTTAATCCCCCCACTGCTCCACAGGCCAACAGGGCCTCAGGTAGCCGTTGATGGGAAAAAATAATTATAAATAACAAACCAACGAGAAAGCCAATTATTAACACTCGATTGGGGATTATATGATAGCTTATATCGATTAAGCTGATTAAGGCTAAAAAGCAGATTAAAAAGGTATTCATTACCAGCCCTGTGCTCCAGCCATATGTCAGGTACAATCCCGCCATAGTTCCTCCCATGGTAAGTATTACGGGGTATTTTAGCTTTGACCTCCAATTATTTTTTGGCCTGGCATCATCAATACCAATAAAGCCTTCTTGGTTGGCCAGACACCATAGGCCATAGCCCACTATCATCCCCAGTGCCATCATCCATAATGCTTTCATTCCCTTCCTCCTTACTTGACAACAATAATTTTTATTCCAATTCCTCGGGCTCCGGCGTATTCCTTTGCATCTCTTAAATATTGTATTTGCTCATCGGAAAGGGCCACATCAGGAACCACAATGTGCAGCCTTTTTTCATGATAATCACCAGGCCCAATTTTTACTCCTTGATGACTGGCCTCTTTAAAGTTTTCCAATTCCCGAATATCGGCTGTAAGCTGGTAATAGAACTGTTTTCCCTGATTACTTTTTAAGCGGGTATCATGGGTTCGAATGGCAATGGCCCTACCATCCTCCAGGGAATCAATTTTAGGAAAGGTCTCTGCTAAATTCCTACCCAACAGTCCTTTAATTTCCCTTCCCCGCTGCATAACAGGCAGGGCCCAAACATCATAACCCGCCTCCACCACTTGATCCACCAGATCATCGGGCAAGTTGGAGCCTAATCCGGTCTTTGTGCTTTGATCAGGTAAGGCACCCTTCATCCATGGCTTCAAAACAACTCGCTGAAGCAAAGGAATTTCACCAATTACCTTTATCGGTACAGGTAAGTCTATGGCATAGGTAACTACAATATCAATTTCGCCCTGCCGGTCAAAATACTGAGACCTGCTGAGATCCAACCCTGCCCATCCATCAACGATATGAAGCTTTTGCATACGCCTTTCAATATCCCTTTCGCCGGAGGTTAACAGGTGCTTTTTCATCAGCTGCTTAACAATGGTATTCCCTACCGCTGTTTTTCCATCATCGTAAAAATCCCTTGCCATTAGGGAAATAAAACTTTTCAATTCTGCCAAGGGATTAGTTAAAATCTCTTTCCCTATCGTAGCAGTGTCCTCTAAGCTGCTTCTTATGGTTTCTATTTGGTCAAGGATTTCCGTGGGCTCCTCTTGAACCGTTGAAGCCACCTCCATCAGATCAAAGTAGGTTTTCTGGAGCTGTTCCATCCGCTCCTCGGCCTGGGCAGCACCACTATTCAAACCATGTTCTACATCCTGCTGAATTTCATAAAGGCCGCTGCTATAGTAGGCATAGCTGAAGCTCGATAATTCCTGGGCAGCCTCGGTAATAGCGTGCTGGATCAATTGCTGTGTATAGTAAACTTTACTGAAGAAACCAATTGTAATAATGCAGCATATAAGCAGCGGAAAAACAATCGCCGCCTCAACAGTTATGGAGCCCTTTGTTTTTGTATTCTTCATTGATTAATACACCTCTTTAGTAGCCCTGCCACTGCAGCAGTTTCATCTGATGCCGGTCTTTTCCCATGACAGGCCCATCCCCCTGGGCGCTAAAGGAACGGAGAAACAATACCTTTAATGAATAATCAAGCTCCAGTTGAAGATAGGTGTAATAGCGGTTTATATCGACTGTATTGTCATATAAGGGATTTTTCTCTAGATTTAATTGAATAAGGTCCTTAATTCTATTGAGCTTGAGGGATTGAGAAAGACCGGGTCTTAACAGAAATAGTCTTAGATAGTCTTCATAACCCATTTTAAAGCGATCTTGGCCTCGATAAAAATTTACCCGTTCACCCTTCATCAAGGTCTGTACGTCTTCAAGGGAGTATCCCATGGCCCAACCACACAGTATCATGGTTTTTATCAAAGGCATGGCAGCTCCCCCCAGGGGTGCCGCTATTACAGCGGCCAGGGCCGTTGCTGCCTTCAGCAGCTCAGGATTTCGATAAACATAGATTAAGTTTAATACAAACCTGGTGGCCACCAAATCTCGTTTTGCCTTCGTAAGGTTTTTTTCCTGTGATGGATTCCCATATAAAATATATTCCACTTCATAATCAAAAAAGGAAATCCGTTGCTCCTTTGACTGATTTCGCAGATTATACTTTAAATCCTCATGACCTGAGAGGGCAGTTTTAAAGATACCAACGCTATATTCGTTAATATAAAGATGATCTCTGATCTGTTCCAGGCTTGACATAATAATGGAAGTCTGCTGACCAATCTCTGATAAGCTTCCTTCACTGTAGCCTTTGCTGCCGCTCTTTTCATTAAATTCAACCTCATTACTATCGATTTCCGAACCTGCTCCCCGGGAGGGCAGCCGAGCCAGGGTAGATGAATCAATGACAATATCATTTCCCCTGGTTTCCTTAAATAACGCATTGGCCTTCGATGCCACTTCCCTTCGATTGTCCTTATAATCTCCGGCATCGGTAGAAGGTATCTCTGGAACATCTGGTTTTTGATAATTTAACCCCAGATTAACAGCCCCTATAGTATGTCTGAATTCATTGATGGCCCGATTCAATTGACCTAGGCTTTGATTCGAATCAACGGTGATTTCCAGGGCAATTTGATGGGCACTGTCTAATTTCAGTTTACTTTCCTCTAAAATTAATTTTGTATTCTCTGCCGTTTCTATTAGCTCGATTAGTTCTTCTCCCTCTAAAAATTCCCGATAACCTTCAAGCTCCTCCATAAGATGCTTTTCATATTCATCTTTGTCAGATGAGCTTCGTTGGCTTAAGTTCCTCTCCATTGCCAAGGTTTTTTCTTTTATCTGTGCCATTAATTGCTTTAGCTGTTGAGAAGTAACGGTCAGTTGATTACAGTCCGACATGGCAGAAACAATAGCATTAGTGATTTCCCTATGGATTCTGCCTATGTTTTCGACAGCCCGTCTTTCTCCTCGATTGGCCTCATCCCTTTGGTTTCTGAGGTCTGCTAAGTCTTCTGAATAAGACCTCCTTTCCTCGGGGTCCTGTGTGGCCGACAAATAATCTCTAATACGCTGCTGCTGCGCTTCTATTTCCAGCTTACGTTCCTGATAATAAATTCTGTCATTGACCTCCTGAGCCATATCTTCCAGTAACGCCACATGTGAATCTGGTCTAAAGGAATTCAGGCGATCAATGATTTTTTCCAGCTCCAGCTGTTTTTGCGAAAGGGACTCCAACTCCCGCTCTATTTCAAGCTTTTGTTCTAAATCCTTAGCAGCCCGGCCAACCTTCTCAAGCTCAAAAAAATAATTGAGTCCCTCCTCAACAATAGCCTTTGGTGCACGATATTTCATAAACTCAAGAATTTGTTGGCCAATAACGTCGTCGTTTGTCAGGGAATACATCGGGGTTGCTTTAAGTGATTCAATTGAAAAGTCGTAAAGATCCCATGGAATTTGATTATCAAATAATAAATCTGCCCTTTCATGGGGCCTTAAGGTGCCTTCTATGTAAAAGGATAATAGCCGATCGATATCTTCCTCCTTTAATTCCATCGCAAATAATCCATAATCCTCCTTAAGGGTTTCATTATAATTTGCCAAAACTGAATGGAGGGCGGTATTGGCTGCTTCTCTAGCCATGGTTTCTCCAGTTCTAATTCTGGCACCGTCCACAATGATTCCTGTCAAGGTAATCAGAATCAGCAAAATAATACTAAAAAAAACGGTAATTGCCCCCTGTTGTGCCCCTGCTTTCAGTATTCTCACCCCTGCCTATTTAAAAAAGTTCTGTACCTTGTCTCTTACTTCTCGTATAGAATCAAAATATTTTTCCTTTAAATTCGAGGTCACCTCAAATTCCTCCAGTAAATCCCCTGCAAAATCTATATTTCTTATGATTTCAGGGGCATCCTTTACCCTTGCCTCTGAACGAACGGTCAATTGATGACCTTTACTTCCCATAATTTGATTAATAAAGGGAAAGGGGGGTTGATATTTGATATGGATGTCAATAATAAGCTTCTGATAAAATAGATAATTTTTATAGTCTACATCAATTACAGCTTCCTTTGGAGTTAACAGCCGATGTTCCTTCAGCTCCTCTTGAAGATATTCTTTAATAATATCTTTCTTAGTTTTGTTATTGCTAAATATCCCCAATCTCCAATAGAGGGGAGTCTTAAGCTGACGAAGCGTTACTTCTCCAGATTCAAGCAAT
>CBFGTV010000014.1:0-60096 GCA_965652145.1 uncultured Clostridiaceae bacterium
CCAAGCCCTGCTCCAGCATGATGGTTTTCACATCAGCAAAATCAAGGTTCACCATGCAGGGAACAGCTATTAAATGTTAAATGCCCTGTACCACTTGTTTAAGGATATCATCAGCAATTCGAAAGGCATCCAGCATGGTTGTTTTCTTTTCTATTACCTGTAATAATCTGTCATTGGGAATCGTTACCAGCGTATCGACTCGGCCTTTCAGATCTTGTATTCCCATTTCAGCATGGGACATCCTTCTTTTTCCTTCAAAGGTAAAGGGCTTGGTCACTACCCCTACCGTTAAAATTCCCATTTCCTTTGCAATCTCTGCCACAATGGGTGCAGCCCCGGTTCCAGTTCCACCGCCCATACCTGCAGTAACAAAAACCATATCAGCTCCCTGCAGCAGCTTCAAAATATCATCACGACTTTCTTCAGCAGCCTTTCTACCTACTTCTGGATTGGCTCCCGCCCCAAGGCCCTTTGTCAGCTTTTCACCAATTTGTATTTTTTGCTCAGCCTTTGAGGTATATAATGCCTGCTTGTCTGTATTAATCGCAATAAATTCAACACCCCGCAAGCCTGATTCTATCATTCGATTAACAGCATTATTGCCTCCACCACCGACGCCTACTACCTTTATCTGAGCAAATTGTTCCATATCCACATCAAATTCTAACACAGTATTACCCCCTTATTATGTATATAAGCCTCCACAGCTTGTTCTTATCCTTGAACAGACAATTCCCATTACAACTTTATCACATGATTTTAATTTTCACCATAGGTTTATAAGCTCAATTTATAGTTTTATTGTTAGACCGGTAATGATGGGAATTACTTTCTATCAGATTATGAGTTTATAATTCAACAAAAAAATTGTATTTCCTTTTTTATTGATGAAATAAATATAAAAAAAATCTCCTATTTTCATAGGAGAAGCGCTTTTTTAGCTTTATTTTCTTCAGGTGGTATATTTTGTATGATTATCTATGATTGATGATGTCTGCTCTTATCCACCAGGTATCTTCTAATCATTGCAAAATTTTGGAAAAGTCGGTTTCCAAAGGCAAAGATGGCTGCATAGTAAAGGGGCACTCCTATACGATCCCCTATGTAGGCCAACACCCCAGCCAAAAGGGCATTTCCAAAAAAACCCGATACAAAAATTTCTGTATTAAATTTTTTCTCCATATTGGCCCGTACAGCCCCAAAGACAGAATCAAGGGCAGCTAGAATTGCCACTGAAATATACAAGGAATAGCTGACAGGATAGCTGATATCTAAATAAAGCCCTAAAATTATACCAATTAATAAACCGATTAATGCAACAATCATTCTATTCACCCTCCTTAGGTGTTATGAAATTGGTGGAAATGTCGCCTTGATACCTGGGAATCCGAACCCAGGGGCTCACCATGGTATCAATGACCACGCCATAGAATTCCTTAATCATATAGGCATGAGAATCTGGTGATTTCAAAGCGGCTTCCAGGGTGGCGGGGTCTCCGATGGCCTTGATGATAAAGGGCTGACCATAGGTATGATTATTAATTGTAATGGTAGGTCCTGAACATTTGATCTCAGTATGGGGCATGACTCGCTGTCCATTGATGGATAAAGCCTCGGCACCGGCAAATTTTAAATCGTTAATAATCGTTATAATGTCTTGCTCATGCACCACCAAATCCTTCGGTTCTTCCCAGGGGTAAAGCTCCCTTTCACTGTCGCTGATCTTTACGGTCACCCCGGGCCCTTCTAAATCTGTAAAGCCTCCAATAATCTTTAAGGTCTCTATTTCAGCCTTAATAACATCGCTGATACTTCCTTCATTTTCAATAGCACTTTGATAATCCTTTAATCGACTGTTGTGGTTTTCAATAAGCTCCTTGATATTATTAATTTCACTTTTTTCTCTGGTAATCTCATTTTGGAGATCATTGATTGTTTTTAAACTGACAAAGCTGTAATCATCCTTCATATGGATCAGTTGAAAGGTGATAAAGAAGCCTAAAAGAGCAAAGACCGTTCCAAGTATAAGCTGATTATAGGTTTTTTTCATTTCTTATCCACCTCAAATCTATTGGGAAAGCTCAATGGGCTTTGCATAATCAAAATTGTTTATTTTTGTTTGTCTGGGGATGGTGATTTGATTTTGTTTTTTCACATTGA
Source organism: uncultured Clostridiaceae bacterium (assembly GCA_965652145.1). Lineage (GTDB taxonomy): Bacteria > Bacillota > Clostridia > Peptostreptococcales > Natronincolaceae > CBFGTV01. The sequence goes on from CBFGTV010000014.1 coordinate 2,161, forward strand.
TCCGAAATTGATTATTTTCCCTAATCAACCATACTACTCCAAAACGCATGTTGAGGCCGGCCTCCATACTTTCCGGATTGCCAATGGCCTTTATTTGAATTGGCAAGGTAATGGGTACACCATTCACTTGAAGTCCATTATTGGTGGTATAATAGATCTCGGTCGTGGCCGTATATCGCTGGTCGTTAATGGAAATTGCCTCTGCACCAGAGGCATTCAGCTTGTTGATGATATCTAAAATTTCGTTATAGTTATATAAAAGATAGCTTCCCTCAGCAGGATTATCACTGGGATGGTCCTCTAGGGTTACGATAACCCCTGGCCCTTCAAGGGTACGATAACCCGTTAAAATCTGGTATCGCTCCAGGTCGCTCTGTAAATTTCTTATAATGGTATTTTCATCTGCCTCAGATATTTCATACTCCTTTAAGCGTTTTTCCAGCTCCGTTAAATTCTGATTCAACACTTCTTTTTCTTGTTTTAGGGAACGAAGCTCTGCCGTTAACTGCTGAGCCCTTTGGGGAGAAAGCAGATCGCCTCCTGTAGTGATTCTGATGGTTTTTAACTGCATCGATATAATTAAGCCCAAAATTCCACATAGTATTCCAAGGGCAATTTTTCCCTTTACATCTTTCATTTGCCTTCCTCCTACTGCTGGTTTCGCTGCTTTACCGTAATGTTCCCCTCGTACCTCATGTCAATCATAACATTTCGCCGATTATTTGTATATAGGTTAACTAAAACTTCCTGTAATGCCAATATTAAATAGACAGGGTCCGTGGCCTCCCCCATTAATACCTCAATTCCATCAAAGGTAATTAATCTGACATTGTCTTTTTCTGCTATATTAATTTCAGAAATATTGTCTATCATATCTGTCAGTCTGGCAGCTTCCAACAGGTTTAAGGCCTTCATTAAATCCTGGGGGTTCAATACATCTGCCTTTTGACCCAGTACAAAGCTGTCAAAGACTGCGCCGGTAATCAAGGGCAGCTCCTGGGAAATATAGCTGTCCTCTACCTTTAAAACCACACCTTGGGAATCGATAAACAAATAGGAGCCCATATAGGCTATTATAGCATACTCTGAACGTTCTGTTATATTGATGATCATCTCATTCGGCAGCTTTCTTTCCAGATTTACAGACTCCACATAGGGATGCTTCACTATGTTGTTGCCCACATCTGTCAGGTTATATTTAAACAGGTTCCTCTCTTTGATTAATCCTGAAGCCTGAATAATTTCTTCCGCTGTAATCGTCTCTATGCCGTTGATCTGGATATTTTTCAGGTTGAAGAAATCCGATTGCAGCAATCCATAGATTCCCCATAATATAAAAACAATAACTAATAGAAGGGAAGTCAAAATCTGTTTCATTTTTCTTCGTATCAGCTTCTTTCTTTTTATTGCTTCATATTGACTCAATCTACATCCCTCCTTTGCTTGTCCATAAAAGCTATTTAAATTAATAGCAGCAATTCTACTGCTATCAATCTATTTTATCTAAAAATTTCTTTAATCGATCAGGGTAATATTTCCCCCCAGGCTTCGTAGCACCTGGTGAAAATGGTCGTATCCCCGTTCTACATGCTTGGCATTTTCAACAATGGTCTTCCCTTCTGCTGCCAGGGCAGATAATATCAATGCTGCTCCACCTCGAAGATCCTTTGCTGTGACTGTAGCCCCCGTCAATCTTTTCATACCCTTGACAATCGCAACCCTTCCATCTACCTTTATGTTCGCCCCCATCCTGGTTAATTCCTCTGCATGTTTAAAACGATTTTCAAAAATTGTTTCTATAAAAACTGTAATGCCATCACTCATGGTCATTAAGGCCATCAGCTGAGACTGCATATCCGTTGGAAATCCAGGGTACGGTAAGGTTTTAACGGTGTCAATGGCTGTGATTCGATCAGGAGACTCTAATCTTATTGTATTATTTTTACAGGTAATATGACAACCACTTTCCTTTAATTTATACAATATAGATTGAACGTGCTCGGGAATAACATTTGTCAGCAAAATATCGCCTCTGGTGATGGCTGCTGCGGTTAAGTAAGTACCAGCTACAATGCGGTCAGGTATAATTTGATGCTCCACATTAGACAATTCCTTTACCCCTTCAATGACAATTGTAGCACTTCCTGCCCCCGACACCTTTCCTCCCATGGCATTAATAAAGCTTGCCAAGTCAACAATTTCCGGTTCCCGGGCGGCATTTCTAATGACCGTCGTACCCTTGGCAAAAACCGCCGATAAAATAAGATTTTCTGTGGCTCCTACACTGGGGAAATCCAACTGTATTTCCGTTCCCCTCAGCTCTTTAGCTTCACATATTAAAAAACCATGCTTTTCTTCTATTTTAGCCCCCAGTTCCTTCAGGGATCTTAAATGTAAATCAATGGGCCTTGGGCCAATTTCACAGCCACCTGGTTATGATATGCCGTGGGGAATAAAAAAGTTCCAATAGACATCCAATACTAAGCCACTCGATTGATGATGATCCCCCTCCCTAGCTTCCTTCACAATTATTTTATCAATCAGCAGTTCCATATCGAGTCGAGTTAGGGGCTGCTCTGTCAGCAGCCTTTCAATTTGAGTTTTAATTGGTACTTTTTCATTGAATTGCTCTATCTCCCTTTGATATTTCAGCATTTTCTGAAGATACAAATTCAATACCTCTATACTTTTATTGACTTCTTCGATTAATTCTTGATACAGATCTTCACTGATTTGTCTACGGGCCCGTTGCCGGGCATATCCCTTTAGTTCAAGCTGCTTTGCCTTGATATCCTTTTTAATATCGTCTACCCCCCCTTCATCCACCTTAAGCTCCTTAATCTTCCTCTCCAGCCCTTGATAATCTAAGGCATCGGCCTTTAAAATTTCACCTATCTTGATCTTTAATATATTTAGCAGCTCCTCTTCAGAAACCAGATGGGTACTGCAGGCCTTTTTCCCCTGGCTGTGGTAACTGCTGCAGCAATAGGTTGTAGGCTTATTGGCCCTTTTTCTGGCCACCAGATAGCTGCCGCAATCGCCGCAAAACAGGAAGCCCGAAAAGAGATTTATACCTTTTCTTGTACTATGAATGTTTCTGGTTGACCTTCTTCTGGCAATCTCCTGGGCCAGCTGAAAATCAGCCCTGCTGATAATGGCAGGATGATGATCGGAATAAACAATCTGATCTTCCTCTTGGGTTTTCACCGAGGGGCCTTTAATCCTTTTCTTTTTGGTTTTACCACATCGTAAAACCCCTGTATAAACATCATTGGCAATAATCCGCTGTACATGAACAGCATTCCATGACTCTGCCACCTTAAATTTCCCCCCCGTTTTGATTTGATGATATTGAGAAGGGGTTTTAATACCCTTATTGTTTAGGGCATCGGCAATTCTTCGATAGCCGCTTCCCTTTAAATAGCTTTGGAATATGTATTGTACCACTGAAGCCGCCTCTTGATCAATCACCAATTGATGTTTATTACGGGGACATTTTTCGTAGCCATAAATATTCTTTACGATTAATCCACCGTTTTTTTGTTTACTATGAATACTATCTCTTATTTTTCTTGAAATATCCTTTACATACATTTCATTGTACCAGGTTTTAATCCCCAGCACATCATCATTGTCTTTTTCACTGTCATAGCCGTCCGATGCCAAAATAATTCTTACACCGTGCTCCTGGAGAAGCTCAAAGAACAGCAGTGTTTTGGCATTATGCCGACCAATTCTTGAGCTGTCCTTGGCGATGACGATATGGGCTTTATCGGGGCCATTGCCGGTGATCTTATTCTTGAGCTGGTTAAATTCCGGTCTGTCAAGGGTATAGCCGGAAGCATTGTCATCAATAAAAATCTTAATTAATTTTCCTGAAAGTCCTTTATTTTTTAGCTCCATGGCAGTGAATTCTGCCCATTCCTTTATAATATTAATTTGATTATCAATAGACGAGTAATTTTCTCTGTCCTCATCCCTGGATAAGCGGGCATAGCCATAAATATTGATCATATTCTTCATGGCCGATCCCCTTTACTCTGGTCAGGGGCATTTTCCTCCTGTTTCAGGCGGTCAATCAGAATTTTTTCCAATACCCTCTCCAATGGAATATTTCCGTTGAATTGGTGATGTACCTTTACAATACCTGGTCTTTTCCTTTGGATATTTGGCCCGGCTGTTAAACACTCCATCTTTTTCTCCATACCTTGAATCCCCTCCTGCTGGCTTCTAATACAGACTATGATCCGCTGACATTGTCCTATTCCAGCTCAGGAGGCAATGATTTCTGGGCAAAAAAAACAGCCATCATCGTAATGCTACGCTGAATTGACTGTTTTACAACACTAATCTAAGAAGAAGCAAGGTCTCCCTCAAGTCCAATTTCCCGGGCCACCTGACGCATTCCCTGAATGGTTTCTTTAATGATTTCGTCCATTTCCATTCCCAACAATGCTGCACCCTTTTCAATTACCTCTCGATTGACGCTGGCAGCAAAGCCTTTTTGCTTCCACTTCTTTTTGACTGATTTCACCTCAAGATCCAATATACTTTTACTGGGTCTCAATAGGGCCGTAGCTGCAATCAATCCTGTTAATTCATCAATGGTGTAAAGTACCTTTTCCATTTGCTCTACAGGCTCTACATCAACACATATGCCCCATCCGTGGCTGACAACGGCATGGATGTAATCCTCTGGATAGTGATTTTGGGCCAATATCTCCTTAGCCTTTATACAGTGTTCATCGGGGTACATTTCATAGTCAATGTCATGGATTAATCCGATAATTCCCCATTTCTCTACATCCTGCTGCCCCAATAGAACAGCGAAATGCCTCATAACCGCCTCAACAGCCAGTCCATGCTTAATTAAGCTGTCGTTGCTGTTGTATTTTCTAAATAATTCAAAGGCCTCTTCTCTTGTTGGTACTTTTGTCATTACAACCCCTCTTTCTAATCTAGTACTTTTTTTATTTATAGACCATAGTAACCCTTCTCATAAAAAAAGTCAATAGCTTGTCCCGTTACGTTTCAGAATTTTCCAATAATAAAAGCATCCTTAAGGGACGCTTGATTAACTGCTGCCAGATCATTTACAATTGGTACTCATATCCACCTGGATAGCTAATTTTAACTCTGCCACATCGAGAAAGCATGGCACCCAAAAAAATAATAGAAGATCTCATTTCCCTGACCCATTCTTCTGGAATTTCATCATGATTTAGCCCACTGGAATCGACAATAATTGTGTTTCCCTGGCGTTTAACGGTACAGCCAATGGCCAGCAGAATTTTGGTCATAACCTCCACATCAGATAATCTAGGTATGTCATGAAGTACATTTAACTTACCATTCAAAACAGTTGCTGCCATAATCGGTAAAACCGAATTCTTCGCCCCACTCACCCTAGCTTCACCGGTTATTTTATTTCCTCCAATGATTACAAACTTACCCACTAGGAAGTCACCTCCAGAGTTCTTTATGATCATACACTTTATATCAAATCGTAGCAAAGCATAGATTTAAGCCAAATATATAATCATATTATGAAGGAGTCACTAGAGGTGTTCCTTTCAGAACAAACTATTTTAGCAATAGCCGTATTTCTTCATAGATGGTGTCAATGGCCTGAAGCTTGGCTTCTGCCTTGCTGGCCCTTTGCATTTCTTTTAAGACGGAAGGCTGATTAAATATATAACTTATTTTTTCAAAAAGCAATGTTCCGGAAAGCTCATTTTCCTTGATCATCATGGCAGCTCCCTTTTCGGAAAGGGCCCGGGCATTATATTCCTGATGGTTTTCTGCCGTATAGGCCTTGGGAATTAAAATCGATGCCTTCCCTGCCCCGGTTATTTCAGCAATGGTAATGGCTCCGGCGCTGCAAATCATTAGATCGCTGGCCTTAAGACCATAAGGCATGTCATTAATATAGGGTACAATTCGATTGTACTTTTCGACCTCTGGGTACGCCTTTAGCCCTTCTGCTATTCCTTCATAATGACCCTTGCCTGTTGCCCAGATGACTTCAAAGGGATTCTGGGGGTGCTCCTTCAGCATCTCTAAGGTTGCCTCATTTAACCTTCGTGAGCCCCCGCTGCCTCCTACAACCAAAACAATAGGCCTTTTTTTCTGATAGCGTCTGGCAGCATCCTCCTCTGATATGGTTAAAAAATCGCCCCTTATGGGATTTCCTGTGACGACAATTTTTTTATACTGCTTGAGATATTTTTTTGCCTCCTCAAAGCTCAGGGCAATACAATCTACATGCTTTGCCAGGATTCGATTAGTCAGCCCTGGAAACACATTCTGCTCATGGATCAGGGTTTTAAAGCCAAGCTTTGTGGCCATATAAAGGACTGGACCACATACAAAGCCCCCTGTACCAATCACTACATCGGGTTGATATTCCTTAAGGATCCTTCTAGCCTCCAGCAGTCCCTTCATTAATAGGGCAGCACTTTTTAGATTATGGAAGGAAAGCTTTCTTTTTAAGTAACTTACGGGAATAAAATGTATTGGATACCCTTCCTTTGGCACAATTTCCCTTTCTAGCCCCTGTTTGGTTCCAATGAACAGGATTTGTGCATGGGGATTGGTTTCTTTGATTTTGTTGGCAATGGCTATGGCCGGATAAATATGCCCCCCTGTACCACCACCGCTGATTACTACCTTCATTTTTTCAACTCCTATCAAGATTGGTATATCGAGAAATATTTAATAATATACCGGTCATTGCCATAAAAATAACCAAGGTATTTCCGCCATAGCTGATGAAAGGCAGTGGCATACCCGTCACCGGCATGGATGAGGTGGCAACGGCAATATTGATAATCACCTGAACTGTGATCATCGATACATAACCCGTTGTAAATAGGCAACTAAACACATCGGGCGCATTAATGGCAATTCGAATCCCTCGCCAGATCAGTATCATAAATAACAACAATATGACTGCGCCACCAATGAAGCCCAATTCTTCGCCTATAATAGCAAATATGAAATCATTCTGGGGTTCGGGCAGATAAAAGTGCTTTTGTACACTTCTTCCCAGCCCCCGGCCAAATAACCCCCCTGACCCTAAGGCCAATAGCGATTGAACCACTTGAAAGCCCGTATCTGTGGGATCTGCCCAGGGATCAAGAAAAGCTGTAATTCGGGCGGCCTTATAGGAGCTTCCACTAATAAAGATGTACCCAATTAGGGCAATCATTCCCCCCACACCTGCACCAGCTAAGCCGATAAAATGGGAGAGCTTCATTCCCCCCACAAAAACCATGGCTACAATGATAACCGCCACCACAAAGGCAGTACTGAAGTCAGGCTGTTTATAGATCAAGCCAAAGCACAGTCCGATTAGCATCAGGTAGGGCACCACACCATAGAGGAAGCTTTGCATTTTTTCTTTTTTCCTTTCAATACTGGTGGCAACAAATAAAATGACCGCAAACTTCGCCACCTCAGAAGGCATAATGGTGAGGGAATCCCCTACTCCGATCCAGCGTTGGGCGCCATTTACCTCCTTGCCGAGGGGCGTTAAAACCACGACTAAAAGTCCTAAGCTGATGAGCATGATCATATTGGCAAAGCGCTTCCATTGCCAATAGGGGAAGCGGGAGCAAAATACCATTGCCATGGTTCCCACCACTGCCCATATAAAAACCCGCTTTAAAAAATAATAGCCATCTTTATAATTGACTAAAGAGTAGGAGAAGCTTGAACTGAAGATCATGATAATGCCTATAGCCACCAGGGCTGAAACCGAAAGAAGCAATACGGAGTCAAAGGGATTTTTCTTCTTTCCCATTTTAAGCCCCCCTTAGGTTTGAAACAAGATTCTTAAAATGCCTTCCTCTTTCCTCAAAATTAGGGTACATATCCCAACTGGCACAGGCCGGTGATAACAATATGGTATCTCCCTCACTGGCATGACTAAAGGCCAAAGTCACTGCTTCCTCCAAATCCTTTACCGGTTGAACCCCCAAAAATCCCCGATCCCTTGCCGCCTGCTGCAATTTCAGCGCAGTTTCTCCATAAACAATCATTTCCTTTACTTTTCCCTGGAAGGCATCAATAAAAGCAGAAAAATCACTTCCCTTATCCATTCCGCCCGCCAAAAGTACAATAGGTCCTTTAACAGCCTCAAGGGCTTTTATTGATGCATCGGGATTGGTACCCTTTGAATCATTAATAAATGCCACACCGCTGACGGTATCGACATATTCAAGACGATGCTCCACTCCCTGGAAGGTTTTTAAGGTATGGGCGATAATGCTGGGTTCGATTCCAGCTACATAGGCCATGGCCACCGCCGCCAGGGCATTTTCTAAATTATGATTTCCTGGAATGTTAATTTCGTTAATAGCGATAATCTCTTCCCTTTTGCCATTGAAATGAACGACAACTTTATTTTGGTCAACATATACCCCCTCAGATAGTTGAGTTTTCCGGCTAAAGAAAACCTTTTTGGCCTTCAAGCCTTGGCTTTCCTCTTTTAGGGCTTCATCATCGTAATTGATGATGGCAAAATCTGAGGGTTGTTGATTTTTGAATAGATTAAATTTGGCATTTTTATAGTTTTCCATGGTCTTATGGCGATTCAAGTGGTCTGGTGTTAAATTTAATATAGCAGCTATTTGAGGGCGAAAGGTCACGATACTCTCCAACTGAAAGCTGCTGACCTCCATTACCATGTAATCTTCTTTTTTTATCTCCAGGGCTTTAGAAATAGCCGCCACACCAATGTTTCCCACTACGTAGGTATTTTTTCCTGCATTTTTAAATATTTCTCCTGTCAGGCTGGTGGTGGTGGTCTTTCCATTGGTACCTGTTATGGCCACGATTTGACCTTCTGCCAAACGATAGGCCAGCTCAATTTCTCCGATAATCTCTTTCCCAGCCTCCCGTAAGGCCTTAATAAAGGGCAGCTCCAATGGAACCCCAGGTGAAACAATTACTAAATCAATGGCCAAGTCATCTATTTTTTCAGGATGCTTACCCAATATGTATTCCACCCTTAGGCCCTTTAATTCATCTAGGGCATCGGTTAATTGTTCTTTCATCTTTAGATCGTTGACAATGACCCTTGCCCCTAATTTGTCTAATGCCTTAACTAAGGGAATACCGGTTATGGCAAGACCTATGACCAATACTACCTTATTTTTTAAATTCATTCTTTCACCCGCTTTCTTAATTCAAGCCGACAATTCCTATTAAGCATAGAATGACTGTGGTAATCCAAAAAACGATTACTACCTTCGTTTCTGCCCAACCACTCAATTCATAATGGTGATGAAGGGGACTCATTTTAAATATACGTTTCCCTGTTAATTTATATGAGGCCACTTGTAAAATAACTGATAATGTTTCAGCAAAATAAATACCGCCTACAATGGGAATAATTAACGAAACATTCATTAGTATTGCCACTGTTGCTACAGCTCCCCCCAGGGCTAAGGAACCTGTGTCTCCCATAAATACCTGGGCAGGATGGGAATTAAACCTTAAAAAGCCCAGGCAGGCTCCGGTAACAGCCCCTGAAAAAATCGCCAGGCTGGTATAGCCCCAATTTAAGGCAATTAAGCTAAAGAAAGCAGCAATAATTAAGGTTACACCTGCGGCCAAACCGTCTAAACCATCCGTTAGGTTAGCACCATTTACTGTGGCCACCACAACAAAGGCGATAAAGGGTTTATAAAGGATTCCTAGATCCAGATATTGGGGAATCGTTAAACCGCCAATGGTGAAGCTTCCTTGGATAAAGGGAATAATCACCTTGGTACCCATAATCGACACATTGGATTGATAAACGGCAAGCAATAGGGCAATAATGACCTGCAGTATTAGTTTTTGATAGGCCCTTAAGCCCAGTGATCGCTTTAAAACTACTTTAATAAAATCATCTAAAAAACCAATTAGGCCAAAGGCGGTGGTTGCCGCCAGGGCCACCAAAAGATCACGATTCATGACACCAGCTGTCAAGGAAGTGATCAGGATTGACGCAATAATGATAATACCGCCGATTGTGGGGGTTCCACTCTTGGACTTATGGCTTTGGGGGCCTTCCTCCCGAATCGTTTGGCCCACCTTCAACCTTTTTAAATAGGGAATAATTAAAGGTCCCAATAGTAATGTGATGGCAAAACCAATAATAATTGTATAAATAAGCTGCTTATGCTGTATCATTATATTAGCTCCTCTCTAGTAAATAATTAACGATTTCTTCCATCTTCATACCTCTTGAGCCCTTAATTAAAATAATATCCTCTGGCTGTATGAGTTCTTCCAGTTTTTCTATGGCCTGTTGATTATTAGAAACTGAGATAATCAATTTTTCATTTGCTAAGGTTTCTGCTTCCTCTGCAATCCATCGGGCCATGTTTCCTACAGAAATCAATATATTTACATTGGTATTTGCAAAATCCCGGCCAACCATGCGATGACCCTCCTCTGAAAAACTGCCCATTTCAAACATATCTCCCAGCAGTGCAATTTTTCTTTTTCCCTTCATATCATCAAGTACCTTAAGGGATGCCTTCATGGAATCCGGGCTGGCATTATAGGCATCATTAATGATTTTAAGATTATGTTTTTCATGGATTTCAAACCTCATCTTTGAAGGAATATAATGATTCAGACCTTTTTGTAATTCCTCAGGGGTCATTTTAAAGTTCAGTCCAATCCATAGGGCTACCAGAGCATTGTAAACATTATGAATACCAGGATATTTAAATTGAAAATCATGAACTTCTTCCATTATTTTAATGGAGATGGTGAAGCCTGCTTCACCATGATCAATTACCCGTTGGGGATAAAAGTCATTCTCCTTCGATAATCCATAGGATATGCACTGATAGGATCTTTGCTGCTCCTTTACTTTTTGAAGATAGGGATCATCTCCATTGATCAGCAGATAATCGGTCCCTTGCAGGAAGCCGGCTATTTCCAGCTTCGCCTTCAGGATGTTTTCTCTGCTTCCTAAGTGTTCTATATGAGACATACCAATATTGGTGATCACCGCCACATGGGGCCTGACAATTTCAACCAGATTATGAATTTCACCAAAGGATGACATCCCCATTTCCAATACACCAACCTCATGGCTTTTTGACAGGTTGAACAGCGTCATGGGCAAACCGATTTGGTTATTTAAATTACCCATATTTTTTAGAACCTGATATTTTTCTGACAGGATGCTGCTGATCAAATCCTTCGTGCTGGTTTTACCTGTACTGCCGGTTACCGCCACAAAGGGGATATGAAACTGATTACGATAATAAGTACTGATTTTTCTCAGGGCAACCAGGATATCTTCCACTTCGATAACAAAAATTCCTTCCAGTTCCTTCAAATTAATTGGTTGTCCTTTGCAGCAAAGGCTGCCCCATGCCCCCTTGGTCTTGGCCTTGGGAATAAAATCATGCCCTCTATAATTTGCTCCGTCGAGGGGAATAAAAAGCTGTCCTACTTTAAGGGTTCGGGTATCGGTGGAAATTCCCAGACTTGAAGGGTTTTTTCCAGCTTGCAATAGACGGCCTCCTGTGGCTTGGATGATTTGTTCAACGGTCAGCAGCATTACTCAATTCCTTCCTCTCTAGCGATTTCAATTGCAACCTGCCGGTCGTCAAAGGGCAGCACCTGGCTCCCTACAATTTGGGTTGTCTCGTGACCCTTTCCTGCAATAATGACGATATCATTCCTACGGGCTGTCTTAAGGGCCAATTTAATGGCCTCCCGTCTATCTGGCCTTACATAATAACAGCTCTTGGATTTTTGAATCCCTTGTTCAACCATTTCTATTATTTGATTAGGATCCTCGGTTCGAGGGTTATCAGATGTTAGAATCGATATATCGCTGTATCTTCCGGCGATTTCACCCATCACGGGTCTTTTTGTTTTATCCCGATCGCCACCGCAGCCAAATACGGTAATCAATCTATTATCCTTTGCAAAGGTCTTGGCTGCTTTTAAAACATTTTCCAGGGCATCAGGCGTATGGGCGAAGTCTACAATCACTGCTGCCTTTTTGATTTCTTCGATCACTTCAAACCTTCCCTTTACTCCTTTAAACTGCTTTAGGGCTGAAACCATTGATTCAACAGGTATCCCCAGGGCATAGCAGGCCGATATGGCCGCCAGGGCATTGTAAACAGCAAAAAGGGCTGGGATTTTAAGGGTAAAGGCTTCCCTGAAATCGGGCCCCACCACCTCAAAGCTGACACCCTTAAGGCCGATTTTGACATTCTCTGCCTTAAAATCAGCTGACTGATTTATTCCATAGGTATAAAGGGGAACTGCTAAATTTCTGATTTCTTCTGCTATGATCTGACCATGGGAGTCATCAATATTAATAATATTCCCAGTCTGGGTCTGATAAAATAATTTCTTTTTTGACCTTCGATAATTATCTAAATTTAGGTGAAAGTCCAGGTGATCAGGTGTGAGATTGGTAAAAATACCAATTTTAAAGGCAATCCCTTCCACTCGGCTAAGCTCCAGGGAATGGGATGAAACCTCCATGACACAGCTATCCAGTCCATAATCAAGCATTTTTCTAAATTGCCGCTGAATATCAATTGATTCTGGTGTTGTTCTGGATTGAACGACCCTTTCATCTCCCATCAGCGTGGCCAGCGTCCCCATTAATCCAGGCCTTCGGCCCGCTTCCTCCAATATTGCCTTAATCATATAAGTAATTGAGGTTTTTCCATTGGTTCCCGTAACACCAATTACATCTAATATTTCACTGGGTCGATGATAAAAATTCGTTGCAATTTGTGCCATGGCCCTTCTGCAATCTCTTACCCGTATCACGGTTGCATCTTCCGCTTGAATCGGTACTTCGCAGAGGATCGCCTTTGCTCCCCTTTGAATGGCTTCACTTACGTATAGGTGTCCATCCGTTTGAAAGCCCCGAATACATATAAATAAGCTATTTTCTGTAACATCCTTTGAATTATTATGTATGTTGTCTATCTCTAAATCATCATTTCCGTCCAGCTTGACGATATCCAGCCCCTGAATCAATTCCTTTAATATCATGGGTATCCATCCCTTCTATTGCTATTATTAACGTTTCTTGAGCTTTTTAAAAGGCAACATAAAATTAAAGGTTGATTACCCAATAATTTTAGTTGCCCATTTCATTATAAATCCATTAGCTTATATTTTCTAGTATTAAATTTTATGGAAATAGGCTTAATTAAATTCTACACTCACAATGGTTCCAGCCTCAACCTGTTCATTCATCTCTGGATATTGCTTCGTCGCCTGCCCACTTCCTGTAATTTTTAATCTTAACCCAAGATTAGAGAGAATTGTATTGGCTTCACGGATGGTCTTTCCTGTCAGGTCTGGTACGGTAACAGAAGCTGAATCGGTACCTTTCCTTGTGTAGAGCAAAATAATTGATTTTTCCGGTACTGATGCCCCCGGCTTGGGAAACATATCGACCACAATATCATTCTGATGCTCTTCATTAACGGTTTCTATATCATATTGAAGGTTATGCTGACCTAATATTTTCGATGCTTCACTCAGAGACATATCCCGTACCTCCGGAACAGTGACCTTAGGCTTTACAAGCTCCTTTGCCTCTTCTTCATTATAGCTGGGCTGAATATCTAAATATCTTAAGGTTTCCTCTAAGATTTCCTTTGCCGCCGGTGCTGCCGTGGTGCTACCGAAATGGCTTGCTCCATTGGGCTCATCCACTACAACCAAAATAGCCAGCTTTGGATCATCTATGGGAGCAACGCCTATAAAGGAGGAGATGTACAGTCCGGCTGGATAGCCTCCATCCTTGGCCTTCTGAGCCGTTCCTGTCTTTCCGCCTATACGATAGCCCGGAATGTAGACTGAATTTCCTCCTCCCTCTGAAACGACAGATTCCATAATTTCAAGCATTTCCTTTGAAGTTTTTTCTGAAATAACCTGTCGAATAAAGGTCTCTTCAAATTGATGAATCACCTTACCCTCTTGATCAATCAGTTCCTTCACAAGCCTTGGCTGCATCAATTTTCCATCGTTGGCTATGGCAGCAACGGCTGTTAGTAGCTGTAATTGTGTTACCGAAATACTTTGCCCGAAGGACATGGTGGCCAGTTCAACCGGCCCTGTTTGGGGCACCGAATACATAATTGCACTCCGCTCGCCGGGCAAATCAATTCCTGTTGTGTTTGAAAATCCAAAGGCATTAATATATTTATGAAAGGTTTCGGCTCCAAGTCGTTGAGCTAATTCAACAAATACCGGGTTATCAGAATTTTGTACTGCTTCTGTTAGGGTTTGATGCCCAAAGGGATTATACCAACGCCAGCTTTTAATGATTCGACCTGCAACATTGATGGTACCGCTGGAATAAAAGGTGCTTTGGGGAGTGGCTACCCCTTCCTCCAAGGCAGCAGAGGTAGTAACCAGCTTAAAGGTAGAGCCTGGCTCATAGGTATCATTAATGACTGGATTTCGCCACATGGCATACCATTCGTTGAGCTTTTCGTCATCGGTCAATTCCTCCAGCTGGGCCCTTAAAGCTTCATCAAGGGGTACTCTAGGCTCATTGGGATCATAGTCTGGCTTAATTGCCATGGCCAATATTTCTCCGGTTTTAACGTCCATTACTGTGGCTGAAACCCTGAGGGCCTGGTTAACTTCAAGGGCATTTTGCACTGCCTTTTCAGCAAAGTGCTGTATTACTTCATCAATGGTTAAAACGACACTTAAACCATCCTCTGGAGGATGATATCGCTCAACACTGAAGGGAAGCTGCCGGCCTGCCCCATCGGTGTTCTTGATCCATCGACCGGGTAAACCGCTTAAATACTTATCGTATTCCAATTCTATGCCGGCCATCCCCCTATTGTCATTGGTAATATGACCTATTATGTAAGAAGCAAAATTACCATAGGGGTAATATCGTTTATTATCATCAGCAATCCAAACGCCCTTCAACTTTGCCTGACGAACCTTCAGGGCCAGGTCGTCATCGATCCAGCGAATAAGTGTAACAATATAGCTTTTTTTAGTTAAATCGGTTTTTAGCTTTTCTTCATCAAGACCCAATATTACCGACAATTCCTTGGCTGTTTTATCTACATCTTCTATTTCGCTAGGCTTGGCATATACCGTATTGCTGCTGGCACTAATTGCCAATTCCTTTCCATTGCGATCATATATGATTCCTCGCTTGGCAGGAATGGGAATATCCCTGGTCTGCTGGGCATTGGCAAGCTCCTTGTACCTTTCGCCGTTTACGATTTGAATCCAGCCAAGGCGAACGATTAAAGAGAACATCACCACATTTACAACGATAAATATAAACAACAATCTTTTTTTACTTGATATACTAGGCTGAGACAAAGCTCTTCCTCCTTTAAAAATTCAACAGGGCTGTAAATTTATGAACTACCCTCTTTAATGGGCTTATCCTTGGTTGTTCCAGGTTTTCTTCCAGTTTTATGCGATTATTTAATTCATTGGTCAGAAGATCTACCTTGGTTTGATTGATGACAATGTATTGGGTATTTTCGGGGGAAGGATACTGCATTTTCAGCCGTTCTAATGCTTCCTGCTCAATTGCCCTTGACTTTGAAACCCGTTCAAGCTCTATTTTCAGTTTTTCTCTTTGCATTTCCATTTGCTCAAGGGTATTATTTTGAGCATGAACATGATGCCTTAGCTCCGTTATGGCAGCGTATCTTAATAGGAGAAATAAGCTCAATACCAAAAGCCCACAAATTGATAAAGCAACAGCTGCTTTTTCCAAGCGGTAGCTTTTTTGGGGCATACCTTTCTTTTTAGGTGTTGGCTTCTCTCGTCTTTCGGGCTGTAATTGGGGATATTCTTTTCTTATTACTTCCAAATTTATTCATCCTTTCTCCCATTTAGAACAATTCTATACCTTTTCCGCCACCCTTAGCTTGGCACTTCTTGCCCTTGGGTTTATTTCCAATTCCTCATCAGAGGGAACGATCGGTTTCCTTGTGATAATTTCCAGCTCCTGCTTTTTGTTACACTGGCAAACTGGAAACTGAGGGGGACAAACACATGGATTTTGCAATTTTTTAAAGGCATTTTTTACAATCCTGTCCTCCAGTGAATGGAAGGTGATGATACAGATTCTACCACCCGGTCTTAAATATTGAGTGGCCGCAATAATGGTTTCTTCGATAATTTCCAGTTCTCGATTGACTTCAATACGAATGGCCTGAAAGGTTCTTTTGGCCGGGTGGGGTCCATCCATTCGGGCTCCCTTGGGAATGGCCCCTTTTATTATATCCACCAGCTGATAGGTGGTTTCTATAGGTTCTGATCTTCTGTGGTTTACAATAAATTGGGCGATACGCTTTGCCCATTTTTCTTCACCATAGTCTTTTATAATTTGATAGAGGGCTTCTTCACTGTAACCATTGACAACCTCCCTGGCAGTCAATGGACTGCGGTTATCCATTCTCATATCCAGGGGAGCATCATGCATGTAGGAAAAGCCCCTTTCCGCTTCATCCAATTGATGGGATGAAACACCTAAATCCAGCAATAGGCCGTCTATTTCTGCAATTTCCAGTTGCTCCAGTACATCTGACAGATGACTGAAATTGCTTCTTACGGCTTTAAAACGATCAGTATAATCTTTAAGCCTTTCACCGGCAGCCTTTAGGGCATTTTCATCCTGGTCAATTCCAATCAGCAGGCCTTTTTCATTAAGTCTTTTGGCAATCTCCAAGGAGTGGCCGCCGCCCCCTAGGGTGCCATCTACGTAAGTCCCCTGAGGCTTTATGTTTAAATATTCAATTGATTCCTCCAACAGTACGGAAACATGTTTAAAATTCATTTTATCACCTTCATTTTAGATTCCCAGCTCTGCCATTTTTGAAGCAATTTCATCATAGCTTAAATTAGCATCGCTGTTATATTCCTGCCACTCAGCCAGGCTCCACACCTCGATACGGGTGGCAACCCCTATCATAACCGCTTCCTTTTCGAGGTGGGCGTATTCCCTTAGGTTATTGGGAATTCTTATTCTTCCCTGATTATCCAGTTCACATTCCGTGGCACCTGAAAAAAAGAATCTTACAAAGGCTCTGGCATCCTTATTGGTAAGGGGGAGCTGCTTTAGCTTATTTTCCATAACCCTCCATTCCTCAAGGGTATAGATAAACAGACAGTTGTCTAAGCCCTTTGTTAAAATAAAGCTCTCTCCCAACTGTTCTCTGTATTTAGCGGGTATACTGACACGACCCTTTGTATCAATTGTGTGATGATACTCTCCAAAAAACATTTTTATCCCACCCCTGGGGTTTTTATCCCACTTCATACCACTGCATACCACTTTTCTATTATTTCTATCCCTTTTTCTAAATTCCTGCTATAAATTTATTAAATTATATATAATTTCAAGTCCCAACTTATGAGATAATGCTTAAGGCCTAGATTTTACCAGGTGAAAATACAAAAAATAAAGCCGTCCCTTGGAAATTTAAAGGACGACTTAAATTAAAATTATATACAGAAATCCTCTTTAATTTAAATTTTGTTTTAAGTAAGAGTCTTTCCTATCAATAAAATAACCACCTGTTTTTTCAGGTGGTTGAATACTTAATGCTGCCTTAGAAAAATACTAGGCACCCTTTTTTCGATAAAAGTCAACAATCAGTAAGTCTAATTCTGTGCTTAAACGATAGATTTCTTTATAATCTACATGCTTATCCATCATCTCATTTAATCTCTTTTGCATCAAAATAATCTGTTGCTTAATCATTTCCTCACCCCACTGGACTTATCTTGCGTAACTTTTTTTATCTTAAAGTAAAGGCTATTATTTGTCAAAGGGGATTTATGGATTATTAAATATAATTATCTAGTCCATTCTTACTTTTTCTTATAATTTCTCCATATTTGTATAATAATAGATATTTTTACCAAGCTAATTTAATGCCTTTTTTCTTTTTTGCAGTATCATTCGTAGAGCAAGCCCCCCTATAATCATTAGCACACTAATTACCTGGGCGGTACGTAGGGGTCCGATCATCAGACTGTCTGTTCTTAATCCTTCAATGAAAAATCTGGCCAGAGAATATAAAATTAGATAATAGATAAAAATTTCGCCCTCAAATTTCTTTTTCTTAGTGTAGTAAAGCAAAAAGAAAAAGACTGCCAGGTTCCAAAGTGACTCATACAAAAAAGTGGGGTGCACCTTTACTCCATCTATCATAATTCCCCAGGGTAAATCGGTGGGGCCGCCATGGGCCTCTTGATTAAAATAGTTTCCCCATCTACCAATAGCTTGACCCAATATCAAGCTTGGAGCACAGATATCTGCCATTTTCCAGAACCCAATTTTTTTATAACGACAGAAAAAATAACAAGCCAAGACGCCCCCAATGATTCCGCCATGAATAGCCAGTCCCCCCTGTCTGAAGTTAAAAATTTGACTGGGGTAACGTCCATAGTAGTCCCAATTAAAAGCGACGTAATATAATCTTGTACATAAAACAGCAAAGGGAACCGCCACGAGGCAAAAATCAATGATTATATCCTCGGGCAGATTTTCAGCCTTGGCTCGACGAGTAGCCACCACTACCCCCAGTGCCATTCCTAATCCAATTAAAATACCATACCAGGCAATTTCTATTCCAAATACCGTAAAGGCAATTGGGTCCATTCATAACCCCTCCTTAAAGAAAGTTGAAATAACTGAACCTGAGCACAAAGGGAAAAAGTCAGACTGAAACATTATCGTTTACGTAACAGCGCTGACTCCTATCATGCCCATAAGCCCAGGCTTTTAATTCATTATATGAAAATTGCCTTGGCTTGTCAAATTAAGGCTTAATTACCGATAAAACTTGATTTGAAGGATTAAAGTGATCCTTTAGCAACCCATTGGCTTCTTCAAGGGTGGCTGTCTTTAACACCTCAATATATTCTAAGAAATTACTTCCTCTGAAATAATATGTTACGAAGGAATTACCCACATACTCTAGACTATTAAAGTAACTTAGATTTTCACCAATCTGTTTTTTTAAAATTCTTTGAAAATCTCCCTCGGGTATTCCCTTTACCTTTAACGCTTCAACGGCCTCATCAATATACCTTTTAACCTCCTTTGGGTCTTTTGATTCCCCTCCAACAAGGCTATAGCCATAATCCAACTCGCCGATATACTCTCCATTAAAATCTTGATTAACTAAGCCCTTATCATATAGTTTTTCAAAAAGGCTGCTGCTTTTGCCAAAAATGATATCTAAAATGACCCTCAACAGGGTTTCCTTTTTCATAAGTTGATCTCCATGACTTTGTAATTTCAGGTCTTTATAGCCTAAATTAAACAGTGGGGTTGATACCGAAAGGGTATTTTCAATATAGGGCATTCCGATCTCATCAGGTTCAACCGGCTGCTGTCTTTCAATTGTTTCCTGGGATAAAAGCTCCCTTTTGGAAAAGTAGGCCTCTGCCTGTTCAAATACCTGATCGGGGTCTATTTCTCCTGCTGCAAAAAGCAGCATGTTAGCAGGATGATAAAAGGTATGGTAGCATCGATATAGCTCTTCTTTGTTGATCTGATAAATACTATCGACGGTGCCGGCAATATCATTCTTAACAGGATGGTTACGATACATAGCCTTCAAAAAATTAAAATATACACGCCACTGGGGATTATCCTGATACATTTTGATCTCTTGTTCGATGATTCCCTTCTCCTTTTCAACGTTCTCATTGGTGAAGTAGGGGGTTTGTACAAGATCAATCAAATGATCAAGACTTTCATAAAAGTGACTTGTTGTTGTAAAATAGTAAGAGGTAACATTAAAATTGGTAAAGGCATTAACACTGGCTCCCAGGGCAGAAAAACGATCAAAGGCATTTCCGTTTTTTTCTTCAAAGAGCTTATGCTCCAGAAAGTGGGCAATTCCCTCGTGAACCTGATAAAAGTCTTGCTCCTTAGATGTTTTAAAGATTAAATCATTGGAACCAAATTTTGTTGTAAAGGAGGCAAACTGTTTTTTATAGCCCTCCTTTGGCATTACGCAAACTGTCAAACCATTTTTCAGTCGTTTACGGTAAATTGTCTCATTCATAAGTTTTCCAACTATTTTATCGACATTCATCGGATGATCTCCCTTCATTTTTGATCTTAGTTGCTTAAAAAGTAAATGGTGTCCTTTTCCACCATCCTGGCTACATTTCTAATGGCCTCCTTTGTAACGGCCTTTATTCTTTCGATCATTTCATCTGGCATAATAATTTGATTTCCAATAATTTGACTATAATAATAATCTGCCAGGGCATTTTGATTATCGCCCATACTATTCACCGAATTAATCATGGCTTTTTTAGTGCTTTCCAGCTCTTCATCGGTAATTTCACCATTGGCGATGGCCTCCATCTGCTGATCAATTACCCGAAGGGTTTCATCATATTGCTTCTTTTCAATACCGCAGCTAATTAGCATAATGGATTTAAACTTTTCGAGCCTTGTATAAATATAGTAGCATAGGCTTTTTTCTTCCCTAACCTTGATAAAGAGTCTGGAATGGGCTCCGCCCCCCAGAAGATTGCTGTAAACCATGGCAGCTGGATACTTTTCATCTTCAAAGGGAATATTGGTTCTATATCCAATGGTCAGCTTTCCTTGATTCACATCCAGCTTCTCGTGTATGTTTTTGACCTCAGTAGGGTGAAATTCGATTGTTTCCCTGGATATAGCCGGTGCAGTTCCCTTCCCAAGGGCCAATTCCTCCCCAAACATCAATGTTAATTCCGCTGGATCTAAATCACCTACCGCAACAATATCAATTGGACTATTGTTTATTATTTGAAGATACTGCTGATATAGCCTGTGGCTGTCTACCTTTTTCAGATCTGCTAGGTTTCCCAGTTCATATAAACCAAAGGCCTCCTTCTGGCTCATTTCTTCAATGCAGCGTTCCATGGCATATTTGTTTTTATCGTTTATCCTGGCCTGAATACGATTGGTTAGGTTGCTGACCTCCTGCTCAATATATTGCCCCTTAAAGCCATCATTTTCCAACAGGGGTTGATAAAGAATTCCATTTAAAAGCTTAACAGCCTCCCGTAATAGATTTTTATCTTCAATATAACGTAAATCAGGGGTTCCCAGGGTAAATTCAATGATTTGTCTTTCTCCTTTTTTGAATATATTAGTATCTAAATAGGAACCATATAGCTCCTCCAGTTTAATTGAAATATCCTTGGCGGTTTGATATTGGGTGCTGCCCCGCTTAAGTATCATTGGGATTAAAGCATTATCAGTCACCTCACTGTTTGTAAGGGGCCTCTGGAAATATACCTTTATAAGATTGGTTTTGAATTTGTTATCCTTAATAACATGTAAATTAATATTTTGCCGAAGTGCTTTACTTATCAACTGACTCATGATGTTTCCCTCCTATACCTTTATTTCAGTAGTATACGTCAAAGCCTGGACTTTAATCCCATTTTTGTAGATTTATCAATTCGATTCGTTTGGCCAGCTCTAATAGCAGTTGATCGTTATATCGCCATCCGCTGACCTGGCTAAATTCTACCTTTAAGTCGTCATTTCTCTGGCTAAGTATTTTTTCAAGCTGATGTCGCATTTCAATGCCTTCTCCCCCAGGTAATACTTGCATAATTAAAATTTGATTCACGCCTTGCTCCATTAATAAATTAAGCTGTGAATGGATATCCTTCCTGTTTAAAAAGCTTCTTGTCACCTGCTGAGGCTGAAATCCCTCTGCCAATAGGAAATCCCTTACCTTTTCCTGAAATAATATTTCCTGTTTGACATGGAGCTGGTCTTCCATTCCCCTCTGGTGGCTCCCCCCCCACCAGCAAAACGCCAGTTCTGCTTTTATATCGATAATCGATTTGCTGTATGATTCTCTCTACAAAGGATTGTGCCAGGCCTTCACTATCCCAAAGGGGATGTGTGCTTTTAAGCTTTACCCGGTATTGCTGGGGATTAACGGCCAATATACTCTGCTGAATTCGATCTATACTTTTTGATTCTGAAAGTAATACAGGCGCAATGATCAATTTGCCGTTTCCTTCTTCTATGGCCTGCTGAATCACTTCTTCGACATAGGGTATGTTATTTAAATACCCCGTATAAACCTGATAGTTGTTACCTAGTATATTTGACAGCTTTTGTTTGAAATTATCAGTATAATAGTGATTTTCTAAGCTATTGGTCGATTCGTAAAGTAGCTTTTGCCTAAATAGCTGAAGGGGTAAAAGGGGATACTCCCATAATCGATTATTTTGAACCAGATTTCTTGTGGCATAGGGAAGCTGATAGGTGGGAGGCTCCCCTTCATAAATGAGAATGACTGCAGTTTGGTTATTTTCTACATAATTAATCGCCATGCTTTGATGATCAATATTATATTGGAACAATAGCAATGTTATTGTTCCTAAAAAATACGCCGACACAAGACACAATGTAATTTTTTTAACAGGGTACTTTTCATGAGACCAATGTAGTGTAAGTTTAATCAGTAATCCGAAAATTGCTATCATGATAATCCTTTGTAATAGACCATTTAACACCATTACCAAAATAATTAAATAAAAAAGTAGCAGAATCCATAACATCATTATTTCCCCCCTTGTCATTCCTATCGCCATAGCCGCCCTAGTACCCATAGGCAATTAAATTTAAGGTAATTAACTCCATAGGGTACTCGTTATATGTTAATCTTTATGTCTTAAAGCCTCCCTCCATGAATAAAGATGGAGAGTCATTTCTCCATCTTTATTCATTCCTTAAGCATTAGGCAGTATTCTTCTGAATAAATCTTCTATCTCATCGGCAAATCCGCTGATGGGACGACCTCTCCCTGTCTCCCTGGCTATATTCTCAATTTTAGAGAATATGTCCGGGTCGGCAGAAACTGCTACCCTTGTTATACTTCGATCAGCCTGTTTTACAACATCTTCTATTTTATTTTTTACTTCTGTCGTCATTTCTCCATCTACCCCTGAGGCTAAATTTACCCCTACCAGGGCGGTTTCGTCAGAAATCACGACAGTGGCACTTTGTACTTCATTCAGCCGAACAACCTCATTTACAATTTGCTCTGCTCGAATCGATAAATCCTGACCTTCCTGAGGCTCCATAGGTGTATTAGGCTCCTGTACCCTTTCATACCGCCCAGGTTGTACCTCTGGTGTGGTCTGATTTTCAGGAACAGGACGCTCCGCTGGGCTGCAGCCCACAGTCAATACCGACAGCAGCAAAAAACAACTAAGGCCTTTTATTAATTTTTGCTTCATTTTCATCACCTCCTGTCATTATTTTCTCTCTCGATTGCTTTTTTATAAGCCCCATAAAATTTATTTTTTTGCAAATTATGGGTCATTAGGGTGTGTCTGAATACTCCGAAGGGTGCAGATTTCACTGAATTTTTGTTCCAAGCAAGGCGCTTTTTTGAAGGCATACCAGGGGTACGTCAAGGAAAAGCAACGCTGCGTGGGACAAAAAAGCGGTGAAAGATGCCCTTGAGTGGGTTTTCAGACACGCCCTAATCAAAAAGAGTGAATTTAAGGATATAAATTGATGCAGAATGTAATACTATAATTATAAAATTTGATGAAGGAGGGCTTTTTTATGGATTTGCTCCTACTCTCCCGTATGATAAAAGGTCTGGGCCGAAGGTACCGAAGGTTTTCTTTGGGGACATTGCTCTTCATGTTGCTGATTTTTTTAATCACAAGGAGAATGTTTTTTCATTTTGTTTTTTTCCCCCAACAAAAGCCTAGTTCTTCTTGCTAGACCTAGGCCCTTTCACACTTTTTAAAAATCTAATACATAAAACTTAAAATATATTCTGCCAGCCTACCAATTTTAATGAAATTGGAAAGCCGGCTTTTTTTATCTAAGCTACCATGCTAAAAGTAATTACTGCTGCTTTATTGCTAATCACCAAGGGATAGGGTATAATTTTATTTGTGCTGTGCTGGGAAATAATTATAATTGAACATAGAAAGGAAGATTTAGATGAAATTAGGCATAGTTGGCCTGCCGAATGTGGGGAAAAGTACGCTGTTTAATGCCATCACCCAGGCTGGAGCAGAGTCTGCAAATTATCCCTTTTGTACCATTGAACCCAATGTCGGCGTAGTAGCCGTACCAGATCATCGCTTACAGGTGCTGAGGGAGCTTTATCAATCGGAAAAAGTAATTCCTGCAGCAATTGAATTTTATGATATCGCAGGCCTTGTTAGGGGAGCCAGTAAGGGTGAGGGCCTGGGTAATAAATTCTTATCTCATATTCGTGAGGTTGAAGCAATTTTACATGTGGTACGATGCTTTGAGGACTCAAATATTACCCACGTGGACGGAGACGTTAATCCCCTAAGGGATATTGAAACCATCAATTTAGAGCTAATTTTTTCTGACTTGGAAATGATCGAAAAGCGCCTATTAAAAACTGAGAAGCTGGCTAAGGCCGATAAGTCTCTATTGGATGAGCTTGAGCTATTAAAATTAATTAAAGATACCCTGGAAGAGGGCCATACAATTCGTTCATTATCGTTAACAGAGGAACAGCAAAAGATTGTGAAAGGCTTTAATCTTTTATCGAACAAGCCCACCATCTATGTTACCAATGTAGCCGAAGAAGACCTTCAGAGTGATGCTGCCGAAAACCCCCATGTGGCTAAGGTAAGGGAATTGGCCCAGGCTGAAAATGCTCAAGTGGTTGCGATCTGTGCAAAAATAGAAGCGGAAATTGCAGAGCTTGAAGAAGACGAAAAGCAAATGTTTTTAGAGGAGCTGGGACTTCAGGAATCAGGTTTAGATCGACTTATCAAGGCATCCTACAGCCTCCTGGGACTAATCAGCTACTTAACGGCAGGCCCTAAAGAGGTTCGGGCCTGGACCATTAAAAACGGCCTAAAGGCCCCCCAGGCGGCCGGTAAAATTCATACTGACTTTGAAAGGGGCTTTATTCGGGCCGAGGTGGTGGCCTTCGAGGACTTGGTCAATACTGGCAGCCATACCGCCGCCAAGGAAAAGGGTCTTGTACGCCTTGAAGGGAAGGAATACATTGTTAAGGATGGAGATGTGATTTTGTTTAGATTCAATGTGTAGATTAGCCAGGCCTACCAGGGCCCGGCTTTTTTATATAAAAAAATGCAAAGAAAAATTTCCCTAAATAGAAAACTTCTCTCTGCATTTTAAATTTTACTTAATTACTATTTAATGATCTCTACCATGTCACCATTTTTTAAGGCGGCTGCATTACCTTCATCTACATCGACATGCATTTCCAGGGCATAGGTTTCATGTACCCTTACCAATACATTTTCAAATACAACGCTTCTTTCGCCAAAGGTTCTAACCATCACCCGATCTTTATCCACCACATTAAATTTAGCTGCATCGTCGGTGTGCATATGAATATGTCTTCCAGCAATGATTACCCCCTCTGGGATTTCCACCTGGCCCTTGGGCCCTACGATTTTTACACCAGGGCTACCCTTTAAATCTCCTGAATCTCTGACAGGAGACTTTACTCCCAAAGCAAAGCTGTCGGTCAGTGAAATTTCCACCTGGGTTTGCTTTCTGGCAGGCCCTAAAACCCGAACTCCCTTGAGGGTTCCCTTTGGCCCAACAAGGTCAACCTTTTCCTCTGCTGCATATTGACCGGGTTGAGATAAATCCTTGAACTTTGTTAATTCATAGTCATTTCCAAACAAGGTTTCTATATCCTCTGCACTTAAGTGAAGATGTCTGTTGGAAATCCCCACGGGTATCATCATTTTTTCCATCCTTGCTTCCTCCTTTTAATTTATGTAGACAAAAATATGGAAGTATACACTAATTCCTTGATTACATTATACTTTTTTTGACGAAAAAAATCAATGGAACTACCAAAATGAAATGAATCAATTGATTCTATTAATTATCAGCAAAAGCCAGTAACCAAGTGGGCACACAGATAATCCTTAGTAAATTGCCTGAAGCATTTGTTCAATAATTTTATCCTTTTATTTTAAAAAAACGATCAGCTTCCGTAACCAATTTAGAAATTTCAAATAGCGCCTTCATCCTCAGTCCGCATAGTTCACAAAGCCCCCTGTCCCTCATTTAATACCTTTACAAATTCTTTAACATCCTATTAAAATCATTCCAGCTTTCTTCCTCAGGATTCCTTCGATTAAAATATTTCAATGCCAGGGTAATTAAGGCCAAGCTGAAGGATATCCCAGCTGCCCCATAATAATAAAGGGGATAAGGAGTATAGTAGGCAGTGAAAAATAGAAAAATACTCAGCAAAAAATAACCCTTAGACTTCTTATTGGCCAGCATAGCAGCCTTATATTTCTCCCACCGGGCTTCCTTTTTGCTTATCTTATTCTCCACCAATTCATCAATTACCTCCTCAGATGGAAACATATTATTCTTTTCAATTAATTTCAACAGACCCTCTCGGCTTAATAAAAGTCCCCGATAGGGTTTATGTAAATTATCAATGTATTGATGACAATCCTTGGTAAAATCTGATGTGGTTACCATCAATACTCTTACTAAATCATGGACCTTCAATTGATACATTACTTCCTTTACTTCCTTTAACTCAACCTCATGATCATTTTTATAGATATGGCAGGAAATCATCAGCTTCTCTCCATTATATATGCCTTCATAAAGGATTACTTTTTGATTACTGCTTCGAGGCTCTAAATTTTCAATGCCCGCCTTCTGAAAAACCTCTTGAAAATAGTCCTCCAGCTCTTCCAGGGTTTTGTTCATAATCTCATGATAGACCTTTTGACTGGCAATATACCTACGTTTTTGTTTTTTTAGAAGGGCCAGACGCTTATTGCGAATACGGATCGAGACAAGGTGTAAAGGTATAATAATTGCAAGGGTAAAGGCCAGCGCCAAATAAAGCTGCTGGTACCTTATGAAGCCGATTACAAAAATCATAAAAAAGCTAAAAATTCTACCCGCAAAATAATCAATTATTTTGGCACTATTCTCCCTTGTATCTTCCTTCGATGACATATAATAACTTTTGAATCTTCGACTGTTCCCTCTATTTTTTTTATATCCTCTAATTTGATTATAAATAAATTGAAGTAATTGATTTGTTTTATTCATGGCAAAACCTCCTTTATTGTACTGTTGCCATCCCTTCAAAATCTATTCAATTTGCCTGTTAACATATAAAAAAACCAGAGATTAATGATTAACACCTATCTCTGGTCATATGATGAAAAGTAAGTACATTTTATCTTTTAATGGATGCTCTCTATTTGACGAAGCAGCTCTTCATAGCTATATTCGTCTGCATTGATCATGGTAACAAATTGATTGTTGGCTGAAGAGGTGATGGCACCAGTCAAATTATGGGCCAAGTATTTTTTGTTTTTATTGGAGTAAATTATTACGTCAAGAGGTTCACCACCATCGTCAACAGAAACAATTTGATACCCTTCTTCTTTTAATTGGGCGGCCAATTGATGGAGCCCCTCTTGTAGGGCAATTCGCTTTTGTTTCATAGCTTCCTCCCCATCACTACCTCTAACCCATTGCCCGTTCCAGCTTGTCTAAATGCTGCAGGGGAAAATATTTTAGTAGTTCTTTAAATTGCTCTACAGTTAATCCCTGGGTTGTGGTATAAATTTCTATTTTACCATCAACATCTGCTGCAATAAATCGTTGCTTTACCTGTTCAAAATCTACCGGTTGGCTCATATAAAAAACCTCCTTAAACTAATCTTTAGATTTAGTATGGAATAAATCTAAAAATACTATTCAAGGAGGAATCAATTATTTATTAATTTCTTTAATGGAAGCTATATAGGGTAAATTTCGATATTTTTCTGCGTAATCAATTCCATAGCCTACAATAAAGGCATCTGGTATTTCAAAGCCAACATAATCAATATCTAACTGACATTTTCTTCTTAAGGGCTTATCAAGAAGGGTGCATATTTTTAGGCTTTTTACATTTCTTGATCTTAAGTTTTCTGTTAAATATTTTAAAGTGAGGCCTGTATCGACTATATCCTCCACAATCAGGACATGCTTGTTCTCAATCTCTAAATCTAAATCCTTCAAAATTCTTACCACTCCAGAGCTCTCAGTAGAATGACCATAGCTGGAAACAGCCATGAAATCGATCATGATGGGTAGATCAATTCTTCTAACCAAGTCCCCCAAAAATATGTTAGCACCCTTTAAAACGCCAATGGTAATTAAATCTTCTCTTTTATCATAGTCATTAGTAATTTGTTTACCCAATTCCGCTACCTTCTCGGCAATGGTTTCCTGAGAAAATAAGATTTCATCAATTTCATGGTTCATGAAAACACTCCTTTGTTAATCATAATATTCTCATTATACCATAGGAAGGGAGGAAAATATGAATTATTTCATAATATTTAATTTTATTATTCGGGTTTATTCCCTTTGCTGCCTTCAAAGATAACGTATTTGAAATCAGTTTCCAAATACCTGGCAAGACTATAAATTGCATCAGAAAGCCGGTTTACGTATTTTAAAAGCTGATCACTGACATAAACCTCTCGTTTTAAGGTTAATATTCTTCTTTCTGCCCTTCTGCATACGGTTCTGGCCACATGAAGACTGGCGGCAGCCCGATTGGTACCAGGAATAATGAATTTATCAATTTGTTCTACCCTGCTAATGTATTGATCAATTACTTCTTCTAAAAATTCAATATGGCTTTCTTTTATTTTTTCAGGAAATTGATCTCGATCACTGGTGGCCAATTCCCCCGCCACATCAAATAGTTCCCTTTGAATTCTATAAATAATCTCCACAATTTCCTGATCATCTATAAAGGTTCTGGCTAAGCCCAGGGCTGTATTGAGTTCGTCTATCGTACCATAGCTTTCAACCCGAATATCGTCTTTGTAAACTCTTTTTCCATCGTAGAGGCTGGTTAATCCCTCGTCACCGGTTTTGGTATAAATTTTCATTGTAATAACCTCCTTAATACAATTTAATAACCTAATAGCATATTCTATTTATATGTATTGATACCCTTTTTTCTCCCTTAAATTCTATGCCGGGGTTACAGTGGAAGATAATCTTTTAAAAAAGTATTTTTCTTGCCTTTTATTACATTTATGATATAATTGTATTAAGGAATATTAAAAAAGTAAGGGCCTTTCACCCTTACTTTTACACGCTGGCTGGTTTTAAATTTCCTGTAAAATGACATGCTACATATTTATCTTCACCCATATCCCTTAATTCAGGGGTTTTTTCTTTGCAAATATCCTGTCTATATCGACACCTGCCATAGAATCGGCATCCTTCCGGCGGATTAATTGGACTGGGTACATCCCCTTCAAGAATGATTCTCTCTCTTTTTACATCGATTCTTGGTACTGGAATGGCAGACAACAATGCCTGGGTATAGGGATGCAGCGGATTCTTAAACATAGACTGATAATCTGAAAGCTCTACAATTTTACCTAAATACATAACTGCAATCCGGTCACTAACGTGTTTAACAACACTTAAGTCATGGGAAATAAATAAATAGGTTAATCCAAACTCCTTTTGAAGATTATCCATTAGATTCAAGATTTGCGCCTGTATGGAAACGTCCAACGCTGACACAGGCTCATCTTGTACAATAAACTTAGGCTTTAAAGCCAGTGCCCGGGCAATTCCAATCCGCTGTCTTCTACCACCGTCTAATTCATGGGGGTACGCATTGATTAACCTTTCGGCCAAGCCTACAGTTTCCATTAATTCTCTGACACGATTCTGCATATCTTTTTTATTTCGATAGATTTTATTAACAACTAAGGGCTCTGCTATAATCTCAGATACACTCATTCTGGGGTTAAGGGATGCAAAGGGGTCCTGGAAAACAATCTGCATTTCCTTTCTCATTTCCCGCATTTGCTCTTTATTATATTGAAGAATATTCTTACCTTCAAAAATAATTTCTCCTTCTGTTGCCTCCAGTAATCTCAGCACTACTCTTCCTGTGGTTGATTTTCCACAGCCGGATTCTCCAACCAGACCAAGGGTTTCTCCTTTATTGATAAAAAAGTTTACACCATCAACGGCATGCAAGAGTCCTTTTTTAGTATTAAAGTGTTTTTTCAAGTTTCTGACTTCCAATAGTCGTTCTTCCATTTATCTCACCTCCGCCTTTATCTACTTCTCACCATTCTCGTACAACAGGCATTTTACAAAATGGCCCGGTTCAATTTCGCTATTGATAGGTTTTTTCTCTGAACATTGAGCCATGGCTTTCGGGCATCTTGGATGAAAGGGACACCCTGAAGGAATATCAGTAGGGTCTGGCATAAGACCTTTTATTGGCTTTAATTGATCCTCGTCTTCTTCTATATCTGGAATCGAACCAAACAATCCTAGGGTATAGGGGTGCTTTGGTGCGGTATATAATCTATTTTTATCGGTATACTCAATTACGTTTCCAGCATACATAATGGCTACCTTATCACAGACCTCAGCCACGATTCCCAAATCATGGGTAATCATAATCATCGATGTTTTAAATTCCTGCTTCAATTGCTTCATTAAGTCCAAAACCTGGGCCTGAATGGTTACATCCAGGGCTGTCGTTGGCTCGTCTGCTATTAACAGGGTAGGATTACAGGCTAAAGCAATGGCTATGACAACCCGTTGTCTCATCCCACCACTGAATTGATGGGGATAATCTTTAACACGTTCTCCTGGAATACCCACCTTTTCAAGCATTTCCTTAGATCGATTAATGGCTTCCTGGGCATTAACCTTTTGATGCAGCTTAATTACTTCCGCAATTTGGTCTCCCACTGTCATAACAGGGTTTAAGGAGGTCATAGGGTCCTGAAAGATCATGGAAATTTTATTACCCCGAATTTTTCTCAGCTCTGAAGCTGATTTAGACAACAGGTTTTCACCCTCAAAATAAATTTCGCCATTAATAATCTTACCGGGAGGGTCAGGCACCAATTGCATAATTCCCAGGGCGGTGGTGGTTTTTCCGGCACCGGTTTCTCCTACCAGTCCAAGGGTTTCACCTACTCCAATCTCCAGATTCATATCCTCGACAGCATGGACTGTTCCATCCTCTGTTATATAATGAATTGATAAGTTTTTAATCTCTAACAAATTCTTGTCTTGCTTCATTTTTATCACACTCCTATCCTAATTCAATTAGCTTTTTAGTCTAGGGTCAAGTGCATCTCTTAATCCATCACCTAGAAGGTTAAGCGCAAAAATGGTAATCATAATGGCAAGGCCAGGGAAGGTTGCAATATACCAATGATCCCGCAGGAATTGTCTTCCGGTTGACAGCATTGCCCCCCATTCAGGTATGGGTGGTTGAATACCCAGTCCGATAAAGCTTAGGCCTGCAGCAGACAAAATTGCGCTGGCCACCCCTAATGTGGCTTGAACGATAATAGGGGCCATTGAATTAGGAATAATGTGCTTCATAATAATTCTAAAATCATTGGCGCCAACTGCCTTAGCCGCCTCAATAAATTCCTGATCCCTCAGGGAGAGTACAGATGCCCTTACAATTCTGGCATAGGAAGGAATCGAACCGATTCCCACGGCAATCATTACATTTTCTAGACCCGGGCCAAGGGCTGCTACAATTGATATGGCTAGGAGTATTGAAGGTACAGCCAGAAGGATATCCATAAACCGCATGATAACATTATCGGCCCTGCCTCCATAATATCCTGCTACGGCCCCCAGGGTCCCCCCAATAATCATGGCGATTCCTACAGATATGAAGCCAACCTGTAACGATATTCTGGAACCATGAATAATACGGCTTAAAATATCTCTACCAAAATTATCTGTTCCCAGTAAATGATTACTATTGGGTTTTTGAAAACGTTGCAATAAATCTTGATCATCATAGCCGTAGGGAGCAATAAAATCTGCAAAAATAGCAGAGAAAATTAAAATTCCTATAATCACAAGGCCAAACATAGCAGCTTTATTTTTAGATAGGTTTTTCCAAACCGCAACCCATTGACTTTTTTTCTTTTTTCGAGCAGGCTGGGAACCCTCTGCTTTTTTATCCAATTGAACACTTTTAACGTTTGACATATGCCTTTCCTCCTTCTATCCTATACATTACTTATACTGTGATTTAATCCTGGGGTCTACGAAGGCATACAGTATATCAACTAGTAAATTAACAAAGCTAAAGGTAATGGCAATGAATAATACGCCTCCCTGCACAATGGGAAAGTCTCGAGATTTAATGGAATCTACCATAAGTCTTCCTACTCCAGGTACAGAGAAAATAGACTCTGTCAATACGGCGCCTCCCAAAAGGTAGCCGAATTGCAAACCGATAACAGTAATAATTGGAATTAAAGCATTCTTCAAGGCGTGCTGATTGATTACCTTTGATTCCACCTGACCCTTTGCCCTGGCTGTTCTAATATAATCCTGACGGATTACCTCCAGCATACTGGATCGAGTCATACGGGTAATAATAGCTGCTGAACTGGTGCCCAGGGTAATAGCGGGTAATATCATATGTTTCCAGCTGGTGAAGCCCGACGAAGGAAACCATTTAAGCTGCACTGAAAATAATAAGACCAGCATTAGACCTTGCCAGAAGTTTGGCATTGACACCCCCAAGAGGGCCAGTACCATGGCAATGTTATCAAATAAGGAGTATTGCCGTGTTGCCGATATAATTCCCGTCGGAATCCCCAAAACCACCGCCACCAAAACACCCAAGGCTGTCAATTTTAGTGTGGCCGGGAATCGAGAAAGAATTTCATCCATTACAGGCCTTTTGGTTTGATAAGAACGACCAATATCACCTCTAACAGCATTTGATACGTAACGTCCAAACTGTACAATAAAAGGATCATTGAGCCCTAGCTCTTCTTCTAATTTCGCCACCTCATGGGCCGGCGCTGATTCCCCCAGCATAATTCTTGCTGGATTACCAGGGGTAAAATACATCATTGTAAATACGATGAAGGTTACTCCAATCATAACAGGAATCAACAGCAATAGCCGGCGCAGGATATACTTATGCATGATATGTCCTCCTTCCTTTATTTACCATCATTTATTACATTAATATAGGGTCATAAACCTATGACCCTATATTATAATGAACTAACTATTCAATACCTGCAAGCAAGTATCCTTTTTAGCCTCTACTCAAAATATACATTGTATAGGGAGTGATGTCCCGCTGGATGCTGAACAAAGCCTTTTACATTGCTTCTTGTGGCAGAAAGCTCTTCTTTATCCCAAGTGAAGATCCAAGGTGCTTCATCTCTGACGATTTCTTGAACTTCATAATAGTATTTCTCTCTTTCAGCAGGTTCAACGGTTACCTTACCCTTTTCCAACAGCTCATCTACCTTATCATTGGCATAGAAGCTTCTGTTACCAGCATCGCCAAAGGTGCTTGAGTGGAATAGTGGATATAGACCATAGTTAGGATCTCCTGTTACGGTACCCCAGCCCAGGATATACATATCATGCTCTCCAGCAGCTGTTCCATCAAGGTAAGCACCCCACTCTACAACCTTAACCTCAACCTCAATACCAATATCCTTTAATTGATTTTGAACGATCTCAGCAATATCCATTCTTTGTTGATTATCATTGGTCCAGATGGTGGTTTTAAAACCATTTTCGTATCCGGCTTCCTTTAATAAGGCCTTAGCCTTTTCAATATCATACTCATAGGCTACTAAATCCTGATTTGATCCCCAAACACTGGCAGGAAGCGGACCCTTGGCTACTTTACCAATACCTTGGTAAACAGCTTCTACAATCAGCTCCATATTAACCGCATGGTTAATTGCCTGTCTTACCCTTACATCATTAAATGGTTCTTTTTGAACGTTGAAACCAACATAGGTTGTAGAAACACCATCATCTCTTAATAAGGTAAGCTCTGAATTTTCCTCAATTCTGGCCACATCAGTGGGCGAAACATCATAAATAATATCCAGCTCGCCTGTTTCTAAGCCAATGGTACGGCTGGTTGGCTCAGCAATATTTCTGAAAAGTACCTTTTCAACCTTTGCAGCTGTTCCGTGGTAATCTTCAAATCTGGCTAATTCAATGCTGTCTCCGGTTACCCAATTAGATAGCATATAAGGACCAGTACCAACTGGTTTTTGACCATAGTCGTCCCCTGCTTCTGTAACAGCCTTTTCATTTAAAATCGCTGCAGATGGATGGGCTAAATGGTTAAGAAGTGGTGCGAAGGGCTCTACGGTAGAAATTCTGATTGTATAATCATCTACGATTTCAATTCCCTCTGGGTCAATTGCATCAACGATGTGAGCAACATGAGAAGAACCAAGGGCTCTTTCGATTGTAAATTTAACATCGCTGGCTTTTAACTCTTCGCCGTTATGGAATTTAACGCCTTCCTTTAATTTAAATTCATAGGTAAGTTCATCTACCACTGTCCAGGAGGTGGCTAAGCCCTCGTGAAGCTCCATGTTTTCATCTTGATGAACCAACGTTTCGTAAATTTGCTTGGTTACCCTTGATGAAGCATTGTCATTGGTAGCATGTAAATCTAATGACTTAGCATCAGAGTTTTGTGCCACCACGATTGTGTCTTTACCTGATGGTGTTTCCCCAACAGGCTCGTTGTCATTCGGCGGTGCTTCTGTTGTTTGGCCACACCCGACAACAATTAAAGCTAGTACTAAAATCATACTTAGTAATACTAATAGCTTTTTGTTTCTCATTTAATTTCCCCCTTATTTATATTTCTTTTGCCAAAAGGCAAAACTTAAAAACAACATTGTGATTTGGCACCTTTGTAAAGTTCAAGTGCATCTTTGTAACTTTTTTAAATTATAAGAATATTATATAATCAGTTTTTAGCCTATTCAAGATAAATGAATGATTTTTAAATTTATTTAATATTTATGCTGCAAGGGTGTCTTTACCGTAATATTTAATGACATTATATATTTTGTATACACCAATCATTGGAAGCCATTTACCTTTAAAGCCCTGTATAAAAAAACAAAGGGGAGCATCAGCTCCCTTGTCTTATTATACAATAATATAATAAAAAATCAACATTAGCAATCCAATTCCACCAAAAATAAATAGCACATAGGGGAATAATACTTGAAAGATGGCGATAATGAAGGCTGCAATATCCTTCCAATCAAATTCCATCTCCCCTTCATAATTCGGTGAATAGGCTTGATCGTCACTATCCTTCTGCACTTTTTCCTTTGCCACAGTATCACCCCTTATGCCATGATCAATAATGTCCTCCTTTGAAGGATTGATTGATAGATTTTCTTGCGATACATTACGTAAACGGTTATCTACAATTTATAAAAGCATTGATCTCGTAATGTACTATAAACATTTAAGCGTCAATAAGATGACATGCCACAGAATGATTTGGTGCAACCTCTTTAAATGAAGGGGCCGTCGTTTTACACTTTTCCATTGTGTAGGGGCATCGAGTATGGAACCGGCATCCACTAGGAGGATTTGCAGGACTGGGTATATCGCCCTTCAAAATGATTCTTTTTTTCTTAACCTTCGGATCAGGCAGCGGAATCGCTGAAAGCAGGGCTTGGGTATAAGGATGTAACGGGTTGGAGTAAAGCTCATCCTTTTTTGCCAGTTCAACCATTGACCCCAGGTACATGACACCAATTCGATCACTGATGTGCTTTACCACACTTAGGTCATGGGAAATAAACAAATAGGTCAAACCCATCTCATCCTGCAAATCCATTAGTAAATTCAATATTTGAGATTGAATTGAAACATCCAGGGCAGAAACCGGTTCATCGCATACAATGAATTTTGGATTCAATGCCAGGGCTCTGGCGATCCCGATCCGTTGTCTTTGTCCACCACTGAATTCATGGGGATACCGGCGGATATGATATGGTGCTAAACCACATTTTTCAATAATTTCCTTGACCCTCTCCACTGCCGCCTTTCCCCGGGCAATACCATGTTCCCTGAGGGCTTCTCCTACGATTTCATTTACAGTCAATCTTGGATTCAGCGAGCTGTAGGGATCCTGAAAGACAATTTGCATTTCTGTACGCAGCTTTCTCATTTCCTCCTTTGATAATGAGAAAACTGACTTATTATTATAATAAACCTCACCATCGGTTTTGTCCAGCAGCCTTAATATGGTTCTTCCGGTTGTTGATTTACCACAGCCGGATTCCCCCACGATTCCCAAGGTCTCACCTTCTTTAATGGTAAAGGATATATTCTCCACTGCACGCACATAGTTTACGGTTCGTTTAAGCATACCTGCCTTTATAGGGAAATACTTCTTCAAATTCTCTACTACAACCAGGTCCTTTGAAGTCATGGTTGCTTCACTCATTTACTTCAACCCCCCCATTTTCTTGATAGAGCCAGCACCGTACCTTTCTATCGTTACCAATGGCATCTAATGACGGCATTTCCCTTCTGCAAATATCCATAGCATGGGGGCACCTAGGATTAAAGGCACACCCAGGAGGAATTGCCAGGGGATTGGGCACACTACCTGGAATGACATCCAGCCTTTTGACAATCTTATCTAAATTAGGCTTTGAATTTAACAGTCCAACTGTATAGGGGTGTTTAGGGTCTTCAAAGAGATCATAAACATTGGCTTCCTCCACTACCCTGCCGGCATACATAACAATAATATAATCAGCCATGTCAGCCACCACCCCCAGGTCGTGGGTAATCAGCATAATTGCAGTATTCAGCTTTTCTTTTATTTCCTTCATCAGCTCTAATATTTGGGCTTGAATGGTTACATCCAAGGCAGTGGTTGGCTCATCGGCAATCAATAGCTTAGGGTTACATGATAACGCCATGGCAATCATTACCCGTTGTCTCATACCACCGCTAAATTGATGGGGATAATCATTTAACACCTCATCAGCCCGGGGTATTCCAACCAATTTGAGCATTTCAATACATTTTTCCCTTGCTTCCTTCTTATTGAGCTTCTGATGAAGCATAATGGCCTCAATTATTTGTGATCCTATGGTGAAAACAGGATTTAGCGAGGTCATGGGCTCCTGAAAAATCATGGCTATGTCATTACCCCTGATTTTTCTCATTTCTGCCTCTGAAAGCTTTACAATATCTTTATCATCAAATAAAATCTCACCGTCTACAATTTTTCCCGGTGGGTTCGGAATTAATCTCATGATTGACATGGAGGTAATACTTTTACCACAGCCTGATTCCCCCACTACACCCAGGGTTTGGCCTGATCGCAGGCTAAAGTCTACGCCATCAACTGCCGGTACGACCCCATCCTCTGTATAAAAGTGAGTTCTTAGGTTTTTGACTTCCAATAGGTTCTTCATTTTCACACCTCCAGCTTATTGTTTCAGCCTGGGGTCAAGGGCATCCCTTAAGCCGTCGCCAAGCAAGTTCAAACTCATTACAGCAACAAATATGGCAATTCCTGGAGGAATCCACTGCCACCATCGATGTTGCAGAACATATGGCTGCTGCGCTTCTGTCAGCATATTTCCCCAGGACGGAGTTGGCGGTGAAACCCCTAAGCCTAGAAAGCTCAAGGAGGATTCTGTTAAAATTGCCCCTGCAATTCCAATGGTCGATGATACAATAATGGAAGCCATGGTATTGGGCAGTAAATGCCGTACTATTTTTCTAAAATCACTGATTCCCAGGGCTGTGGTAGCTTCCATAAACTCCCGCTCCCTAAGGGATAAAATCTCTGCCCGAACAATTCTACATATGCCTGGCCAGCCCAAAAGAGCCAATACCAGCATTACATTATAGATGCTAGGGCCCAATATGGCAACAGCTGTAATGGCCATGGGTAAAAAGGGGAAGCAGGAAAAAACATCGGCAATCCTCATAATCAAATTATCGATCCATTTTCCATAATAACCGGCAATGCCCCCTAAGACCACCCCAATCAGGGTTCTAAAGCCAGTAGAAACAAGACCAACGGTTAAAGAAATTCTCCCACCATATAATAATCTGGTTAAAATATCTCTGCCCAGGTTATCTGTTCCCAGCAGATTCACCCTATCGGGGGAAGCATTTGACTTAACTATATTAACCGCATCTCTGCCGTGGGGAGTCAAGATAGGAGCAGCAATTGTGGCCAGACCCATCAAGCTAATAACAACTAAACCCAGCATTGCCAGCTTGTTTCGCCTTAACCTTTTCCAGACAATTTTCCAGGGCCCCATTACATCCTCTTTTTTTGCCCCCTCCTGTTGAGGCTGTTGTTTTTTTAGTTTCTTTTCACTAATCATGCTTTAGCCCCCTTCTCAATCATATATTATTCTTGGGTCAACAAAGGCATAGGATATGTCTGCCAGTAGGTTGCCCGTTAAAGTAAAGATGGCAAGGAACATGTTAATTCCCATCATTAAAGGATAGTCCCGATGCAATACTGATTGATATTGAAGCCGACCCATTCCCGGCCAAACAAAAATAATTTCTACCATCAAGGCACCCGAGAACAGTGTTGGCAAGCTAAAGCCCAATAAGGTTATAACTGGTATCAGTGCATTTCTCAGGGCATGCTTGTAAATTACAACCTTCTCCTTTAATCCCTTGGCCCTGGCTGTTCTAATATAATCCTGACGAATTACCTCCAGCATACTGGAACGGGTATAGCGCATAAAGCTGGCAGCTCCCGTCAACCCTAAAACCAGCAGGGGCAACACACTATGCCTTAACATATCAATGTAGTCATAGGGAAAAGGAAATCTGGCGCCGGCGGTTCGCATTCCCGAAATGGGAAACCACCGTAAGTGAACACTAAAATACCGTATCAATAATAGAGAAAAGAAAAATCCAGGAATGGAAATTCCAATTAACGCAAAAATGGTTCCGAAATAATCAAATATAGAATATTGCTTTGTGGCGGAAATCACCCCTATGGGAATGGCTACCAGCAGGCTGAGGATCAAAGAGCCAAAGGCCAGAAAAAAGGTGGTTCCCAATCGTTCTCCGATCAGCAGGGATACCGGCTGCTTTAGCTGGTACGAATTTCCGAAGTTGCCCTGAAGCATATTGGTGACCCATTCAAAATATTGCATATAAACCGGTTTGTCTAAGCCATAGGCGATCTCCAGCTGGCGAATCTGCTCGACTGTCATATTAGGATCTGAAAAATAGGAAACCAGCGGGTTACCAGGGGCTAACTGTATAATTGCAAAGATCAGAATACTGACACCAATAAGAATAGGAATCTGCTGCAGTATACGTCTAAGAATGTATTTACCCAAGTCTATTCCTCCCTTAGTAAAGACTTTTATCAAGCATATGGCCCAGTAATAACCAGGCCATATCCTTTAATAAAGTTAGCTTTTCTATTTAGACTATTGAACAATTTCAATCAGATGGGCATTATCTGACCAGTACACAAATTCACTGGGATCAAAATTCTTAACACGTTTGTTTACCAGCCATGGGTCCTTTCTGACATAAACGTAAATATAGGGCAGATCTTCATTAAACTTCTCAGCTAATTCCCGATAAATTTCCTTCCGTTTTTCCTGATCAAGCTCTAATATACCCTTTTCCATCAATTCTTCAATTTCTTCATTATAATAGTAGCCCCTGTTGTTTCCTGGAGGGAAGGTATTTTTACTGTAGGTAGACTGCATATCCGGGTCGGTGGTTAAGCTCCAGGCCATATTGTACATATCCCATTTATCCTTATTGGCAGGATCAGATATTAAAGCTGACAGGGAGTTAAAGTCCATTAAGACAATTTCACAATCAACCCCGATTTGCTTCCAGTTTTCCTTAGCCAGGGCAGTAATTTGGGTAGCCCATACGGCTTCATTGTAGGTGGTCCATGTAAAGGCAAGCTTTTGACCATCTTTATACCTGAAGCCGTCGCTTTCCATTACCCAGCCGGCCTCGTCCAACAGCTCATTGGCCTTATCAGGGTTATATTTGTACTCATTTAATCCGGAAGGATACGCCCAGGATACCGGTGAAATTGGTGCGTGGGCCACTTCACCGCCAAGGCCCCCAAAGAAGGATTGAACAAAGCCATGTCTATCTAAACCATAGACCAAGGCCTGACGAACCTTTACATCCTGGAAGATTGGATTGTTAAAGTTAAAGGAAGCAAAGGCATAGCCGTTGTTCCAGTTATTAATCAATTCACCATGGGTATACCTTTCAATAATTTCGTAGTTTTCTATGGTATTTTCAAAGTTTACCGCATCAATGGAGCCAATTTCAAATTCTGAAAGCTCATTGGGCCTGGCAACCACCTTATATATAATTCCATCTAATTTTGGGGCCCCTTGCCAGTAATCTGGATTGGCCTCTAATTCAACATACTGCTCAACAACGTAATCCTTAAATATAAAGGCCCCGGTACCGATGGGTGTTCTATCTAAAGCTGCCATTTCTTCAGCCGTTGGCTTATCGTAGATGTGCTTTGGAATGACCATGGTGTTTAAGTTTCTCAAGGTTACGGCAGTTGCTTTAGTTAAAGTGACTTCCAATGTATGGTCATCAATCACCTTAATTCCTTCAATACTATCTGCCGTGCCATCCTTTCTGGCCTGGGCTCCAACAATAATACTTATATTGTTGAATAATCTTCCTTTGTAATCAGGTCTGGCAACGACATCGTAGGTAAAGGCAACATCCTCGGCTGTAAAATCTACTCCATCATGGAACTTAATACCTTTTCTAAGGGTTAAGGTATAGACTGTTCCATCCTCTGAAACGGTGTAGCTTTCCACCAGCCCACCTTCAGTTGAATGGGAACCATCCTTCTCAACTTGGAATAAATAGTCAAATACTAGCTCATTAATGTAATTATCATAAACACTGCTGTAGGTAAGTGGGTTAAACTCACCATTGGGAGCTGATCCACCAACGGTTAATACATTTCCTCTTTCAGCGCCTGGATAAACTATTCCTGGTTCTGTAGGATCATCCCCATCTACTACAGTTGGTTCTTTAGGTGCGCAGGCAGCTAAGAACATAGACGCTACCAGTGTGAACACCAGTAGTAATAACAAGCTTTTCTTTCTTATCATTCTTTTTTCCCCCTTAATATTTATTTTTTAAAATAGTAGTGTAACAAAAAAACACTACATTTTTAAACAAACATAAAATTATTTATTGCCAAATTTCAACGATTTTTGGCTTTTT
This sequence comes from uncultured Clostridiaceae bacterium, assembly GCA_965652145.1. Taxonomy (GTDB): domain Bacteria; phylum Bacillota; class Clostridia; order Peptostreptococcales; family Natronincolaceae; genus CBFGTV01. The sequence continues at coordinate 43,289 of CBFGTV010000014.1, forward strand.
GCATTTTTATAATTATTCGATGAATTCTACAAATGTCCTCTTTTTTTTTAAAAAAAATTAATACGGAAAAAAATATTTTTTTATCAATACTTGTTTTTTCTTCCCTTAACGTGAATTGGAAATTTTATGTAGTATAAATAAATTGTAATATTTTCTCGTATTAGTTTTTTTAGCAATTTTCTGACTTTTTATCATTTTAATCAAATTTTGGAAAATATTCAATGACTTTTTTACATATTAATTATATTTAATATTTAATTACGATCGGTTCACCCCTAAAATTAACATTTACAAAAAAAATATTTTTTTCAGAATGTATGCTTAATTTAAATTATTATATCATCAATTTCAATTTTGTAAATAAAAAGTTTTTGGCAATAATATATTTTCATCGTATATATTAATTAATATGCTTGTTTTAATTTACTATTCATCGTTTTAGCCCCTTTCAAAAGCGGCCTGATTTATTAAATCATCTTGAATTGGATTATTGTTATCTATCATATGTTATACTAAATGAATAAACGAATTTTAAGGAGTCGTAGCAAATGAACAGACAAAATCTAATTAATTCCTTTGTCAAAGAGAAAGTAGGTTACTTAGATGTGAACAACATGTTTGCAGTTTATATTCCTGTTTTAGAATTAAATCAAAGTCTTCATCTTTTATTCGAAGTGCGCTCACAACAGCTGAGTCAGCCGGGAGAAATTTGTTTTCCAGGGGGAAAAATTGAACCAGGTGAATCACCCATGACAACAGCCATACGTGAAACCGTTGAGGAGCTGAATATCGATCGTAGCTTAATTGAGGTAATGGGCCCCCTGGACCGGTTGATTACTCCCTTTAATGTACTGATTTATCCCTTTTGGGGCTTCATTAATCTCTCTGATATAAAGGATTTGCCCTATAATCAGGATGAAGTTTCATCAATCTTTACGGTTCCCCTGGATTATCTTTTAAAGGAGCAGCCCATCATTCATAATGTTAAAGTGAATTTTTCTCCAGAGAAGAACTTTCCCTATCACTTAATCTCTAACGGTGAAAAATATGAGTGGAGAAGCGGAAACTACCCTGTTTATTTTTATCCCTACGGTGAAAAGATGATATGGGGAATTACGGCAAAAATTCTTAAAAATTTTCTTGATTCCATATATGAATAAAGATCCCCAAACATTGGGGATCTTAAAGTAATCTCATTTATGGTTCATCGCCCGACGGGGCTTTAATAATATTTTTTTCAAACTGCTTTTCAATATTTTTTAAATTATTTTCTTCAATTAAAAAATAATAGCCTTCTATATAGATATACTTTTCTTTAACGAGTCCATATATGTCGTCTCCCTGGCTTCTATAAAAATATAGAGGCCCAATCACTTCATTTTGCAGCGTGTCATCGGGATACTCCTCTTGATGGGGAAAAGAGAAAAGCGTGTCCACAAAGGACATGATATCCTGCCTCTCCTGTAACATACCCACTGCTTGATTATCAGTATCCTTCAGCTCAATTCCCACAGATTCCATTAATATTTCCTTTAGCTCTTCCATTGTGGCCTTCTGACTATTTTCTTGATTCATCTCAATAGGAGGATTATCCTGATTATTTTCCTCCTCCAGGTCATTTTTTCCTGAGCCTTGGCAACCAGTAATAAATATTAGAAGAAAGAGAAATGTTGCTACGTATAACAGGTTCTTTGTCTTCACGTTATTCACCTTCCTGTATCAGCCTCCAGAACATTATATCATATTTAATGTGTATATGCCCATAGGAATGATACCCGGTCAATATACGGTTTACACTCGATCAACTAAATTATTCAATGAAAATTACCCCGGCTTTCTTCCACCATTTCCTTATACAAAACAGGCTGCCACATGTACTTTGACAGTGACAGCCTTTAATCAAGATGTTGTTTATTGAGCTTCCTGTAATATTGTCAAGGCCTGCTGTGCATATTCTTTGGCCTTTTCTAAGGCTTCCCTTGCCTTTTGTTGGTTGTGGAAGCCTGTACTATTCTCAACAAATACAAAGTCCCAACGATATTGTGCTTTTCGATGCAGCTCTCTGAGCTGCTTAATTTCTGATTCATTTAGTCTTTGTTCTTCTAATGCCGTGGCAAAATTATTAATTAGCTGTACCAAAAGATCGCTCACTTCTACTTCTAAGTCGTGAATTTCCTTTTGTATTTCCTGGGTCATGGCCACTATTGCCTCAGCATCGTCTCCATGGCAGCTTCCACAGGATTCTATCACGGTTTTTAACGGACTCTTAGCCCAATGGGACTTATAGGATTCACCATTTTCCACCACCACAGGCATGTGACAATCTGCACAGGATAACCCCAGGCTGTCATGGATACTGCCGGTATACATTTCGAATTCCGGGTGCTGAACCTTAATCAAGGGTGTTCCAGTACGGGGGTGAGTCCAGTCGCTAAAGTCCAGCTCATCATAATAGGCTTCAATTTCATCAATTTCAATTCCCTGATCCCAGGGCAGCACCACAGCCTTTGTATCGGGATCTAAGTAATATTCCACATGACACTGGGCACAGGCGTTGGTACCGGGCTTTGGCTCCTGTTCCAGCAGCTTGATTCCTTCTTGATAATGGGGTGAAGTCACTTGAATACCTCTGCCGGGGTCATTTCGATGGCAGTTATAGCAGCTGATGGCATGGTCAACCACCTGGGATGTTTCTTGAAAATCCATGGCAAAAAGGGCTTCCCCATTTTTAACATATAGCTTTTCATAATCGGCTGTCTTACAAGCCAAACAGGAAGCTCCTGGCTTGGGCCTTGAAGTATTAATCACATCCTCCAAAGAATAATAGTGACCTCTTGCAATATAATACTCCTTTGCAAAGCCCATACCTTCATATAAAGTAGCAATATTGGGATATTTCTCTAAATAATCGATAGGATGCAGCCCCCCCAGCTCTGTATCCTCAACCTTTTGATCCTGTAGACGGGAGGTTTTGATAAAGGATTCATATATTAAAGGAAATTCCTCTTTCCAGCTCTCAGCTGACAAAATCATCTCTTCCGGAGCCGGAACCTTTTCTCCTTCCTCCTGCCCAATGTCTTCACCCGGTGCCTCTCTTCTGCACCCGCTTATTAACAGACACATTAGAATGATTAATATCATGGCTCTTCTTTTGAAGCGTTGCACTGGCAACAACCCTTTCTATAATAGTGTTATTACTTATTATTCCAACTCTTAAAAAAACTATAACTCCAAAGGGATAAAATAAAGCTCGTCACAAGAAATCAAGATTACTAAGCCTATTTACCCAATAAACAACATATATATTAACAATGAAAATTTAGGAGGTGCTGCATGACCGTTATACCATTTCAGCCCAATAATCCAACTCCAGAGGATCGATACAAATTGCTTGAATTTGTTCTTAATTTAAGTGGGCGCCCTGAAGATTTAAAAAATATTATTTCTTTGCTTAGTCCCCCACCCGATATTACAACCATATTACCGCCTGGCTCCTGTAAATACATTCGTGTAGGGATTTTAGGGGGAGGGCTGGCAGGCTTGTCTGCTGCCTTTGAATTAAGAAAGCTGGGCTTTGACATCACCCTATTTGAAGCGGAGGAAGAACGGATAGGCGGGCGAGTCTATACCCACTATTTTGATGAGTCAAAGGAACTATACGGCGAATTGGGAGCCATGCGTTTTCCAGTAAGCCATGAAAGCACCTGGCACTATATTGATCTTTTCAAGCTGAACACCAGGCCCTTTATTCAAACCAATGAAAATGCCTTTCGATATGTTAGAAGTATTCGGGTTAGAAATCGACCTGAAGAGGTTCAGCAGTACATTTACCCGGTTTTTAATATGACCCCCGAGGAACGGGCTACCTTGTGGCCTGGACTGCAGGCTCAGGTTTTTGATCGCTTTTTGCTGGAGATGTCACCTGAGGTCAGAAAGGAAATTTTGCAGGTAAAATCCCTTTATGCAGCGCAAATTCTGGAAGCAGACTACTATAATGTTAGACAATTTATGCAGAAGCAGGGCTTAAGTGATGGAGCGATTGAAATGCTCAGTAGTGTTGACCCCTTTATGGGTGCCTATTTGAATCAGAGTTCCTTTGAAATATTACACGAGCTATATCCGGCCAGTTTTTCCTTTCTTTATGAAATACCAGGAGGAATGGTTAATCTGCCTTTGGCATTTTATCATTCCCTATTAAATCCCAGGCCCCTAGAATATGCTGACGAGATTGACCCTGACGACCTTGGATACATCCGTTGGAAGCCTGGACACGTGGTTACCGGATTAAGTCAATTCCACCAAGGGGGCCCCGTAACCGTACATTATAAGCAAAAAGGCCTGGCATTAAACCAGGAGGAAACCTTTGATTTCATCATTTGTGCCCTTCCCTTTTCCAATGTAAGGATGCTGGAGTTGAACCCTATTTTCAGCAGTAACAAAATGCAGGCAATCCGGATTCTAAATTATTCTCCATCACAAAAAACGATTATGCTCTGTAAAAAACGTTTCTGGGAGGAGGGCCCTCCTGACAGGCGTATTGTTGGAGGCGGTTCGGCTACAGATATGGTCCTTAATACCCTTTGGTACCCATCTAATCAAGGTAGCTTTATCTGCGATCAGGAGTTAAATCGAAAATACGGCTGCTTTGAATCGCCCCCCTGTATATGGGATCTACGGCCTGGCGCCGACCCAAATTTACCTGGAGTCTTGATTGCCAGCTATAATTGGACTCAGGATGCCCTTCGCCTTGGAAATTATTCTGAACCCTACCGCTTCGAGCTGGTCAAACGCCAGGTAGAGGCAGTTCATGGGTTACCGGTGGGGTATCTTGATGAAATTGTATTGGATTATCGAACACTGTCCTGGAGCAACCACCCCTGGGCCCTGGGTGGATTTGCCTTTTATAATCCCCAGCAAAAGAGGCTGTTCTCTAAGGTAGCTACTGAACCAGAATATGATAACAGGGTATTTTTTGCCGGCGAACATGTTTCGGTATCCAGGGCATGGCAGCAGGGCTCCCTTCAAACAGGTATGCTTGCAGCTAATGAGCTGGCCCTTGCCTGTCATAAGTACATTGAAAAAGCAGCCCAGGAATAAGGGCTGCTTTTATAATCTAAGTTCACTTAATAGTAATTCAATTAAAAGAGAACATTCCATATATAGGTTTCAACAGAATCGTCCTTCCTATCTTTAAAGAAAGACTTTATTTAAGATGAATCACTGTTATCAGGTACTACTGCATATGATAAAATACGTCAGATGGGTTTGATTGGAGGGGGAAGGAAATGGCAGATTTTAGTAAAGAACTATTGACATTACTATCTACTGATTTATTTTTAAATCTTATGAAATCGGGGAGTATTAAGTTAACCCAGATTTATACCCTTCAAACCCTATTAATCAAAGCAGATATTCCCTTTGATTTCCAATATTCCCCCGGTACCCGAAGGATCGCTCCTGGAGCAGAGCTGACCATCCATATCCGCCCTGGTGTTCGACTACAGTTTACAATTTCCTTTGATGGGGGCGGAACCATTTTTGATATTATAAACTAGGTTAACTTCATTCGATATTAACCAAAATTGTAACGGGGCAATGGTCACTACCCATGACATGGTCATGTATTTCTACATCCTTCAGCCGGTCCTTTAGTCTTTCAGAAATAATAAAATAATCTATTCTCCAACCTACATTCCGCTCTCGAGCCCTACCTAAATATGACCACCAGGTATAGGCTCCCTCAAGGTCAGGATAAAGACTTCGAAAGCTATCGATAAAACCATTCTCAAGAAGTGTGGTCATTTTAGCCCTCTCTTCATCGGTAAAGCCTGCACTTTTTTTGTTGGTTTTAGGGTTTTTCAGGTCAATTTCCTGATGGGCCACATTTAGGTCTCCACAAAGTATGACCGGTTTTTTTTCATCCAATTGCTTAAGATAATCACGAAACATATCCTCCCAGGTCATACGATAATCCAGTCTGGCCAGTCCCCGTTGACTGTTGGGGATATAGGCATTAACTAAATAGAAGGATTCAAATTCCAAAGTAATTACCCTTCCCTCCTGATCATGGGCTTCAATTCCCACACCATACTGAACCGAAAGGGGTTTTTTCTTTGTAAATACAGCAGTTCCGGAGTATCCCTTTTTAACTGCATAGTTCCAATAGTCATAATAGCCCTCCAGGCTTAAATCCAGTTGCCCATCCTGGAGCTTTGTCTCTTGAATACAGAAAATATCTGCATCTACCTCTTTTAAATAATCCATAAAACCCTTTCCAATACATGCCCTAAGGCCGTTAACATTCCATGAAACTATCTTCATAAGTTATCCTCCACTTAAATTGATTATGATTTTGCAAAATATTCCAATCATTTCCTCGGAAATACAGAGACTCCTGTCTATTGTCTATTCTATCATAAAGTTAATTCTATGGAAAATATTTATCCCTTTAGTCAAAAGCCCACAAAAAATCCAACACCATCAGGTATTGGATATACAATTATGTTTTATTGAAAACTAGCTATTCAGTGCTTCTTCCAGCTGATCTAGCTTGCCCCCAATTTCCCTTAATTCCTTAGTTAATTCCTCAAGCAAAAGGAGATTTTTCTTCTCTTGCCTACTTTTTTCCATTGCCTTTACCTTTAAATTCTTTATACCGTAGGGATCATTAAAATATGCCATTTTTTATAACGCCTCCTATTTTTATTTATTATTATTAAATAATTATTATCCATAAAGTAAATTACCCTACTTTATTTCCTTTAAACAAAAAATTGATCCATCATTGTTATTTTTAATATAAGGGCTTGAAAATAAAAAACAATGCTATTCTAATTTCTCAACATCTCGATCTTCATAGTATATCTATCCTTCTTGAAGCTTTATTTAGACTAGGCATATCATCACTACATACTTCTTCGTCTCTGGATCATACTACTGGAACCGTATTTGACTTAGCCACTCATCCTTAGGCGGTATTGCAGGAAAGTTGGTTATTTTTCGTTTTGTTAGTGGGCCTAATAGAAGCAGCATTAGAGGAATGATAGCGCAAACGTGCGGCAGGTTACCTCAAGTCTATTTCTTCTGTAAAATATTGATTTAAACTGAATAATGGGATGCCTCTTCATAGTGGCATCCCATTTCTGATTCTTATTTCTGCTACCTTTATAAAATTTTTGTTTCAAAATCAATGCTCTTACAGTCATTAAAGGCTTTAAACCTTTCAAGACACCCTCGTATGTCCTCATTGTAGAGGCTACAATCTTTAATATCCTCTTCAAACCACAGGTTTTTCACTATAAGCGCCTTTTCTTTTTTATGATTGATTACCTCTATCCTTCCAATAAATCTTTCTCCGTGTAGAACCGGTAATACATAATATCCAAATTTTCTTTGGTGAATCGGTGTGTAAATTTCCCATTTATAATCAAAGTCGAAAATTTTGCTTATTAGCCTTCTATCCCATAACAAGTTATCCAGTGGTGCTATAAACTCTGTTCTTTTCAAGAATTTTCGGTTTTCTAGAACCATATCAAGCAAATGCTTGTCCTGTATTAAACAATAAAATGGCTCTTTAATGCTTTCAATCTCAACCTTCATTATTTTATTATTGTTAAATAATCTTTTAAAGGTATTGCTGCGCTCCATTGCCTTTAAACCATCAATGCCCAGCAAAGCGTCTGAAGGCTTATCCCAAAACATTCCGACTGCTCCGATTCTTCTAGCAATCCACCAATCCAGATGCTGCTCTCGTGTTTTATTCGGGTCTGGCTCCTTTAAAATTTCCGGAGCAATATACTCGTCTGCATACGAATAATATTTAATAGTCCCTTTTTTATGGTGTAATATCAGGACTCCTCTGAAATAAAGTGTCTCTAATGCTGCCCTCGCCAATGTGGTCCGGCTCCATGACCAATCAACCTTGTTTCTCAAATCGATGTCCTTTGATGATACACAACCCTTTTCTTTAACAATTTTTATTATTTCGTCAGCTACCTTATTCACTTCTTCTCTACTTCTGGTTGCCTTTGCATAATGTGCCCTATGGCGTGAAAAGTATTTCCAGTCATCAATACGAAATATAGACATATTTTTATCGAAATAGTCAATAAGTTTTCGATCTATGTATAAAAGCTTATATAGCATTTCCTTAGAAAACTCCTCAACCCTCGATTGTAGTACCAACTCAGCATTCTTTCCACAAACATCGATTGGATCAAATTGAATACAGCCTACCTGTCTAATATAATCACTTACCCCTTCTTCTCCTGAAAATTTATAACCATCAATTAATCCATGCTTCAATAGCAGGAACTGACGTGCTTGTTTCTTAGTTAACACATAGCCTTGTCTCTCCTCCATTTCATTATCTCCCCTCTGTTTATCTTAAGACCCGTACGTTACCTTTCCTATTTTTTTTATCTATTAATTCCGCCTCTAGGAGAAACTTACCACTATTTTTCATACTTACTTTCATTCTAATAATTTCTCCTTTTTCATTCTATTTTACCATAAATTAGTCCAATCAAATCATCCATCTATAATTATATCCTTAAAAACATCTTGCATTAAAGCTATAAAATGGTACCCTTCCACCAACTAATTCTAAGGGGTTAAGACTACACTAAAGGTCATTTTGCATTTTCACCAAAAAACAGAAAAACTCAAGGGCAATAACCCTTGAGTTTTCATATTGATATGTGAGCAAATCTATAAGCCGAGTTCTGTATTAAATGGTCATCTATCTAGGCCCACTGTTACCAGGGGGCTCAAGCAACCTACCACGGGACACGACGGGCAATCGCTTTTTTGTCCCTACTTGGTCTTGCTCCAGGTGGGGTTTACATAGCCAATCAGTCACCTGATTGCTGGTGAGCTCTTACCTCACCTTTCCACCCTTACCCACTTATGTGGGCGGTATCTCTCTGTTGCACTTTCCTTGGAGTCGCCTCCACTGGGGGTTACCCAGCACCCTGCCCTATGGAGCTCGGACTTTCCTCGTCCACAGCAAAGCTGTGTCCGCGACCATCTGACTTACTCACAATATGAACTTTTATAGCTTGAGTAATTATTTTAGCATAAAATTAATGATATGTCAAAATCCAATATTTGGTTTGTTATTTTTGATCCATCGCCAAATTTGCCAGGGCATCGGCTCTTTTGTTATGCTCCCGCCGCACATGCTGAATATCAAAGCTGTCAAACTTGTTGACCAGTGGCATGATCATCTGGTAGAGAGGAATCAACCCTTCATTCTTTACCTTATATTCGCCTTTAATTTGTTTCACCACCAGCTCACTGTCCAGATAGCAGATTACCTCTTTGAATCCCATATCGAGAGCAGCCTCCAGGGCCCTGCTCAAGGCTTTATATTCGGCAACATTATTGGTTTGCCTTCCAATAAATTGGCTAATTTCCCGAACCACTTCTCCTGCTTCATTTTCTATTACAATACCTATTCCGGCCTCTCCCGGGTTACCCCTGGCACCGCCATCGGTGTAAATTACTGCTTTCATCATCAATTTCCTCCATTCTTCTGTGCTCACCTATTATATCAGCAATGATTTGAATAATCAATTTTTTGTTTTTACTATAACCATTGAAATGGGTTAATATAGGTCTGGGATGGAAAAACCTTTACTTTTAGTTGATGAAGGGCTATTTTCTCTTTCAAATAATCTGTCATCCATTCCACAAAAAATGCTTCCGTTTCATAGTGGCCTGCATCAATAATATTGATTCCCAGCTCCAGGGCCATTTGGGCATCATGGTATTTTACATCACCTGTTATCAGACACTGGCAGCCTGCATCTGCGGCGGCTTTAATGTACTCTGCACCACTGCCGTTAACAATACATACCCGTTCAATCAAGCTATTCACATCACCGATTACCCTGACCCCTGGTATATTCAACTGGGATTTCACCGTTTCTACAAATAAATTTAACGAAACATGTTCCTTGAGTTTACCGATTCTGCCAATTCCCCATTGGGGTGTTTCCTTAATCAAGGGATAAAGATCATAGGCCACTTCCTCGTAGGGATGAGCCGTTATCATAGCATCCACCACAGCTTTCAATTGACCTCCGTCAACTATGGTTTCTATTTTAACCTCCTTTACTGCTTCCAGCTGATTTTCACTGCCAATAAAGGGGGAAGCCCCTTCAAGGGGTTTAAAGGTGCCTGTTCCTTCGCTTCTAAAGGAGCAATGGCTATAATTACCGATGTGGCCAGCACCAGCCTGAGCCATGGCAGCAGCCACCTTTTCTTCGTAGGCGGCAGGAACAAAAACTGCCAGCTTATAGTATTGTTTTTTCCCTGTAACCTCTAAAATTTGAATATCCTCCAGATCAAATTTCAAGGCAATCTGTTGATTTAACCCCTCTTCCACCACATCAATATTGGTATGGACCGAATAGATGGCAATGTTATTCTCTATGGCTTTGTAAATTAATTTGCCCCTGGGATCATCCCGCCGGATCTTTTTCAGCGGTTTAAAAATAAAAGGATGATGAACGATAATAAGCTGTATGTCCTTATCGATTGCCTCCTCTAACACTGCTTCTGTTACTTCTAGGGCCACCATTACACGATCAGCTTGATCATTTAGGCCCCCCAACTGAAGCCCCACCTGATCCCACGATTCTGCCGCATGCTGGGGGGCCATTGATTCAATCAACGATACGATCTCTTTGATTGCTTGAGCCATAATAACACCTCCTGTAATTTTCTTAAACGTTCTTGGGTTTCCTCAAACTTGGTTTGTACCGCTGCATCTTTATTATTTTTCAACTGCAATAGAATATTTTCGGTAGATGCAATCTTTTTTTCGATAAATTCCTTCGCCAAGGAGGGCGGATTTTCCTTCAATTGAAAGCCTATTTCAAAATATATCTCATCGGCTACCGATTGTTGTCCTGCCTCGGCCACTATAATTTCATAGATTCGATGGTCCTCTTTAACCAGAAGGTCTTTTTGTATGCTAAACCCTGAGGAAACAAGATATCTTCGCAATACATCTCTTCCCTGCATGGGCTGTAATATTAATTTGCTTGTCGCAGCTACTGACCTGGAGGCCTCTATAATCTCTTGAATTAATATTCCCCCCATACCGGCTATAATAATTGTATCGGCCTCACCTGCTTCAATGGCCTCTAAACCATCGCTAAGTCTTGTCTCTATATAATTTGCCAAGTCATATTGCTGAATATTTTTTTCGGCAATTTCCAGGGGTTTGGAATTTACATCACAGGCGATTACGCGGGTGGCTATTTGATTTTGAATAAGGTAAATAGGAATATAGCCATGGTCAGTGCCAATATCAGCTACGCAACTGCCTTTTTTAACCTGTTGTGCTATTTTCTCTAGTCTAGGGGTTAATCTTACCTGCATACTTTTGGCTCCTTTATTGAAAAATAAATATACAAAATAAATTTAATTCCCCGGAGGCTGATTTTATGTCAAAGGATAAAAAGAGAAGGAAGGTTGTGCTTCCCCCAGAGGAATTTATTAAATTTCAGTGGGGCGGTCGTACCCAGGAATGGGAGGAAGAAGCTGATCAAAATATGCACAAGCTTCAGGACCAAATTGATTTAACTGAAAGTGATGATGAAAAAAAGAAGAAAATACAATACGCAAAGCAAAAACAGTATTGGTAATTGAAAACCCCTGGGTATCTTGGGTTGAAGTGCCGCCCTTTGCCGGCATTTCCTAAACCTATCATCCAGGGGTTTTTTATATAATGGGTTGCTTTAATTTAATCTATTCCAGATAATCCTTCAACTTCTTACTTCGACTGGGATGGCGCAGTTTTCTTAAGGCCTTTGCTTCAATCTGGCGGATCCGTTCCCTGGTGACATCGAATTTTTTTCCAACCTCCTCAAGGGTTCGGGCTCTTCCATCATCTAATCCAAATCTTAATCGAAGTACTTTTTGCTCCCTAGGTGTCAAGGTGTCTAACACCTCTATTAACTGTTCCTTTAATAATGAGAAGGCGGCTGCTTCAGCAGGGGCAGGAGCATCGTCATCAGGAATAAAGTCACCCAAATGGCTATCTTCTTCTTCACCAATGGGGGTTTCTAAAGAAACAGGCTCTTGAGCTATTTTTAATATTTCTCTTACCTTATCCTCTGAAAGATCCATTTCCTTTGCAATTTCATCAGGCTTTGGCTCCCGGCCCAATTCCTGAAGTAATTGTCTTGAAACCCTAATTAATTTGTTAATGGTCTCGACCATGTGTACGGGAATCCGAATGGTTCTGGCCTGATCGGCAATGGCTCGGGTGATGGCCTGTCTAATCCACCAGGTGGCGTAGGTACTGAATTTAAAGCCTTTGCGGAAATCAAACTTTTCAACGGCTTTAATGAGTCCAAGATTACCCTCTTGAATTAAATCTAAGAACAGCATGCCACGACCTACATACCTTTTAGCAATACTGACAACAAGCCTTAGATTTGCCTCTACAAGGCGCTTTTTCGCCTCTTCGCTTCCGGCCTCCATTTTCTTAGCCAATTCAATTTCCTCGTCACCAGTTAATAATGGTACTTTACCAATTTCCTTTAAATACATTCTAACGGGATCATCAATGTTTATCCCTTTTAAAAGAGTAACATCATCCTCAATATTTTCTTCAATAACAATGTCAGGTTCCAGCTCATCGAGCTCAACTTCTTCAATTTCAATGTCATCCTTTTCACCTACCACGTCAATTCCCATGGAGGCAAGATGATCATATAATTCATCTATTTGATCTTTATCAATACTAATGTCTTCCAAGGCATCCATAATTTCTGTATAAGTGACCATCCCTCGTTTTTTGCCTTTTTCAATTAATTTCTTTACAGATTCCTTTTTTACTTCCTGTGATTCACTCATTATGTCCCCTCCCTTCCTTTTAAGCTATCGCCTCTTAAGCTCTGTATTAATTTTCATAATTTCCAAACCTATTTTAAGCAACTCCTTCTCAACCTCTTCCTTATTTAATTTTTTATCCTGAAGTAAAGTATTTTGCTTTTCTCTTAAGAGTTTTAGCTGATATAGACTTTTAAACCGCTTTAAATTATCTACATAGGCTTCCAATGTCTTATCTATATCTATATGATTAATATCTGTACTATAGATTTCATCTATTTCATTCTTTAAGTGGTCGAGCCCCTCAAGTGTAATTTCAGCCCCTTGGTGATATCGCTTTAGTATATGGTCTACAATTCTCTGATGGGCTTCCGTAGAAAAATCCTCCACCATTATTTTTGATAATACCTGTGCTAACACCTTTTCATTGGTGAGCATCGTTTTAATAAGCTGTTGCTCGGCAATAAGATGACCCTTTTGCTCAGCCAGAGGAACAGCATCTATATATTTATTATCTCTTTTGTTTCTAGAACTATACTTTTGTTTCGCATCCTGGGAACCTTCAATTGAGCGCCCATATATTTCAAGCTGAAGGGCCTCTTTAGAAACACCTGTTTCCTTTTCAATTTTATCTATATAAACCTCCCTTTCAACTGGGCTCTTGATTTGCTTCAGCACCATGGCTAAGGCTTTCACAAATTTTATTTTTCCCTCGGGAAGATTTAAATCAAATTTTCTTTTCGCTAAATTAATCTTATACTCTATTGGACTAATGGCCCTTTGGATTTGTTCCTCAAATTGATATTTCCCATATTGATTAATATAATCATCTGGGTCCATTTTATTGGGCAGTTCAATCATTTTTGAGCTTAGACCTGACTCCTGTAAAATGTCAATACTACGTAGAGCCGCCTTTTGACCAGCCTCATCACCATCAAAGCAAATAATTAATTCCTTGCAATATTTTTTTAAAATCGACGCATGTCCCTTTGTAAAGGATGTTCCCAGGGCAGCCACGGCGTTCTTTATACCATGCTGATGAAGGGCAATTACATCCATATATCCTTCCACCAGTAACAGCTGTTCATTCACAATATGCCTTCGTGCAAAATTTAGACCATAGATTGTATTACTTTTATTAAAAATTTCAGTTTCAGGAGAATTTAAATATTTAGGCAAGGATTGATCCAAGACCCTTCCACCAAAGCCAATTACATTTCCTCTTACATCAAAAATTGGAAAAATGATACGATTTCGAAAACGATCATAGTAATCTGTTTTTTCTTTATTGGGAAGTATAAGCCCACATTTTAGAAGATCCTCAGTTGAGTAGCCGGCTCCTTTCAAAAACCTAAATAATTCATTCCAGCTATTATAAGCATACCCCAAACCAAAGGCTTTAATTGTTTTAGCTGACAATCCCCTTTTGATAAGATAATTGAGTGCCGGGTTGTTGTGTTTGGTTAATTGATTAAAATAGAACTTACCTGCCTTATTGTGTATTTCGTGATAAAGCATTTTCTTTTGTAGCTCTTTTTTTAATTCATTTGTTGCATTTAGCCTCTCTAAAGGGATATTTGCCCTTTGGGCCAATAGTTTGATCGCCTCAACAAAATCAAGGTTCTCGATTTTCATAATGAATTGAATTACATCTCCCCCCTCACCACAGCCAAAGCATTTAAATGACTGTCGTTGACCATTAATTACGAAGGAAGGTGTTTTCTCACTATGAAAGGGACAGAGGGCCTTATAATTTGCCCCCATGGCTTTAATCTGAATGTATTGAGAAATTACTTCGGTAATTTCATTTTTTTCCTTTATTTCTTCAATAATTTCCTCTGGAAGAATGCTTCCCATGCTTACCACCTAATTTTTCTTACCTCTCATTCATTAATAAATTCTGTTTTTATTGTTAAACTCCTTCTAACAATTTTTTATTTCATAATGTTTTTCGATAAATTCCACCAAAGTCTTCTGAAAATGTTGATTATCCTTTTTCTTTCGCGCGGCAGGGCCTTTAATCTTCCTATTTTCCTTAAGGGCTTTTAAATGATAATATCGTTCCTCCAGCATCTGTTGAATCTGTTCGGCCCGATAAAATTCCCCCCAGGGATTCAAGGCATAGGCCCCCTTTCCCAACACCAGTGCTGCAAGGCCAATATCTGCAGTAATAACCAGATCATTTTCTTCTGTAACATTTACGATCGCCATATCTGCTGCTTGGTATTCATTATCGACAACAATTCGTTTCACAGTTTCTTCTGAATGAGAATAGTGACTAGTGCTATGGACTAGAATGACCTTTATTTTATACATATTTCCACAATTAATAATAATTGATTTAACCGGGCAAGCATCGGCATCAACAATAATTTTCATCATTACATAACAATCCCTCTTTAAGACATGGTGAAGTTTATTCGACATAAATCTTCTTAATTCCTTCAATCCCTATAAAGAAAATCAATTCTGAAAATTGAATTAACTGCCACAGAAACTGCCATTTGGCCAGGGTATAAACTTTTCTTGAAAGAGTCGAATGGCGTAGGTATCTGTCAAAGAAGCAATAAAATCTGTCACAGTTTGGTTTTTTGATTCTTGCCCTTTCAAGTAAGCATATTCCCTGGGAATCTCTTCGGGGTGTCTACTATAATAGTCGTAAAGGGAAGAAACAATAAAAACAGCCTTTTCCTTCTCCTTTTCACAAAGCTCCCCGTAATAAACCTTACTAAACATAAAGCTTCTTAATTCATCCGTTATCTCTTGAAGCTGTCTGCTTTGATAGATTCCTGGTTCGTTTCCCCCTTTAAGCTGCTTTGAGGTTTCCTCAATCAGATCCAGGACAAAGGTATTAATTCGCTGACTATGGGAATCGCCTAAAACCTTAAGACAGATAGGCGGTATTTCTGATTCCTTTAATATACCTGCACTTAAACAATCCTGTATGTCATGGCACAAGTAGGTAATTCTATCAGTGATCTTAACCAGCCTTCCTTCCAGGGTGTAGGGCAGGGTAGAACCGGTGTGATTCAGTATGCCGTCTCGAACCTCCATGGTTAAATTCAATCCTTTACCTTCCCTTTCCAAGATATCCACTACCCTTAAGCTCTGTTCATTATGCTTAAAATGGCCTGTTATCCGGTTTAGTTCCTCTTCACCACTATGCCCGAAGCAGGTATGTCCTAAATCGTGCCCCAGGGCGATGGCCTCTACCAGGTCTTCATTCAAAGCTAAAGCCCTGGCTACGGTTCTGGCAATTTGACTTAGCTCAAGGGTATGACTCAGACGGGTTCTGAAAAAATCATCCTTAACGATAAACACCTGGGTTTTTTCCTTTAATGCCCGAAAGGATTTTGAGTGGATAATCCGGTCTCTATCTCGCTGATATGGGGTACGTATATGACACTCTGATTCAGCCTTAATTCGTCCCCTGGAATGACTGCTCTTTTGAGCATACCTTGATAGCTGCTTCATTTCCAGGGCCTCTGTTATTTCCCTCAGCTTGCCGTTCATTCTTTTCCCTCACTTATTGGTTTCTTACTTACTTATTTATATACGATATAGAGTAAAAAAATCCTTTAACCGAAGGTTTTTTCTGTACTTCCTAATTTAAACAAATTTTAACCTTTTATACCTAAGATATTATTTTTTTCCCTTCCAGCACCTAACTGCTGGTTAAACAGTTAATAAATGCATCATTTTATAACCTTAATACCCTCATTTAATATTTTTATAGCAGGAAATCAAGGAAATAGGCACTGGCCATAATACGCTTACAACCACGGCCTTACCCTTTCAGGTTGCTATTATTTAGCATATGTTTCTTCGTGCATTAGCTTTCCAATCCTTTCAACATTAAAAGGACCGTTAAATATATGAAACGATCCTTCTATTATTAAAATATGAGTATATTTTCAATAAATGAGGGGCTATATTTATGTTGGCTATTTTCTTTTATT
>CBFGTV010000015.1:0-54728 GCA_965652145.1 uncultured Clostridiaceae bacterium
GGATCCTTCTCTTTCTCAAACGCAGATCATTTTCTAACAGGGAATTGTCAATTTCCTTTTCTTCTTGTTTTTTGAGATTTTTAGCTTCCATTATTCTTCCCCCCCATCATAGTGAACCCAGTACTTTTCAGATTTAAAGGTAATTAATGTGAAGATCATGATAATGATAAACAAGAACCAGGACAACGCACTACCATAGCCCATTCTGAAATACTTAAAGGCATTATCATAGATGTAAAGCGGGAACAGGTAGGTTGAATGTAATGGTCCCCCGCCGGTGATGATATATGGTCCGTTAAATTCCTGAAAGGCCTGAACCAGCTGCATTATAAAATTAAAAAAGACAATCGGCGTAATCATTGGCAGGGTAATTCTAAAGAAAATACTGGTTTTGGAAGCCCCATCGATTCTAGCTGCCTCGTACAGTGATTCCGGTATATTTTTTAATGCTGCTAAAAAAATAACCATGGGAGAGCCAAACTGCCAGACCCGTAAAAGACTAATGGTGAAAATTGCATATTTGGGATTTCCCAACCAGCTAATGGGATCAACACCAAAAATACCAATTATCATATTGACAAGGCCCGTATCGGCAAATAGAAAACGCCATAATACGGCAATGGCTACACTTCCTCCCAATATGGAGGGTAAATAATAGGCGGTTCTAAAGAAATTAACTGCCTTGATTTTAAAGTTCAAAATATAGGCAATAAATAAAGCGAAGGCCAACTTCAAAGGCACAGTTACAAAAACATATTTAACTGTTGTAAAAAACGATTGTCGGAACAGGTCTGTTTCAAACATTTTTCGGTAGTTTTCCAAACCAATAAATTTAGGTGCATTAATTAAATTATAATCTGTAAAGCTTAGTAAAAAGGATGCGACAAAAGGGAATGCTGTGAAGATTAATAGTCCTAGCATCCAGGGTAAAATATAGGCATAGCCTTCATATTTTTTCAGCTTCATGGTTACCTCCTCCTAGGATAATAAGGGGGAGAATTTCTCCCCCATTCTCCTACTTAGCTAATTCTGCTAATAAACTATTGACTGTATTGATAATTTTATCGGCTGCTTGCTCAGTGTTAATTTGCTTGTAACCAAATTCTTCAATTACATTTTTGTAGAAGGCTTGCAGCTCAGCATCTTCAAAGTATGGAGAAATTCCTTTTCCTAAGAATGCAGTCACCATAACATTTCCTTCATAATTTAATCCTGAAAGCGCTCCTTCTCCCTCTAAAGTATTTAGAGCTGCTTGATTGGCAGGAATACCCCTTGATGTTCCAAGGATTTTAGTAGCTTCTGGGTCTGAAACCAGGAACTCAAGGAAGGTAGCTGCTTCCTCTGGATGCTTGGTATTTTTATTGATTGCAAAACACATAGATATCTTTGCAAGGGCTGATGGGTTTGGCCCCAGTCCGGTTAAGAAGTCACCGGCAACAATTGTTTGATCTCCCTCAAGGGCTGCCTGGAATTTAGCGATGGCACTATCCCACTCATAAACAGCACCATATTTACCTTGAATCCAGCTTGGTGTTTGGTCTACAGGAACATTACCTGCTGCACCTCTTGATTCCATAGAAGGTGAAACTCCCGCTTCAACTAAAGACTCATAGAAGTTTAATCCGTCAATTAGCTCTTCTTTAGTATAAGCCACTTGGTTGTCTTCTCCGATGAAGGGCTTACCGGTTTTTTGCTCCAGGTAATATAAAATCATCAGGAAAGCACCATATTGATCTAAATCCATTGGATAATAGTCAGGGCCTAATTGAGCTTTAAAGACATCTGCCGCTGCATAAAGATCATCAAAGGTTTTAGGAATTTCTACACCTGCATTCTTATAGGTAGTTTCATTGAAGTAGAATACCTTACCACCAATACCAACGGGAAGGGCATTTAGCTTTCCATTAATTGTGGTTTGATCCAATAATGCACTATCATAGTTGCTTACGTTTATAATATCTTTTACTTCATTCAAATCGTAAAAGCCGTTGCCATCCTTTGAGAAAAGATATAGCCAGTTCCAGTTAACCTGTAAGATGTCTGGCGCTGTGTTTCCCAGCATTTGAGTGGTCACCTTTTCTTGATGTCCTTGCCATCCGCCATATTCAGCACTAATCTTAATATGGGGATACTTGTCTTCAAATAACTTAATAGCTGCTAATGTAGCTTCATGTCTTTCATCGCCACCCCACCATGAAAATCTTAGGGTTACTTCCTCGGGTTGATCACCATTAGTGCCTTGATTGCCTTGGTTGTTGGTTGTACTGCTTCCACAAGCGGTTAACAGCATAACCAGTGATAAAATTAATGCAATTACTTTAACCATTTTTTTCATAGATTCATATCCTCCCTTTTATAATATTACCTGTCATGATGCCTTAAAAAATAACACCATTAAGGTAAAAATTAAACAATCTCTTTCCCTACAACCCATTCTTCCAAATAATTTTTTGTTCCATCGATTAATTCGGAAAACAGCCTTTTTGCTGCTATCCTTTCCAATCGTTTTGTTGCAGGATCATTATAGAAGGCTTCAAACAGAGCCTGTTTATCTTTTCTAAAATAGGCCTCAATGAAATTTTGTTGATTGCTTCCATGCTCATAAAGCAATGGTTTTATTTGGGAATCAATTTTACCTGCCAATACAGGTTTAACACTGTTGCCGGTAAATACCGCATTTGTTTCTACCACCGATCCCCAGGGCAAATCAGGCAATTGACCGTAATTGGGCAGGTTAACATTTGTCACCAGATCGCCGCAGCCCAGCAGTGCTTTTATTTGATCAACTCCCTCCTCATCGGAGGGCTCCAGCTTCACAGTTTCAATCCCTTGATTCTGTCTTTCTGTAAGCTGAATTTTATTAATTGCATCCTCTTTTCGCCACGATACAGGGGTTAAGTGGTAACCCATTTCCTCTACCCTTTCTTTACTGGTTAAATAAGAGCTTGGCATAAATTCTGCCAAATGGCGATCGCCTGCCGCCGCAATGACACCAAATCTTCTGAATAAATCAAACTTAACCTTCTCTGAAAAGGTAAAGTGTACCCTGTCGGTATGGGCATCCTTACGATACTTTTCTATCATATATCCCTTTTGGTAATTTTCATCAGCAAATTTCCGGTAAAGGGGGAATAGGTCAATATCTTTATATCTGGCCTCATTGACCCAGGTAAAGTGATTGATTCCTTGAACATTCACCTTAATATCTCTACGGTGGATTTCCCCATCATCACCAGTCAACCCTTGATAAATTTCCTTAAGTAACAATTGGGTACTAAATACCTCATGACAACAGCCAAAGGCTTTTATCTCGGGAAATTCACGATAAAGTGCTGCAATACACAAGGTCATAGGATTGGTATAATTAATGACCCATGCCTCCGGACAATGCTTTCGAATAGCGCTGGCAAATTCTATGTAAATGGGAATAGTTCTTAGGGCACGATTATAACCGCCTGGCCCCACAGTATCCCCCACCGACTGTAAAATGCCGTACTTCTCCGGCAAATGAACATCCACCGTCATTTCATCGAAGGTTCCGGGCAAAATGGAAATTACGACAAATTCTGCATCCTTTAAGGTTTCTTCAAGACTTTCCTTTACAGTGCAGTTCCATTGGCCAACGCTGTTTGACGACTTCTCAAGTTTCTGAAAATACTGTTGGTTACGCAATGCCGCCTTTTTTTCTATGTCATATAAACACAGTTCACCATTGATTTCCTTCTGAAGCAGTAAATCCGACATGAAATTTTTAGCCCACGCCTTTGAGCCCCCACCAATATAGGCGATTTTAGTTGTTTTCATCTGTGTCCCCCTCTGCTTCTAATTTATCTTAAGTATTCACTATAAGCCATCATGAAGCTGCCTGTTCCTTTAGGGTCATTTGGAACTGCTTTTTCTGAGATATAATATTCATAGCTGCCATCTCGATAGGGTACATTTCCTAGACCAGCTACGCCACATATTCCGTTTAACTGATTTTTCTCCGTATCCAAATATTTTTCTACAGTACCTTCAAAGGCCTTTATTCCCCTGGCCTTAAGCTCCTGGGGCAGATATCCCAGCCTGACTCCCTTTAAAATACCATAGGCAATCATAAGGGTTCCGGAGGTTTCTAAATAATTACCTTCTCGGCTGCCGGCATCGATCACCTGATACCACATACCGCTGGTTTCATCCTGGTACCTTAACAGCCCTTCAATGGCCTCCCTGAACATAGTCAGCAAATCCTGAGTAAAGGTATCGTTGGCATAAATAATTTCAAGGGTATCAACCATGGCCATAATAAACCATCCCATGGCTCTGCCCCAAAAATTCCTTGAAAGGCCTGTTTCCGGATGACTCCACCGTTCTTTCCTGCTTTCATCATAGCCATGATAGTAAAGCTTCTTTTCTTCATCCCAAATTCTGCGCCTTACATTTAAAAATTGGCCATGAATGTCTTCAAAACCCTTGGAATGATTGAAAACCTTTTCAAATTTTGCATAGAAGGGCATTGCCATATAGAGCCCATCTAGCCAAACCTGATTAGGATAGATTTGCTTATGCCAGAAATTCTTCTCATTGGTACGGGGGTGCTTTTCCAATTGCTCCCTTAGCTGAACAGCGGCTTTGTGGTACTTATCTTCTCCTGTCAAATCATGTAGATCAAATAGTACCTTTCCTGCATTAATGTTGTCGATATTAAACTCATCCTGTTGGTAATTGTGAATACTTCCATCATCCTTAATAAAAAACTTTAACTGATCAACCACAAAGCTAAGGTAATTTTCATCTTGGGTAACACGATACAGGTCCAAGGCACCCTTATAGACACAACCATCTTCATAGTTCCATCTTTCCTTGTAACGCTGGTAATTCTTTAAATAGCCAGTTATAAACTTTTCTATACTCATCCCTTTAACTCCTTATGCTTTTTTATAGAGAAATGTTTTCTTCACTTTCAAAGTCAAACAGATGACATTTATTCATGTCAACCCAGAATTTATATTGCTCCCTCAGGGCTGCCCCTTTGATTTTTTCAGGATTTAAGCGAGAAATATACTGATTACCGCCCATTTCAAAATAAAGGTATTCTTCATTTCCCATCTGCTCTCTGACCGATACGGTTCCTATAATATAATTTCCTGCTTCATCGGGATTGGTTTCATGGGACTTAATATGTTCTGGTCTGATACCAAACCACACCTTTTTACCTAAGTAATTCTTAACCCGATTGGCCTTCTCTGCAGGAAGCTCAAGATTTACATCGCCAATCCTGACTACCACCTTTCCATCAACATTAATCAGCTCTGATTCGACAATATTCATGGCAGGTGCACCGATAAATCCGGCAACAAATTTGTTAGCAGGCTTATTATATAGGTTTAATGGTGTATCCACCTGCATAATTCGCCCTAGCTTCAAGACACATATTCGATCTCCCATTGTCATGGCCTCAACCTGATCGTGGGTAACGTAAATCATAGTGGCTGGCTGGCCCTCTGCCTTAAGCTGCTGATGAAGCTGATTAATCCGTACCCTCATGGAAACCCTTAGCTTCGCATCTAAGTTAGATAATGGTTCATCGAAAAGAAAAACCTCTGGCTTTCTTACAATCGCACGACCAACTGCAACCCGTTGTCTTTGCCCACCTGACATTTCCTTGGGCTTTCTATCTAATAAATCTGTAATTTCTAATTTCTCAGCTGCTTCTTTAACCCTTCGGTCAATTTCATCCTTAGGTGTTTTTTGAAATTTTAAACCAAAGGCCATATTGTCGTAAACTGTCATATGGGGATACAGGGCATAATTTTGAAATACCATTGCAATTCCCCGATCCTTTGGAGGAAGTTCATTTACACAGTTGTCACCAATCCAGATTTCGCCTCCTGTGATATCCTCCAGTCCGGCAATCATCCTCAGGGTTGTTGATTTAGAACAGCCTGAAGGGCCGACAAAAACCATGAATTCTCCATCTTTAACCTGTAAATCAATACCATGAACCGCTTTAAAGCCATTTGGATATTCTTTTTCTACTCTCTTTAGTACTACTTCAGCCATATTCTCGCTCCTTTGTCTGTTGGTTCTTATCTAATACCCCATCGCAATTAAATTTTAGGTTATTCTATTTCTTGGACCTACTCTATGAAAATTTTCCTGGTAGAATAAACTAATCTTTAGTTGTGACAGGGTACTAATCTTATGCTCTCGCTTCTTTAACTTTATTGACAAAAGCCTTTGCTGTTTCAGTAATTAATTCGTAGTTTCCTGTTTTTGCCCCAGCAGTTAACTCTCCTCCAACTCCAACGGCAATACAACCATTCTTGATCCATTCAGAAACATTTTCAATATTGACACCACCTGTAGGCATCAGTACCGCCTGGGGAATGGGACCTTTAATTGCCTTGATCACATTAGGGCCATAAACACTGCCTGGAAACACCTTAATTACATCAGCACCTGCCTCCATGGCCTTTACAATTTCAGTAATTGTCATACAGCCCGGCATGTAGGGAATTTGATAACGATTGCATAATTTCGCAGTTTCCAGATCAAAAGATGGACTGACGATATATTCTGCTCCCGCTAAAATTGCAATCCTAGCAGTTTCACTGTCTAGCACTGTTCCTGCTCCAACAATTAACTCTGCTGAAGTAAAAGTTCTCTTTAATGAAGCAATTACTTCCGCTGCACCAGGAACCGTAAATGTTATTTCAATGGCTGGTACGCCGCCATCAATACAAGCTTTAGCAATTTTCTCTGCCATATCTGAATTTTCTGCCCTAACTACTGCTACAACGCCAGTATCTGTTATTCTTTTTAGTGTTTGAATTTTAGGAATCAAACAGAGCCCTCCTTTTTTTCTGTTTCAGAATACAAACTATAGTTTCATTATACGAAATAACGTTCTGTAAAACAAAACTTCAGAAGGCCCTTATAAGGAATTATCGTAGTATTTTTTTACATATACTTTCATTTTCGTTTTTTTTCTCATAATTTCAAAAAATTTTTATATTAATACATATCTCCTTTAAAAATGGGTAAAATAAAAAGCTTGATTACATTTACCCTCTGTAACCAAGCTCTTTAGAAATCATCTGACAATAATATATCAATAACTCTGAAAACTCACTGATTAATTCCTTCTTTACTCTAATGGCAGGTCCTGAAATACTAATCGCCCCTGCTACCTCCCCAGAATGATTCAGTATGACGGCCCCAACACACCGTACACCCAATTCATTTTCCTGTTCATCGACAGCATAACCATTTTGTCGAATCAACGACAGCTCCTTCTTCATATGATCCCATTCTGTAATAGTGTATTTTGTAAATTCTACAATATTGGTATTGTTCCACACTTTCTTAGCTTCCTCTTCCGGGAGCTGTGCCAAAATAGCCTTTCCAACAGCAGTACAATACATCGGGCTTCTTTTTCCAATTCTTGATACCATTCGTATTGTGTTATTTGATTCAACCTTGTCAATGTACACAATTTCATTTCCATCCCGAATAACCAAGTGAATTACTTCATTGGTCTTTGCCATAAGCTCTTTAAGGAAAGGCTTTGCAACGGTAAATAAATCCATACTTTCCAATCGCTTATTTCCCAGCTCAAAGAGCTTTAAAGTAATTTGATACTTATTAGATATCGGGTCCTGAACCACATAACCCATATGAATTAAAGTAGCCAGTAATCTATGGACGGTACTTTTATGCAAATTAATCCTAGAACTAATTTCAGTAATCCCAAGTCCTTCGCTATAGTCTGACAACACTTCCATAATGGATAAAGCCCGATCTACCGATTGAACTATATCACTCATCTATTAATAACGCCCCTTTCATGGGTTCCTTTTCTTATATTTTATCTTAGCACACTAAGAATATTATCTAAACCCTTTTATCTTAAAGCCTTAATATTACAAAACCGAAATCGTTTACAAAACCATAGCTCAACTAAAGGATGATTTGTTAAAATGAGTAAAGCCTTGTGTATTATAAAAATATCATCTATATACTACTGTAGAACAAATTTAACGGAAATTCAATATTAAACTATAGAATATGTAAAAATTCCTTAAAAATATATTCGTGATAGCAGCCCTTCTCAATTAATTTTTTAATGATGGCAAGGGCTTCCTGCTGGGTCATGCCCTTACGATATATCCGATCTTCCACAAGGGCCTGATGAATATCGCACAGGGCGATTATTTGACTTTCCTCCGATAATTGTTCCCCCGAAAGTCCTTCGGGATAGCCCGTTCCTAACAGGTTTTCATGATGATTACTTGCCCATTCCGCAATATCTTCAAAACCCTTTACCTGTTTTAAAATATATTTAGAATAATAGGGGTGCTTTCTAATTAAAACCATTTCCTCCTGGGTCAATCTGCCGGGCTTATCTAATATTTCGTTGGGCACCACTAATTTTCCTAAGTCATGAAGATAACCGGCCACCTTCATTTTCTGTATTTTAAGCCCATTATATTTCATTTGCTGAGCCATACGATAGGCCTTTTCACTGACCTGTAAGGAATGCTGATGGGTAAAGCTGCTCTTTTTGTCAACAATAATGGCAAAGGCCTTTGCGATTTTTTCCAGACCCATCATATCAATTTTAATCATTCTAGAAGGGGCTATATCCTTTAAAATGCTTCCTATATCAAAGGTTCCCAAATCAAACCAGACCCGATCCTTCTCAAGGACCCTTAAGAGTGTATCTACAACCTCATCCTGAAACCCCTTACGTTTTTCATGCTCCAACCAATCGGTTATTTCTTTTCGATAAGCTAGAGAATCACGCTTCGGGTCAAATTTTAATTCAAATTGATCTGCCAATGAAATTACCTGGGACAAAAAGGGTATCTCCTGCTGTTGCATTCCGTAGGGCCCTGTACCGTCGTAGCGCTCGTGATGAAACTTTATAATCTCGGGAATTTCCTTATTAATGGGTAATTCCTTGGCAATTTCCCAGCCTGTGGTGGCATGATGCTCCTGCTCCTTTGAAAAGGATTGCTCGGCTTTAACAAAGGCTCCGTTCCCCTGTCTGAATATGGCCGGAATCACACCTATATCGTGTAAAATAGCAGCCTGAATTACCTTCTCCAAATCTTCTTCAATTCCCATTTTTTTAATGATCAGTGATGAAATATAGGCTACTTTTTTTGCATGCTGAAAGGGTTTATTTTCTGCCACATCCAGCATTAAAGAAAAGGTCATCAACAATTCATTTAAATCCACTTCAAATTTTTCCATGGCTTCATCTCCAATAAAATTTTTATCTATTATCTACTATTTCTACCCAACCTAAGGATTTGATAAATTAAAAATCGGGCAGCATGATAGAAATTATTTCGACATTTTATTGCAGATTCCTTCATTGAAAAATCATGTATCTTGGTGGAATTGCCATAAATAATGACAATACCTTCTATACCATGACATGAGAAGAGAACCCGTTAGGTATTTGCCCTGAGGTTCCCTTCCTGCTGAAGACCTAATTCAGTTGTATTTTCCCCTTCTCCATCGTGATATTAATATGGCTTCCCTTACCATACTGTTTCTTCAAATAAGCCTCGGCAATTTCATCCTCAATCAGCCTTTGGATGGTTCTTCTTAAAGGACGGGCCCCATATTGCTCATCATAACCCTTTTCTAAGATAAACTCCTTTGCCTCTTCCGATACATCAATAGTAATTTCTTTTTCTCGGGCCTCTTCCTTTACTTCATTTAACATTAAGTCAACAATTTTTCTTAAATCAGATTTTGATAGCTTTGTAAATACAATTGTTTCATCCACACGATTTAAAAATTCCGGTCTAAAGATCTCCTTCAAGGCATCTTTAATTTTTTCCTCCAACAGACCATAACCATCTCTTCCAAAGCCCATGGCAATTGACTTCAAATGGCTTCCGGCATTGGAGGTCATAATAATCACTGTATTTTCAAAGTGGGTGGTTTTGCCTTGATTATCAGTCAGGCGGCCATCCTCCAATATTTGCAGCAACATATTAAATACATCGGGATGGGCCTTTTCGATTTCGTCCAATAAAATTACAGAATAGGGCCTTCTTCTAACCTTTTCTGTCAATTGCCCCCCTTGATCGTAGCCTACATATCCCGGGGGTGCCCCAATTAGCTTGGAAACCGTATGCTTTTCCATATATTCTGACATATCAATTCTAATCAAGGCCTCTTCATTACCAAACAGCTCTTCCGCCAAGGCCCTAACCAATTCGGTTTTACCCACTCCTGTAGGTCCTACAAAAATAAAGGAGGCAGGTTTTTTTCTCTTTCGAAAGCCTGAACGATTACGGCGAATTGTCTTGGCAATACTTTTTATTGCTTCCTCCTGCCCGATAACCCGGCTATGAAGGCGTTCCTCAAGATTCAACAGCTTTTCAGCTTCCGCTTCAGTAATTTGTTGTACCGGAATTTTAGTCCACGATTCAATAACATAGGCAATGTCTTCTATCGATATTTTCACCTGACTGCTTTCCATCTCCAACAAATCAATTTTTTCTTTCAGCCTGCATTCCTCCACCTTATACTCTGCTGCCCGTTCAAAATCCTGTCTGTCGGCGGCATGAACGGCCTTAGTCTGAATATCGGTCAATTCCTCCCTCAGGGCTTCCAGCTCAACTAATCCCTGGTTCTTTAAGTTTGCCCTGGCTCCGGCTTCATCAATTACATCTATGGCCTTATCGGGCAAATAACGATCGGTAATATATCGTTCCGATAAATACGCAGCGGCCTCTAATACATCATCATTAATTTCAACTCGATGGTATTCCTCATAATAATTTTTTATACCCTTGAGTATTTCGATTGTCTCCTGAATTGTCGGTTCATCCACCATTACCGGTTGAAACCTTCTTTCCAGAGCTGAATCCTTTTCAATATGTTTACGATACTCCTCCAAGGTGGTGGCCCCAATTACCTGTATTTCTCCCCTGGCCAAGGCAGGCTTTAAAATATTTGCGGCATTCATTACGCCACCATGAACCTCTCCAGCCCCCATAATATTGTGAACTTCATCAATCACCAGAATGACGTTACCACATTCCTGTGCCTCTTGTATAATGGACTTCATTCTTCCTTCAAATTGCCCCCGAAATTGGGTACCGGCAACAATAGCTGTCAAATCCAAAAGATAGATTTCAGCATTAAACAGCTTTGCCGGTACTTGTCTTTCCACAATTCTAACGGCCAAGCCTTCGGCAATGGCTGTTTTACCCACCCCAGGCTCACCTATTAAAATAGGGTTATTTTTATTCCTTCTGTTGAGAATCTGTACAACTCGATCAATTTCCCGGTGTCTGCCAATAATTTTATCTACCTGATTTTTAAGGGCCTTATCGGTTAAATTGGTTCCATAGGTATCAAGGTATTTTTTCTTGGTTTTCTTAACCTTTTTACCTTCATCCTTTCCTTTCTCATTATCTACCGGCTTCGAAGGCTTTTCTTCATTAATAACATTGTCCTTCAATTGATTATCTGAAAAAACTCCATTTAGTAATTTCATAAATTGATTATCTTGCGGATCGTCCTCTTGAATATCAAATTGTTCCAAAGCATCATTCATCTGATCAGAAAACAGCTCTATTTCTTCTGGGGTCATGCCAGTCTGCTCCATAATCTGATCAATCACCGGCAGTCCCATTTTTTTGGCACACTCAATACAAATTCCCTTCATTTCTGTTTTTCCGCCTTCAATTTTAGAAGCGAATACAACTGCAATGTTTTTATTACATATAGAACATTTTTTCATAGTAATCATCCTCTATAGTCAAAATTAATTAAGATTAAATAAAAACAAATATAGCATTTAAATTATGAAAATATTATTTAATATTATATCATAAACTATTTGATTTTAAAAAACAAGAAAAATTGAGTCAACTTTCTTTTTTGAATCCCAGCAATATAATCACGGAAAGTTCTCTTGAATTTAATTACAAAATAAGTAGCACTTTCCTAGGATAATAAAAAATTTTTAAAAAAGACTTTAAAAAATTTTTTTTGCTGTTATAATATAATATGTAATTAAATAAATGCGAGGGTGGCGGAATTGGCAGACGCGTAAGATTCAGGCTCTTATGGGCGCTAAGCCTGTGTGGGTTCGACTCCCATCCCTCGCACCAGACGGAAAGCTTAAGTTACTTACTGTAATTTAGGCTTTTTATTATGATTTGATTTTCCCTTTAGCAGCTAAAAGTTAAACTTATTATTATAATTTCAGTTTCACTCCCCCATTGTGATGAATATACTGTATAAAAAGTAGTCAATTAGTGCTTTTTTTAAAGAACTAATCTGCCGGTGGATAGGAGTGAATGTATGAGGTTCTTAATAGACGCCTTCAGTAAATCCTGTGATGATTCCGGAATCGATCTTGCTAAGCTGGCAGTAATCGCTGCATTTTTTACGTTATTTGGTGATTTCCTGGCATTTATTGCTGCAATACTGGCCCTTCAGCAGGATAACTCCTGTAATGATTCTAAAAAACAAATTAAACACCATATTGAAGAAATGCATAGTGAATTAGAGAGAATTTCAAAATTATTATAGTTCATTTTTATAAAGTAGCGATTAAAGACTAAAAAATTCTATATATAATTATTACCAGTTATGGAAGGCCCAAAACATATGGAATGGTGACAATCAGTATTTCAAGTAAAATAGACCCCTTACAGGTCTATTTTTTATAGGAATCCAGGTAGGAATGATGTACTCCATCCTTTTGCCAGCCTAAAATACAGTCCATATTGACATTTTGCGCTGCCCGGAAGATCAACTTGTCTATATTGGGGAAATTTTGCTTTAACTCCGTTATTAAAGACTTGATTTCATGTCGTTTGCTGCCAATTTTTTTTGCAGCCACCATACAGGCGCAATTTAGGGGCCAAATACCACTTTGTTGAGTAAAGTCTTCAATTGAAGCCTCCTCAATATGGTACAGCGGTCGAATAAGCTCCATATTTTTAAAGTTACTGGACTTCAGCTTGGGTAGCATTGTCTTAAAGGTACCTGTGTAAAACAGATTTAATAAAGTAGTTTCGATTACGTCATTAAAGTGATGCCCAAGGGCCAATTTATTACAGCCCAGCTCCTTTGCCTTTTGATAAAGGGCCCCTCTTCTCATTTTAGCACATAAAAAGCAAGGGTAGTCCCTAGCCATGTCATCGACAATCTGAAAAATTCCTGAGTCAAAAAGCTCAATAGGTATCTCTAAATATTGGCAATTTTCAAGCAGCAGCCTTCTGATGCTTTCATGATAGCCCGGGTCCATGCCGATAAAGGCCAGTTCAAAATTATCCTCCCCATGGCACTTTAACTCTTGAAAAAGCTTCGCCATCAGCATACTATCCTTACCACCTGAAATTGCCACAGCGATTTTATCCCCTGGCTCTATCAGGTTATATTCTTTAATCGCCTTAATAAATTTTGCCCATATATCCCTTCGATAGGTTGTAATTAAACTTTTTTCTATATCCTTCAAGGATTTTCTCTCATTTAATGGTATTAGCTGCTCACAGCCTTTTCCCGAGGTGAAACTCATTTAAAAATCGCCTCCCTTTCAACAATATCATATTATAACATTTAAAACAGTTTTTATCCAAGGGTAGGAAAACAAAAAGATGTCAGCAGGTATTGACATCTTTTTTCATTCTTTTCATTATGAGTTAACACCGTCATGCCTTAAAGCACGATAGACCATTTTAGACAGAACAATTGCTAGAATTCCCCCAATCAATGCTGTATACAGTTGAGGCAATGAAAGGGCTGCAATTAATGCCGGAGGAACCCTGGGAACAAACAAAATCACCAGGTATCTCACCGAGAAAGCCAGCACTGCAAATTTAACAAGGGCAGCCACCACCACCCCAATATATTCAGGATACCATGAAAGCCTCTTTCTTACATAATTAAAGCTAATGACCAAAGAAGCATTTCCTAGCATAATAAAGGGCACAACAGGCATGAGGGGCGTAATACCGGCAAAAAAAGCGATGAGAGGGGTAATAATTCCAATTATAATACCTGAAGTTGTACCAACAGTAATGGCACTAAAAAGCAATACGAAATTCACCAAGGGCCCCACTAAGGGTTGGGCAAAGGCCCGAAAACCAATTTGAAAAATTAAAGCTAACCCCAGTAAAATACCAGTACGAGTGATGAAAGCCGCTGAGCTGATTCTTTTCAATTATATCCTCCTCCTATATCTTGTTTAGATTTGATACTTATCAGTACATTCTTTAGTAAAAGTATACTGATAATTTCCTATATTTACAAGTTGAATTTAATTCTAATGCTTTCATTATCTTTTTATCTAAGCATTGTATTAAGGCGTGTCTGAAAACCCACTCAAGGGCATCTTTCACCGCTTTTTTGTCCCACGCAGCGTTGCTTTTCCTTGACGTACTCCTGGTATGCCTTCAAAAAAGCGCCTTGCTTGGAACAAAAATTCAGTAAAATCTGCACCCTTCGGAGTATTCAGACACACCCTAATCAACTTTTCATGATTTTATTCAACATATATTCTACATTTATTTCGCCAATAACCAATAAAACTACAAAAAATATATTTTTTTTACTTTACCTTTGAAAAATTAAGGCTTCATTATTGACTTTGGTTCTGTAATATGATATTACTAATATATTGCTTGTTTAATAAAACTAAACATAAAGTTTACTCATTGAAAACTAAAGCTCACTTTTTCATTTTGAATAATCGTTGTTATGATTGTATTTGGAATCTTTTAGTAGGGCTTTTTAAAATGTCTTTTTTGAGGTTCAAAAGATATGAAATTTGAAATAAATGATGATGGGGGGATGCAAAAATGGCTGAATCAATTATTGAATTGATCGACATTTCAAAGCGATACGACGGTAACGAAGCACTCAAAAATATTAATCTTTATATTCGAAAAAATGAATTTCTCACCCTCTTGGGCCCCAGTGGATGTGGTAAAACCACCACATTACGTATTATCGGCGGGTTTGAGTATCCCTCTGAAGGGCGCATTTTATTTGAAGGCAGCAATATTAATGATCTGCCGCCCTATCGCCGCAGGGTAAACACAGTATTTCAGAAGTATGCCCTGTTTCCTCATATGAATGTGGCTGAAAATATCGCCTTTGGCTTAAATATAAAAAAGATGGATAAGCAGACAATTCAAAAAAAGGTTAAAGAAATGTTGTCCCTAGTGAATTTGACAGGGTTTGAAAATAGATCCATAGACTCCCTTAGTGGTGGCCAGCAGCAAAGAATTGCCATTGCCAGGGCCCTTGTCAACGAGCCCGAGGTGCTATTATTGGACGAACCCTTGGGAGCCTTAGACCTTAAGCTGCGGAAGGATATGCAGATTGAACTGAAAAATATACAGCAAAAGCTGGGTATTACATTTATTTACGTAACCCATGATCAAGAAGAAGCCTTAACTATGTCTGATACGGTGGTGGTAATGCGTAACGGAACCATTCAGCAAATTGGCACCCCCGAGGATATTTATAATGAACCTAAAAATGCCTTTGTAGCCGATTTTATCGGTGACAGCAATATCATCAGCGGAAAAATGATTACAGACTATCGGGCAGAATTTGCAGGAAAAGCCTTTGACTGTGTTGACAAGGGCTTTGGCGACAATACCCCTGTCGATATTGTTATTCGTCCTGAGGACATTCAATTGGTCAGCGCTGAGGCTGGTATGCTGGTGGGAGAAGTTCGCTCAGTCACTTTTAAAGGAGTTCATTATGAAATGGTGGTGGCAGCTGACGGAATAGACTGGGTTATCCATAGTACTTTGATGGAGCCAGTCAATACCAAGGTTGGCTTGAAAATACTACCCAATGATATTCATATTATGAGGAAGGTGAAGGCCTCATGAATCGGCGGTGGATTTCCTTTCCTTACATTATATGGATGAGTATCTTTATTGTTTTTCCACTTT
Organism: uncultured Clostridiaceae bacterium; assembly: GCA_965652145.1. GTDB lineage: Bacteria > Bacillota > Clostridia > Peptostreptococcales > Natronincolaceae > CBFGTV01. Next base: position 15,936 of record CBFGTV010000015.1, read on the forward strand.
TGCTGATACTTTACTTCAGCTTTACCGTTTCAGGCGAAACTGGAATTCAATTTTCTTTAGAGAATTTTAAACGTTTTTTTGAGCCTGTCTACCTGATGGTGCTATGGCGGTCAATTCGTTTAGCTTTGATCAGTACCATTATTTGCCTTTTACTGGGCTACCCAATGGCTATGATTTTAGCCAGCCGTGACTTGAAAAGAAGAAATCTATTAGTTTTATTGTTTGTTATTCCAATGTGGATGAATTTTCTGCTACGTACCTATGCCTGGCTAACTTTACTAGAAAACAGAGGTTTAATTAATACCCTGTTAAATCTATTAAAGCTGCCTACTTTAAATCTGATGTATAATGAACAGGCCGTTATATTGGGAATGGTTTATAACTTTCTCCCCTTCATGGTGCTGCCAATTCATTCGGTTTTAACCAAGATTGACAAAAGCCTGCTGGAGGCTGCCGAGGATTTAGGTGCTAATAGTTTTACAATCTTTAAGAAAATTATTTTTCCCCTAAGCCTGCCGGGGGTCTTATCGGGAATAACCATGGTCTTTATGCCTGCGGTAACAACCTTTGTCATTTCAAGGCTATTGGGAGGCGGACAATTTACTTTAATCGGTAATTTAATTGAGCAGCAGTTTTTGTTTGTAAATGACTGGAATTTTGGTTCTGCCATATCTACAGTGATGATTGTACTTATTTTAATTAGTATGGGAATCATGTCCAAGTATGAAAAGGAAAATGAAGGAGGTGGCCTATGGTGATTCGGTTTTTGAAAAAGTTTTATACATCCCTTATCTTCCTTTTCCTCTACGCCCCTATTGTCGTATTGATTATCTTCTCCTTTAACAATTCTAGGTCGAGGGGCAGCTGGGACGGTTTCACCCTTAAATGGTATGTAGAGCTTTTCCAGGACAGGCAAATCATGTCGGCCTTATATTATACCCTGGCCATTGCCATATTATCTTCAATTATTGCCACTGCCATCGGAACTGCTGCAGCCATTGGTATTCACAATATGAAACGACTACCCAAGGCAATTGTAATGAATTTAACCTATTTACCCGTACTAAATCCTGATATTGTAACTGGAATTGCCCTTATGCTTTTATTTATATTTGCTCAAATACAGTTAGGCTTTTTTTCTCTGCTTTTAGCCCATATCACCTTTAACATTCCTTATGTCATTTTATCGGTGCTTCCAAAGCTAAAGCAGCTAAATAAGCATCTCTATGAAGCCGCCCTGGATTTAGGGGCAAGCCCCGGCTATGCCTTAAGAAAAGTGATTATCCCCGAAATTATGCCGGGCATCATTACCGGTTTTTTGCTGGCCTTTACCCTCTCATTAGATGATTTTGTCATCAGCTTCTTTACCACCGGTTCAGGGGTATCGAATCTGTCCATAACCATCTATTCCATGGCCAGAAGGGGGATTAATCCCAAAATAAATGCCCTTTCCACCCTGATGTTTGTCAGCGTGCTGCTTCTATTGATACTTGTCAACACAAGAATGTCAAAGGATAAAATAAAGGAGGATGTATAAATGAAGAAAAGATTCAAATGCTTTCTACTTATTGTATTGATATTGGCCTCTAGCCTAAGCCTGCTGGCCTGTGGTAAGGACGATCGGGTTACACTAAAGGTATACAACTGGGGCGACTATATAGACGAATCGGTGATTGATGAATTTGAAAAGCAATATGGTATTCGAGTGATTTATGATACCTTTGCCACCAATGAAGACATGTACGTAAAAATTATGGCCGGTGGCAGTGATTATGACGTTGCCTTTCCTTCAGACTATATGATTAAGAAGATGATCGATGAAGAATTGCTTCATAAAATTGACTTTAATAAAGTTCCCAATTACAAATACATTGATGATCGATTTAAAAACCTGGATTACGATATCAACAATGAATATTCTGTTCCCTATATGTGGGGTACGGTAGGAATTTTATATAATGAAGATATGGTAACAGAGCCCGTTGATAGTTGGAGAGTGCTTTGGGATGAAAAATACAGTAAACAAATACTAATGCTTGACAGCCAAAGAGACTCCATCGGGATTACTTTAAAAATGCTGGGTTATTCCTTAAATACAAAAAATGTAGATGAGCTGGAGGCTGCCAAGAATGCATTAATTGAACAAAAACCCTTGGTACTTGCTTATGTTGGCGATGAAGTAAAGGATAAAATGATCAACGAAGAGGCTGCCCTGGCAGTGGTTTGGTCTGGTGATGCGATCTACATGATGAGAGAAAATGAAAATTTGAAGTATGTTGTTCCTGAAGAAGGCAGTAACCTGTGGTTTGACGCCATGGTCATTCCCAAAACAAGTAATAATAAAAAGGAAGCTGAGCTTTTTATCAACTTTATGTGTGAAACAGAAATAGCCTATAGAAATTCTGATTACATCGGTTATTCTACTCCCCATCAAGAAGCAAGAAAGCTGTTGGACCCTGACCTGGTTAATGATCCTACAGCCTACCCGGAAGAAGAGGATTTAGTTAATTCAGAGGTCTTTAAGGATTTAGCAGGTTCAATCAGAGAATATGACCGTATTTGGACAGAAGTAAAATCGTATTAGTCACATAAAGCTCAATAAAGCCCCATCCGTTGGATGGGGCTTTGTCGAGCTTATTATGAATCAATCGTAACCCTAGATCGAAATTTTGATATGGTAAACAACGTAATTGCCAACAAACCTACAGACGCAACCAAGCTAATTAAGGGATTGTTAGTAAAGCCGGCAATGATAAAACCTATAAAGGATACTGCTGCAACTGTTAAAGCATAGGGTATCTGGGTTGAAACATGATCAATGTGATGGCATGCAGCTCCGGTAGATGACAAAATTGTTGTATCCGAAATGGGCGAACAGTGGTCTCCAAAAACTGCCCCAGCCAACACAGATGCCATCATTACCCCGATCATTTCAGGATTGACACCGCCGCTGATGGGAATAGCAATGGGCAGCATGATGGCAAAGGTACCCCAGGAGGTGCCTGTAGAAAAGGCAATCAACCCTGAAACGATAAACATAATAGCTGGTAGTAGCTTAACCGGTACCCTACTGCCAATCAAACTGGCAACAAAGGTTCCTGTTTGCAGGCCATCATCCCTTAAAACAGAGCCAAAGGTCCAGGCTAAAATTAAAATACAAAAGGCTGGAATCATTGATTTTGCCCCTTGAATAAAGGCATTCATGAATTCTCCATAGGTCATTAATTTTCTGGGAACAAATAAAACCATACATAAAATCAATGCTCCTATGCCTCCGTAGACTAAAGAGGTGGCCGAATCGGTGTCAGCAAAGGCTTGCCACAGGCTTATGTCGCCGCCAAAATAGCCTCCTGTATAAAGCATAGCCAAAATGGTAAAGAGAATCAACCCAACAATTGGAATAATCAGATCAAGGGGTGTTCCCTTTTTCGAGACTTTTAAACTGCTAAAGTCATCACCAGGGGCAGTGGCATCTCTGTCGGCCTGTAATTCACCATGATCCATCGCCCTTTGCTCGAATTGGGCCATCGGGCCAAATTCCAGCCTGGTAATGGAAATAACAACCACCATTAATAAAGATAACCAGGCATATATGTTAAAGGGCACTGTGGCCATAAAGCCGCTTAATCCATTCAACTGGAAACCTGATTGTCTCAAGGTCGGCTCCATTACAGAAATAATGTAAGCAACCCAGCTTGAAATAGGTACCAATATCGTCACAGGGGCCGCTGTTGAATCTAATATATAAGCCAGCTTGGCCCTGGAAATTTTATAGCGATCTGTTAAGGGTCTCATAACTGTTCCCACAGTTAAGCTATTGAAATAATCATCTATAAAGATAATGCAGCCCAGTAAAAACACGGCCAATTGGGCACCACCTCTAGATTTCACCTTTTTAGCCGCCCACTCGCCATAGGCTCCAGATCCCCCGGCAGCCGTTACAACTGCCACCATGCCCCCCAATAGGGCTAAAAATAATAAAATTGCCATATTCCATGGATCACCGGCATTATTGATAATAGACTGGACCATTTCAACCAAAGGCCCGATAATGGGATTCGAAGAGGCTAGATTCGCCAAAACCTCCGGAGGGGCAAAATTTACATAAATGAAGTACCCTGAAAAAATCCCCACCAATAATGAACCCAATACTTCCTTTGTCAGTAAAGCCAATACGACTGCGATAATTGGCGGCAGCAATGCCAGCCAACCATAAGCATGTTCCATTGCGTTATCCTCCTTATGTTGTCAATTCACCCTTTAATTGTTGCTTCTTTTTCTAAGTTAATTATCTTTCCAAAAAACAAAAAAATCTAACAGTGTTGTCAGATTTTTATTTTAGCAATAAAAATAAAAACCCCTACACCTCCATTTCCCTTAGTTGAGATAGCACAACATCAAAATCCTGGGTGGAAAATTTTGATGACAGTTCTGCACCTCTTCGATACAGACCCAGCAGCAGGCTTTGGTACCTGTCACTTCGGCGATGGTTCCTTTCAATATACCTCATTGGCTTCCAACCTCTTGTATATCTACTCTTAAACACCGCGCCTCTACCTCACCTCCCCTGGAGATGAGGATTTTTTATGAAATTGTAATACATATAATACAATAACAAAATCAATGTCCTTTGTCAAACAGAAATTATTGCAAAAACAAACCTCCGCCAGGCGGAGGTATAGCTTAAGGCTCCAACAGTCGATATAACTGCTCTCCTTTAACTTCTTCAGGAGTCCAGCCCACAAGGCCAAAGCTGCCATTGGTTCGGTGGGCCACCCAATTAATCCATGGTATTTCATTATTAGCCCTGGCCCTTAATACGGTATTGGTACTTCCTGCTCCATATAAGGAACCATTAATTATCCACCATTTGCTATAGATACCTGCCCGTTTTAAGTCATCCTCCAGTCTCATGGCTTCAAATACCGGAGTGGTTTCTGGCAGCGTAACAATAATCACCTCGGTCTCATCCCGATTACTGATTCTGGGAAGAAGCTTCTTAACAGAAAGCGGTATGTCTCCTTGGGAACGCTGGATTTCCCGATGATAGCTTTGGGTTGAATCCAAAAGCAGTAGTGTATGCCCCGTTGGGGCAGTATCAATGACGACCACCTGATCATCGGCAGCCTCTACAATTTCTGCAAAGGCTCTAAAGACGGCAATTTCCTGTGTACAGGGTGAGCGAAGATCCTCTTCCACATAGGCAAGGGCTTCCTCCGACATGGTTTCCCTGGCCTTAGCCAGAACCTCATCACGATATTTCCTTAATTCTACTGCCTCATCGATGTGGCTCAATGTAATGGTTGAAGAAGAATTAATAATGAAGTTCAGATGGCCTGCCGGGTCAGTTGTAGTCAAATGAACCTTTAATCCCTTCTTAGCCAACCCCAGGGCAATGGCAGCAGCAATGGTGGTCTTTCCAACGCCCCCCTTCCCCATGGTAAAGATTACTCTTTTTTGGGATCGATAAAGATCCTCTACTATATTTTGAAGTTTTGGCAGCTTCTGAACAGACAATTCTACATGATCCAAGGGCATTTGATCCTGGGTCAGAAAAGCCCTTACCCTGTCAAGCCCGGTTATATTATAGCCCCTAAGGGGAATTCCATATATCACCATATGCTTCAAGTCAGCAGGTATCTCTTTTAAAGCTAGTTGCTGCTTCTCAAATAATCTCTTTGAGACCTGGTCGTCCCACTCCATTAACAGTCCATTGATAATCAAAATTTGATTGCACACACCAATTTCAATTAGCTCTTGAGAAGCCCTTTGGGCTTCCTTCAATGGCGTTGCTTCCGGCCTGGAAACGAGAATCACGGTGGTTTCCTCAGAATTAGAAAGGGTTTTTACAGCTTTTTGGTAAATTTCCTTTTTATCCTCCAATCCTGAAAGCTGCCCCAGGCACGAGGCACCGTGGGTATTTTCACTAATGAAATTACTCCATGCAGAAGGAAGCTGAAGCATCCGCAGGGTGTGACCCGTAGGAGCAGTATCAAAAATAATATGATCATAGTTATTTCGAATGGTTTCATCAGCAATAAAATTGGAAAATTCATTGAAGGCAGCAATTTCCACCGTACAAGAGCCCGAAAGCTGCTCTGCCATATTGGCAATTACCGAATCGGGAAGTTTTCCACGATAGGGAGCAATCACACTCTCTTTATATTCTTCCGCTGCTTGAATTGGGTCCAGATTAGCTACCACCAAATTAGGCACCTCAGGAATAGAAGTTCCTCTATTTGACAGCTCCATGCCAAAGACATCCTGTAAATTTGAAGCCGGATCAGTGCTAATCAACATCACCCTTTTCCCTTCATCGGCCAGGGTCATGGCCGTGGCACAGGCAGTGGAGGTCTTGCCTACGCCCCCCTTCCCTGTAAAAAAAAGATATTTTGTAAGTTGAATTTTTTTAGGGTCAAACAAGTTATACATTAGCAGCAGCCGCCTTTACAGCCACAACCTTCATTTGTCTTAGGCTTAATCTTAACTCTATTATCAAGCTTTTGCTCCTCTACTAATGCCTCGGGCGATAAATCCAATAATGTAATGATTTCCTCATTGGTTGGGTATCGTTTTGTAATTTTAACCTCCCCATCCACAACAGTGGCAGGTAAAATCTCAACTCCCCCTGCTTCCATCAGGCGGCTTATTTCTTCATTGTTGACGAATTCCTGGGGGGAATTAGATAAATTGTATCGTTCTATTATGATTCCCTTTTTCTTTAGCGTGTTTAGAGCTGTCGAAATTCTAAGAAGCTCCGGATCAACCCCTACTCCACAGAGTCCTGTTGGGCAGCACATGGCTGGCTCATAAATTAACATTTTTTTCATAATAAAACATCTCCTTTAATTTTTTAGTTTCAGCTCCCCTGCTGTAATCCTTCTGGCTAAATCCTTCACTTTTGCCTCAATGGTTCTAGCTGTATAAGTAAATGCCTCGGGCCCCTTACCAGAGGGGTCCTCTAATCCCCAATCCTCTTCATGCTTCGATGGCAAAAAGGGACAGGCCACATTACAGCCCATCTTTATAACAATATCCACCTCCGGCAGATCAGTGAGCAGCTTTGAATATTGGCCTTTGTTCATATCAATACCATATCGTTCTTTAATGGTTTTTACAGCATCTTGATTAATTTGATTTCTCAGCTCTGTTCCAGCAGAATAGGACTCAAAAACCTCCGAAGCAAAGAGCTTGCCCAGTGCTTCAGCCATTTGAGATCTGCAGGAATTATGAACACAAATAAAAGCCACTTTAGGTTTCATAAATGACCTCCTTTAAAACGTCATTAAAATTTTTTCCCATCCCTCAGGTCATCACAATTCAGCCTGCTGTCCAAATAGCGCATCAACCGCTTATGATCCTTCTGACAAATTTCCAGGTTGACTATTGCTGTCTTGATGACTTCTGTAATGAAGGGATATTCCTTTAAGGTTTTTTGATTTAATTGATAATATACATATTTTGTTTGTTTGAAATTATCTAGCAGCTTAGCGTTGGTCAGCTTTATTAAATGTCTTGAGGCATTGGACTGGGTGATTTCTAATATTTCTTCAATTTCACAGACACACAATTCCCTTTCCAGGAGAATTGCCAATATCCGAAGCCTGGTTTCATCTCCCAGAGCCTTTACCCCTTGTAATAAATCCATAATTAGAATTTCCTCCTAAATAAAATATGATCATATTCACTTACAATCATATGATAACTTTTCCAATTCTGCAAGTATTTTCGAAAAAAAAATCTCTTTAAAAAGAACTGCGTTCATTTTCAAAGAGAATTGGTTATTACATCTGCTATTTTTCAAAACTGTTTAAAATACTATTCACCTTGTCCACCAGCATGGAATAGGCCACATGATTCATTCCTCCCTCGGGAATAATGATATCTGCCTTTTTTTTACTTGGCTCAACGAAGGCCTCATGCATGGGCTTTACAGTATTTAAATATTGATTAATCACTGAATCAATATCTCTGCCCCGATCATGAATGTCTCTGATCAATCTTCTGGCAAATCGGATATCTGAATCGGTATCTACAAATACTTTAATATCCATCAATTCCACCAGCTCCGGATTTTCAAATATTAAAATCCCCTCAAGGATAATTACCTTTTTAGGAGCTTCTTCTACGGTTTCCTCTAAACGTAGATGCTCAATAAAGGAATATACCGGCCTTCTAATGGCTTCAAAATTTTTAAGGCTTTTCAGCTGTTCAATCAGCAGTTGAGTATCAAAGGCATTGGGGTGATCAAAATTTAGCTTTTTTCGTTCTTCATGGGAAAGATGATTAAAGGAATGGTAATAATAGTCTTGACATAGTAATAGCACATCATCCTCGAAGCCCTCTTTTAATCTCCTTGCCAGGGTGGTTTTACCCGAGCCGGTACCCCCTGCAATTCCAATTATTACTGCCTGAGTCATCCTGTAATCCTCCTATAATTGATTCTGTCGCCATCTATACTTCTCTGTCTTTAGAGGTGATATCTGATGGCTCAGTTTTGACTTATTCCTGACGCCTATTATAACATCAATTTTTATCGAAGGGAATATAATTTTAGGGAAAAAGCAGGTAATATTAAACTCCCAGAAAAAAGGCATAAAAAAACCCCAAAATCCAGTGCATTATTTTAATCATGATCTGGATTTTGGGTTTTGTTTTTATTGGTGCGCTATTTTAAAAACAAGCTTAACTTCACCTTTTGTTCCGCACAGGTCAAGATCATCACAATAGCTCATGAGTATTGGTATTCCTCTGCCATGCTCCTCCTCCCAATCTGGAAAATCGTAGCATAGCTCCCTTTGAATACCGCCACCTTCATCTTTAATAACAATTTCTACTATATTTGACTCTATTTTAACCTTCAGTGTAATTTTTTTATCTTCTATTTCCTGGTTGCCATGAAGATAACTATTGGCCAGGGCCTCCGAAACACAAAGCCTTATTCTAAATATATCTTTCGTACATTTTGAGCAGGCAGCAATAAAATCCATCGCTTCAGCCGCCATTTTTTTAATTTCAGTGGGTTTGGTAGGTATTACCTTAATAAATTCCTGCTTCATTACATTCCCACCCAACAATTATATTTTTCATGTCAGCCTGAAGCTTCATAAAAAAAACCTCCTATTAACCGATACATTTTATACTTGCCTAGGGAGTCAACTGATTCTACTTACCAATAATATACCTCTATTTTCTTATTTCAAACACCCCATTGAAAATTCATTAAAAAAAACCCTGGATTTCTCCAGGGACATTATATCTGGCTTATTTTAACTTCAGCTTTGACAATGCATCAGCCAGAGCTGTATTGATGGATTTGTCAGCCTCTTTTCTTTGCTCCCGTAGATAGCGAGTCACCTCGCCCTTGGAAGCCGTATTTTTTTCTTTCTTTTTCCTTTCATTAAAGGTAGACAGCTTTTCCCGATAACCGCATTGACATACAAAGGTTTGTCCTTCCCCTTCTCCCCTTAGCTCCAGTCGCTTGTGGCATTGTGGGCATCTGGCATTGGTCAGCCGGGCAACGGTTTTTCGATGACCGCATTCACGATCCTGACATATTAACATTTTCCCCTTTTTTCCATTGACCTCCAGCATATATTTGCCGCATTCAGGACATTTATTCCTGGTTAGGTTATCGTGTCTAAATTGCTCCTGGCTGTTTTTAATCTCCTTGACAACACTGCCGGCATAGTGCCGCATTTCTTTAACAAAGGATTCCTTTTTTAAAGCTCCCCTTGAAATTAAGCTCAGCTTTTGCTCCCACTGGGCTGTTAAAGCTGGGGACTTTAAATCTTCTGGTACCAGGTCTAAAAGCTGCTTTCCTTTGGAAGTAAGAAATATCCCCTTACCTCTTTTTTCTATTAAAAAGCTATTAAAAAGCTTATCAATAATATCGGCCCTGGTGGCAACAGTCCCAAGACCGCCCGTTTCCCCGATGGTCTTAATTAAATCTTTATCCTCTGGGGCCATGTATTTTTGAGGATTTTCCATGGCTGAAAGGAGCGTTCCTTCATCAAAGGGAGCAGGGGGCTTGGTTTTTCCCTCTGTTTCCAATAACGTAATAATTTTTATAGAGTCTCCCTTTTGAAGGGAGGGGAGAAGCTGCTCCTTCAATTCCTCCCTTGCCTCCTCCCAGTCTTCACTGTCCTCCAAGGCACCGTAGACTTCCTTCCAGCCCTGCTGTAATACCACCTTACCCTTAGCTACAAAATCCCCATTACCTATCTTAACCTTGATATTGGTCTGCAAATATTCAAAGGGCGGGAATAGAACTGCAAAAAAACGCTTTACCACCAGATCATATATTTTTCTCTCCCTGTCATTTAATTCTGAAAGAAATACCGATTGCTCTGTTGGAATGATGGCATGATGATCTGTCACCCTGTTATTATCAACAAAGTTTAGCTTTCCTGTCAGGGGTCTTTTAATTACCCTGGCTGCAAGATTTCGATAGGGTCCTACCCCGCAGGCCTTGATCCGATCCTTGAGGGTATCAACGATATCAGTTGTCAAGTATCGTGAATCTGTTCGAGGATAGGTTAAAAGCTTGTGTTGTTCATAAAGTCGCTGCATAATTGATAGGGTCTCCTTGGGGGAATAACCAAATAATCTATTGGCATCCCGCTGCAGCTCTGTCAAATCATATAATGGGGGGCTATCGTTCTTTTTCCGCTGTTGGGCCACCTCGGTAATGAAACCCGTTTTTCCCTTTAAAGAGGTCATTACTGTATCTCTTTTTTCTTTATTAAAGGTTTTGATATCCTTAGTTTGACTGTCTTGCCAGGTTAACTTCAGACCATTGGCCTGAGCCACAATTCCATAATAGGACCTTGGCTGAAATTGCTGAATCTCTTCCTCCCTTCTAGCTATGATGGCCAGGGTGGGGGTTTGAACCCTGCCACAGGAAAGCTGTGCATTATACTTACTTGTTAAGGCTCTGGTGGCATTGATCCCCACAAGCCAATCGGCCTCAGCCCTGGCCACAGCCGAAGCATAAAGATTTTCGTAATCCTTACCGGGCTTCAATTGTTGGAAACCATTTCGAATTGCCTTATCGGTTACCGACGAAATCCAAAGTCTTTTGATGGGCTTTTTACTCTGAACCTTTTCAATTATCCAACGGGCCACCAGTTCCCCCTCACGTCCTGCATCAGTGGCAATGACAATCTCTGAAACATCCTTTCGCTTCATCAAATGACTGACCGTATTAAACTGCTTGCCACTCTGCTTAATGACTTCCAGCTTCAGCTCCCCGGGTAAAATGGGCAGATCCTCTAGCTTCCATGATTTATATTTATGATCATATGCCTCTGGATCAGCCAGGGTTACCAAGTGACCCAGGGCCCAGGTAACAATATATTGGCTCCCCTCCAGGTATCCATTTCCTTTTTTGCTGCAATTCAATACGCTGGCAATGTCTCTTGCTACTGAGGGTTTTTCTGCTAATACCAACACTTTACTCATATTTAATCAACATTCCTTTCAAAGCTTAGTTATTTACAGTTACTATAAAAAATACGATGAATCTACTCTATTTTACCACAAAAAAACAAAGTCATCCTGATTGTGCTTCAGAAAAGACTCTGTTTCTTTTATCCGATCCCTTAGGCAACCTCTATTTTCCCCTCATCAAACAGTCTAATGAATATCTTTGTCAATTCCGGATCAAATTGCGTACCACTGTTTCCTTCCAGTTCCCCCAGGGCCTCTTTAATGCTTAAGGCCTTTCGATAGGGACGATCGGTGGTCATGGCATCGAAGGCATCAACTATAGCCAGGCATCTGCCTTCAATGGGAATGCTTTCTCCCTTAATCCCCCTTGGGTATCCTTTGCCGTCAAAACGTTCATGATGACACATGATTGCAGGAATCATTTTAACCAGATTGGGTACATGCTTAATAATGGTAATGGAAATATCCACATGCTTTTTCATGATTTCAAATTCCTCTGGGGTTAAGGGGGTTGTTTTGGTCAGAATTGCCTCAGGTACCCCTATTTTACCGATATCATGCAACAGTCCGGCACTCCTGACAATATCAATTTGTTCCTCAGTAAAGCCCGCTGCCCTTCCCAGGGCTACAGAATACCTAGAGACATTTTCCGAATGGCCATAGGTATAATGGTCTTTGGCATCAATGGTGGCGGCCAGGGCATAAATGGCTGAAAAGTAGGCAGACTTAATACTATCCTGCATTATTTCCAGCTCATCGTTATGCTGTAAAAGCTGACTTTCCTGATGCCGGGCATAGATCATACATTGGTTCCTGCCATTTTGCTTGGCGGCATACATGGCCTTGTCAGCACAATCCAGTATTTCTTCCGGGGTCGATCCGTCCCTGGGGTAACTGGCTACTCCAATACTAACAGTCAGGAACTCATTGATGTATTCAGCCGAGTAAAATTTATTTTCAACGGCCCTGCGTATAGTCTCTATCGCCTTTAAGGATTTATCGGCATCAATGTTGGGCAAAATAATGGCAAACTCCTCTCCACCGTAACGGGCAATAATATCTTCTTCCCCTGTGGCTTCCCTTAGTACCTCTGCTATTTTGGCCAGGGCCCGATCGCCCGCAGAATGGCCGTATAAGTCATTATAAAGTTTAAATAAATCCACATCAATCATTGCCACAGAAAAGGTCTTCCAGGTTTTACCTTTGATATATTGCCCCAGCACCTCGTGAAAGTACCGATGGTTATATAGCTTTGTCAGCCCATCGGTAATGGCCTGACGTTTGGCTTCCTCGTAGAGCTTAGCATTTTCAATTACCACAGCAGCATTATTGACCAGCGTAAATAAAAAATCCATTTCTCCATGGGAATAGGCTTCGCCTCCCATTTTATCAGATAAAATAATCAAACCGATCAGCGTTTCCCTTAGCTTAATGGCTACGATTAATTCTGTTTCCATTCTATATAGCTGCTTCTTTTCTGTTCGCCACAACCCCGTAAAATATGGCAGATTCTCTATTTCTGCCAGGGTTAGAAGGGATTTCCCCTGTAAAAACCATTGTATAATCGGATGATTGCCATTATATTTTATATCCTGCATCCAGTCTTCCCTGGCAGTTGGATTAAAAAGAACGTACTCGTCCTTACCCTGCCTTAGAAGCAAGTGGATTTTTCTCGGCTTCAATCCCCTTTGAAGGGCCTTCAATAAAGAATCCGTCAATTCCTCTAGGTCTAATTGATTATTGATAATTTTACTGAAATCCCTTAAAATAATTTGATGGTTCAGACTTTCCTTGTAGAACAGCCGATCAATCCATTTTTGAATGATGTCTTTAACGGGCTGAAAAAGCAGCGCCAGGATCACAGCAATCACCAGGGTGGAAAACATACTTGTATCGCCCAGGAGCATAATAAAAATCTGCTGTACACCAAAAATGGCAATGATATAGGCCCCTGTTAGAGACAGTGTATAAAGGGAATAGGCCATCCCCTTTTTAACAATCAGCTTGATCTCTAAAAAGCGATACCGATAAATTGAATAGGCTATAAAAAATGCATTGAAGGTATTCAGAAGGATATCCAACGGGTAGCGGCCAAGACTTGGAAACAGGTTAAGAAGCCCCCCAAATATCATTAAGCCCGAACCCATTAATATGAGCTTCACCCTGGCAATGGGAATTTCTTTAGATTTCACCTTATTAATTATATTGATGAAGGCCAATAATAAATAGCTAAGGCTCCAAAGGGCCATAAGGGAAGCCCCTGGCCCTAAGGTATAATAAAAATAATTACGTTCTACATAGGCCTCTGCAGTAATAAAGCCGCTAAAATTCCCAATAATCAATAAAGCACCAGAAATATACCCAAAGTAGAGCTTATTTTTCTGATTAATCGTGTCTGTCAGCACCAGGGTAAAGTGATAAAAGATAACGGGCATGCTGATAAGCCCCACACAGAGAATTCGATTCCAAAACAGGGGGCCCGGCGGAAAATTGGCACGCATTACAAAGGCCCCAAAGCTCCAAACAACCATGGAAATAATGTAAAAGGCATAGTGCCGGGCAATTTTGTTCTTCCTTGACCCAATCAAAATGATTAACAAAACACAATAGCAAACAAAGCAAAGGAAGGGAATTAAAATTAAATAGGAATTGGACTCCACAGAATCACCTCACGAATTTTTAACTGCAATTAGACAATGTTTCGACTATTTCCTGACATGGGTTCATTTTGGTGATAGGCCCCTTGTACATATTTTGGTATTTTTCAAAGGTCCCCTTTGGCAGTAATGTGACTCTAAGGGGGTCCTTTCCTAAAAGCATCTGTATGTCCCGATAATCACAATCAGATTCCTGCAGGCTTTTATGGAGCCTCTCCTTTATATCTTCTCCAGCTTCAAAGCCTTCCTCCAGCTCTAAATAAATATGTAATACTGGCTCTTTCTCTTCATACTGCTTACATGCCACCCAATCCTTGATTGGTATTTTGCCCAAACCCATGGCCTTATCAATGGTGGCCTTGGTAATCCTCGTAAATCCTGCCAGATCAATTACATTGGCAATTCTGTCTACAAATTTTATTTGAGGCAGGTGAATTCCATAGGCTTCATTTTGCAACGACAAACATTCAATCATGTCACCTACACGGTAACGTACAAAGGCACCACCTCTAAACTTCGTCACTACCAGTTCGTAGCGCTGACCCGGCTTGATCTCGTTAAGCAGTAGGGTTTTAGGTACGAATTCCTTATTATTAAGACTTTTAAGGGAATCCTTTTCTGGTATAAATTCCAGGAAATTCACATCAGGAAAAAAGGTAAGTCCACTGTCACCCCAGGTTTCAGTGGCTACAGTGGCAATTTCTGTGCCTCCGTAAATTTCTATGGGTCGCTTACCCCAATAATATTCAATCTTTTCTTTAAAAGCATGGGTATCGGTTCCTGCACATAGTATTCCTTTAATATCCCACAAATCCTTTGGTAAAATTGTCTCATTTTTTATATTTTTTTTGATGAATGCCCGAATTAATCTATACATCATTTTAAAATCTGCTGATAATAACGAGCCCCTTTTACCTGTTGCAGAGCCCTTGGCAAAATCCTCACCAATTTTAACTAATACACTTGAAAGCCCAAAAAATAAATCAATTCCCTTTGTCAAAGCCAGCTCAAAGCCCATTTTGTTTCTTTCCTCAAAGCTTAAGTGTTCAGCCTCTTCAATGGAAGGAAGGTATTCAAAATTAATTTCATTTTTTACCCCATAGGGTGCCAGACCTGTCAGATAGGGCAGGGGAGCCATTCCATAAAGGAATTTATCATTTTCCCTTAGCAAAAATTCTCCCTTTCGCCTGCTGGTGGCCAGTATGAGGCTGGCAATAAAGGCCTTTGTGTGCTCTTCAATCATACTTTCTGAATAAGGAGCCAGTTTAATTTCATGGGTTCCACCCTTCCATGTGGTTTTAATCCAATATTGCGGCTTTGAAGGCAGGGCAGCTTCATTTTTACTCAACAATATATCTGCATAGTCTTCATAGGTGGTTAAGGGCACCAATTGTCTGAATTCCTCTATATTTTTAGGTTTTACTCCCTCTCCCATGATTTTTTTCCCCAGCTGACAACGGGATAAAAGCTCAATTTGCTCCATTAGCAATCTTTCCTGTATAGCCATAAATTCTTGTAAGTTCAAATCTAAAAAACCACAATATTTTTCCCAAACTTTATCATAGCTTTCCTGTCGAAGCATTTCTTGCAAATTAATCATTCCTTATGCCCCCTATATATAATGTGTCTTTGCATTTCATCATGCTTTTGCGATTAGGAATTAACATAGGTGTATCTTTTATGTATTTACCGTATTCTGGAAACATTTTAGGAAAAAACATTTTCTCCTGCAAATAAACATGAAGAATATCGATGATTGTCCAGATAATTCCTGCGGGGATCAATAGAACAGCCCCAGTAGTAAAAAAGAAGAACAAAAAGACGAAACCAAACCAGAGTACACCAGGATGCCTGCACAGGGCATAGGTGCCAGTGTTTACCAGATTATGGTTATGTTCCTTTTTTCCATAGGTTTGAACAAAGGGCAGCTCTAAAAACAGTGAATACACTAATAAAGCCATGGACAATAGCCATAATATTCCCCCCATCAACCTGACTGTCATTGGTAATGTTATTTTTTCAGATACAACCGTTACCATGATGGCAGAATAGATAAGCACCCCCAGACCCAGTATTCCGAATATTTTTTTTAGCTTTCCCTGATTATTCAGGGTAAAGTAATCAAATAAAACAAAAAAGATAAAAGCAACAGCTCCTGTTAAAATATAGTACATGGAAACCCTCCTTTCAAAAATTGGTTGTAAAAATAGTATAACTTGATTAGTTACAAATTTCTACTATTTATATTGTAATGGGTTTTCATTAAATTTCTTGTCTAATTATGTCATTAAAAAATGAAATTTTTATAAATGTATGATAGATTGATAAAATATAACAATTTCAAATATACAGCAATCGCCAGCTTCAAAAGCAAAAACAGGATTGCGATAAACGCAATCCTGCTGAACATAAGCTTTTATTATTCTAAATCTGATAGTGCCAGAGCCAGTTGAGCCCCTAGCCTAGCATTGTTGTAGACCAATTGAATATTGGCCTCCAGGCTCTCCCCTGCGGTAATTTCCTTTACCTTTGCCAATAGAAAGGGGGTACTTTCCTTTCCCTTGACATCATTTTTCTCCATTTCCAGAAGGGCTTCTTCAATGGCCCTATTAATTTTGTCGAAATCCATTGCATAGGCTTCAGGAATGGGGTTAGCAACAACGGCTCCACCCGTCAGGCCCAAATCCCATTTTGCCTTAAGGGCACTGGCCAATTCCAATGGTGAATCAACCCGATAATCTACACCAAATCCACTTTTCCTTGTATAAAAGGCCGGCAGCTCCTCGGTTTGATACCCAATTACCGGAACTCCCTTGGTTTCAAGATATTCAAGGGTAAGGCCAATATCAAGTATTGACTTGGCCCCTGCACAAACGACAGCGACGTTGGTTTGAGCCAGCTCCTCCAGATCAGCAGAAATGTCAAAGGTTTCCTGGGCTCCACGATGAACTCCACCGATTCCGCCAGTAGCAAAAACCTTAATGCCGGCCATGGCAGCAATGATCATGGTTGAGGCCACTGTGGTGGCGCCATCCATTTTCTTTGCCACGATAAAGGGAATATCCCTTCTACTGGTTTTAATCACATTTTTTGCTTTTCCCAAATAGTCGATCTCCTCCTGTGAAAGACCAACCTTTAGCTTTCCTTCTAAAATAGCAATAGTGGCCGGAACAGCTCCCTGTTCCTTAATAATCCTTTCTACCTCCAAAGCCGTTTCTACATTTTTAGGGTAGGGCATACCATGGGAAATAATTGTAGATTCCAAAGCCACAACAGGCTTTCCGGCTTGAATAGCCTCTAAAACCGCTGGTTGAATTTCCAAATATTTTTCTAACATAATCCTATCTCCTTCATTTTTTGATTGATTGCTTCTATTGACATAAAGGGATTGATGGTATTTTCATGGGATAGGGCCAGGTTTGAGGCTGCCGCCGCCATATGTGCCCTTTCCTTTAGTTCGATTCCCTTTAAAAAACCATATACCAATGCAGCCGTAAAGGCATCCCCTGCACCGGTGGCATTTACCACCTTCACCTCTGGCAATCTCAGATGGGCTTCTGAACTGCCATCAGCATAATAAATTCCATCCTTACCAAGGGTTATGAAAATTTCTTTGACGCCTGTGTCAAGCAAATACTTGGCGGCCCTTTTTACATCGGCTAAATCTTTAATTTTAATACCGGTTAAAACCTCTGCCTCCAGGCGATTAGGCTTAACTGTATGGAACAGTCCAATAAAATCTTTAATTTTTTCAGCCTTTGCCACCGAAACAGTATCTAAAAAGAAGGCCGGTGACTTGAAATTTGAAACAATATACTCAATTGTATCTCTGGGAATATTGGTGTCAATCACAGTGACCTGGGCATTTTCAATGATGTGCCTGTTTTCCTTGATATAATCCACCGACAGTCGATCCATAATTTCCATGTCGGCAATGGCTGCTTGCATATCACCCTGGCCATCTAAAATTGAAAGATAGGTGGAGGTCCGTTGATCCTTTAAAACCAGGGCAGCTTCCATGTCAAGGCCTATTTGCCTGGCTTCCTCTAAGATTTTACTGCCGTAGAGATCCCCCCCCACCACAGTCAACAGCTTTGTCATTAAGCCCAGCTTAACCATGTTTTCAGCAATATTTCTGCCTACTCCCCCTAACGAAAGCTTGACAGACCCTGGGTTAGAATCTCTGAATCGAAAGGTCCCCCCAGGGAAGCCCTGAATATCCATATTGGCTCCCCCCACCATACATACATAGGGGTCCTCCTGTACCACATAGCCCTTTCCTTTAATATAGCCCTTTTTAATAAGATTTGTTATATGAACCGCCGCTGAAGAACGGGTAATACCTAATTCCTCTGCCAATTCCCTTTGAGAAATCAAAGGGTTCTGACGAATTAACCGTAGTATTTCCTCTTCACGATTTGTCATAGTTCACCTCCTAAGCATTTGTTTAGTTTCTAATCTTATGTTTATATTATACTGCTCCTTCACCCATATTACAACTATTTTTTCTTAAACAGGGTTTATCTGATTAACAATGATTATACAAAATATTTTTAACCAAAAAAAGGATTACCCATTAGCAGGTAATCCTCTTATCTAACTTATAGTTTATTTAATCTCTGTAGCAGCCGATAAATCGTAACGGCTGCCTGGGCCCTGGTGGCTGTTTGTCGGGGGGCAAAGGTTGTTGCATCCATTCCTGTCATCAGGCCCCGGGCTACTGCTTCATTGATTGGTTCCACCGCCCATGAAGAAATATACTCCGTATCACTGTATTGTTTTCTGATGGCAGCCCCGTCTGTTGTAATGGGAGCAGGGTGATAGCCTTCACTATATTTCAGGGCTCGTATCAGCATGGTGGCCATGGCCTCACGGCTGATTTGATCATCTGGATTAAAGCTTCCATCATGCCCCATCACCAGACCGGCCCTGGCTGCGGCTTCCACCTCTATTGCAAACCACTGATTGGCCTGTACGTCTTTAAATAGTCCCTGGAAAGGCTCCTGGGGCAGATTCAAGGCCCTGACCAACAAGGCTGCAAACTGGGCTCTAGTGATATTGCCATTGGGGTCAAATATATCATCGCTGATTCCCCGGGTAATATGCCTTGCAGTAGTTACCATAACTTCATCCTTCGCCCAATGGTTCATCATGTCTTGATAGATTTTTTCATAGTATAGCACTCCATAGGTGCCCAAGCTGTCAACCTCAGCAGTCATGGCTCCTTCTCGATTGATGCTGCCTCCCACATAAATCCATTGGTTGATTCTCTCGATATATTTGTATACTCCCATCAGCCTCTTATCTTTCTGGTTTACTTTATCTAAGGGGAATATCAGGGTGATAGGCTGATTAAGGGAACGATCAGGGTCAAACACTAGACTATATACATCGGTAACAGTTTGATAGCCCTGGGAACGACCGCCTTCCTTGGCCCTTAATAGGACCTCCTTATCTAATTCCTGGGCTGACATAAGGGTATTTTCAGACAAAGCTCCTGCCGGAAAATGAATTGACAGCCTTCCTTCCACCATTTCTACCAGGCCCCCATCTCGCCCTATTTCCTTACCAGCTTTAGGTGTTTCCTGCTGTCTTGACCTGCTGGTTCCCGAAGAGCCAGTGCGGGAGCTTCTGGAGTTATCAGAGCTATCAGGCTTCTCAGGCTCATCGGGTTTATTTACTTGATTGTCTAGCTGCCTTGAAGATAAATTTCCTGCAATATCTTCCGCCACCACCACAATGCTGTCCTGTTCACTGATTCCGGGAAGCTGAAGGGTATTGTCCATGGTCTCCTTTACTATGTCACCATTTACAAAGATCGTATAACCAAATAGGTCGCTGTTATCTACTTCCCATTTTAAGGTATCTCCTTCAATTCTCAGGTTACTGATTTTTAGTGGTGTTAAGTCTACCTTTACAGGGATTTTATAGGATTGGGTACTGATGGGTCGAATATGATCATAATGAATTTTTGTAATCACCTTGAAGTAGTATTGCCCCTCGGGAACTATGTTTCCTTGCTGATCCGTTCCGTCCCAGCTAAATAATGCGGGGTACTGGGTTAAGGGCGATGATGCCAATACATTTTTCCTGATTCCTTCTTCAAAGGGCTTTGTCCCGTCGGGATTAGTAAACTGACCATTGTCAAACAGCTCCTTTACCACCTGATCCTTTTCATCCACGATCACTAGCTTAAATTCTCTGGCATTTCTCAACAGGGTATAAACCGCCTGGGCACTATCCTTAAAATCGGTAAAGGGTGAAATGGCTATAGTGTCCTTTGAAAATTCCCCTTTCATATTGAAGCCCAGTCCCACCATATGCCGATAATTATCCAGCAGAAAATCAGTGGGGTAGCCTTCTATATTATATAAATTCAGCATGTCATTGTCATATAACCCTGTATATTCAGTATAGCTGTCACCTTCCCAAAAAGCAGTGTCAATGGTTTTTGGCCGATTCCAGTCGCCATAAAAGCCTGCAAAGGGAACCGATAGGGTGGGGTATTCATTTGTTAAGGACCTCAGTTCTATAAAGCCTTCAACGAAGCTCTCTGGTTCAAGATAGACCTCAGATAAATCCAACTGGAAGGTCAAAGTATTAATTTCACCAGCAGAAGCGTAGACAAGGCCTGTTACGGTATCATCATGGTCCCCGGTTGAACTAAGCAGCTTAAGCTCTGCATTCACCAAGGGCCTTGTCTTCATTGTTAAAAAGCCGTCCTGCTTGTCGTCGGTATATACCGAAGAATAGACAACATAGGGAACCGAAAGCTCCGCCTCATTAATGGTGCTTAAGTTTAATTCAAAGGTTTGAGTAACATCATCCCTTAAGGTTACAGCCCCACTCTTTCTTGTATAATCGCCAATGCGATGATCATCAGTGATATTAGTATAAACATAGGCTGG
The DNA here is from genome assembly GCA_965652145.1 of uncultured Clostridiaceae bacterium. Taxonomy (GTDB): domain Bacteria; phylum Bacillota; class Clostridia; order Peptostreptococcales; family Natronincolaceae; genus CBFGTV01. The sequence continues at coordinate 36,952 of CBFGTV010000015.1, forward strand.
GGTCTGTACTGCTCGGTCCAGCTTCATCAGTCCCGCCCCCTGCCTTCTCGGAGAATAGGGAAGATGACTATTATCTGGATCAAGAATAATCTCTGATGTATTCATCAACATTAATTTAATGAATTCCACCTGATCACGATTTTGAGATAGATCGAAGTGCTTTCTTAAATACTGAACCAATAGAGCTGACCCACCGGTCACATGGGGGGCGGCCATGGATGTCCCACTCATATTGGTGTATAGATCATTATTGGATAAAGACCAAACATTAGCCCCCGGTGCAGTAATTTCAGGCTTGAAGGCCAGGTCTGAGGTTAATCCCCAGGAGGTGGAGCCTGCCATTCGGGTGCGGTTTCCATTGATCTCCTCACCAAATTTGCCTGCAAATTTTACTGTTGCATTACCTGAATCAACCAGCTTATGAAGCTCAACCCCTGCTGTTCTACCCACAAAAACTGCCGGAATGGTTCCATCTTCTGGATAGGCCATGCTTAAGAGCTCGTCCCCTCCAGCAGCATTATTATAGACAATGACTCCAATGGCTCCCTGGGCCTCGGCCATGGCAATTTTTTCGACAAAGGAATAAACACCCCTTTCAACCAGGGCCACCTTGCCGGTAAAATCCTTGCCTTCATAATCTGCCTCTTCACCGCCAAAGCCTGCATATTCAATTTCTAAATCTTCTTTGTTAAAGTGAATAATGGCATTGGGTCCCGAATTGGTATATTGAGCCCGGCGATTATTTCCATATTCCATAAAATATGAGGTTACATAATCATTTTCATAGGAGGCCACCTGAATCGTATCGTACCACAGACCAGGTGAACCAACCAAGCCTATATCAGGATTTTCTGCATAGGGCGGATAGCTCCATAAGGTGGAAAAAGCTGAATTTCCTGCTGAAACTGCCACTACAACCCCCTGGTCTACTGCATAGCTGATGGCTTGATGATAGGGCCTGTCGGGGTCTAAAAAGGCCGCTGTTGATCCCAGGCTCATATTGATGACATCGGCTTCAAAGGTTACTGCGTGGAGAATACCCGCCACGATATCGTCCTCATAGGCATATTCATCGTAGTCTGAAAAGACCTTTTCGGCCAATATCTGGGCATTGGGAGCAATCCCCTTGATTCGCCCATTTCCAGCAGCGGTTCCGGCAACGTGGATACCGTGGTTAGAACGATAGCCTGTAACGTCGTTGTCCTTATCAGCCCAATCATAGCCAGTAGGCACCTTACTGTTATAATATACCTCCTCAACGTCAGTTTCTTTGGCCAATTTATTAAATTTATCCTCGGTAATCTTCACATCCACACCATCCAGATCTTCCCAATCAGTGTGGTCTGGGTCTACCCCGGAATCCAGAATGGCGATAACGGTGCCATCTCCATAAAGCCCTTCCACCTCCACAAGCTCATCTGTATTGATAATCTTCCTGCTATTGCTCATATCAAGGGTAAAGCGCTCTGCAATGTACACCTGCTTCACGTTTCTTTGTCTTTCAAGGGTAGCCACATTTTGATATTCAGTTTCGGCACTAAAGCCATAAAAGCCCTGTACAAACTGGTGCCTTGCTTCTAAATCAACAACCTGCTTTACATCTTCAATGATTCTTGACTGCTCTGACATGGTTTGATTAAGCAAATCTTTGCTCTTTAATCCATAGGGCACCGGCTTTCCATGTAATTCAACGATTATCCTTACCTGTTGGTCTGGCTCAAATTTTCTGCTGTTTTCCCCTGGAAACATCTCTTGATTCTTTCTTTCTGATAAATCAATTTCTTCAAGCAAGCCCTTTCTAGCTTCCTGAACCTGCTGTAAATAAAGTTCTGCATCTGTTTCAGCCACAGGGTCCTTCCCATAGGCCCAATTAAAACTCACCATCAACAACATAGCTACTAAAAAAACAGATATGATTCTCTTTCTCTTCACTCTAAATACCCCCTTTTATAAAATATAAAGCTGCTACCCTCCTTTAATTTAATTTCACAACCATAGTTTTAAAATTATAAATTAATATAATATTAATACATTTTTGGTTGGCATGTACATACTTTTATGGGATTATTTTGAAACAAATTCCTTCATCTATCTACTATTTTTAACAGCATTAATGAATAAAGTTCTTCTAAACAATTGTATTCCATTTAGTCTTTAGTTTTTGACAATATCTTTCGACTAATTTTGATAGTATACCTACTACCCTCGTTATTGGAAAATAATAAGGCAAACTATTCGCCCAATAACTCCCTTATCAAATAACTTATAATTGCTTATGAAAAGGTTAGGTTTCAAGCTATATTTATGTGTTATAATAGGATAAAAAGTAAGCTAGGAGGAATAACATTGGTTACCACAGTAAAAATAACGGATTCAATTCATTTTATCGGGGTAAATGATCGAGAAACCCATCTTTTTGAAAACCTATGGCCCTTAGACAAAGGGGTTTCCTATAATGCCTATTTGATAGACGATGAAAAGGTGGCGATTATTGATACCGTCAAAAATACTAAAATGGACGCCTTTTTACAAAAAATTGAAGGGCTGATTGGAGACCGGCCTGTTGATTACTTAATTATTAACCATATGGAGCCAGATCATTCCGGAGCCATTACGGCAGTAAAGGACAAATACCCCAATCTATCCATTGTAGGTAATAAGAAAACCTTTGAGATACTGGAAAACTTCTACGGAAAAATGGACAACTATTATGTCATTAATGATGAGGATGTATTGGACCTAGGGAAGCACCAGCTTCGATTTTATTTAACGCCGATGGTACACTGGCCAGAAACTATGATGACCTATGAAATAAACCATGGTCTTTTATTTTCCGGTGATGCCTTTGGGGGCTTTGGTACCCTAGACGGGGGAGTCTTTGACGATGAGGTGAACCTGGAATTTTATACCGATGAAATTAGACGCTATTATTCCAATATTGTAGGAAAATATGGAGCAATGGTACAAAAGGCCCTTAAAAAGCTAAAGGCCGCCAATATTGATATTCGAGTGGTGGCCTCTACCCATGGCCCCATTTGGCGAACCCAGCCCCAATGTATTATTGACTACTATGATCAATGGTCCAAGTGCGAAACCGAGGAGGGAGTTGTCATTGTCTATGGCTCCATGTATGGTAACACCCAAAAGATGGCGGATTTCATTGCCAGAAAGCTCTCAGAAAAGGGAATAAAAAATATACGAATTTATGACGCTTCAAAAACCCACGTCTCTTATATCATCAGTGATATATGGCGATTTAAGGGTGTGATCCTGGGAAGCTGCGCCTATAATACAGGTCTGTTTCCTGCCATGGAAACGGTTATTCATAAGATTGAAAATGCTCAACTGAAGGACCGATACCTGGGGATTTTCGGTACTGCCTCCTGGAGCGGCGGCGGAGTTTCTAACCTGACAAAGTTTGCAGAAAGAATTAAATGGGAAACTGTGGGCCAAGCTGTGGAAGCAAAATCCTCTCCTAAGAAGGAAGAATTTGAGCTATGCCAGCAGATGGCAGCAGAAATGGCCGATAGGCTCCTTGCAGACAGAAAATAAAAAAGGAAGGCTTTCTGGTAACTACCCGGAAAGCCTTCCTTTTTTTCATATATTCTATTCCATAACCTCTCCATTATCAATTACAATTTGCTCTTCCAATACATAAGCATTGTTCATCTCTGCTACCGTTTTGAAAAATTGAAGGGGTACATAGGTCATTCCTTCCACCAGCTCAGGAGCTGATTCCAGCTCCAGAGCAGTATCCTGCTTAGTATAGGTGCTGTCCCCTATTTTTAAGGTAATGTCATCACTCAGAACCACTTTTTGCTCTTTTTCATTCCAGCTTACCTCAAAATCTAAAGCTTCGGCTATGGCCCTCAGGGGAACCATCACAGTCCCCTTTTCATTGGCATAGGCCTTAGGTGCCTCTATCTGTTGATCTTCAACAATAATATCCATTGTAGAAACATCCCACAATAAATCCTGTTCATCCTCCAAATCCTCTACAGGTGCCTCGATATCCTCATTCATTACCACAATTTTGCTGGGGCTGGTTTGGGCCGGCAGGCTTTTGGTTGTGGCTCCATAGAATACAATCAATTTTCTATTTTGAAGCTCACCCTCAAAGGCCTCCCCCTCCTGGGTAATTATTTTAGTATCTTCAGCAATATTCAGCTTTAATGATTGATCCCGGCTCAATAGATCTTGATCGAAAAGATCGGCCTTGATATTTACCTTTTCATCCTGAAAGTCAACGGAAACAATTTTCGCATTATACTGAGCAGGATAAATCATTAGCATTGGTGCATCGGTTTCGTAATAGCCCGTTACTTCAGCACCCAGAGTAATTTTATTGTCATTAATATAGTAGGTATCCTCGGATACAATTAAATTTGCCTGCTGCCCGTCTTCATTTTCCAATAGTACAAACCGGGCCCCTTTTACACCTTCAAAGTCCCTTATTTCCTTTACTGTCCCCGTAAAACTGCTGTAATAGCTATATACTGATTCACTTAGCTCAATGCTAATGGGCATAGCATTTATTATTTTTGCTTGATCATCATTGGCTGGCAAGATTTCTAATTGATTTCCCAGGGCTGCAAAGCTTGAAAAGGGTAAAATTGCCACCAGTGAAGCCCCTGCAATGATTCTTTTTAGCTTCATAGATTGTTCCTCCTTGTTGTTTATTCTCAGTTTATTAGACTGAGACAGGAGGAAATAAGTTCCCATTAATCAAGATATTTAATTATTTTTCTTCTGCTTCCGTAATTAAGTCCTTGATTAATGCACCGGGAGGAACAATCGGAAATACCATTTCATCACGATCAATTTCACAGTTAATTACCACTGGCCCCTCGGCCTCCATGGCTTCCCTTAAAACCGATTCAACCTCTTGCGGCTTTGTAATTTGTAGGCCCTTGGCACCAAAGGCTTCTGCCAGCATGGGGATATTAGTTGACTGCTCAAGGCTTGTTTGGGAATAACGGTTTTCGAAGAACAGGCTTTGCCATTGTCTTACCATACCTAGAACATGGTTGTTCAGCACCACAACAATGATGGGCAGCCGATATTTCACAGCGGTGGACAGTTCATTACAGTTCATATGAAAGGAACCATCGCCTGCAATGTTAAATACCCTTTTATGGGGCTGGGCCAGCTTCACACCGATGGCAGCCCCCAAACCAAAGCCCATGGTTCCCAGCCCCCCTGGGGTAATAAAGCTGCGGGGCTCGGTATAATCAAAGTATTGGGCGGCCCATATTTGATTCTGCCCCACCTCAGTGGTAATGATGGCCTTTCCCTGGGTTAGCTCATGGATTTTCTCAATAATATATTGAGGCCTTAATATCCCATTCTGACCATAGCTTAGGGGATACTGGCTTTTCCATTGCTGAATTTGATCAATCCATTCCCTTGACCTGACGGGAATGACCCCTTCCCTAATACGATTGAGTATTTCCTTAATCGGGCCGATTAGAGAGAGTCGTGTTCTGATATTCTTATTGGTTTCAGCCGGGTCGATGTCAATATGAATAATCTCAGCCCTGGGGGCAAAGCCTGATACATTGCTGATGACCCGATCGCTGAATCTGGTACCCACCGCAATTAAAAGATCACATTCTGTTACTGCCAAATTGGAGGCCTTTGTACCATGCATTCCCACCATCCCCGTATGAAGAGGATGGTTCCCTGGAAAGCCCCCCAAGCCCATTAAGCTGGAGGTCAGGGGTGCTTGAATTAATTCCACCAGCTCCTTTAATTCTTTGCTGGACTGCGATCGAATGACCCCACCGCCAATATAAAACAAGGGTCTTTGGGCTTTATTAATCATCTCCAGGGCCTGATCTATTTCAGTTGGGTTATACCGAGCCGCTCCCTCGGCTATTGTATTGGGGCTTTCATACTCATAATTAGTGCTTTGGGCTGTTATATTCTTCGGTATATCAATTAAAACAGGCCCCGGCCTTCCCTCCTGGGCAATGTAAAAGGCCCTTCGCATAGTGGCTGCCAGCTCGTCAATATTTTTAACAATAAAATTATGCTTGGTAATTGGCATGGTAATTCCCGTAATATCCACTTCTTGAAAGCTGTCCTTTCCCAGAAGGGATTGGGCAACATTACCCGTAATGGCCACCAGGGGAATGGAATCTAAAAAGGCCGTAGCAATTCCTGTTACAAGATTAGTAGCCCCAGGGCCAGAGGTGGCTAAACAGACCCCTACCTTCCCGGTGGCCCTGGCATAGCCATCGGCGGCATGGGCCGCCCCTTGCTCATGGGCGGTTAAAATGTGCCTGATTTCCCCTTCACGGTAAAGGGCATCATAGATATGAATAACAGCTCCCCCGGGAAAACCGAATATGGTATCTACTTTTTGCTCCTTAAGGCATTCTATAATAATTTCAGCGCCAGTCAGTTCCATTCTTTTACCTCCTCGTTCTATTTCAACACAGCTCCCGTAGTAGCTGAAGTTACCAGCTTTGCATAGCGGGCCAAATACCCTGTTGTTACCTTAGGCTTTGGCGGCTGCCATTGGGCTTTACGTTCCTTTAGCACTTCTTCCTTCACCAACAGCTCCAGGGTTCCCTTTACCATATCGATTTGAATGAGATCCCCCTCCTCAATCAGGGCAATGGGCCCTCCCTCTGCGGCTTCTGGAGAAACATGGCCGATGGAGGCACCCCTGGTGGCTCCGCTAAAGCGCCCATCGGTAATTAAGGCCACGGTGGAATCCAGTCCCATCCCCGCCAGAGCAGAGGTGGGGCTGAGCATTTCCCGCATCCCCGGGCCTCCCTTGGGACCCTCATATCGAATGACCACCACATCACCAGGCTTAATATGTCCCCCTAAGATGGCTTCGATCACCGCTTCTTCAGAATCATATACCCTGGCAGGCCCTCGATGCCGAAGCATTTCCTTTGCTACGGCAGAACGCTTCACCACACATCCTTGGGGAGCCAGGTTCCCCTTCAGCACCGCAATTCCTCCCGTTGGACTATAGGGCCTTTCAATGGGTCTGATCACCTCTTGATTCTGATTCTCGGCCCCCTGTACATTTTCCTTCAGGGTACCGGACACGGTTACTGTATCCAAATACAGCAGCTCCTTTTTCGACAGCTCCTTCATCACCGCCTGTATGCCCCCAGCAAAATAAAGGTCTTCTATATGGTGCTGCCCTGCCGGAGCCAGCTTACACAAATTGGGGGTACGACTGCTAATTTTATTGGCAATTTCCAAATTCAGTAGAACCTCGGCCTCATGGGCAATGGCCGGTAAATGCAGCATACTATTGGTGCTGCAGCCCAGGGCCATATCGACGGTTAAGGCATTTTCAAAGGCCTTCCCGGTCATAATATCCCTGGGGCAAAGATTTTTTTCCAAGAGCCCCATAATGGTCATACCGGCCTTTTTAGCCAATCGAAGCCGCTCGGCAAAAACAGCAGGTATGGTTCCATTTCCCGGCAGGCCCATTCCCAGCACCTCGGTCAGGCAATTCATGCTGTTGGCCGTATACATACCTGAACAGGAGCCACAACCCGGGCATGTTTTTTCCTCATATTCATATAATTCTTCCTCTGACATTTTACCCGACTTTACTGCACCAACGGCTTCAAATATATTGGAAAGGCTGACAGAGCGATTCCCCACCCTGCCTGCCATCATAGGGCCGCCGCTGACCACCACAGTAGGAATATTAATACGGGCCGCCGCCATCAGCATCCCCGGAACCACCTTATCACAGTTGGGAATCATCACCAAACCGTCGAAGCCATGGGCCATGGTCACCGATTCCACGGAATCTGCAATCAGCTCCCGGGAAGCCAGGGAATATTTCATCCCCAGATGCCCCATGGCAATCCCATCGCAAACCCCAATTGTTGAAAATTCAATGGGAGTTCCTCCTGCCAGGCGAATTCCAGCCTTCACCGCCTCGGCAATTTTGTCCAGGTTGGTATGGCCTGGTATAATTTCATTTTTCGAGTTGGCAACCCCGATTAAGGGTCGATTTAATTCTTCGTCGATATAACCCATAGCCTTGAATAAAGAACGATGGGGGGCCCGTTCCACCCCCGCCTTTACCCGGTTACTCCTCATTTTACTCACTCCTTTAAGGCTGCTGTCACCAGTTCACCCATTTCTCTGGTTCCTACCAATGTATTGTCTTCACTGAATATATCTCCGGTACGATATCCCTTTTCCAACACCCTGGTAACGGCCCCTTCAATTGCTGCAGCCTCGGCCTCTAAATTGAAGGAAAGCCTTAGCATCATGGCAGTCGATAAAATAGTCGCCAGGGGATTAGCCTTATTTTGCCCTGCAATATCAGGGGCAGAGCCATGAATCGGCTCGTACATTCCAAAATTCCCTGTTCCCAGGCTGGCGGAAGGCAGCATTCCGATGGAGCCGGTAATCATACTGGCCTCATCCGACAGAATATCACCAAACATGTTGGTTGTAACAATAACATCAAACTGCTTCGGATTCCTCACCAGCTGCATAGCCCCATTGTCTACGTACATATGATCCAGGGTAACCTCTGGGTATTCTTTAGCAAGCTCAACTATGGTTTTACGCCATAGCCTGGAGCTTTCCAATACATTGGCCTTGTCAACACTGGTGACTCTTTTGTTTCGCTTCAGTGCCATCTCAAAGGCCCTTCGGCCAATTCGCTCTACCTCCTTTACACTGTAGGCTTCGGTATCATAGGCCACTTCTCCCTTTTCCTGATGATTTTTATAGCCCCTTTCCCCAAAGTAAATACCACCGGTTAGCTCCCGTACTACGCACAGGTCAACGCCCCCCTGTATAATAGAATCCTTTAAGGGACTGGCCGCCGCCAGGGTTTGATGCAGTACAACAGGTCTAATATTGGCATAAAGTCCCAGGCTCTTTCTAAGGCCCAAGAGGGCGGCCTCGGGCCTGAGATGGCCGGGAAGGGTATCCCACCTTTCTCCTCCTACCGCCCCCAACAGCACCGCATCGCTGTTTTGACAGGCCGTCAGCGAAGCTTCCGGTAAAGGAGTTCCCTCCTGATCATAGGCACAGCCCCCCACCATCACCTCTTGATATTCAAAATTATGTTGATAAAGCTCCCCAATTTCATTAAGGACCCCCAAAGCGGCCTCAACCACCTCCGGCCCAATGCCGTCTCCAGGTATTACTGCAATTTTATATTTCATCTGACACTCCCCCTATTCAATTATCTTCCATTGGCTTTATGAATTTAAGCTGTCTTGAATGGCATGAATCAATCCGTTCTTCTCAATAATACGCTGAATAAAAACTGGAAAGGCCTGGGCCCGATAAGATTCATCCTTTGTATGGTTGTAAATCACTCCCTGCTGAAAATCCACCTCGATCACATCTCCGGCTTCAATTTTTGATACCGCATCATCACACTCTAAAATGGGCAAGCCAATATTAATGGCATTCCGATAAAAAATCCTAGCAAAGGTGGAAGCAATGACGCAGGAAACCCCGGCGGTTTTAATGGCAAGGGGAGCATGCTCCCGAGAGGAGCCGCATCCAAAGTTTTTACCCGCCACAATCACATCACCCTTTTCTACCCGGGCAGCAAATTCGGCATCAATATCCTCCATACAATGGCTGGCCAGCTCGGCAGGGTCCGATGTATTCAAATATCTTGCCGGAATAATCACATCCGTATCAACATTGTTTCCGTATTTAAAAACCCTTCCTTTTACCTTCATGGTTTTACCTCCTTTATGCCAGGTCTTCCGGGCTTGTTATTTTTCCTGTCAGGGCTGTTGCCGCCGCCACTGCGGGGCTGGCTAAATAAACCTCTGATTCCGGATGCCCCATTCTGCCGACAAAGTTCCGGTTGGTGGTGGCCAAGGCCCTTTCACCTTTGGCTAGAATCCCCATATGGCCCCCCAGACATGGCCCGCAGGTGGGGGTACTGACCACAGCACCGGCCTTAATAAAGGTTTCCACCAGCCCCTCATGAATCGCCTGTAAATATACCTTCTGGGTAACAGGAAAAACAATCAACCGCATTCCCTTCGCCACCTTTTTGCCCTTCAAAATCTCTGCAGCTACCCGTAGATCTTCTATTCTCCCATTGGTGCAGGAGCCAATGACCACTTGGTCAATTTTCACCTCCCCCACCATCTCAATAGGTCGGGTATTATCTGGCAGATGGGGAAAGGCCACAGTGGGGGAAAGGGTACTTAAATCAATTTCATAGGTGGCTTCATAGACAGCATCCTGATCGGCCTCATAAACCACCGGCTTCCGGCTGGAATGCTCCCTGACATAGTTTAAGGTCAATTGATCCACCGGGAAAATCCCATTTTTGGCCCCGGCTTCAATGGCCATATTGGCCATGGAGAACCGGTCATCCATGGAAAGGTGCTTAATCCCTTCACCTGTAAATTCCATGGATTTATACAGGGCTCCATCCACTCCAATCATGCCAATGATATGAAGAATGACATCCTTACCGCTTACCCATTTTTTAGGCTTACCCCTTAAGACAAACCGCAGGGCCTGGGGAACCTTAAACCAGCATTTCCCTGTGGCCATGCCTGCAGCCATATCGGTACTGCCTATGCCCGTAGAAAAGGCCCCCAGGGCACCATAGGTGCAGGTGTGGGAATCAGCCCCGATGACCACATCCCCCGAAACCACCAGGCCCTTTTCTGGAATTAAGCCATGCTCTATTCCCATTTCACCGATTTCAAAATAATTTTCGATCTGAAGATCATGGGCAAATTCTCGAATCAGCTTGCATTGCTCTGCCGACTTAATATCCTTGTTGGGGGTAAAATGGTCTGGTACAATGGCAACCTTGCCTTTGTCAAATACCTCCTGAACCCCAATCCTTTCAAATTCCTTTACCGCCACCGGGGCTGTAATATCATTTCCTAAAACTAAATCAAGCTCGGCCTCAATTAATTGGCCCGGTGTTACTTGATCCAGGCCGGCATGGGCGGCTAATATTTTTTGTGTCATGGTCATTCCCATTATTTTCGTCCTCCTATCTCTTTGCAAAAATCTGAGCTATATATAGGCCCTGGCCTTTTTTTCTATCTCCTTTAACAGCTTGTATTCAATGGAATCCACCAGGGCAATCCAGCTGGCTTCGATAATATCTGTCGAAACCCCCACTGTACTCCAGACCTCCCGGCCGTCAGTAGACTCGATCAATACACGAACCTTGGCACCGGTGGCAGCCTCGGTATTGACCACCCGAACCTTGTAATCGGTCAAGTAGACCTCCTTCAGCTGGGGGTAAAAGATCTCCAGGGCCTTTCTAAGGGCCTTATCCAGGGCGTTGACGGGGCCATTTCCCTCTGCCACCGACATTTCATCCTTTCCCTCTACATTGATCTTCACCATGGCAGAGGAATTGTTTTCACCCAGGGGAGGCTGCTCTCCAATGATTTTGTAATGCTTTAGCTCAAAGAAGGGCTTATATTTCCCCAGGTGCTTTCTTATTAAAAGATCAAAGGTGCTCTCTGCCCCTTCAAATTGATAGCCCTCATGCTCCAGTTCCTTTAACCGCTCCATTAGCTGCTGGGTTTCAGGGGAATTTTTATGAAGTGTAGGATTCAGACGCTTTAGCTTTGATAGTATGGTGTTTTTGCCTGATACCTCTGACATTAAAAACCTTCTCTGGTTCCCCACCCGTTCAGGATCAATGTGCTCAAAGGAATGGGGTGCCTTCATGACACCGTCAATATGCATTCCTCCCTTGTGGGCAAAGGCACTGTGGCCTATATAGGCCTCCCGCTCATTTGTATTTAGATTTGAAATTTCCGCCACCAGTCTTGCAGTGCTGGTTAAGTTCTGCATTTGATTCTCTGGAATACATCGGTAGCCTTTTTTTAGCTGTAAGTTTCCAATAATCGTACTCAGGTTGGCATTACCGCAGCGTTCCCCTACGCCAATATAGGTTCCCTGGACCTGGGTGGCCCCCGCCTCAACGGCCATAATACTGTTGGCCACTGCCATGCCTCCATCATTATGGCAATGAATTCCGATTTTAGTCTGAAGGGTTTGTAATACTGTACTGGTTATTTTCGCCACCTCCGAGGGAAAGGCCCCCCCATTGGTCTCACACAATACCAGCCAATCGGCTCCCCCTGCCACTGCCGCCCGAAGGGCCTCTAGGGCATATTGGGAATTGGCCTTGTATCCATCGAAAAAATGCTCTGCATCAAAAATAACCTCTTTGCCCTGTTCCTTAAAAAAAGCCACGGTCTCTTGAATCATCCTGAGGTTTTCCTCCAGGGTGGTTTTAATGATCTTTTCTACATGAAAATCCCACGTCTTTCCAAAGATGGCCACCACCTGGGTTTTGGCCTCTAAAAGGGATAATACATTGCTGTCTTCCTTCACCCTTACCCCGGCCCGGCGGGTACTGCCAAAGGCCACCAGGCGGCTGTTTATCAGTCTTAATTTTTCAGCCCTTTCAAAGAAGGCTAAATCCTTGGGGTTAGAACCGGGATTTCCTGCCTCTATATAGGAAACCCCCAGGGCATCCAGGGCCAGGGTAATTTTAATTTTATCCTCTACAGAGTAGGAAACTCCCTCGGCCTGGGCCCCATCCCTCAAGGTAGAATCAAATATCTCGATTTTCTTACATAAGTCTGCTTTCATCCAGCATCCCTTTCTCTCCCCAGTGATAAATCACTAAATAATTTATTTATAGCATTAAGATAGGCTTTAATACTGGCCTCCACAATATCTGTACTCACGCCTCTGCCTCTGTAGCTATTCTGACCATCAGAGATTTTCACCACAGCATCCCCCAGGGCATCCTCCCCTTCGGTAACGGATTGCAGGGAATAGTCCTCAAGGGTATAATCGTGGCCCAATATGGAATCAATGGCCTTAAAGGCTGCGTCCACAGGGCCATAGCCCCGGGCCACCTCCTCCAGCTCGACCCCATCCTTCAATAGCTTGATGTTGGCGGTGGAGGTAATCACATTACCACAGTTAATCACAAATTCCTTCAACTGGTAGATCTCTTTAATTTCCATGGCCTTTTCCTCCACCAGGGCCTCTAAATCCCTGTCATCTACCAGTTTTTTACGATCAGCCAAAAGCTTAAATTCCTGAAATATGCTGTCTAGCTTTTCCTTTGTCAGGGTATAGCCCAAACTGACCAGGCGATCCTCAACGGCATGGCGACCCGAATGCTTTCCCAGCACCAGCTTGTTTTTCGATAAACCGATGGAGTCAGGAGTCATAATTTCGTAGGTGCTTTTATTGGCTAAAACCCCATGCTGATGAATACCCGACTCATGGGCAAAGGCATTTTCCCCTACTATAGCCTTATTGGCCTGAACCCTCATACCCGTTACCCTGCTGATTAAGCGGCTGGCAGGGTAAATCTGCTTTGTATCGATTCCTGTGGTAAATTGGTAAAGATCCTTTCTGGTTTGAATTGCCATAACAATCTCTTCCATGGCTGCATTGCCAGCCCTTTCACCGATTCCGTTGATGGTACATTCCACCTGGCCAGCCCCTGCCTCCAAGGCCGCCAGGGTATTGGCCACCGCCAGACCTAAGTCATTATGGCAATGAACCGAAATTTCTGCTTGATCAATGTTAGGTACATTTTCTTTAATGCTTTTAATTAACCGATAAAACTCCTCTGGGGTGGTGTAGCCCACGGTGTCAGGTATATTGATAACCGTCGCCCCGGCCCGAATCACCCCTTCAAAAACCCTATACAGGAAATCGGGGTCGCTGCGGGTTGCATCCTCAGCCGAAAACTCCACATCACTTAAGTAGGCTTTAGCGTATTTGACCATTTTAGTTGCCTGCTCAAGCACCGCTTCGGGGCTTAGTTTTAATTTATATTTCATATGAATATCCGAGGTGGCCAGAAAGGTATGAATCCTTGGTCTTTGGCTATGCTTCACAGCCTCATAGGCCCTGTCTATATCCTTGGGCAAGGCCCTGGCAAGACTGGCCACCACAGCATTTTTCACCTGCCCGGCAATGGCCTGAACTGCTTCAAAATCCCCGGGCGATGCAATGGCAAAGCCGGCTTCAATGACATCAACCCCCATTTCATCCAGCTGCCTGGCCACCTCCAGCTTCTCCTTTAGGTTCATGCTACAGCCCGGCGACTGCTCTCCATCCCTCAAGGTTGTATCAAATATTTTAATGGTTTTTGACATGAACATCCCCCTTTATATAACCTTATTTCTGGTTCCAATTCATCATTTTTCTCAATTCCTTACCCACAACTTCAATTTGGTGGTTTTGCTCCATCCTTCTCCTTGCGTTAAAGGATGGCCGGTTGGCTTTGTTTTCCAGTATCCAGTTCTTTGCAAAGGTACCCTCCTGTACCTCCTTCAATACCTGCTTCATTTCACGGCGGGTTTCTTCTGTAATAAGGCGTTTTCCTACGGAATAATCACCATATTCTGCCGTATCACTGATGGAATACCGCATATAGCTTAGACCACCCTGATTAATCATATCTACAATCAGCTTCATTTCATGCAGGCATTCAAAATATGCACTTTCTGGCTGATACCCGGCTTCTACCAACACCTCGAAACCCATCTTCATCAGCTCTGTAACGCCTCCGCAGAGCACGGCCTGCTCACCAAAGAGATCCGTCTCGGTTTCCTCCTTGAAGGTGGTTTCCAATATACCGGCTCGGCTTCCTCCAATACCGGCGGCATAGGCCAGGGCAACCTCCAGGGTGTCGCCGGTTACATCCTGCTCTACTGCCACCAAACAGGGTACACCCTTTCCTTCCTGGAACTGACTTCTAACGGTATGACCGGGACCCTTGGGTGCCACCATAAAGACATTGACATCCTCGGGAGGCTGAATTTGTCCGTAGTGAATATTAAAGCCATGGGCAAACATTAAATACTTACCTGCCTTCAGATGAGGTGCAATGCTTTCTTCATAAAGCTGGGGCTGCTTTTCGTCATTGATTAGAATAACAATGACATCGGCCTGGGCTGCCGCCTCTGAAGCCACTGCCACAGAAAGGCCAGCCTTCTGGGCCAGGGCCCAGGATTTACTTCCCTCATAAAGGCCCACCACCACATCTACACCTGAATCCTTTAAATTTAAGGCATGGGCATGGCCCTGGCTGCCATAGCCAATGACCGCAACTTTTTTGTCCTTTAATCGTGCTAGATTACAGTCCTTCTCATAAAATAACTTTGCCATTTTAAAAATCCTCCTCTAAACTTTTTGATTTTTATTGAGATGAATCTTATGATTCAGTAGCTCCAAAGCGGCCCAGGGCCGTCAGCCCGGTTGTAACCATTTCTTCAATGCCATAGCCTTTCATGAGGGCTACGAAGGCAGTTGTTTTTTCCGGGTCACCCGTCAGCTCAAGGGTCATGGTTTGAGTTGATACATCGATGATTTTGCCCCGAAAGATTTCCACAATCTCCTTCACGCTGGATCTTTCAGCATCGGTAGCTCGAACCTTTACTAAAATCAATTCTCGGTAGACCGATTGGGCCGGCTTCAGGTCAATGATCTTGACAACCTCCACCAGCTTAGCCAGCTGTTTTCTAAGCTGATCTAAAAATTCGTCATCTCCCCTGGTTACAATGGTCATTCTCGAAAATGCTGGGTTTTCTGTCTCCCCCACCGAGAGGCTGTCAATATTATAGCCCCTTCTGCTGAATAAGCCGGCCACTCTTCTCAGTACCCCCGACTGGTTTTCCACCAGAACGGAAAGCACATGCTTTTCCATGGAAATCCCTCCCTGTTATACTTGAATTTTTGTATAAAAAAACCCCGTCGCTGCAAATATTGCCTTTGCAGGGACGAGGATATTATCCACGCGTTACCACCCTTATTGTTTCTACTACAAGAAACCACTCCATTAGGTTCTATCAAACCCTTCGTCTATAACGGGACTTCCCGTTTATCCCTACTATATCTTTCGGAATAACTCCTCAGGAGTGATTCGAGTTTTACCACAGTATCGGTTTTCACCAGCCACCGACTCTCTGAAACTGCTTCTGTAAATCTCCGATCTCCCTCAATGGATTTAAAAAATATTCTGTTAATTATATTGTATACCATCTTAACAAGGTTTTTCTTAAATGTCAATATAACTTTTTAAAAAATTTTTAGAATTTTGAAATCCAATTATTGAGAGGGTTCATCGGCTAAGAATTCCAGCGCCATGGAGTTAATACAAAATCTTTGACCTGTCGATACCGTTTCATCGTGAAATAGATGGCCGAGATGGCCGCCACAGCTGGTACAATAAACGGCGGTTCTGGTTGGATTAAAGGAATAGTCTATGGTTAAACCAATTTTTTCTTCAGATATCACCTTACTAAAGCTGGGCCAGCCTGTTCCGGCATCGAATTTATCCCTTGAACTGAAAATTTCTGTACTGCAGCCCTTACAGCAATAGATCCCCGTTTCCTTAAGCTCATAAAGTTCACTGCTAAAGGGCCTTTCCCTGCCTCCCTTTCTCAAAACAAAAAACGATTGCATCGGAAGAACCCTTCGCCATTCCTCCTCTGACTGTTTCACATGGAAGGCCATATCACTGTTTTCAATATGATTGTGTTTATTTCGTTTATTGCGTGCATTAATAAAAATGATAATTCTTAAAAAAATAAAGATACCAATTAAATAAAATATGTTTATCATTTTCATCACCCTAAATTAACTTAATTTGCCTTAGCCTTAATAATACAAGATTTTGCTTAATTATTAAATAAATTATACCATAGATTGGTGGTAATAAAAAAGTTTTTTCTGAATTTTCTATACATAAATTGGCTGTTTGATAAATAACAAATTTATTTACTGATGGTAACAAATAAAAAAAGACCCAAGGTTTTGATAGGGTCTTCTTTATTATTTCTATTTAGCGTTTCTTTTTTGAAAATGATTTTCCCTTGGCACCAGACTTCTTAGTGCTTCTACCCTTCTCCTTTTCCATGGGCCTGCTTCTGTTATTTCTATATTTCTCTTGCTTATTGGAGTTCTTAGGCTTTGTTGCTTTAGCTGACTGCAGCTTTTTCTTTCCCTCTTGTAATATCCATTCCTGGGTGTCGGGATTCTCCACCTTGACTTTTCTTTTATCAATGGCCATTCTAATTCCCTTTTCAATCAGCATCAAGGTATCACGATCCTTTGGTGAAACAAAGGTAACGGCCATCCCCATTTGGCCGGCTCTGCCGGTTCTGCCGATACGATGTATGTAGTCTTCCGTATCCTGGGGAATATCATAATTAAACACATGGGTTATACCCTCAATGTCCAGTCCCCTGGCGGCCACATCGGTGGCCACCAAAAACTGTAGCTTAGCACTTCTAAAGGCCTTCATTACTTTTTCCCGCTTTGCCTGGGTTAAATCTCCATGAAGCTCGTCAGTCTTGTAGCCATTACGCCCAAGGGCCTCATTTAAAGCCTTGGCCCGTCGTTTTGTACGGCAAAAAATAATGGCCATGAAGGGACGGTATTCCTCAAGGGCAGCAATTAAGGACGCCTGCTTTCCCCGATCGGTGGTTTCAATAACAAGCTGTTTGATTTCCCTTAAAGTAATATCCTCACCCTTAACCTGTATTTGAACTGGTTCATTCATATATTGGGCAGCCAGGGAACGGATTTCCCGAGGCATAGTAGCAGAAAAAAACATGGTTTGTCGATCTACCGGCGTCTGTTTAATTATGCTCTCTACGTCATTGATAAATCCCATATGCAGCATTTGATCCGCCTCATCCAATACCAGCATTTTAAGGTGTTTAATATTAATGGTCTGTCGTCGAAGATGATCCAGCAGCCTTCCTGGTGTACAAATCACC